>NZ_JAULLL010000022.1:0-111525 GCF_041357635.1 Sinorhizobium sp. CB7
CCGCCGCCCTCGTCAGTGATGGCGCTTATAATCCTACCCCTCAGACCAAGTCAACAGCAACTTTCAAAAAAAATTCAAAATCGCTCAGCTGCTTGAATCTAAAGCGATATTTTGAATCGCTCCTTATGAGAGCACGGATAGCGACAGGTCCTGAGCGCCCGTACAATTCAGGGTAAATTTCATCGTCTACCATCGTCGGAAACAGTGCAGATGTGATCGGTAATTTTCGTCTCTGCCCTTACAAATTCACAATCGAATGTTCTTCCGATGCACATGATTCAGGCACGTTTGGCCTGCAATCATCAATCCATCCCGATTTGACTTTTCGGTAATAAATATGCACTTCTTCCGCCCACGCTTTCAGGATTGCTCGAAAAGGAACCGGACCCGATTGGCATGATGACGGACAAAGTGGTGCTCCGATCGCTTGGCAACGAGCCGCCAATCCTGGCCGATGGCCGCCGGGCGCCCGACCGCCGCGAGATTTCATTGCGCTGGCTTTCGGGCACGTTCCTCACAGGCATTACCTCGAGTATTCTCATGGGCGTTGCGCTGTTTGCGGCCCTTGACGGTCGCCAGCAGCTTGCCATCCCCGCGGAGGCCTATGCGACTGCCGACCTCTCCCATGACAATCATAACGGCAATGTCACCCGAGGCAGCCGGCTCATCGCGCCAGCCATCGCAGCCAGGCCCTCCGACAAGACGGTCATGGACGTCTCCACGGTGGTCAACGACGGCGAGAAGGAGGTCGTCCGCCGACAACCTTTCGTCCATGTAAAGATGACGCTCGCCGCAAATCACGTTGCGACCGAAGACTATCCCGACTTCGATCCGCTTTCGATCTTTTCCGCGGAAAACAGTATCCCGGCTGCCGCCAATCGCACCGGCTCGATCTATGGATCCGATGTGGAATCCGAGGTCAGTCTGAAGACCGTTCCCTTCCCGACCAAGGATGCATCTTTCACCTTTGCCAAAACCATGTCTCTCGACGAGGTGGAGGAGAATGTTCGCTCGAACGGTTCTGTTCTTACCGACGGCAATACCCAGCTTTCGGCGCTCTACTATGTGGATCCGCAACGCTTCGCCAATGATGACAGCGACGTCGATCTGACCGCGGGGCTTGCAGCGCGGGTTCTCGAGCAGAATATGTCCGTCGCCGCGCAGGAATCGATCACACCACAGACGCCTGAATATGCCGACGACGTCATTCCGGTCCGCCAGAACATGGCGATCACACAGGCCCTTGCGAATGCCGGCTATCCGAAGCCGCAGGCAGACGGTATTGCCGCATTCCTCTCGCCGCAACTCGGCACCACTGACCTTGCGGCCGGCGACGTGCTGCGCATTGGCATTATTCAGAAAGGCGAGCAGGCAAAGATCATCCGCGCCAGCCTCTATCACGGCACCCAGCACGCGGTGACCATGGCGATGGACGATCAGGGCCGTTTCGTACCCGGTGCGGAACCGCCGAAGCTCGATGCCATCGCCAGCGCTTTCGACGACACCAATATTACCGTAGCCGCCGGCCGCGATCTGCCCCGGATCTACGACGGGATTTATCGCGCCGGCCTTTCCTACGGCATGACGCAGGACATGATCGCCCTGATCATCAAGCTTCTGGCAAGCAACGTCGATTTCCAGGCACAGCTGAAGCCGCAGGATTCGCTGGAGGCCTTCTTCTCCGCCGCCGACGAAAGCGGAAAGGCCGCACCCGGTTCCGAGCTCCTCTACGTCAACGCCAAATTCGGCGACACCGTCACCCGCTTCTATCGTTTCGAGGATCCGGACGATCACTCGATCGACTATTTCGACGAGGACGGCAAGAGCATACGTCAATTCCTGCTGCGCAATCCCGTTCCGAACGGCCACTTCACCTCAGGCTTCGGTATGCGGCGCCATCCCGTTCTTGGTTTTGCGCGCATGCATACCGGCGTCGACTGGGCTGCGCCGCGCGGAACGCCGATCATCGCAACCGGCAACGGCGTCGTGGAAAAGGCAGGCTGGGATTCCGGCGGCTACGGCAACCAGACGCTTATCCGACATGCCAACGGCTACGTTTCCTCCTACAACCACCAGAGCGCCATCGCAAAAGGCGTCGTTCCGGGAGCTAAAGTGGTTCAGGGTCAGGTTATCGGCTTCGTCGGTTCGACAGGCGTGGCCACCGGCTCGCACCTCCATTACGAGCTGATCGTCAACGGCACGCGGGTCGATCCGCAGCGTATCCGCCTGCCGGGCGGCAAATCCCTAGAAGGCGTAGCGCTTGCGAAGTTCGAAGACGAGCGTAAGCGCATCGATACGCTGCTCGGCACGCCGAGCGAAGTGGCCAGCCGCAACTGATTGCGGCATGCGGCCAATGGGAACCTCGCAGAGACGGAAACCTCGCGGAACGACAAGCGCCGCGCATCCGGAGATGCGCAGCGCCTGAATAGCTCAATTTTCGTCTGGATTAGGCCGCTTCGCTGACCGATCGGCGGGGCCGGAACAACAGGCGGTCGGTACCGCTGGTGACCTTGACCGTCGAGCCGTCCGGAATCTCGCCGGACAGGATGAGCTCGGCAAGCGGATCCTGAACATATTTCTGGATCGCCCGCTTCAGCGGCCTTGCGCCATAGACCGGATCGTAGCCCTTGTTCGCAAGCCAGCTGCGGGCATCCTCGTCCAGCTCCAGCGTGATCTTGCGTTCCGACAGGAGCGCGACCAGACGCTTGAGTTGGATGTCGACAATCGCACCCATTTCCTCGCGGCGCAGCCGGTGGAAAAGGATGATCTCATCGACGCGGTTCAGGAACTCCGGCCGGAAGTGGGCACGCACTTCGCCCATGACGAGCTCGCGAACCGCCTCGCTGTCTTCGTTTTCGCCGAGCTTGGTCAGATATTCCGCGCCGAGGTTCGACGTCATGATGATCATGGTATTGCGGAAATCGACCGTGCGGCCCTGCCCATCTGTCAGGCGTCCATCGTCCAGCACCTGGAGCAGAACATTGAAGACATCCGGATGCGCCTTTTCGATCTCGTCGAACAGGACGACCTGATAGGGGCGCCGACGGACGGATTCGGTCAAGGCACCACCTTCCTCATAACCGACATAGCCGGGAGGTGCACCGATCAGCCGGGCAACGGAGTGCTTCTCCATATATTCCGACATGTCCATGCGGACCATCGCCGTTTCATCGTCGAAGAGGAAGCGTGCGAGCGCCTTGGTAAGCTCGGTCTTGCCGACGCCGGTGGGGCCTAAGAAAATGAACGAGCCAATCGGCCGGTTCGGATCCTGCAGGCCTGCACGCGAACGCCGCACTGCGCGCGAGACCGCTTGGACGGCATCCCCCTGGCCGACAACCCAGGCCGCCAGCTCGTCTTCCATGCGCAGCAGCTTCTCGCGTTCACCTTCCAGCATCTTGTCCACGGGAATCCCGGTCCAGCGGGAGACCACATGGGCGATGTTATCAGGCGTCACGACCTCCTGCACCATCGCATCGCGGCTTCCGTCGCTATCTTCGGCAGCAGCCAGGTCCTTCTCCAACTTCGGAATGACGCCATAGGCAAGCTCTCCGGCCCGTTGGAATTCGCCCTTGCGTTGGGCGATAGCCAATTCGTTTCGGGCTTCATCGAGCTGCTTCTTCAGGTCCGCAGCCAATCCGAGCTTCTGCTTTTCCGATTGCCAGCGCGCCGTCAGGGCATTTGCTTCCTCTTCGAGAGCGGCAAGATCGGCTTCCAGTCGCAGCAAGCGGTCAGCCGAAGCCTGATCGGTCTCCTTCTTCAATGCTTCGCGTTCGATCTTGAGCTGGATGATACGGCGGTCGAGTTCATCGAGTTCTTCCGGCTTGGAATCGACCTGCATGCGCAACCTTGCGGCCGCCTCGTCCATCAGGTCAATGGCCTTGTCCGGCAGGAAACGGTCGGTGATGTAGCGGTTGGAAAGCGTGGCAGCGGCGACCAGGGCTGAATCCGAGATCCGGACCTTGTGATGCTGTTCGTATTTTTCCTTCAATCCGCGCAGGATCGAGATGGTGTCCTCGACCGTCGGCTCGTCGACCATGACCGGCTGGAAGCGGCGGGCAAGTGCAGGATCCTTCTCGACATGCTTGCGGTATTCATCGAGCGTGGTGGCACCGACGCAATGCAGTTCGCCGCGGGCAAGCGCCGGCTTCAGCAGATTGGATGCGTCCATTGCACCATCCGCCTTACCCGCGCCGACCAGCGTGTGCATCTCATCGATAAAGAGGATGATTTCGCCGTTTTCCGCTTGCACTTCGTTGAGGACGGCTTTCAGTCGCTCTTCGAATTCGCCGCGGAACTTCGCGCCGGCAATCAGGGCACCCATGTCCAGCGCCATCAGCCGCTTGTCCTTCAGCGATTCCGGCACGTCGCCATTGACGATCCTGAGCGCCAGGCCCTCCACAATCGCGGTCTTGCCGACGCCCGGCTCACCGATCAGCACGGGATTGTTCTTGGTACGGCGGGAAAGAACCTGGATCGTGCGACGGATTTCATCGTCGCGGCCGATGACCGGATCGAGCTTACCCTCTCGGGCCTCGCCCGTGAGGTCGCGGGCGTATTTCTTAAGCGAATCGAAGCCCTGCTCCGCATTGGCGGAGTCGGCAGTGCGACCCTTGCGAATATCGTTGATGACCTGGTTCAAGGCGATCGGCGTCACGCCTGCGTTCTTGAGCGTGGTCGAAGTCGAAGCGGATGGCTCGATGGCGAGCGCCTGCAGCAATCGCTCGACGGTTACGAAACTGTCGCCCGCTTTTTTGGCGGCCTCCTCGGCGGTCGAAAATACCTTGGCAAGCGGTTGCGCCAGATACACCTGACCATTGCCGCCGGAGACCTTCGGCAGTTTTGCAAGTGCCGCATCATTGGCAAGACGTGCTGCTTTGACGTCGCCGCCGGTCCGCTCGATCAACGAAGCGGCCATGCCTTCATCGTCGTCAAGGAGTACTTTGAGAACATGCTCGGGTGTGAATTGCTGGTGGCCCTGTGCCAGGGCGTAGGTCTGTGCGGATTGCAGGAAGCCGCGGACCCGCTCGGAATATTTTTCGATATTCATACTGTACCTCCATGAATCGCCCTGCCCTTATATGGCGCAGGCCGATGATTGAGATTGAGTTCCCTCAAAAGGCAAACTCTTTTCTCCTCGCCACGATTGAGATTTGCGGCGAAGCAGTCTGGCAGAATATGGTATGGTATTTGAAGAGTTTAAAGGCCCGCAGAAATGAAAAAACCCCGACTGGGCCGGGGTTTATTACAAGAATCAGATCTAGAATATTCCGCTTCGGGTCCTATTCGGAAGCAGCCGCGGCAAGCACCGGCGCATCCTGCGCCTCGCCGCCAGAACCTTCGGCTGCGCCTTCCTCACCCTGAGCATCGCCATTGGCGCTACGACGCGGTTGACGGCGGGGACGATTGCCCGCGTTGCGGCGACGCGGCTGGCGTTCGCGCTGGCCAGAGGCCGGAGCCTCTTCTTCGATGGCGACCTCGGCCGGGATTCCCTCGATCACGGGCTGCGGACCCGTTCCGTCGATCACCTCCGGCTGGGGAGCCGGCTGAGCCACGACCACAGGCCGCTCCTCGACTTCGGCGGTATCCAACTCGTCGATATCGCGGTCGATGTTGTCACGATCACTGAAATCGTGACGATCATCACGCTGGTAGCGCTCCTGCATCTGCGCCTGGGCGGCGGCGATGATGCGATTGTAGTGCTCGGCGTGCTGGAGATAGTTTTCGGCCATGACACGGTCGCCGGAGCTCTGTGCATCGCGGGCCAGCGCGGAGTATTTTTCGGCGATATGTTGAGCCGTACCGCGAATCTTCACATCCGGACCGGAGCTGTCATAAGTCCGCGTCAGCGGATTGGACCCCTTGCGGTTGAAGTTGTTGTTATTGTTGTTGCCGCCGCCGCCGTTGTTGTTGCCGCGCCCTCGACCGCGCTTGTTTTGCTGTCCTGGCCTCATCGATCGCTCACCTGAATTCTCTTGTTGTGATGAATACATGGCACCCACAGCCATGCCCGCAAACCGGGTCAGGCCTCTGTGCCGCAAGCAGGCGGCGCCTCGCGCCGACCTGTCGCTTGTTCTCAAGTCAGATTAACTGATTCACGCATTGGGCTGTGTTCAACCTTTGAAACTTTCGTTTAAAGAGGGAACCTCCGAGGCGATCCAGATACGAACGAATCCCGTTCACTCCAGGACGCCCAACGCGTGAGCGCAACCTATATCGCTTCCTCAGGAAATCCAAGTCTTTTCTTCGCAATAGCAATAACGTCCCATTGACTGCTGCAATTTGTCGCTCATCCGTTGCACGCGAACACCAGTACACGATCGTTCTGACCATAGTCCCGAACCGCCTCCAGCAAGTGAAAGTGCGAGGCCTCGAAGATCGCCGTCACAGCGGCCCGTTGATCGTAACCGATCTCCAATCCGACAATGCCGTCGCGATGCAGGAACCTTGCCGCATCTTTGGCAATGGATCTGTAGGCGTCAAGCCCATCTATCCCGCCATCCAGAGCTGTTGAAGGATCAAAGTTCTTCACTTCCGGAGCAAGGCTGGAAATGACACTGCTCGCAATATAGGGCGGATTTGAGACAATCACATGAAACTGATCTTGGATAGTCTCGAACCAATTGCTTTGCAAGCTGCGGAACCGTCCTTCAAGACCATTCTTTTCCGCATTTTCTTCCGCGATTTTCAACGCTCCTGCGGAAATATCGCTTCCTGTCCCAAGGGCATCTGGGCATTCCTGAAGAAGTGCCAAACAGATTGCGCCTGTCCCTGTTCCTATGTCGAGTATATGGATATTGCCATGCGCAGTTACAAGGCGGTGGGCATAAGGAAGCACCGTATCGACGAGAATTTCTGTATCCGGACGCGGTTCCAGCGTGTCCGGGGAAAGCTTAAGCGAAAGTCCATAGAATGCCCGTTCGCCGAGAATCCGGTGCACTGGCTCATGCGCCAACCGCCGTTGGACGGCCTGCTCGATCACGGCCTGCCGCTGCGGCTCAACCGTCTCGTTGGTCCGCATCAACAGCTCTGTCTTCGACATCCCGAGAAGTCCGGCGACGAGGGTACGCGCGTCCAAGGCCGGATCGTCCAGCTTCGCCTCCGCAAAGCGGCCTCGTACCTCCCTGAGAATATCAGAAACCGTCGCTTCGGCCTCCTTCATTGCTGCTCGCCGAGCTGTGCCAACTGGCTTGCCTGATAGTCCGCAAGCAGTGCATTCACCACCTCGTCCATATCACCTTCCATCATCCGATCGAGCTTGTAGAGCGTCAGGTTGATGCGGTGATCGGTGACCCGCCCTTGCGGGAAGTTATAAGTGCGGATGCGTTCCGAGCGGTCGCCGGATCCGACCTGGCTCTTGCGGTCAGCCGAACGCTCGCTGTCGGCTCGCTGCCGCTCGAGGTCATAAAGCCTGGAGCGCAGCACTTGCATTGCTTTGGCGCGATTCTGGTGCTGCGATTTTTCAGAGCTTGTCACGACGATGCCGGTCGGCAGATGCGTGATGCGCACAGCCGAGTCGGTCGTGTTGACGTGCTGACCGCCAGCGCCGGACGAACGCATTGTATCGATGCGGATATCTTCCGCCCGAATGTCGATGTCGATCTCCTCGGCCTCCGGCAGAACGGCGACGGTGGCTGCGGAAGTATGGATGCGTCCGCTCGCTTCCGTTTCGGGGACGCGCTGCACGCGGTGGACGCCGGATTCGAATTTCAATCGCGAGAAAACCCCCTTGCCGGTAATCGTCGCGATAATTTCCTTATAGCCGCCCGCCTCACCGTCGCTTGCCGACAGGACTTCCACCTTCCAGCCGTTGGCGGCGGCAAAGCGTTCATACATGCGGAAGAGATCACCGGCGAAGAGAGCGGCCTCGGAGCCGCCCGTTCCGGCACGGATTTCCAGGATCGCGCTCCTCTCGTCGGCGGCGTCCTTCGGCAGCAGCAGGATCTGGATCTCCTGTTCCAGTCTTTCCAGCCGTTCCTTCACGTCCGGCAGCTCGATTTCCGCCAAATCCCTCATCTCGCGATCGACAGTCCTATCGGAAAGCATGTGGTCCAGATCCGCAAGCTCGGCCACCGCCCTCTCATAGGCGCGAATCTTCGCGACGACAGGCTGCAGTTCGGAATATTCCGAGGCAAGTTTAACATAAACCTCGGCCGACGGGCCCGCTGACATGCGCGCCTCGATCTCGCCGAACCGGCGCTCCAGCTCACGCATCTTTTCGACAGGAAGCTTCGCCACCCTACACTCCAATTCTTTTTATATGTTTCTAGACCGGAATATTGTGGCTCTCGGCGAAGCCGACAAGGACATCGCGCATCGATAAGGTCGGATGCGTGTCGTCAAGTGCCTCGTCCATGACCTTGGCAAGCGCACTGACATCGAGACCGAGCAGCATGGCCTTGACGGGACCGATTGCCGCCGGAGACATGGACACGGAGCGGAAACCGAGACCAAGGAGAGCCATCGCCGAGATCGGCTTTCCAGCCATCTCGCCGCAAAGCGTCACCGGCGTCTTGTTGCGCTCGCCGGCCCTTATGATCTCGCGCAGGATGCGTAGGAACGGACGGCCAAGCACGTCGAAGCGGTCGGCGACCCGCGCATTGCCGCGATCGACGGCCATGGAGAACTGGAAGAGATCGTTCGAACCGACCGAGACAAAATCGACTGCATCCATCAATTCGTCGAGTTGCCACAGCAGCGCCGGCACTTCCAGCATGGCGCCGAACTGAAGCTTGCGCGGCAGCGTATAGCCGAAACGCGAAAGATGCTGCACTTCCTTCTGCATCAGGTCGCGCACCGCCTGGATCTCGGAAACCTCAGTGACCATCGGCACCATCATCCGAAGCTCGCCGCCGGCGGCGGCTCTCAGCATGGCACGCAGCTGCGTGCGCAGCAGTCCCGGCCGATCGAGAGAAAGCCGGATCGCTCGCCAGCCAAGTGCGGGATTCTCTTCCTCGTGGCCGCGGAAATAGGGCACGACCTTGTCGCCGCCGATATCGAGCGTGCGGAAGGTCACCATTCGCTCGCCCGCCTGCTTCATGACGTTCCGGTAAAAGGCTTCCTGCTCGTCCGCCTTCGGCATGGTGGACGCGATCATGAACTGCAGCTCGGTGCGGAAGAGCCCGATACCCTCGGCGCCCGATTCGGAAAGCTGCGGCAGGTCGACGAGCAGGCCGGCATTCATCAGGAGCGTGATACGCTGCCCGTCCTTCGTCACCGGCTCGACTGAACGCAGTGCCCTGAACTGCGCCTGCCGCCGTGCCCGGAAACGCACCTTCTCCTCGTAGGAGCGCTGGTGGTCGGCCATGGGCCGCAGGTGCACGTGCCCCTCGTCGCCGTCGATGATGACCGGATCACCGTTTTCCGCAAGCGCTACAACGCCCGCCGCCTGACCAACCACCGGTATTCCCATGGCCCGTGCAACGATGACCACATGGCTGGTGACCGCCCCTTCTTCCAGCACGAGGCCGCGGATATTGGCGCGTGGATAATCGAGCAGCTCTGCCGCACCCATGGCACGGGCGAAAATGATCGCGTCGCTCGGGAAGCCCTCGCCGGCGGTCTTTGCGGTATAGCCGGTCAGTTGCCGCAGCAGTCGGTTGGCGAGGTCCTCGAAATCATGCATGCGCTCGCGCAGATAAGGGTCGGTCAGGCGCATCATGCGCGCCTTGGTGTCGCTCTGTACCTTCTCGACCGCCGCTTCCGCCGTCAGGCCATTGCGGATCGCCTCTTCGAGCTTGCGCGCCCAGCCCTGATCGTTCGCGAACATGCGGTAGGTTTCCAGAACCTCGCGGTGCTCGCCTTCCATGGAGACCTCACGGCGCGACAGCATATCGTCAATCGAAATGCGCAAGGATCCCATCGCCTCGGAAAGACGACGGATTTCCTTCTCCGTGTCCTCGTTGAGCAGATTGGTGACGACGATACGCGGCTCGTGCAGCACGACATAACCGAGGCCGATGCCTTCATTGTAGCTGTCGCCGTCGATCGTCACCGAACGCGTAAGGTCAAGTTCCAGGCCGGGCTTGGTGATCTTCTTGAGCTCGCCCGTCGCGATCATCTCGGCAAGGACCATCGCCGTCGTCTCGAGCGCTTCCAGCTCCTCGTCGCGATAGGTGCGACTGGCCTTGTTCTGCACAACAAGAACGCCGAGCGAACGCCCGGTCCTCAAGATCGGCACACCGAGAAAGGAATGATAGATTTCTTCACCCGTCTCCGGCAGATAACGGAAGGCCGGATGCGACTGTGCATCGGAGAGATTGAGCGGTTGGGCGGACGCGGCGATGGTGCCGACGAGGCCCTGCCCCATCTTCAACTGCGCAAGGTGGACAGCCTCCCGTTTGAGGCCTTCGGTCGCGTAGAGCTCAAGAATGCCATCGGCGCGCAGCACATAGACGGAGCAGACTTCCGCCACCATATTGCTCGCAATCTGGCGCACGATCCGGTCGAGGCGCTCCTGCGGCTCGAGCGGCTCCGCCATCAATTCGCGCAGCCGCTTGAGCAGAACGCGCGGACCGCCGGAAAGGTCTCTCATTGCGTCACTCGCTCCCCGATACCGATGTCTCCGCCGGCAGGTGGCCTGTCCGAACTGTCCTCCGTCAGGGCCCGTCGTTTCTCAGCGTTAAATCAACTCTTATCCAGACCGTAGCAGGAATGCAAAGTCCGCACAGCAAGTTCTGCATATGGACCGTCGATCAGGATGGAAATCTTGATTTCCGAGGTGGTAATCGCCTTGATGTTGATGCCTTTTTCGGCAAGTGCACGGAAAGCGGTCGCCGCAACGCCCGCGTGCGAGCGCATGCCGATGCCGATCACCGACACCTTCACCAGTCCTGATTCGTTCTGGACGACATCGTAGCCGATCTTGCCCTTGTTCTCGGCGAGAACCTTGATCGCCTTCTCGACATCGCCCGAAGGCACCGTGAAGGTCATGTCGGTCTTGGATCCGTCCTCGGAGATGTTCTGGACGATCATGTCGACATTGATATGGGATTCGGCGAGCGGCCCGAAGATTGCGGCCGAAACGCCAGGCCGGTCGGCCAGACGTCGAAGCGAGATCTGGGCTTCATCCTTGGCATAGGCGATGCCGGTGACTACTTCCTGTTCCACGATTTCTTCCTCGTCACAAATCAGCGTTCCGGGCGGGTTCAACAGATCGCCCATACCCGGCGCATCGGGATCCTCGAACGACGAACGCACGAAGGTGCGCACCTTGTGCACCATGGCGAGCTCGACCGAGCGCACCTGCAGCACCTTCGCGCCCAACGACGCCATTTCCAGCATTTCCTCGAAGGCTATCTTTTTGAGGCGCCGTGCCTTCGGCTCGATGCGCGGATCGGTCGTATAGACGCCGTCTACATCGGTATAGATGTCGCATCGGTCGGCCTTCACTGCCGCTGCAATCGCGACTGCTGACGTATCCGAGCCACCGCGCCCGAGGGTCGAAACGCGGTTGTCGGGTCCGAGCCCCTGAAAGCCGGCGATGACAGCGACCTGCCCCTCGCCCATGCGGCGAATGATGTCGGCCCCGTCGATTTCCATGATGCGCGCCGCGCCATGGGCATTGTCGGTTTTAATCGGAATCTGCCAGCCCTGCCAGGAGCGCGCATTGATATCCATCGCCTGCAGCGCGATCGCCAGCAGTCCCGAGGTCACCTGCTCGCCGGAAGCGACGATGGCGTCATATTCGCGCGCATCGTAGAAAGGCGAATTGGCGCCGATCACTTTCGGCATTCCCTGCACCCAGCCGACCAGCTCATTGGTCTTGCCTGACATGGCGGAAACGACGACAGCCACCTCGTGACCGGCATCCACTTCCCGTTTCACATGGCGGGCGACATTCTTGATACGGTCCAGATCAGCGACGGAAGTCCCGCCGAATTTCATCACGATGCGCGCCATCAGCCTCTACCGGTACCTATTCGCGGCGCTCCGTCCCGGAACGCGCCCGACAAACGATCTGGACCGCCGCGCGCTCCCGAAAAACCCGCGGCTTCCGGCAAGATCATGCGCTGGCAAGCGCCAGGTTGCGGCGTCTCTTAGCGGCTTTGGACAGCAGGTGCAATGGGAATGAGCAGCGGCTATAGAACGCATAGCGCCGTCCATCATACTTAGCCGAGCAACGGCATTTTGCCGAGACCGAGAATATCGTTGGCGAGCGCAACCGCCATACCGATGGCAAGAACGAGCACGCCGACCATGAAAAGACGACGCGCCTGGTCGTATTTGATGACAAGCAGTGAATCGCGCCCAAGAAGATCCGCCAGGGCCTTCACCTGAATGACGATGCCCGCAAGCAGCAGGGCGGAGGGTAGGATATCGATGCGGCTCCAGTCATTCGGATTGGAAACCCAGTTGCTGATGAGGTTGAATGAAAAGCCGAGGATGATACCGACTGCCGTCACCGACCCGTTGCGGAATGTCGCATCGATCTTATCTTCTTCCGGCTCCGACATCGCTGCGCCTCTCGGCTGATTCCTCGATTGCATTAGGAAGGCAGAAATTGACGAGAGTGGCAAGAGGCAGACCGGCCGCCCTCGTCCCCTTGACTTCCGTTCCCGATCGTCCGACTTCATCGTGATCGGTATAGGAGAACTGCAATGAGCGAAGCGGCCAAGACAACGATCGACCAGAGCGAAGTGGACCGCTTTTCCGCCATGGCAGCGGAGTGGTGGAGCCCCACCGGCAAGTTCAAGCCGCTGCATAAGTTCAATCCGGTGCGGCTTGCCTATATCCGTGATCAAGCGGCAGCCAATTTCAACCGTGAACCGAGAAGCGCCCGGCCGCTTGAGGGGCTGCGCGTACTCGATATCGGCTGCGGCGGAGGCCTGCTTTCCGAGCCGATGGCAAGGATGGGCGCTTCCGTGGTCGGCGCCGATCCTTCGGAAAAAAACATCGGCATCGCCTCCACCCATGCGAAAGCGTCCGGAGTGTCGGTCGACTACCGTGCAGTCACCGCCGAAGAACTGGCAGAAGCCGGCGAGACCTTCGATATCGTACTCAATATGGAAGTCGTCGAGCATGTCGCCGATGTCGATTTCTTCATATCGACCTGCGCGAAGATGGTGCGCCCGGGCGGCCTGATGTTCGTCGCGACGATCAACCGCACCATGAAGGCGGCCGCTCTTGCCATCTTCGCGGCGGAAAATGTCCTGCGCTGGTTGCCGCGAGGGACGCATCAATATGAGAAGCTGGTGCGTCCGGAAGAGCTGGAAAAGCCGCTTGCAGCCGCCGGCCTCGACATCACCCACCGCACGGGCGTCTTCTTCAATCCGCTGCAGAATCAGTGGAACCTGTCAAAGGATATGGACGTCAACTACATGCTGTTGGCACGCCGGCCGGCCTGAGCGAACGCTATGTCTCGAGCGATCTGACGTAGGCCAGCAGTTCACTCTGATTCCCGGCATTCTCGGCGGCGAGCCCCCGCACGCGGTCACGGTCGATCGCCATTGCGCCGCCGTCGGCCGCATAGGCCTCCTTAAAATTGAAAGCGCGAGGCCCCGGTCCGTTGTCATGAAGGTGCTCCAGCCTCTCCACGCCTTCCGACCATTCGGGAACATGATCCTCTCCAACCCACCAAAGAACCAGGGGCGGCCAGCTCTGCCTGACGTTCCAGTGTCGCGCGCCCTTCAACGCCTCCGCATGGACACCATTGTAGGAAAAGGCCATAAGCGATTCGATATCGGTCCAGAGCGACAGCGAAGATGGCGCCGTCTCAAAGCCGCTTTCCTGAATGAAACGCGGAAACACCTGCCTCCCCCAACTCGCCGGTCCCGGTTCGCCGCTATAGCCCGATCGCGCAATGAATCCCTTCGCGCGTGCGGCGGCCTCAAAATTGGCCGGCTCGCGTAGGCGGAATCCCTTGACCGCCAGGCTATCGTAAGGTGCCACATGCAGACCGAAATTGTAGATTGCGAGACGCCAGGCGGAAGAGCCGCCCATTTCAGTTCACATCATCAGGCAGTACCGGCAATGCGGCAATCTCGATGCCCTCTTCGACAAGAGCCTGCGCCTCGTCGGGCGTTGCCTTGCCGATAATGCCGCGGGGATCGGCCTCGCCGTAGTGGATCTTGCGCGCCTCTTCCGGGAATTGTGTGCCGACATCCTCGGAATTGGCCTTGATGGCGGTGATGGCCTCCTTGAGCTTGACCATTGCCTCCCTGCGGGCCGTATCCATCGCCAGCGTCTGCATCTCTTCCTTCTTGCGCCCCGTGGAAACCGAGGGCACCATCAGAAGCTTGGATACGGCGGCCGAGCCGCACACGGGGCAGGACAGAAGACCACTTTCCCTCTGCCGTTCGAAATCAGCGCTTTCCGAAAACCATCCTTCGAATTCGTGGGCATTATCACAGGTAAGCGAATAGCGAATCAAGCAGCGACGCCTCCTGCGTCCACTCCGGTCGTTTTTTCGATCGAGAATTCACGCCCGTTCTTCAGGTTTGGTATTTTATCACGCGCTGCCTTTACCGCCGAGATGTCGATATCGGCCAGCACGACGGCTTCGCCGGTGCCGCCTGCCAAGGCAAGGATCTTGCCCCAGGGGTCGATGATCATCGAATGGCCGAAGGTCTCGCGACCGTCTTCATGCAATCCCGCCTGCGCGGCAGCAATTACGAACATGCCGTTTTCGATAGCCCGGGCGCGCAACAGGATTTCCCAATGCGCCTCGCCGGTCTGTTTCGTGAAGGCGGCGGGCACTGTCATGACTTCTGCACCGGCGATCGCCTGGGCGCGGAAAAGTGCCGGAAACCGGACGTCATAGCAGATCGTGAAGCCCATCTCGGCAAAAGGCAGTGACACGACCCGGGCCTCGGAGCCTGGCCGATAGGCAGCGCTTTCGCGCCAGCTCTCCCCATTGTCGAGATCGACATCGAACATATGAATCTTGTCGTAACGGTTGAGGATCCGCCCGTCCGGGCCGAAGAGGAAACCGCGATTGGCGATCTTGCCGTCATCGAGTGCGATCGCGGTGGAACCGACATGAACATGGATACCGAGCTCGCGGGCCAGATCCCCGCCCGTCCTCACGATGATGTCGCCTGCCTCATCCTTCAGCACCGCGCGCAGACCTGCCCGGTCCTTCTGAACGGCGCCCGTCATCTCCGGCGTCTGCACATAGACGGCGCCCTTCGAAGCGGCATCCCTGACGAGACGCGCCATCACAGCAGCGTTCCTCTCGGGATCGACGCCGGAACACATCTGGACGGCTGCAGCCTTGAAGGTCATCATTCAACCTCTAGCTTTGCCAGCATGGGATCGAGCTTTCCCGCCCGATCCAACGCATGCAGATCGTCACTGCCCCCGACATGGGTGCCATCGATGAAAATCTGCGGGAAAGTGGAACCGCCATTCGCCTTTGCGACCATCTCCTTGCGAAGGTCGGGCGAGAAGGTGGCGTCATGCTCCAAATACTGCACGCCCTTGGAATCGAGCAGGGATTTTGCACGGGCGCAATAACCGCAGAACTGGCGCGTATAGATTTCAACCGATGCCATTGACGTCTCCGGACGAAAAGTCAGCTTTCCTGTCATATAGGCTCGGACAAGGCCCTTGCAAAGGTCAAAACCGTCACGTCCGCAGCACCGGCCTTTCTCAGGACGCGCGTTGCGGCGGCAACGGTTGCGCCCGTGGTGTAGACATCGTCGACGAGCACGAGCCGTTTCCCGAAGATGTCCCCCTCCCTGCCCTTGCGAATGCCGAATGCACCGCGAACATTGTCCTCGCGCGCCTTTGCCCCGAGGCCCACCTGCTGGCTGGTCCGCTTGATGCGCACGACGGTTGCAGCCAGAAGCGGCTTTCCGGAAAGGTGGCTGAGATGGCGCGCAAGCTCGGCGGCCTGATTGTATTTGCGTGAAAAGAGCCGGAAGCGATGCAACGGAACAGGGATGATGGCATCGCAGCGCTCGACTTCGCCATCACTCGCCCGCAGCATCCACCCGGCCATCATCGGCGCAAGGTCCGTGCGGTCGCGATATTTCAGGCCATGCACCAGATCGCGCACGACCCCGTCATGCGCTGCAACGGAACGAAGCCGGTCGAAAGGGGGCGGATATGCAATTGCTTCGGCGCTCAGGATTCCGTGACCAAGGTCGTGGGAAAAAGGGCTGCCTAACACTTCGCAATAAGGGCGTTCAATGAAACGGATGCCGGACCAGCATTTCGGGCAGAGGCCGCGGTGCCTACCGGTTGCAACCCCGCATCCCGGGCACCCCGGCGGATAAAGGAAATCCGCAAGTGCCGCCAAGGACCTCCCAAGGCCGGCAAGCCATGCCGATGGCGTGATTTCGATTTTGATGGTCCCCATATGGTTGACATTAGTCTTTTCCTGGCGCCTTTGCGACGGAAAAGCGGATCTGCCGCAAGCAAGGATACCTGCGAGAAAATGCCATGGATATCGTCTTCGACCAGACACTGATCGCCGCCAATCGACGGCGTGCGTTCGTACAAAACGGTCCAAATGCCGCTTTCCTCCTGGATATTGCAGCAAGCGAGATGGCCGAACGCCTCTCGGTTATCGAGCGCCGCTTCGACGAAGCCGTGGAATTTCACGGAGCCACCGGCGCAGCCGGCCGCAAGGCGATTGCAACCGGCAAGATCGGACGTTTGCGGCGCATCGAGGCCAATACCGATTTTGCGGCGCCCGGAGAGACGATCACCACCTCGTCACTGGAAGACGTGCCGCTGGAGCCGCAATCCGTCAATCTTGTCCTGTCGCCGCTGAACCTGCACCTGACCAACGACACTCCTGGCGTCCTTATCCAAATTCGCCGTGCTCTGAGGCCGGACGGGGTGTTTCTCGCCGCCATCCCCGGCGCAGGCACGTTACAGGAGCTGCGCGATGTCCTGCTTGCGACCGAGATCGAGATGACGGGCGGAGCCAGCCCCCGCGTCATCCCCTTTGCCGATGTGCGCGATATTGGCGGCCTGATGCAGCGAGCGGGCTTCACACTGCCAGTCGTCGACGCGGAGAATTATACGGTGCGTTACGACTCCCTCTTTCCGCTGATGCGCGATCTGCGCGCCATGGGCATGGCCAATCCGCTCGCTGCCCGCAGCCGCAAGCCGCTGACACGTGGCTTCTTCCTGCGCGCCGCGGAGATCTACGCAGAGCGCTACTCCGATTCCGACGGAAGGATAAGGGCAACCTTTTCCATCATCTACGCTTCCGGTTGGGCGCCGCATGAAAGCCAGCAGAAACCGCTGCAGCCAGGCTCCGCCAAGGCCCGCCTCGCCGATGCCCTGAAGGTGGAAGAGCACCCGTTGAAGCGATGATCGCAAAGCCCCTTGAGCCGAATGATTTCAGGTCGAATCGACGTGAAATCTGAATCCGTCTCTAAATCAAAAAATTAGAGCGGGATGTTGCCGAAAACCGCGCACACTTTTCGGCATCCCGCTCTAAGGGAGCGGCTTGTCGACCGTGTTCGAGAGCATATTGAACATGTTGGCAAGATTGTTGGAAAGCCCGCCAAAACCGGCGATGAGAGCAACGGCAATGAGCGCCGCAATCAGGCCGTACTCGATGGCAGTTGCACCGCCTTTATCCCGCAGAAACGATAGAATTAAAGACATCCGATCTTAAACCTCTGATTCATTTCTAAAAATCAGCGAACCGGATGTGGTGACATCGGCTAAGCTGCAATGGTATCAACAACGATTGCCGTCGCCATACCCCTGAATGATGCAAACGGACCCCGGCGTATCCTGGAGGATGCTGCGGCGGATCGTATAGCGCTTGCCATGTTCCGATTTGGGAATCGACCCCGTCGTAATGGCGTCGAGCTCCATGGGAGCGCTGGCAAAGACGCTGGATTTCGACCTGTCCGAAAGCATGGGAGTAAGAATGAGCGAAAGCGCCGCGGCTGCCGTTCCGAACAGCAGGGCAATGTTCAGGGCGCCCGTCCTGCGTGACGTGCCCGCAGCCTGTTCTTTCTCCTGAACAGCCTTCCAGAAATCGTCATCAACCATATTGAGTCTCTTTACGCGTGTTACTCGCCCGAACGAGGACGATGTTTGGCAGAAGGTGCTAAATGATCGATTAATATCCACATCCAAATTGGATCTGTGGAAAGTCAGAGCAGGTCCTGCAGGAAGGGAATGAGTGGCTCATCCGCTGGCGGCATCGGATAGTCGCGCAGCGCCTGCGGCCGCACCCACTTGATTGCCTGCCCTTCCTTCCCTTGAGGGATTCCCTCGTAACGTCGGCAAACATAGAGCGGCATCAGCAGATGGAAAGTCTCGTAGGTGTGGCTGGCGAAGGTAAGCGGCGCGAGACAGGGGACGCGCGTCATAATTCCGAGCTCCTCGTTGAGCTCGCGTACCAGCGTTTCTTCGGGCGTTTCGCCAGTTTCGACCTTCCCTCCGGGAAACTCCCACATTCCCGCGAGTGATTTACCCTCCGGCCTCTGGGCAAGAAGGATGCGGCCGTCGCTGTCGACGAGCGCGCAGGCGGCGACCAGAACGATCTTCATTCCCGCCACGTTCGTCATGTCCTATCCTGACGCCAGTAGGAATAACGATAGGCTTCCTTGAAGCCGAAGCGCCGGTAGAGCGCCAGCGCCGGCTCATTGTCGGCTGTGACCTGAAGCCAGGCGGAGCGGGCGCTGCGCATCCTGGCCCAGCGCAGAGCGGCGGCGAGGATTTCCACGCCAAGCCCCTTGCGTCTCTGTTCTTCGATGACGGCAAGCGAGACGATCCCGGCGAGATCGTTGTCCTGCACGCAAAGAACGGTCGCAACCGGACCGGCGGCGATATCCTCTATGACGAAGAGCCCGCAGGGAGGCTTGATGCCGTTGATGATTTCCGCAAGGGCTGGCTTCAGACCTGGCTCGGCCTTGTCCACCATCAGATTCGCATCGACGAAACGACCGACATCGTGGCTCGGCAGATGATCGAGCGTATCCGGCAATTCGAGCGAGGCGAGGTCGCAGGTCATAACGATAGTTTCGTCGAAGCTCGTCCATTGCTGCTCGCGCAGAAGGTCGATCAGCGCCGGCGGCGCCAGTGGCGTCTCGCGGACAGTGAGCGGACGCCCATAGGCCTCGAACTTCCTGCCTGCCTTTTCAAGCCGGATCTCGATATCGCGATGATCGGAAGGATCGAGCGGCACGACGCTGTTCAGCCGCTTGGAAGGGTGCCCGGCGGTCAGCCGCACCTGCCAGCTTCCGTCATACTGCACGGAAGCTGCTGGCCAAGCGCGAAAACCGACGGCCTCCAGCCGACGTACGAGCGGCAGATTGTTCATTGCGATAGACGCTTGCATCAACAGATTGTCAGCTCCGGTAGTCGCCGTTGATGGCAACATATTCCTTCGTAAGGTCGCAGGTCCAGACCGTCGCCTTGCCCTCTCCAAGGCCGAGATCGACTCTCACCGGAATATCCTGCTGCTTCATAACGTTCGAGGCGGCCTCCTCGGAATAGGCCGGATCGCGCTCGCCGTCGACGGCGACGCGCACGTCGCCGAACCAGATGGCAAGCTTGTCACGATCCGCCATCTCGCCCGATTTGCCGACAGCCATGACAATACGGCCCCAATTTGCGTCCTCGCCGGCAGCCGCCGTCTTGACCAGCGGGGAATTGGCGATCGAAAGCGCGATGCGCTTTGCGGCCATGTCGCTTTCGGCGCCGGTCACAGTGATCTCGAGCATCTTCGTGGCACCCTCGCCGTCCCGCACGACCTGGATCGCCAGATCCTTGAGCACCGCATTGAGCGCCGGGCGGAAGCTTGAAAGACGCGGATCGTCCGCGGTTTCGACGCGAACCTGCCCGTCCTCGGCGGCAGCACCGGTCGCAAACAGCATTAGCGTGTCGGAGGTCGAGGTATCGCTGTCGACCGTCATCGAGTTGAAGGTCGGGCCGACGCCTTGTGAAAGAAGAACCTGGAGTGCGGCCGGCGAGATATCGGCATCCGTCACCACGAAGGACAGCATCGTCGCCATGTCGGGCGCGATCATGCCGGCGCCCTTGGCGATGCCGTTGATGGTAACCGTCACGCCGCCGATATCCGCGGTGCGTGTTGCGACTTTTGGGTAGGTGTCGGTCGTCATGATTGCCTTGGCAGCCTCGAACCAGAAATCGGCGGTCGCATCGGCGTGCATCCTGTCCAGGACGCCAGCGAATTTCGCAGCGTCGAGCGGCTCACCGATGACGCCGGTCGAGGCAAGATAGATTTCCCCCTCGCTGCAGCCGACGGCGGCAGCAGCCGATTTAGCCGTGAGCTCCGTCGCCTGCCTGCCCTTGAGGCCCGTGAATGCGTTGGCATTGCCGGAATTGACGACGACGGCACGCGCCGAACCATGCGGAAGATTGCTGCGGCAGAAATCGACCGGCGCTGACGGGCACTTCGAGCGCGTGAAGACACCCGCGACGCTGGCCGGCTTGTCGAAAACCATCAGCAGGACATCGGTCCGGTTCTTGTACTTGATGCCGGCGGAGGCGGTTGCCATGCGCACGCCGCGCAAGGCGGGCACGGAGGCAAAGGTCTTGGGAGCGAGCGGAGAGACGGAACCGGACATGATGCTTCCTGATGATAGTGAAGAGCCCGGAAATTCCGGGCTCGATGGATCTTACTGCTGCGGCTGCGCTGCGGGTGCGCCTTCGGCCGGCTGCTCGGCCGGCGCTTCTTCGCCCGGCTGCGGCTGCTTGTTGGCTTCGTCGTAACCCTTGCGAAGCGTCTCGTCCATGATGTCAACCTTGGACGTCGCCTTCGCCTTGTTCAGGAGATCAAGGTACTTGTCGCGCATGACCAATTGACGAACCTGGTCCTGCACCTGATCGAAGGGCGGCGGCGGTGCATCGCGCTTATCCTCGACCTTGATCACATGATAGCCGAAGTCCGTCTTCACCGGCGTCTTGGAATAGGTGCCCTTGTCCAGCGAAAAGGCGGCATCCTCGAACTCCTTGACCATGCGGCCGCGGGTGAAATAGCCGAGATCGCCGCCTTCGGACTTGTTCGGATCGGTCGATTTTTCCTTTGCGAGCTCGGCGAAATCCTTTCCGGCATCGAGCTCCTTGATCACTTCCTTCGCCTCATCCTCGGTCTTCACCAAGATATGGCGGGCATGGACTTCCTCCTGCTTCGGAAGAGCGGCCACTTCCTTATCGTAACGCGCCTTCACTTCATCCGGGGTCACGGTATCGACCACATGCGCCTTGAAGTAGGCATTGTGGAGTTCGCGGTCCTGGAGATAGGCCATGCGGTTCTTGAATTCCGGCGTATCGTTCAGCTTCTCGGCGAGCGCATCCTGTGCAAGCAGCTTCACGTCGATCGCCGCCGAGAGGGCAGCGACACGCTTCTGATCGTCAGGAAGCTGCGCCAGCTGCGGATCGAGATTGGCAACCGCGAGGTCGAGTTCGGATTGGCGGATTTCCAGGTCCCCGACCTTGGCTATGACTGCATCCGCCTCATCAGCGGCGAACACCGGGGCCTGAAACGCGACGAATGTGGCAAACGCGACCACAGCAAGTTTGTTGTAGCTCAACATAGAAAAACCTTTCGGAGTTACACCACCGGCTTCAGCATCATGTGAATCCAGCCCAAAACACCAGAATGTGGCCTTTCTGTATCGGCCAATCCCGTTGACATCAATCGACCCCCCTCTTATCTGTCACGCAACCTCTCGTCCAGAACAGTTTCCGGGCGTTTCATGCCAAACCGCCGGATTTTTCGGTAACGGGCATTGCAGGAATGCCGGGGAAAAATATCAGAAAGGACCAGTCATATGGTCAGTCTCGGCGGTATAGCCCGTAAGTTGTTTGGCTCAGCCAACGATCGCCGTGTCCGCGGCTTCGCTCCGCAGGTCAATGCCATCAATGCGCTGGAAGAGAGCATGAAGGCGCTCTCCGACGAGGCGCTCGCCGCAAAGACGGTCGAGTTTCGCCAGCAGCTTGCCGATGGCAAGACGCTCGATGATCTGCTTATACCGGCTTTTGCGGTCGTACGCGAGGCTTCTCGACGCGTTCTCGGCCTGCGGCCCTTTGACGTACAGCTGATCGGCGGCATGATCCTGCACAACAATGCGATCGCCGAAATGAAGACCGGTGAAGGTAAGACGCTGGTCGCGACGCTGCCTGTCTACCTGAATGCGCTTGCGGGCAAGGGCGTCCACGTCGTGACCGTCAACGATTACCTCGCACGGCGCGACGCTGCCAATATGGGCCGGGTCTACGGATTCCTCGGAATGACGACGGGCGTCATCGTGCACGGCCTTAGCGACGAAGAGCGTCGCGACGCCTATAACTGTGACATCACCTATGCCACCAACAATGAGCTCGGCTTCGACTATCTGCGCGACAATATGAAGTATGAGCGCGTTCAGATGGTGCAGCGCGGCCATAGCTTCGCGATTGTCGACGAAGTGGACTCGATTCTGGTCGACGAGGCGCGCACGCCGCTCATCATCTCCGGTCCGCTGGACGACCGCTCCGAGCTCTACAACACGATCGACGCCTTCATTCCGCTTCTGTCGGAAGGCGATTATGAGATCGACGAAAAGCAGCGCTCCGCCAACTTCTCGGAGGACGGCACCGAAAAGCTCGAAAACATGCTGAGTCAGGCCGGTCTCCTGAAGGGTGACGGCCTTTACGACATCGAGAACGTCGCCATCGTCCATCATGTCAACAATGCGCTGAAGGCCCACAAGCTGTTCCAGCGCGACAAGGACTACATCGTCCGCAACGGCGAAGTGGTCATCATCGACGAATTCACCGGCCGCATGATGCCGGGCCGACGCTACTCCGATGGCCAGCATCAGGCATTGGAAGCCAAGGAAAAGGTCCAGATCCAGCCTGAAAACCAGACGCTGGCGCAGATCACCTTCCAGAACTATTTCCGCATGTATGACAAGCTTGCCGGCATGACCGGCACGGCGTCGACGGAAGCGGAAGAGTTCGGCAACATCTATCGTCTCGACGTGGTGGAGGTTCCGACCAACCTGCCGATCAAGCGCATCGACGAGGACGACGAGGTCTATCGCACGGTCGACGAGAAGTACAAGGCGATCATCGCCGAGATCCTGGACGCCCACAAGCGCGGTCAGCCGGTTCTGGTCGGTACGACCTCGATCGAAAAATCCGAATATCTCGCTGACCGCATGCGCAAGCAGGGCTTCTCGAAATTCCAGGTTCTGAACGCACGCTATCACGAGCAGGAAGCTTATATCGTCGCCCAGGCGGGCGTGCCGGGCGCTGTGACGATCGCAACCAACATGGCCGGTCGTGGTACCGACATTCAGCTCGGCGGCAATCTCGACATGCGCATAGAGCGTGATCTCGCCGAGATCGAGCATGGTCCCGAACGCGACGCCAAGGCCGAGGCAATCGCCGAGGAGATCAAGCAGCTGAAGGAACAGGCGCTTGCCGCGGGCGGTCTTTACGTCATCGCGACGGAACGCCACGAAAGCCGCCGTATCGACAATCAGCTGCGCGGCCGTTCCGGCCGTCAGGGCGACCCCGGCCGCTCGAAGTTTTACCTGTCGCTGCAGGACGACCTGATGCGCATCTTCGGCTCCGACCGCATGGACGGCATGCTGCAGAAGCTGGGCCTGAAGGAAGGCGAGGCGATCGTCCATCCCTGGATCAACAAGGCGTTGGAACGCGCGCAGAAGAAGGTCGAGGCCCGCAACTTCGATATCCGCAAGAACCTCCTGAAGTATGACGACGTTCTCAACGATCAGCGCAAGGTCGTCTTCGAGCAGCGCCTCGAACTGATGGATGCGGAAAACATTTCCGAGACCGTCGCCGACATGCGCCATGAGGTCATCGAGGATCTGGTCGCCAAGCACATTCCCGAGCGTGCCTACGCCGAACAGTGGGATGCTGCCGGCCTGAAACAGAACGTTGAGGCGACCTTCAACCTCGATATGCCGGTCGAAGACTGGGTAAAGGAAGAGGGAATCGCCGAAGACGATATCCGTGCCCGCTTGATCGAGGCAGCCGACGCGGCCGCCAACGAGAAGGCCGAGCGTTTCGGCGGCGACATCATGCGGTACATCGAGCGGTCGATCGTGTTGCAGACGCTCGACCATCTCTGGCGCGAGCATATCGTCAATCTCGAACACCTGCGCTCGGTCATCGGCTTCCGCGGCTATGCGCAGCGCGACCCGCTGCAGGAATACAAGTCTGAAGCCTTCGAGCTTTTCCAGTCGCTGCTCAACAATCTCCGTCAGGCGGTGACGGCGCAGCTCATGCGGGTCGAACTCGTTCGCGAGCAGCCGCCGGCCGAACAGGTCATGCAGGCTCACCACATCGACCCGACCACCGGCGAGGACGAATACGCGACACTTCAAACCGCCGCCTTGAATTTGGTTCCTGCGGAAGACCGAAATCCCCAGGATCCTTCGACCTGGGGCAAGGTAGGGCGCAACGAGACCTGCCCCTGCGGTTCCGGCAAGAAATACAAGCACTGCCACGGCGCCTTCGAGCAGGCCTGATCGCACTCCCTGAGCAATTTCAGGAAAAGTGCGAAGCAGTTTCCCGTTGGGAATTGCGTAAAGACAAAAGATAACGATTTCAATGCCGCCCACGGGCGGCATTTTGATGTCTGCGATCGCGTTATGCGCCGATGGTGTCGGTACGACCGTGTCGACTGCGGTCAGGCCTTTGTCGTCCGTCCCAACAGTTTCTTAACGGTGATCTGGCAGGGTGCGTATCCAGGATTGCCCTCGATATCTGAGTTTTGCGTGTTCATCATGGCGGTCATTGAAACAGCGGGAAGGATGTTTCCGCGTGGTCTGCGGACAATTGTCGCGCCGGCGCTCAAAAAGATTGCTGCCGTTCTCACCGAACGCAGCGACAAGGCGGCCTCACAGCGCATGGCGCTTGTTGTTTTCGCCATTCGCATATTCAGCGCTGCCCTCGCGTTCCTCTCCCAGATCGTTCTCGCCCGCATCATGGGCGATTTCGAATACGGCATCTTCGTCTTCGTCTGGGTCCTGATCGTCCTCTTCGGCGATTTGTCCTGCCTCGGCTTCCATACGGCGATCATTCGCTTCCTGCCGCAATATCGAGCCTCCGGCGCTTTCGAGGAGATCCGGGGTCTAACCGGCACGGCGCGCATCTTCGCGCTTCTTTCCGGCAGCAGCGTCCTTGTCGTCGGCATGGTCGGGCTGCATTTCTTCGGTCATCTGATCGACAGCTACTATCTCGTTCCGATCTTCCTCGGCCTGCTCGCCCTGCCGATGATCGCACTCGGCGATATCCTCGAAGGCACCTCGCGCGCCAATCACTGGCCGATCATGGCGCTGAGTCCCGTCTACATCGTCCGGCCGATCCTGATCATTCTCTATATGCTCGCCGCCATCCTCCTGGGTGCGCCGCATACGGCGACGACCGCCATGCAGGCTGCCCTTGCCGCCACACTGACGACCGCCCTCGGACAACATATTGCCGTCACCTTCAGGTTACGCCGTCACTATTCGACCGGCGCCCAGAAGACAGACTTCCTCGGCTGGCTCGGCGTCGCCTTCCCGATTTTCCTGATTGAAGGCGTCAGCTTCCTGCTCACAAATTCCGACGTCGTTGTGGTCGGTATCTTCCTCGATCCCCAGCACGTCGCGATCTATTTCGCCGCCGCCAAGACGATGGCGCTCGTGCATTTCGTCAATTTTTCCGTCAAGGCGGCTTCCGGCCCGCGGTTTTCCGGCATTATTGCCGAGAATGACAGGGCAAAGCTCGCCGCCTCCGCGCTCGATGCCGCACGCTGGACCTTCTGGCCGGCCCTCGCCGTCGGACTTGCGGTGCTTGCGGCTGGCGAACTTCTGCTGTCGCTCTTCGGCGCCGCCTTTACGGCAGGCTACGTGCTGATGGCGATCCTGCTCGCCGGCATCCTCGCCAAGGCCCTGGTCGGCCCGGCCGAAACCCTTCTGATGATGGCTGGCAAGCAGAATGTCTGCGTCCTTCTCTATGCTGGCGCGCTGACAGCCAATGTCGCGCTCAACATCACGCTCATCCCCTATTTCGGCATCGAAGGTGCGGCGATTGCCACCGCGACCGCCATGGCGGTCGAGGCGGTACTTCTGCATGTCGCCGTCCGCCGGATTCTCGGCTTTACGCTTTTTGCTCTGGCCCGCACGCCAGCCCGACCGTCAACATGAAGGCCCGCAGAGACATGGTGCGTCCCCCCATAACAGAGAGCACGGACAGTTCGGCCAATCGCATGGTCCACGAACTCGCCTCGCTGCATTTCGAAGCGCCGCAGGCAGAAGCCCGCATAGAGGTGGGCCGGCCGGGCCGCGAACTTTGCCTCTATCCCGGCAGGCTCGGCTACGATCTGCAGGAGGAGCTGGATTTTCTTTCAAACCGGGCGATGGAGCCGAATGTATTTTTCACCGGACGGTTCCTGGCACCCGCCATGCCGCGCCTGGACGACCGGCAGGTGAAGCTGGCCCTGATGCGCGACGACAACGGCAAGCGTAGCCGCATGCGCTTCCTCATGCCCTTTTCCATCGACAAGCCGGGCTTTTCCGTTGGCCCGTCCATCATGCGTGGCTGGTCGAACGATTTCAGCCCCCTCGGCACGCCGCTGATCGACAGCGAGGACGCGGCCGAAACGCTCGACAATCTCTTCGAGGCATTCGCTTCGCGCCAGATGAACCTGCCCGCCACGCTGGTCCTTCCGGATCTACGGCTGAACGGACTCTTCGCGCAGATGGCAAAGGCCGTTGCCATCAGCCGCAACCAGCCGGTGACCGTGACGAACACCTACCAGCGTCCGATGCTGCAGAGCTCACAGGAGGCGGACGCGTATCTGCAAAACGCGATCTCCTCCTCCCATATGCGGGAGATGCGCCGGCAGTGGCGGCTCCTCGAAGAAAAGGGCGAGGTCAGTTACAACGTTGCCCGCCAGCCAAGGGAAATCCGTCAACGTCTCGAAGAATTCCTGACGATGGAAGCCAAGGGGTGGAAGGGCAAGAACCGCAGCGCCCTGATCTTCGACCGCTATCATTCGCCTTTCGTGCGCGAAGCCATTGCCAATCTCTCCGAGATCGATGCCGTCCGTATTCACACGATCGATGTCGACGGCAAGGCGATCGCCTCTCTGGTCGTCCTGATGATGGGCGGCGAGGCCTATACCTGGAAAACGGCCTATAACGAGGACTATGCCCGCTTCTCGCCAGGCAAGCTCCTGATGGGTCGACTGACGGAATGGCATCTGGAAGATGCCAATATCGTTCGTTCCGATTCCTGTGCGGTACCTGATCACCCGATCATGAGCAGATTCTGGCGGGAACGCGAGGAGATGGGAACGCTGGTGATCGGTCTTGCACAGAACAGCGACCGCGATGTTCGTCAGGTGGCGAACCAACTTCATATGTACCGCAGCACGCGCAACATGGCGAAGCTGCTGCGCAACAGGATATTGTCGCTGACCGGTCGAGGCGGTTAATGCATGTCGCGCAAAGTCTGCAGCGGTTTTTGCGGCAACGACATGCATGGAAACAACAGACTATAGCCTGTCGCGTGAATCTCTTTCATGTGACAGGCTTTAGTCAGAGACCTCCGCAACGGCTTTCTCGCGCAGCAGGCGGCGTATGATCTTTCCGCTCGTCGTCAGCGGCAATGCATCCACGAATTCGACCTCCCGCGGATATTCGTGCATGGAAAGCCGCATCTTGACCCAGTCGCGAATCTCGGCGGCAAGTTCGTCGCTCGCCTGATGGCCCGGCGTCAAAACGACATAGGCCTTTACGATCTCGGTGCGGAGCCGATCCGGCTTGCCGACGATGGCCGCTAGCTGCACCGCCGGGTGGCCGGCAAGACAGTCTTCGATTTCGCTCGGGCCGATACGATAGCCGGATGAGGTGATGACGTCGTCGTCACGCCCTTTGAAGGTAACGAAACCTTCCTCGTCCTGCCGGCCGAGATCGCCGGTCAGCAGCCAATCACCCGCAAATTTCGCCTCGGTCGCCTCCGGATTTTGCCAATAGCCGAGAAACATCACCGGATCGGGACGACGAATGGCGATCTGCCCGGTCGTGCCGGGCGGCAATTCAGCGCCGCTTGCATCGACGATTGCGACCCGATGCCCCGGAACTGCGCGTCCGATTGCGCCTGCCCTGCTTACGCCAAAGGCCGCACTTGAGGAGAGAACGAAGTTGCATTCGGTCTGGCCGTAGAATTCGTTGACCGTGATGCCGAGCACAGCGCGAGCCCATTCGTAGGTTTCACGACCGAGCGCTTCGCCAGCGGAACCGATGGTCCGGAGCCTGAGATCATATTTCTCACGGGGCCGTTCCACCGATTTCAGAAGCCGCAGCGCTGTCGGCGGAATGAATGCATTGCGGACTTTCATCTCCGCCATGATGCGGAACGCCGTATGCGCATCGAATTTCTGCGCCGGCGAGGAAATGACCGGCACGCCGAGGAAAAGACTCGGCAGAAGCGCATTCAAGAGCCCGCCCGCCCAGGCCCAGTCGGAAGGTGTCCAGAGCTTGTCTCCGGTCTGCGGAAAGGACTCGTGGGCAAACTGCATGCCCGGAATATGTCCCGGCAGAACGCGATGGCCATGCAGCGCGCCTTTCGGCGGGCCTGTCGTGCCGGAGGTGAAGATCATCAAAGCCGGATCGTCGGGCCCCGTATCGGCAATGGCGAAGATTGTCGGATGGCCTTCGGTGAGCGTCTTGAAGCCTAGGACATCATCGTACTCGCCGTCGATGCTGATGACATGGATGAGTTCGGGTAGCCGGTCGCGGATCTCGCGGATACGTTCCAGACCGAAGCCGTTGGTGATAATGGCGCTCGCCCCCGAGAGCCTCAGCCTGTATTCAAGAGCCTCAACGCCGAAAAGCAGGGCGAGCGGCAGGGCGATGGCACCCATCTTGTAGATCGCGACATGCGAAATCACGGTCTCGAAGGATTGTGGCAATAGCAACGCCACCCGATCACCGACCGCGATCCCGAGTGCCGCAAGCGCATTCGCCATCGCCGCCGAACGTTGCGCAAGCTCGCTGTAAGTCATGGAAAGATGATTGCCGCCGGCATCGAAATGCTCGAGGCAAATGCGGTGCGGCGCTTTTTCCGCCCATTCGTCGCTGACGGCACGACCGATATTGAAATGTGACGGAATTTCCCAGGAAAAATCGCGATAGAGCGCTTCATAGGTGTCGCGGAAGGGCAGTTTCATTCGTGGGATCCGATCAAAGCCACATCACCTAATACCTTCACCCGCCCATCGGCAAGTTGCAGTGCGTGACTGAAAACTTGTGCCGGAGCGAGTGCAGTTTTCAGCATCGCTTCAAAGCCAATCACGCAATATTGAGCTCATCATCAGCCCCATTCTTCGTTAGGTTACGAAGGACAAAGGGAAACTTCGCCCTATTTCCGCCTGCGAAGACACCATGTCAATCTTCAAATTCTCACGCCTCACATTCATCATGGAGAACTTCGATGGAATACGTAAAGCTTGGCGCGACAGGCCTTGAAGTATCTCGGATCTGCCTCGGCTGCATGACCTTTGGCGCATCCGATCGCGGCAACCATAGCTGGACGCTGAACGAGGAGGCGAGCCGGCCCCTCATCAAACAGGCGATTGAACTCGGCATCAATTTCCTCGACACCGCAAACACCTATTCGAACGGAAATTCCGAAGAGATCGTCGGTCGGGCGATCAAGGACTTTGCGCGGCGCGAGGACGTCGTGCTGGCAACCAAGGTGTTCAACCGCATGCGCCCCGGCCCGAATGGCGCCGGCCTTTCGCGCAAGGCGATCTTCGACGAGATCGACAACAGCCTGCGCCGCCTCGGCACCGATTATGTCGATCTCTACCAGATCCATCGCTTCGACCATTCAACGCCGATAGAGGAGACGCTCGAAGCCCTCCACGACATCGTCAAGGCCGGCAAGGCTCGCTATATCGGCGCCTCGTCCATGTATGCCTGGCAATTCGCCAAGGCGATCTATCTCTCGCGGCTCAATGGCTGGACGCAATTCGTCAGCATGCAGAACCACCTGAACCTGCTTTACCGCGAAGAGGAACGGGAGATGCTGCCCTTCTGCGAGGATCAGAAGATCGCGGTTATTCCGTGGAGCCCGCTCGCCCGTGGCCGGCTGGCCCGCGATTGGGATGAAAGCACCGAGCGCACGCAGACCGACGAATTCGGCAAGACGCTTTACACCCAGGCCATCGAATCCGACCATCAGATCATCGACGCGGTCGGCACCCTTGCAAAGGCGCGCAACGTGCCGCGGGCGCAGGTCGCGACCGCCTGGCTCCTGCAGAAAAGTGCGGTGACCGCCCCGATCATCGGCGCCTCCAAACCACATCATCTGACGGACGCCGTCTCGGCGTTATCGCTCAAGCTGACCGCGGAAGAAGTGGCGACTCTCGAGACGCCCTATGTTGCCCGGCGGGTTGCGGGGTTCAAATAGCAAGAGAAGTGCATCAGGCGGCAGACCATGTCGCCTGATGCTCTCGAAATTCAGATCCTCCGCTGACATGCGGCAGAGATCATCACGCGCCGGTCATACTTCAGTCCTAACAAAGCCGCGGTCCACCCACCGCAAGGATTCCCGCCGATGACCATCGTTCCTTTCGAACCGAACCGCTTCCGCTCCACCGCCGCCTACTATACGCGTTATCGCGTACCTTATCCCGATGAGCTCATCGTGCGGATCACCGAGTGGACAGGGCTCAAGCCGGGCGGGCGGCTGCTCGATCTCGGTTGCGGTCCCGGCCCGTTGGGCATTGCCTTCGCCCGTCTCTCCGGCGCCGACGTTACCGGGATGGATCCCGAGCCGGAAATGATCGCTGCCGCTGCGCAAGACGCAGAGGAAGCCGGCGTCGCCATAAGGCTTCGACAGGGCTCATCCTACGATCTCGGCCCCGACCTCGGAAAATTACATCTGACGGTCATGGGCCGCTCCTTTCACTGGATGGACCGTTCCGCAACGCTTGAGGTCCTCGATACGCTGATCGAGCCAGGTGGCGCCGTGGTGCTCTTCCACGACCGCCATATCGCGTCGTCCCCAAATTGGCGAACGGTCCTCCATCAACTGACGGAAACCTTTTCGCCGGAGCGCCATTCCGAGCAAATGCTGCGCCGCGGACCGAACTGGCTCCCGCACGAGGCCATATTGTTGCGCTCGCCCTTCAGAAAGCTGGAGCGCATCGGCATTTTGCGCGAGCGCATGCTGACGATCGAGGACGTCATCGGCCGCGCCCTATCCTCATCGGTCACGTCCCCTCAGGCGCTCGGCGAGCGAACGGCAGAATTCGAGGAGGCACTCAGAAGCGAACTCCTGCGTATCGCTCGGGATGGTTCCTTGACCGAGATCGTCGAAGTGAACGGACTGAGGGCTTTCCGCAGCGAGGCGTGAAGATCGTCGGGGTCCGTCACGAGGCGATCAGGCCGGCTTCGACCGGCAAGGTAAGACCTGTGACGAAGCGGGCCTTATCTGACGCAAGATAGAGAATTGCGTCACTGATATCCACCTCATCGGCGAGCTTGGCCTTGGACGCGTTGTAGAAGGCCGCCGATTGCCGCTTCCCGCCTACCCTCTCCTGTTGCATGCCTGCGTCGGCGATATCTGTCGGGCAGATCGCATTCACGCGGATGTTCTTCTGGGCCAGTTCGATTGAAAGCGCGGAAACGATGCCGACGACCCCATGCCTCGAGGCGACATAGGGGTCCAGCATCGGAAGCCCGAGAGTGCTTGCTCCGGATGTGACCGCGACCACCGAACCGCCGCCACGGGCGATCAGATGTGGCAAACCGGCGCGGATTGTTTTCCAGGTACCCGAGAGATTGACGTCGAATATCAGGTCCCATTCCTGCTGTGTGAGCTTTTCCGATCGGTCGATGGCAAGCATGCCGGCATTAGCAACTACGATATCCAGTCCGCCCAATGCCGTGACCGAGGCGTTGACCGCGTCGGATAGCGCCCGAAAATCGCGTATGTCGACCCGGGCGGTCGCAATACGCGCTCCCATTGCTCGCACAAGCCTCTCCGTCTCTGCCAGGTCGGCAGCCGAGGCCATGCCATAGTCGACCTCTTCCATCTGCGTGCAAATGTCGATCGCGATGATGGCGGCTCCCGCTTCCGCCAGTCGGATCGCATGGCCACGTCCCGGTCCGCTTGCGGCGGCGGTGACGAGGGCTATCTTTCCATCGAGCTGCTCCATGTCGACTTCTCCCGCGATTGGCCGGAGGCGAGATTTTTCCGATCGCTCCGACGGTCCTTATTTCAGGCTTGCCTTCATCCTGCTCGGACGCGCGGCCTTGCGGGCAAGGTCCGGTGCGCAGGTTGTCGAGCGATGTCAAAACGGGTGCAAAGCGTTACGCCTGAAACGGTGGAGAGCATTCCAACCTTGCCCTGGATGTTCCGAAACGGTCGCTCCCACGCCTTCTTTTCATGACGAATATCATGTAATATTACTATCATGATGTTCGTCATTTAAATCGGAACGAGGAATGCTGCCATGACCGTCCATGATTCCGTCGTCATCGTCTCCGCTACCCGCACGCCGCTCGGGCGATTTCAGGGCGCGCTTTCCGCGATAGCCGCGCCGGAGCTCGGATCGCAGGTCATCCGCTCCGCGCTTCAGCGCGCAAATCTTGCGCCGGAGCGCGTGGACGAGGTACTTTTCGGCTGCGTGCTGCCGGCAGGACAGGGACAGGCGCCAGCACGTCAGGCAGCGCGCGGCGCTGGCCTTCCTGACGCGGTTGGAGCGACGACAGTCAACAAGGTGTGCGGTTCCGGCATGAAGGCGACGATGCTCGCCCACGACCTGATTCTTGCGGGATCGGCCGAGATTGCCGTCTCTGGCGGCATGGAGTCCATGTCCAATGCGCCCTACCTGCTCGCCAAGGCGCGCGGCGGCTATCGCGTAGGCCATGACCGGATTTACGATCACATGATGCTCGACGGCCTCGAAGACGCCTATGAAAAAGGTCGCTCGATGGGCGACTTCGGCGAGGCGGCGGCGCAAGCCTATCAATTCAACCGTGACGATCAGGATGCCTATGCGGTTGAAACCCTGACGAGAGCGCGGCGTGCGATTGATAGGAGGCATTTTGCGGCCGAGATCACCCCAGTGCCGGTGGTCGGCAAGGGCGGTGAAACGCTGATCGAGGATGACGAACATCCGCTCAAGGTCTCGCCGGAGAAGATCCCGACGCTGAAGCCCGCCTTCCGCCCCGACGGGACCATTACGGCTGCAAGCGCTTCCGCCAATGCTGATGGCGCCGCAGCGCTCGTGCTGACGCGGCGCTCGGTTGCCGAACGCGAGGGCCTGCCCATCCTTGCCGAGATCAGGGCCCATGCTACGCATTCACAGGCGCCGGAATGGTATACGACAGCGCCGATCCCGGCGATCCGCAAGGTTCTGGAGAAGACGGGATGGACGGTCGGCGACGTCGACCTCTTCGAGATCAACGAGGCTTTTGCCGTGGTGGCTATGGCCGCCGCCCGCGATCTCGGCATCGATCGCGATCGGCTGAACATCAATGGCGGCGCCTGCGCTCTCGGACATCCGATCGGCGCAACCGGAGCCCGCCTGATCGTCACGCTTTTGCATGCACTTCAGCATCAGGGGCTGAAAAAAGGCGTTGCGGCCCTCTGCATCGGCGGTGGTGAAGCAACGGCAATCAGCATCGAACGAGTCGAGTAGGGCTCACGAACCATTGGCGGATGCGAGCGTCTGCCGCATCGAGGCTAGAAAGGCATCCGCCATCTCCTCGCTTCCGGCAACCCGTGCCATGATAACCGCACCCATCATCGCCGCCAGCGTTGAAAATGCATTGCGGCGCCGGTCCTGTGGCGTTTCGCCAGTAACGATCCCTTCGAGAAGATTGACCAGGGAGGCTAGCCCTTCGGAGAAGGTCGCACGGACAGGGCCGTCGTCGCGGCTCACTTCCTGCACGAGCGATGCGAAGACGCAGCCCGTGCCGGGATCATGGAGACTGCGTGGCGACAGATAATGATCGAGGAGGGCCTCCAGCGGGCGCTCCGGCGCATCGGCAATGATCTTCTTCCAGCGCGTCTCCACCTTGTCGATGAGACCGCGGCTGACTTCGAGCGCCAGATCCTCCTTCGATGTGAAATGACCATAGAAGCCGCCATGGGTAAGCCCTGCCGCCTGCATGATGTCGGCGACACCAATGCCGTTGAAACCGTTCTCGCGGAACAGAACCCCCGCCGCCTCCAGGATCTTTTCCCGGTTCTCGGCAAATTTTTCGCGGCTTACTCTCATTGCGGTCTCCGGTTGACGCTTGACAATTTATATGACAGCCATCATCAATACGCAACAATAATGATACTCATCATCTAAATCCCGATCGGCAAAACGGAGAAACGCCATGCGCAACGGACATTCAGGATCGTCTCCGCCCTGCGACAACCTCACGGCTGTCGATCCGGTGCTGAAATCGCATAAGCCGCTATATGCCCGACTTGTATATGTTTGGTAGCAAGTTCGATCTCCTCGATTCCCCGGCCCGGCCGGTCCTCTGATATTATCCCCTGGAAAAAGCCTATGGTCTCGACAGTTCTCGCATCGACTCTTGCCCGGCGGAACATCCACTACGGATGGGTCGTTGTCGGCGCCACGTTCCTCACCATGCTGGTCACAGCCGGTGCGATGGGCGCGCCGGGCGTGCTCATCAAGCCATTACAGGACGAATTCGGCTGGAGCACCTCCTCGATTTCGTCGGCGCTCGCGATCCGTCTCATCCTTTTCGGTCTGATGGGCCCCTTTGCGGCAGCCTTTATGAACCGTTTCGGCCTGCGGCCGGTCATCGTCTTTGCTCTGATCATCATTGGCGTGGGCTTTGTCGGTTCATTGTTCATGACTGAGCTTTGGCAGTTGCTGCTCCTCTGGGGGATCGTTGTCGGCTTCGGCACCGGCCTGACCGCCATGGTGCTTGCCGCAACGGTATCGACTCGCTGGTTCACCAAGCGCCGCGGCCTTGTGGTCGGTATGCTGTCGGCAAGTTCCGCCACCGGCCAGCTCGTTTTCCTGCCGCTGATGGCCGAACTGACGGAGCGCTTCGGCTGGCGTGCGAACGTCCTCTTCGTCTGCGGCATGATCCTTGTCGCAGCCTTTGTCGTGCTTGCCGTCATGCGGGACCGGCCGTCCGACCTCAATCTCCCATCCTACGGCGAGGTCGACGTCACGCCGCCGCCGGCAACGGGCGCAGGTCTCGTTTCGCTGCTGATGACGCCGATCAACACATTGAGGGACGTGGCAGGAACCTCGACATTCTGGATCCTCTTTGCGACCTTCTTCATCTGCGGCCTCAGCACAAACGGCTTGATCCAGACCCACTTCGTCACCCTTTGCGGCGATTTCGGCATCGTGCCCGTTGCAGCGGCAAGCGTTCTGGCTATGATGGGCATCTTCGACTTTTTCGGCACGATCGGCTCCGGCTGGCTTTCCGATCGCTTCGACAATCGCTGGCTGCTCTTCTGGTACTACGGCCTTCGCGGTCTTTCGCTCCTCTACCTGCCCTTCAGCGACTTCAGCTTCTACGGTCTGTCGATCTTTGCCATCTTCTACGGCCTCGACTGGATCGCCACGGTGCCGCCGACCGTCAAGATCGCCGCCGATCGTTTTGGCCGTGAAAAGGCGGGCCTCGTCTTCGGCTGGGTCTTCGCCGGCCACCAGCTCGGCGCCGCCACCGCCGCCTATGGCGCCGGCCTGTCGCGGACGGAGCTCTCGAGTTATCTGCCCGCCTTCTTCATCGCGGGCGCCTTCTGCCTGCTGGCGTCGCTGCTTGCCGTAACATTGAAAAAGTCCGGCGTGACGGCACCGACTCCGGCAGCGGCCCATTGAACCGCCGCCTCAGCGATAGGACGCGAGAAAACAGCCCGATAACTTCGCCCGCCGCCTTGCGTGTGCGGGCGATCGCGTGTTAGACACCCCGCTCGTCGGTTATCCGTTGCCCCATTGGCGGAATTGGTAGACGCGCTCGACTCAAAATCGAGTTTCGAAAGAAGTGCTGGTTCGACTCCGGCATGGGGCACCATCTTCCAAATCATTATTTTCAAATCATTATTTTATTTTTGGCCATGTCGGCCAAATTGCGGAAGGCAAGAGCGGATTTTTTCGCGATAATCCCGGCGGATTGATCAGCATCCGGCGAAAGACGGGCCGGAACAACAGGCACAGGAAGGGCGGATGTGCATCAACAGGTAGCGTTAATAGCAACGGTTGCAGTGAGTTTCGTCTTTGCCGCCATTTTCGGCTACGTTGCCGATCGCCTCCGTATGCCGCCTTTGGTCGGCTATTTGATTGCAGGTGTCTTGCTCGGACCGTTTACACCCGGCCTCATCGCGGACTCCGACCTTGCCAGCCAACTTGCCGAAATGGGCGTCATCCTGCTGATGTTCGGCGTCGGCCTGCATTTTTCCGCGGCCGATCTGCTGGCCGTGCGTGGCATCGCCATTCCCGGTGCCATCATCCAGATCATTCTTGCCACATTGCTTGGGATCGGCCTCTCCTCCCTTTGGGGATGGAGCCTCGGGGCAGGCATCGTTTTCGGCCTTAGCCTTTCGGTCGCCAGCACCGTCGTTTTGCTCAAGGCGCTCGAGGAACATAATCTCGTAAACGCCGCAAGCGGTCGCATTGCCATCGGCTGGCTCATCGTCGAAGACCTGGCGATGGTTCTGGCACTCGTTCTCCTGCCGGCATTCGCCGGGCTTCTCGGTGGCAATGCTGACGCTGTAGGGAGCATGGCCACCCAGCCGATATCGATAACGATCATATTCACCTTGCTTAAGGTGACCGCTTTCGCGGCAATGGCAGTCTTTCTTGGCCCCAAGGTCGTCCCCTGGCTCCTCATCCTGGTCGCACGCACGGGCTCGCGCGAGCTTTTCACCCTCTCCGTACTTGCAATCGCAGTCGGCATCGCCTTCGGTTCGGCCCAGATCTTCGGCGTGTCCTTTGCGCTGGGCGCTTTCTTTGCCGGCGTCATCATGGGCGAGTCTAATTTGAGCCATCGCGCTGCGGCCGACTCTCTGCCGCTGCAGAATGCATTCTCCGTGCTCTTTTTCGTTTCCGTGGGGATGCTTTTTGATCCTTCCATCATTATCCGAGAGCCCTTGGCTGTGGTCGGTGCTCTTGCACTGATCATCTTCGGCAAATCCATCATAGCCTTCTGCCTGGTGGTACTGCTTCGCTATCCGATCGGCACCGGCCTGATGGTTGGAGGCGGCCTGGCGCAAATTGGCGAGTTCTCATTCATCCTCGCCAGCCTCGGCGTCTCGCTTGGTCTGCTGCCGGAGGAAGGCCAGGATCTCATTCTTGCCTCGGCAATCCTGTCGATCGTACTCAACCCCTTTGTTCTCTTGGCGATCGATGGCATCCGGAAGAAGGTAAACACCACCTGGCCCGCTATCGGCAAAGCCTATGGCAAGAGAAGGCACGACGCTCTGGTCAAGGAACTCGAAAAGATCCGCCTGCTCGGTGAGGAAAAGGAACGACATCGGCAGCTGCAAATGCAGGAATTGGTCGAGACTTTCCCGCTTTTTGCAAAGGTGGACGAAGATTCGCAGGAAGAGCTGCTGCTGCTGTTCCGGCCAAGAGAAGCAGAACCCGGCGACCGGGTGATCAGGAGCGGCGATCGGGGCGACAGCATGTATTTCATCGCGTCCGGCGCGGTCGAGGTCCTTCTCGACCGCGGAGAAGTCCGCCTCGAACCAGGCGCCTTTTTTGGCGAAATGGCGCTGCTGAACGGCGGACGCCGCACCGCGGATGTCGTGGCCGTCGACTTCTGCCGGTTCCTCGTGCTCGAGCGTCGGGACTTCAATATTTTCATGTCACGGCACCCGACATTGCGTCTTACCGTGGCCAATATGGCGAAAGAACGAAGCGAAATGAACATCATGCGCCGGCAGCCGGATCAAGCCGTCGATGCCGGCTAACGTGATCTTCGTTCACAAATGTCCGACGGTTATTTCGTCGGCCAGTAGGCGTCTGCGCGAAAGTCATGCGGAATGGGGCTGAGCCTTGTGAGGGCTTCGGCCGCGAATTCAATCTGCATACGGAGATATTTCAACGCCGAAGGTATCGGCGCGCCGGTCACGAATTCCCTGACGCGCCATTCCTCATAGCCACTATCCTTGATACGCCGTGCCGCTTCCGTCTTCACGTCATGCATGCTCGGACTGAGAGCATCGCCATTTGCATCATTCTTGCTGGCGGCCTCACTCAGGCCGCCCTCGATCACATAGAACTTCATTCACACACCTACGAGACCCTCCCGAAATCAAGTTGCGCGACATCAATTAAATTGCAATCCCGTAGTTCTTCGGATGACAATTAGTCGCGCCGCTACCGCTGCCATCACGGAAAGTTTTCGCCCCAGGATGTGAGGAAGCAGCAGACAGGGCATTTACAGCGCAGACCCATCCCCCTATTGATTTTGCGCCGCAGCACGGAAGGACATACATGCTACGACGCCTCTATGATTGGACCATGTCGCTCGCCGGGCGCAAATTCGCTGAAATTTGGCTCGCAGTGATCGCCTTCGTCGAAAGCTCGGTCTTTCTGGTTCCAGCCGACGTTCTCTATCTGCCGATGTCGCTTGCCAGGCCGGAGCGTGCCTGGCGGTACGCGCTGGTGGCAACGACCGCCTCGGTGCTCGGCGGCATTGCCGGTTGGGCGCTCGGCTACTATGCCTTTGAGACGATCGCCCGGCCGATCCTCGAATTCTACGGCAAGATGGACGATTTCGACCGGCTGCGCAGCTACATGAACTACGAGACCATGATGCTGCTGCTGGTGACCTCGGGCCTCGCGCATCTGCCGCCGATCAAGGTCGTCACAATTCTTTCCGGTGTCGCCAAGATCAATCTGGGTATGTTCGTCGTTTCGGCGATCGCCGCGCGCGGAGCACGCTTCTTCCTCCTTGCCTGGCTGTTGCGCAGCTACGGCGAGCCTATCCGGCATTTCATCGAGAAGCGCTTGAGCCAGATCGTCACGGCAGTCGCGGCCGTCGCCATCATCGCCTATATTGTCTATCGCATGCTCGCGCATTGAGCATGCCCTGCGGAGACCACCCATGAGCCAATCATCGCTGCTTGCCCGCCCCGGCTTCGGCTTCTCCCTCCTGCTCGCCGTCGGCATGACAGTCACGGTCGGATCGGCCCTCGGCTTCCAATATATCGGCGGCTATATTCCCTGTGCTCTTTGCCTCCTGCAGCGCCAGCCCTACTATTACGGCATCCCCATCGCCATTCTCGCAGCACTTTCGGCCGCCTTCGGCCTGCCGTCATGGATGACGCGCGGGCTGCTGGCGATTGCCGGCATCCTGATGCTGGTCGGCGCCGGCATGGGTGTCTATCACTCCGGCGTCGAATGGCAATTCTGGCCAGGTCCCACAACCTGCTCGACCACGGCCAGCAGCATGACGCAGAACGCCGGCGATCTGCTTAGCGAGTTGAACAGCATCAAGGGTCCATCCTGCACCGATGCGGCACTTCGCGTGCTTGGCCTTTCCTTCGCGGGTTGGAATGTGATTGCCAGCCTCATCCTTGCGGCCATTGCCTTCGTCGGCCTGCGCAAGGCAGCCTGATTCCTATCAGGGCTGCAGTTCGGTATCCCAGTAGAGATAGTCGAGCCAGCTGTCGTGCAGATAGTTCGGCGGGAAGAGCCGGCCATTGTTGTGCAGATCCTGCACGGTCGGCTGATAGGGCTTCTGAGCAGGGAACATGCCTGCCTGCTTCGGCAGCTTGCTGCCTTTCCTCAAATTGCAGGGCGAGCATGCGGCCACGACGTTTTCCCACGTCGTCTCGCCGCCATGGGCGCGCGGAATGACGTGGTCGAAGGTCAGATCGTCGTGCGCGCCGCAATACTGACATTCGAACCTGTCGCGCAGGAATACGTTGAACCGGGTGAAGGCCGGATTGCGGGACGGCTGAACGTAAGTCTTGAGACACACGACGCTCGGCAACCGCATTGAGAAGCTCGGCGACGATACGGAATGTTCATACTCGGCGATGATGTTCACACGGTCGAGGAAGACCGCCTTGATCGCGTCCTGCCAGGACCAGAGCGACAAGGGATAATAGCTCAGGGGCCGATAGTCAGCGTTCAGGACGAGCGCCGGTAGGGCCTGGGGTGAGACAGCAATCGTCAAGGAACCCTCCTGATCGATTCGGCATCCACATCTTGTATATTAGGCCGGTTGTTACAGGATTGTGAAGTCCAATAAATTCAGCGCGTAGCGACGAACGGGAGAGTAGAGCGCATCAGCCGATCGGCAGCAGGTCGCGACGTAGCCTGACGGCGTAATAAGCCCAGAAGAGCCGGGCCGCGACAGAACGCCAAGGCGCCCAAATCCCGGCAATCTCGGTCAATGCCCTGGCCTGCGGACGCTCGCTGAGCGCGAAAGCCGACGCCACCGCATTCTGCAGGGCAACGTCGCCAGAGGGAAACACATCTGCGTGACCGCCGCAGAACATGAGATAGACTTCGGCGGTCCAGGGACCGATTCCTTTGATCGCCGTAAGTTCGGAAAGCGCCAGGTCCGCTGGTTTCAGGCAGAGGGAGAGGAGATCGAGCCGGCCGGAGATGACGGCGTCCGCAATGCGCGCCAGCGTATCAGCCTTAGCGCGCGACAATCCGAAATCCCGCCAAGCTTCTTCCGGGAAGGCTGCATAGGCTTGCGCTGTCAAGATGCCGTTGCCGGGATGCAAGCGGCGCCAGATCGCCTCGGCGCTCGCCCGCGAAACCATCTGCGAAACGATAATATGGGCAAGTCCCTCGAAGCCCGGCTCGCGCAACCTGAGCGGCACGGGGCCGGCCTGCGAGACGATCTGCCGCAGGCGCGGATCAAGACGAACAAGGGCTTCGAGCCCTTCGACGATATCCTCGTCGCTGCGAATGATCCGCATCCTGGTTCCAATGCTCCTCATGGTTCGATAACCAAATCCGTGGCAGAAAAAAGCATGACTGCATCCTTTCGTCAAAAACCCGTCTTCCGCTTTGCCCCGAGCCCGAACGGGCCGCTGCATCTCGGACACGCGCTTTCGGCCTTCCTCAATTACGACATGGCGAGGCAGGCCTCCGGCCGTTTCCTGCTGCGCATCGAAGACATCGATCGAACCCGCTGTACACCCGAATTCGAAGCTGACATCTATGAGGATCTCGGCTGGCTCGGCCTTTCCTGGGAGGAGCCGGTGCGCCGGCAATCGGATCACTTCGGCAAGTATCGGAGGGCTCTGGACGCTCTTGTGCGACGCGGGCTCGTCTATCCCTCCTTTCTCAGCCGGGGCGAGGTCAAGGCCCGGGTCAAAGCATATGAGGCTCAAGGAGGGATCTGGCCCGTCGATCCGGACGGCTCACCGCTCTACCCGCCAGATGACCGGGATCGCGACGTCGAAGAATGGCAGGCGATGCTTGCCGCCGGCCTCAAGCACGCCTGGCGTCTCGATATGCGAAAGGCGATGGACGAAGTGACGGAGCGGCTACACTGGACGGAAACGGGCGACAACGGGCGCGGCCAGATCGCGGCCGATCCTTCCATCTGGGGCGATGTCGTCCTCTCCCGCTCCGATGCGCCGTCCAGCTATCACCTTTCCGTCGTTGTCGACGATGCGCTCCAGGGCGTCACCCACATCGTGCGTGGGCTCGACCTCTTCCATGCGACGTCGGTCCATCGCCTGCTGCAGGTTTTGCTCGGCCTGCCGCAGCCTGTCTACCATCATCATCGGCTGATCTATGGGCCGGACGGTCGCAAGCTCTCGAAGAGCCTTGGTGATACCGGCCTTGCGGAGTTGCGGAAAAAGGGGCTGTCAGCGGCGGATATTCGCCGCCTCGTCGGTCTCTGAGGGCCCGGCCGGCGGAAGGTTTTCAGCCGCAAAGTTGCGCAGCAGCAGCGCTCGTACCCTGAACTTCAGCAATGCGGCATTGATCTCCGCGCCGATTATGAAGATTGCGCCGATCATGTAAAGGAAGACCAGAACGATCATAACCGAAGCGAGGCCGGCATAGGTGGCCGTATAATTTGCGAAAGTCGCGAGATAATAGGCAAAGATCAAGGCACCCGCGAGCCACAGCAGCAGCGTGACAAACACGCCGGGAATGACATCGTAGATGCGGCGTCGGCCGGCCGGAAGCCAGAGGTGGACGATCAGCAGCCCGACGGTCAGGACAAAGATCGTGCCATAGACGCGCCAACTGAAAATAATGTCGAGCGTATCTGCGAGCCAAGGCACCCATTGGCGCGCATAGTCAAGCGCCAGCGGGACTGCAACGAGCATGATGCTGATGGCCGCAAAGATCAGTACTGCGATCAGGACAAAACCAAGGCTCGCCAAGCGAGTTATGTACCAGGGGCGCGTTTCGGTCACGCGATAGGCGCGGTTGAGCGAGATGCGCAATGCTTCGACACCATTGGAGGCGAAATAGGCAGCCGCCAGAACAGAGACCGTCAGGAGCCCGCCCCGCGGTATCGTGAGAACCTGAAGGACCTGATCGGCCAATGGCTTGGCGATTGCTTCCGGCCAGGTATCGAAAATGAGATGGATGGCCGTGGAGGAAAACTGGTCCGCCCCGAGAAAGCTTGCAAGCGCCGTGCCGAAGATCAGAAATGGAAAGACGGCGAGCAGGATCGAGAGCGCAACATGACTTGCCATCGCCCAACCGTCGTCCTCGGTGAAGTGCCAGAAGGCATCATAGCCCACCTTGTAGATGATGCGCAGGATCGTCGGCATTCCACCTTTACCGTTTAGGGGTTGGCGATTGTCACATTCTACCGAATATGGGAAATGAGTCCGGTTTGTACAGGAATCATTGCATGGCGGATCAGCGCATCATCGTCGTGACCGGTTGCTCATCCGGCATCGGCGCCCATTGCGCTCGTGCTCTGAAAACCGCTGGCTGGCGGGTCTTCGCCACGGTCCGCAAAACGGAAGATTTCGCTTCGCTCGAAGCCGACGGTATCGAAACCCTGCCGATGGACTATACGCGGCCGGAGACGATTTCCGCTCTCGTCGAGACGGTGTCTCAACGGACCGGGGATCGCATCGATGCCCTCTTCAACAATGGCGGCTATGGCCAGCCGGGTGCTGTCGAGGACCTTCCGACAGATGCCCTGCGCGCCCAGTTCGAGACCAACCTGTTCGGCTGGCACGAATTGACACGGCGCGTGATCCCGCTGATGCGCCGGCAGGGTCATGGCCGGATCGTGCAATGCTCCTCCATCCTCGGCCTCGTTCCCTACCGCTTCCGCGGCGCCTATACGGCCTCGAAATGCGCGCTCGAAGGCCTCAGCGTCACACTGCGCATGGAACTTCAGGGCTCAGGCATTCATGTCAGCCTGATCGAACCTGGTCCGATCGCCTCGCGCTTCAACGCCAATGCGCTTGTCATGATCGAGAAGAACATCGATCTGAAGAATTCGCCCCATGCCGCCGACTATGAGCGGCAACTGGCGCGGCTCAGGGGCACAGGTCCGGTCAATCGCTACAAGCTTGGTCCGGAAGCCGTCTACAAGGTGCTCGATCACGCCTTGAACTCGGCCAGGCCAAAACCACATTACCCCGTAACAATTCCGGCAAAACAGGGCATAATGTTGAGGAGACTGCTTCCGGCAGACCTCCTCTATCGCTTCATGCGCTGGCTGGACTGACCTAGAATCGAGGCCCGTATTCCATGTCTACTTTTACCTATATTCTCGCGATCATCGTCATCGGCCTCGTTGCGCTTGTGCTGATCCGCGGCCTATTCAACATGATGAAGGGCGGGGACGCGAACCTTTCCAACAAGCTCATGCAATTGCGCGTACTGCTGCAGGCGATCGCCGTGATCCTTATCATGCTGACCCTCTGGCTGACGGGCGGCGGGCGGCCGTCATAAGCTCGTCAGGGGGCACTGGGATGGTCAAGCTGAATAAGATCTATACCAGGACAGGCGATGACGGCACCACAGGCCTGGTTTCCGGCCCGCGCCGGCTGAAGCATAACCTGCGCGTCGAAACCTATGGCACCGTCGACGAAACCAATTCCGCGATCGGGGTCGCGCGGCTCTACACGGCGGAGATGCCGGAGCTCGACCAGATGCTGATCGGCATACAGAACGATCTCTTCGATCTGGGCGCCGATCTTTCGACGCCGGAGACGGACGAGCCATCCGCCTATGAACCGCTGCGCATCGTCGAAACGCAGGTGGAACGCATCGAGCGGAATATCGACGTGCTGAATGCGGAGCTCAGCCCCCTCAATTCCTTCATCCTGCCGGGCGGCCGTCCCGCCGCCGCACACCTGCATCTGGCAAGGACTATTGCACGCAGGGCCGAACGCTGGATGGTGGCATTATCACGCAGCGAAGGCGAGACTGTGAGTGCCCCGGCGCTCAAATACATCAACCGCCTCTCCGATTTCCTCTTTGTCGCTGCCCGTCATGCCAATGACCGTGGTCGGGCCGATGTGCTTTGGGTACCGGGAAAAAACAGATAAGCTCACCCCGGCTACTGCATGTTTCCTTAAATCGGAACCGATTTAAGGATAAAAACATGCAGCAATTCAAAGTGCTACAGCGACCTTTGTGCGTCTGATAAGACGCACGGCGCTGTAGGACCGCCGGGGACAGGTTTTCATGTTCATACCGCTACACGATACGAATTCGCTGAGGCACATAAGGCTGCAATATGTCACGATCGGGCTGATCGCGCTCAACGTCGCGGTCTGGCTGTTCACGGAACTGAGCCCCGTCGATGTCTCCGAGGCAGCGATCGTGGGCTTCGGCTACATTCCCGCGGTCGCCTTCGACTACGCCGAACTCGCACCCGAAATCGCCGTGGTGCCGGAAACGGCCACCTATGTCACCTATGCTTTCCTGCATACGAGCTTTCTCCACCTCGCCACCAACATGCTGTTCCTTTGGGTCTTCGGCGATAACGTCGAGGACGCGATGGGGCATCTGCGCTTTCTGCTCTTCTATCTCCTCTGCGCGGCTGCAGGCGCCCTCTTCCATGGCCTTCTCGGTCCCGCCTCGCAAGCGCCGCTGGTTGGCGCCTCGGGGGCGATCTCCGGCGTCGTGACGGCCTATGTCCTCCTGCATCCGCGCGTCAGGGTATGGGTGCTGGTACTCTTCCGTATCCCGCTGCCGCTTCCGGCCTTCATTCCACTGCTGATCTGGATAGGGCAGCAGTTCTTCATGCTGGTCTTCGATCGACAGGGGGATGTCTCCTGGGGCGCGCATGTCGGCGGAATCGTGGCCGGCGGGCTGCTGGTTCTGGTCCTGCGCCGACCGGGCGTACCGCTCTTCGACCGACAGATCGTCACTCCACACGCCGTGGAACACGATGCCGCTTTCGCACGCCCCACGGAACAGCACGGTCCCTGGGATCGCGGTCCAGGCAACTATTGACGTATACGTCAACGTAAGATAATTGCGTGGTCAATTTGCCTGTCTGCGTCATGGAGCCGTTGTAATTGGGGGAAAAACACGTATCCATGTCGCCATTCGACAATCGGCGCTGCACGGAACAGCGCATTTTCTTGCGGATAATGGCTGAAGGAAGGAACCTATGAAGATTCTCGTGCCAGTGAAGCGGGTGGTTGATTTCAACGTGAAGATCCGCGTTAAGCCGGACGGCTCGGGCGTTGAGCTTGCGAATGTGAAGATGTCGATGAACCCGTTCGACGAGATCTCGGTGGAAGAGGCATTGCGGATCAAGGAAGCGGGCAAGGCAGAGGAAATCATCGTCGTTTCGATCGGCCCGGCCAAGGCCGAGGAGACGTTGCGGACGGCACTTGCCATGGGCGCCGACCGCGCGATCCTCGTGGAGACCGACGATGCTATCGAGCCGCTCGCCGTCGCCAAGATCCTCAAGGGCGTCGTCGACGCCGAAAGCCCAAGTCTGGTCATCGTCGGCAAGCAGGCAATCGACGACGATTCGAACCAGACGGGCCAGATGCTGGCAGCCCTGATGGGTTCGGCCCAGGCGACCTTCGCCTCGAAAATCGAACTTTCCGAGGGAAGCGCGACCGTCACCCGCGAGGTCGATGGCGGCCTGCAGACGATCGAGATCAAACTGCCCGCCGTCGTCACCACCGATCTGCGTCTGAACGAACCGCGCTATGCGTCGCTGCCGAACATCATGAAGGCGAAGAAAAAGCCGCTCGACAAGAAGACGCCTGCAGACTTCGGTGTCTCCACCGCCCCCCGGCTCAAGGTTTTGAAGACCGAAGAGCCCTCCGGACGCAAGGCGGGTGTCAAGGTCAAGTCGGTCGCCGAGCTCGTCGAGAAGCTCAAGACCGAAGCCGGCGTACTCTAAGGAACGGGAAAGGGAGATTTCAACAATGGCCATTCTTCTTCTGGCTGATCACGACAACGCAATCCTTTCCGACCAGACTGCCAAGGCGCTGACCGCTGCCACCAAGATTGGCGACGATGTGCATGTGCTGGTCGCAGGCAAGGACGCCAAGACCGCCGCCTCTGCCGCCGCCACCCTTACCGGCGTATCGAAGGTGCTGCTCGCCGAAGGCGACACGCTCGCCAACAATCTGGCCGAACCGCTGGCGGATCTGATCGTCTCACTCGCCGGCAGCTACGACACGATCATGGCTGCCGCAACCTCGGTCGGCAAGAATGTCATGCCGCGCGTGGCGGCTCTTCTGGACGTCGCGCAGATCTCGGAAATCATCGAGGTCGTCTCACCCGACACCTTCAAGCGACCGATCTACGCCGGCAATGCGATTCAGACCGTTCAAACGACCGACGCCAAGAGGGTCATTACCGTACGCACCGCCTCTTTCGCAGCCGCGCCCGAGGGCGGTTCGGCCGCCATCGAGACGATCGCCGCCGGATCCGACTTGGGCCTTTCCAAGTTCGTCAGGGATGCGCTGTCGACGTCGGATCGCCCGGAGCTGACATCTGCCAGGATCATCATTTCCGGTGGTCGCGCACTTGGCTCCGCCGAGAAATTCAAGGAAGTCATTCTGCCGGTCGCAGACAAACTCGGCGCCGCCGTTGGGGCATCACGCGCTGCCGTCGATGCCGGCTATGCACCGAACGATTGGCAGGTCGGCCAGACCGGCAAGGTCGTCGCCCCGCAGCTCTATATTGCCTGCGGCATCTCCGGCGCGATCCAGCACCTTGCCGGCATGAAGGATTCCAAGGTTATCGTTGCAATCAACAAGGATGAGGAAGCACCGATCTTCCAGATTGCCGATTACGGACTCGTCGCAGATCTTTTTGACGTCCTGCCGGAACTCGAAAAGGCGTTGTAAGCAGACTGGTTCTTTTCGCAATTGCGAATGACTGGAAAATTATCTGTTATCGGTCTATCACTTTTGCCGGGCATCTATTTGCCCGGCAAATTTATTTGAAAGCGGTATGCGGAATGCGCTCCGCTGGGGGAGTTGGCGATGAGTGGGATGCTGAAGAACATCGGTATAATCGGCGCAGGCCAGATGGGTTGCGGCATCGCCCATGTTTCGGCGGCCGCCGGCTACAAGGTCCACATCTACGATCTTACCCAGGATCGTATTGAATCCGGTCTCGCCACCATCAATGGCAATCTTGCCCGTCAGGTAACGAGCGGAAAGATGACCGACGAGCAACGCAAGGCCGCCCTTTCCCTCATCAGCGGGTCGCCCGACATTAATGACCTGGCACCGATGGATCTCGTCATCGAGGCTGCCACGGAGGATGAGACGGTCAAGAGGAAGATCTATGCGCAGGTCTGTCCAGTCCTGAAGCCGGACGCCTTGCTTGCCACAAACACCTCCTCACTCTCGATTACGCGTCTTGCCTCCGCGACGGACCGGCCCGAACACTTCATGGGCATTCACTTCATGAATCCGGTGCCGGTGATGAAGCTGGTGGAATTGGTGCGCGGAATTGCCACCGACGAGCAGACCTTTGCCACCGCCAAGGAATATGTGGCCTCGCTGGAAAAGACAGTGACTGTCGCCGAGGACTTCCCGGCCTTCATCGTCAACCGCATCCTGCTGCCGATGATCAACGAGGCGATCTACACGCTCTACGAAGGTGTCGGAACGGTCGATGCCATCGATACGGCAATGAAGCTCGGCGCAAACCATCCGATGGGACCGTTGCAGCTCGCCGACTTCATCGGCCTCGATACCTGCCTCTCCATCATGCAAGTGCTGCACGATGGTCTGGCAGATTCGAAGTACCGGCCCTGCCCGCTGCTCGTCAAATATGTCGAAGCCGGCTGGCTCGGCCGCAAGGCCGGCCGCGGCTTCTACGACTATCGCGGCGAGACCCCTGTTCCGACGCGCTGATCGTTAAAGCAATTCCAGGAAAAGTGCGAAGCGGCTTTTCGTCCGGAATGCGTGAAACGAACCGGCACATCTAGGACCCGATCGCCGCTTTGATCAGCCCCTTGGCATCGTCGCTGTCCCAGGCGGCGGGACCGTTCATGGCAGAGACGAGGCATCCCTTGTCGTCTATAAGCAGCGTCACCGGCAGGCCGAAGGCGAGACCTTCCTTCTTCAGGCTGTTGAAGACGCCGATGGTGTTGTCGCGGTAGTAGCCGAGCTTGTCGACGCCGGTTTCCTGCAGGAAGGCTTTCGGCTTCTCGTCGTCGCCGGTGTCGATATTGACCGCGACTACTTCGAACCGGTCACCGCCCATGTCCCTCTGAAGCGCATTGAGCGCCGGCATCTCCTCGCGGCAGGGGACGCACCATGTCGCCCAGAGATTGAGAAGCACCGTCTTGCCGGCGAAGTTGTCAAGCGTCATCGCCTTGCCTTCCGGACCGTTGAAGACGACCGAAGTCAGCTTGCGCGGCTGGTTCGCCGCGACCATGGCGGCGACCTCTCCCTTGGTGAAGGGCGTGATGGCGGCGATCTTGTCCTTGGCGGCCTCGCATTGCTTGGCGGCTGCAGTTTCGCCGCTGCCATTGCCATACCCCGCCTCCTTCACGTATACCGCTGCCGCACCGGCGATAATGCCGGCGACCGCAGCGATCGCGACCAATTTCAGGGATGGCAGTCCAAGAGGTCTTCTTGTTGTCATTTCGCTCTCCAGGATAGGCATCTTCATGGCTGAAGGCACCACGGACACCAAATCCTCAAATCAGATGTGGGGCGGACGCTTCGCTTCCGGCCCGGATGCTATCATGGAGGAGATAAATGCCTCGATCGGTTTCGACAAGAAGCTCTTTGCCCAGGATATCCGCGGCTCGATAGCGCATGCGACCATGCTCGCCAAGCAGGGGATCATTTCGGAGGAGGATAAGGACAAGATCGTTCACGGACTAAACACGATCCTGTCAGAGATCGAGAGCGGCAACTTCGAATTTTCCCGCCGGCTCGAGGACATCCATATGAATGTCGAGGCGCGGCTTGCGACCCTGATCGGCCCGGCTGCCGGCCGGCTGCACACGGCCCGGTCGCGCAACGACCAGGTGGCGCTCGACTTCCGTCTCTGGGTCAAGGAGGAATTGCAGAAAACCGAGCAGGCGCTGACCGGCCTCATTGCCGCATTCCTCGACCGTGCCGAGGAACATGCCGAAACCGTCATGCCCGGCTTCACGCATCTGCAGACCGCCCAACCGGTCACCTTCGGCCATCACTGCATGGCCTATGTCGAAATGTTCGGCCGCGACCGCTCGCGTGTGCGCCATGCGATCGAGCACATGGATGAATGCCCGATCGGCGCTGCCGCCCTTGCCGGCACCGGCTTCCCGATCGACCGGCAGATGACGGCGAAGGCGCTCGGCTTCCGCGAACCCACGCGCAACTCGATCGATACCGTTTCCGACCGCGATTTCGCCATCGAATTCCTTTCCATCGCTGCGATCGCCGCCATGCATCTGTCGCGCCTGGCCGAGGAGATCGTCATCTGGTCGACGCCGCAATTCGGCTTTGTCCGCCTGTCCGATGCCTTTTCGACAGGCTCCTCGATCATGCCGCAGAAGAAGAACCCGGATGCCGCGGAACTGGTGCGCGCCAAGACCGGCCGCATCAACGGCTCGCTGCTGGCGTTGCTCACCATCATGAAGGGTCTGCCGCTCGCCTATTCCAAGGATATGCAGGAAGACAAGGAGCAGGTCTTCGACGCCGCCGAAAGCCTGGAGCTCGCGATTGCCGCCATGACCGGCATGGTGCGCGACATCACAGTCAACGCCGCACGGATGAAGGCGGCAGCCGGCTCCGGCTATTCTACCGCGACCGATCTTGCCGACTGGCTCGTCCGCGAGGCTGGCCTGCCCTTCCGCGATGCCCATCACGTTACCGGCCGTGCGGTGGCGCTTGCCGAGAGCAAGGGATGCGATCTTTCCGAACTGCCGCTTACGGAATTGCAGGCGATCCATCCGGCCATCACCGAAAGGGTCTATGAGGTGCTGACGGTCGAGGCTTCGGTCGCAAGCAGGAAGAGCTTCGGCGGCACCGCACCCTCCGAAGTGCGCAAGCAGATCGCTTTCTGGCGTGCGCGCAACTGAACCATCCAACAATCAGGGTGCACAAGGCCAGCAAACTTCGCTATGAAGAAGCCCGTCTGACTACCTGCCCGCTCAAGAGGATATCGATGCAGATCAATGTGCCGCAAATCATCCGCCTGACCGTCGTACTTTCGGTCGTCGGTCTTGCCATCGTCGGATGCGGCCGCAAGGGCGACCTCGATCCTCCAAGCGCAGGTGCAACAAAGTTCGGCGACGCGTCCAAGCCGACGCAGCAGCCGGGCACCAAGGACAAGCATTTCTTTCTCGATCCTCTTCTGTAACAGGTTTCGGTCGTGAACCACTTCGAATATCGCAACGGCATTCTCTACGCCGAGGACGTCCCGGTTCCTGAGATCGCCAAGGCTGTCGGCACGCCCTTCTATTGCTACTCGACCGCCACATTGGAACGCCATTACCGTGTCTTCTCCGAAGCCTTCGGCGATGTCGATGCGATGGTCTGTTATGCGATGAAGGCCAATTCCAACCAGGCCGTGCTGAAGACCCTTGGCCGTCTCGGCGCCGGCGTCGATGTTGTTTCGGAAGGCGAACTGCGCCGTGCACTGGCGGCCGGCATTCCTGCAAACCGGATCATGTTTTCCGGCGTCGGCAAAACCGCGCGGGAAATGGATTTCGCGCTGGAAGCCGGCATCTATTGCTTCAATGTGGAATCCGAGCCCGAACTCGAGGTACTCAACCAGCGTGCCGTCAGGGCCTGCAGAAAGGCGCCCGTCTCTTTCCGCATCAATCCGGATGTCGATGCTCGCACCCACGCGAAGATTTCGACCGGGAAGAAGGAAAACAAGTTCGGAATCAGCTGGGAGCGTGCCCGCGCTGTCTATGCCCGCGCCGCCAGTCTGCCGGGCATCGAGGTGACCGGCATCGACATGCATATCGGCAGTCAGATCACCGAACTGCAGCCCTTCGATGATGCCTTCAAGCTGCTCCGCGATCTGGTTGGTACGCTGCGCGCCGACGGTCACGCGATCCATCATGTCGATATCGGCGGAGGTCTCGGCATTCCCTACCGCACCGACAATAATCCGCCGCCGCTTCCGGATGCCTATGCCACCATCGTCAAGAACCAGCTTCGCGGTCTCAACTGCAAAATCATCACCGAACCGGGGCGCCTGATCGTCGGCAACGCGGGCATTCTTGTGACGGAAGTCATTTATCTGAAGGATGGTGGAGAGAAGACCTTCGTCGTCGTCGACGCCGCGATGAACGATCTGATCCGCCCGACCCTCTACGAGGCCTATCACGAGATCCGGCCCGTCGTAATCTCGGCTGCGAATGCGCCACGCATCAAGGCAGACGTCGTAGGCCCGGTCTGCGAGACCGGGGACTATCTGGCCCTCGACCGGGAGATGGCGACACCAAGGCCCGGTGATCTGATGGCAGTGAGCTCGGGGGGCGCCTACGGCGCCGTTCAGTCGGGAACCTACAACACACGCCTTCTGATTCCGGAAGTACTGGTCAGGGGCGCCGATTTCCATGTGGTTCGCCCCCGCCAGACCTATGAGGACCTGATCGGGCTCGATTCGCTTCCAGCCTGGCTGAGTTGACATTCCCATCACAATTTAGCGATGCGTGAGGAAAAAGGGCGCTCAAAACGCCCTTGCCCTCGTCTTCGCCACAAAGAGTGCTATCCTCTAAGGGGGAAAATGCTGTCTTGCGGTCACCGGCCGCACCATCTGATCCTAGTGCATGTCGCGCAAAAGTGTGAAGCGGTCTGGCGGCAACGACATGCATGTAAACACCAGATCGGGGAGACCGGATCGAAATGAAGAATTCCAGCAAGGACAAGCAGGGTGCCTTCGCCTCGCGACCGTCGCTGGCAAGGCTGGTTACGATAAAGCGCTTTCTGGCGCGTCTGGTGCTGGTCGCCGAACAGATTCTGCCGCTTCTCGTTCCGGTACTTTCCGTCATTGCGCTCTATCTTTGCGCCGCATGGTTCGGCATCTTTCGCGTCGCACCGGACTGGGCCCGCCTGACGATCCTTCTGGTTCTGGCCATTGCTCTTATGGCCTCATTACTGCCCTTCCGGCGGCTGCGCTGGCCGGATGCGCCGACCGCCGACCGCATGCTGGAGGAGCGGAATGGTCTGCTGCACCAGCCGGTCACCGTTCAGGAGGAAGAGCCCGCTTTCGAAACGCCATTCTCCCGAGCGCTCTGGCACGAACACCAGAACCGCATGGCCGAGAGAATAGCGGCGCTGGACGCCGGCCTGCCACGCCCCGATATCGCCCGTTACGACCGTTTCGCCCTCAGAGCGATCCCTGCGCTTCTGGTGGTGACTGCCTTCAGCTATTCCCTGTCCAACGGCGGCGGTTCCCTTGGCGATGCTTTTCAGCACTCCATTGTGACCACGAATAATCCCGCCATGCGGATCGACGCATGGGTTACCCCGCCTTCCTATACGGGTCGCGCCCCGATCTACCTCACCAGCACTGGTGCGGAACAGGGGGCCGTGGACGTCCCGCAATTTTCCGATCTGACCGTCCGCGTGAGCGGGGCGGAGGCCGATCAGCAGGTCATTTTCCGAAAGGCGGCCAGCGACGAGGACATCGAAATCGCCGCTCAGGAAAACAAGAAGACGCCAGCGCGGCCTGCAAACAGTGCGACCCCGACACCTGTCGCCTCATCGAGCGGCCCGTCAGGCACCCCGCTCGTGACCAACACGCATGTGCTGAAGCTCGAAGAGAGCGGCGCATTAATGGTCGACGGCAAGAAATGGTCCTTCAACATCATTCCTGACAAACCTCCGGAGATTGCCTTCGACGGCATGCCGCGCCGCGCCGTGAACGGAGCGCTCGAAATCGGCTTCCGCCTCAAGGACGATTATGGCGTCCAGGAAGCGCGTGCCGAGATCGTTCCCATCGACGCGGATCCGGCCGCAACGCCGCTCTACCCTCCACCGGACTTCAGGCTCGATCTTCCGCGACGCAGTGCTCATGAGATGAAGGGCACGACGAGTAGGAACTTGACGGAACATCCTCTGGCCGGAAAGTGGGTTCGCATCACGCTCGTCGCCAAGGATGCCGCCGGGCAGACGGGGCGCAGCCCACCGGATGAAATGGTCTTGCCGTCGCGCAACTTCAATGAACCGCTCGCCGCCGCCGTCGCAGAAGAACGACAGGTGTTCTCGCTCGATACCCGCAAAATGCCGGAATCGATCGCGCTGAACGAGGCGTTGACCATCCGTCCGGAGGAAACGATCCCCAGCCTTACGAACTATCTGCTGCTGCAATCCGCACTTGGCCGCATGAAGCTCGCCAAGGGAAACGAGGCGCTGAAGGATACGGCGGAATACCTCTGGGAAATCGCGCTCGGCATGGAGGACGGCGATCTCTCGCTTGCCGAACGGCGTCTGCGCGATGCCCAGCAAAACCTCGCCGACGCCTTGCAGCGCAACGCTCCGGACGAGGAGATCAAGAAGCTCATGGATGAGCTGCGCAAGGCGATGCAGGACTATCTGAGCGAACTGGCTCAGCGGCTGCAGAACAGTCCGATGGCGCCGAACCAGCAGAACGCCCAGAATTTTCTGCGCCAGCAGGATCTCGAGCGCATGCTCGACCAGATCGAAAATCTCGCCCGCTCCGGCAACCGAGATGCCGCCCAGCAGATGCTCTCCGAGCTGCAGCGTATGATGAACAACCTGCAGGCGGGGCGTCCGCCGCAGGGCCAGTCGGGCCAGGACAATAGCCAAATGCGCCAGCAGCTCGACAAGCTTGGCGAGATCCTGCGCGACCAGCAGAAGCTGATGGAAGAAACCTTCCAGCTCGACCAGGCACTGAAAGATCGCATGCAGCGCGGCGATCCCAATCCCGGCCAGGAGGGCGAGCAGCAGCAGGGTCAACAGCAGCCCGGACAACAGGGCCAGCAGGGCCAGCAAGGCACGGACCAGATGACGGCCGAACAGCTGCGCGAAGCGCTCAAGCAGCTGCGTGGACAGCAGGATGCCCTCGGCAGAAAGCTTGGCGAACTGCAAAAAGGCCTGAGCGACATGGGCATGAAGCCCGGCAAGGGTTTCGGCCAGGCACAGCGAGAAATGGAAGGTGCTGCCGGCGAGCTCGGCCAGGGACGGGGTGAGCCCGCCATTCAAGGCCAGGGACGCGCTTTGCAAGCTCTCCGAGACGGTGCCCGGGACATGATGAACCAGATGATGCAGGCCCAACAAGGACAACAGGGACAGGGGTCGCAAGGTCAGTACGGCCAAGGTCAGACCACCGGGCGCGATCCGCTCGGCCGCCGTGTCCAGCAGCAGGAGGGTGATGGGGGCAACGACGTCAAGATCCCCGACGAGATCGATGTCCAACGCGCCCGCGAAATCCTCGACGCGATCCGGGAGAAGCTCGGCAACAACCCGCCGCAGGAAATAGAGCGACGTTATCTCGAACGGTTGCTGGACATCAAATAAGTCAGGTCAAGCGGCGAGCGCTCGCGCTACCGCCTTGCGGATATCCGGCAGGGCAAAGGGCTTGGAGACGACGTCGACGACCTTCTCCATGAGATCGTCGGCGCGTTCGCGTTGCTCGGCATATCCAGTCATCAAAAGGATCTTCAGGGACGGAAAGGCGCTTCGTGCCTGATGCGTCAGTTCGATCCCGTCCATCACGGGCATGCGTATATCGGACAGCAGGAGATCGAACGTGCCGTTCTTCAGCTTCTCTAAACCTTCGGCGCCATCGGCCGCCTCTTCGGTTTCATGCCCATCGAGACGCAGGGCCCGGGCAACGAAACTGCGCAGAGAGTCTTCGTCTTCCGTGATCAGAATTTTAGCCATCTTCGCATCGCTCCGTCTGTCTTGCTGACTTGCCCCGCAGGCAAATCACCAGACTTTTCTTTGCGATCGGTAAACGGCGGGCGTGTTCCGGCCGGATGGTTAACAACCCGTCTGCGAGCGCGGACCCGAAAAAGGTCAGGCGTCGCCGGTGACTACACCGACGAAGGGGAGTTCGCGGAAGGCATAGGCAACATCCATGCCGTAGCCGACGACGAAATAGTCCGGACATTCGAAGCCGACATAGTCGGCCTCCAGTTTCTCTTTGCGCTTCACGCTCTTGTCCAGGAGAACGGCGATCGTGACGTTGCGGGCGCCGCGCTGATAGAGCAGCTCCTTTGCAAACAGCAAAGTTCGGCCCGATTCCAGGATATCGTCGATCAGCAGCACGTCGCGATCCTTCACGTCGCTGTCTATGTCCTTGACGATACGCACACCCTTGGATTCTGTACCGGCGCCGTAGCTGGAAAGCGTGATGAATTCGACTTCCGGCGCAAGGCCGGTGTCGTGCAGCGCGCGGATGAGATCGGCGGCGAAAATGAAGGAACCCTTAAGGATAGCGATGACAAGAAGATCCTTCGTCGGCCCGGCGGCGATGTCCCGGGCCATGCTGCGATTGCGCTCTGCGATCTGCTCGGCCGTGAAAAGCGGGCTTATGTTTTTTCCGCGCACAACAGGCATATTGGGGCTTACTCCATGGGTCTGCCGCGGCAGGCGCCGCAATTCAGAGCTGAGGATGCTCTATTCCTTAAATCGGCGCCTGATAAGTCCGAAAATAGATGCCGGTTTCCGGACTTATGCGCTCAGCCCAAGCCGTTAGCACAAATGATGCCCTAGGGCATGAAAGAAAGCCGGGCATCCGGTATTTTTCCCCCAGGATGCTGCACGCGCGCCGAAAATCCCCGGCTCTGGCCGGCTTTGATGACATCGGCGGGAGGAGCGATCACGACGCTCGCGACGAGCCGCCCTCCGGAAAGGAGATCCGCTCTGATCGGCCGCAAAGGCAGCTCCGCATCCGTTGCGTTTTCGATAATGCCGTTGATCAGCAGCACGCGCATGCCGTTCGCATCGCGTGGCGTAACGCTGACATGGGTGAAATGCAGCGGCGTGTCGGAAAGTGTGGAAGCCTCTCCGCTGCCGGTGAGACCGGAAAAGCCACCGGCAAGTCCGAAGACAAGAACGAAGGAGGCAGCGACCAGCGCTGCAAAGGTCTTTTCGGACGCCCGTTGCAGCCACTGCTCTGCTGCGCGGACGCAAGAGACGGCGACGGAACGCGCCTCAGGGGCCATCTGCCGATACCGGGGAGCAAAGTTACGACGACTGTCGTTGAAGCTCCGCGATGAAGGGGGGCTGGAGCAAACATCGTCGATCACCACGAAATCCGCATCTGCGATATCAGATTGGCGCTCGAACGGTTGGAACGGTCGGGAGCCTGTCCTACGCTCCGGTGGTAAAAGATCATAGCGGCGATCAGGTTGCGGTTGCCGGTAGTGGAATGCGCCCATGATGACGACCTCCTCCTGCAATTCAAAGGGTGACAGCGATCTTTGTGCGTCTCACAAGACGCGCAGCGCTGCCGGTGTCCACCTACTGGATGTTTCCTTAAATCGGAGCCGATTTACGGATAAAAACATCCAGCAATTCAAAGTGCTACAGCGACCTTTGTGCGTCTGATAGGACGCACGGCGCTGTAGAGCGGGATGCCGAAAAGAGTGTGCGGCTTTCGGGCGACATCCTGCTCTAACTTTTTAGATTTAGAGGCGGATTCAGATTTCAGGTCGATCCGACCTGAAATCATCCGGCTCTAGTCTCAACGCCATACGAAATCTGGCATTGAAACGAATCCCGCTCAGTCGTAAATTTTAATGGTTAACGCTTCGCAAAGATCGCCATGAAACGGGCGTCTTTCTGGCAAAATTTACCGACTGTTAACGGTGTTGGTTAACAAGTCTCCCGAAGAGAACCACGAAAGACTGAGCTGCCCGTTGATCCATTTCGAGAACGTCGGTTTGCGCTATGGTATGGGACCGGAGATCCTCCGGGACCTGACGTTCAATATACCGAAGAAATCCTTCCAGTTCCTGACGGGGCCGTCCGGTGCTGGGAAAACGACGCTGCTGCGCCTGCTGTTCATGTCGCTGCAGCCGACCCGCGGCCTCATCCATATGTTCGGGCGTAACATCTCGGAGATTCCGCGCGCCGAATTGCCGTTGCTGCGCCGGCGCGTCGGCATCGTCTTTCAGGATTTCCGCTTGCTCGATCACCTGACCACCTATGAAAATGTCGCGCTTCCATTACGGGTGCGCGGCAAGGAGGAAGGCTCCTACCGCAACGATGTGCTGGAGCTCTTGAAATGGGTCGGCCTCGGAGAACGTATCAATGTGCTGCCGCCGGTTCTTTCCGGCGGCGAAAAGCAGCGCGCGGCGATCGCAAGAGCCCTCATCGACCGACCGGAAATCCTGCTCGCCGACGAGCCGACGGGAAATGTCGATCCTCCCATGGCCCGCCGGCTCCTGAACCTTTTTCTCGAGCTGAACCGCCTTGGAACTGCGGTCGTCATTGCGACCCACGATCTCGGTCTGATGGAGCAGGTGGAAGCCCGCCGCATGATTCTTTCCGAAGGGCATCTCGATATCTATGACTGATCGGGCTGAGAGAAAGAACGGAACGACCGCGCCGAAAGGCTCTCGCCAGAAGCGGCCGGAAATGCGCGTGCGTCCGACGGGGCCGATCGTGCCGTCGTCCAATATCCAGGGCAACGCCCTTATGGTGGTTATAGCCATCATGGCCTTTCTCGCCTGCCTGACGCTCGGGGCCGTCAGCATGGTCCGCTCCACCGCGGCAAGCTGGGAAAGCCAGATCTCCCGCGAGATTACCATTCAGATCAAGCCGGACGACAACCTCGACATGGAAAAGGCACTGACGCAGGCGCGCGATCTGGCGCTGACCTTTGTCGGCACCAAGACCGGCCAGATCGTTGACGAGGCAGCAACCGCACGGCTTCTCGAACCTTGGCTGGGCGCCAATCTGGACCTCAAGGAGCTGCCTGTTCCCCGCCTCGTCATCATTACGATCGACGAGAATCACCCCCCTGATTTCGAAGCCATGCGCTCCCTCTTGAAGGATACGATTCCGCAGGCGTTCCTGGACGACCACCGGACCTGGGTGGACCGGCTCGTCTCCATGGCACGCACGACCGTCATGATCGGTACCGGTGTCCTTCTGCTCGTCTTTACAGCCATGGTTCTGACGGTGATCTTTGCGACCCGCGGCGCTCTTTCCGGCAACCGCCACATTGTGGAGGTGCTGCATTTCGTCGGCGCTGAAGGATCCTTCGTTGCAACCGAATTCCAGAAACATTTCCTGAAGATCAGCCTGAAGGGCTCGGCCGCCGGCAGCGCGCTTGCCGCGCTGTTCTTCGCCAGCGCTGGGTTTCTGCAGAGCCGGACGCTGGCAACCCCCGAGACCGACCAGGCCACGGCGCTTTTCGGCACCTTCTCGGTCGGCGCGTTGGGTTATCTCGGCATATTCGCGACCATGATCATTATCGCGCTGTTGACGACACTGACGGCGAGAATAACGGTCATGCGCACGATTTATGAAATTGATCTGCTAAGATCCGATCCGGCGCGAACCGACGGTATGGCAAATTGAAGCCATTATGATGATTTGCCATGAAACAGTCTGTTCGCTGCCGCAATCTGCGTATAATCACGAATCATGACCATGGGCCAAGTGACGCAGAAGACGAGCCCGGTGCCGGAGAATCACAGCTACCGCGACGCGGTGCCGCGGAGGCGCAGCCTTATGCGCCGTTTCCTCCGCTGGGGCGGATTTGCCGCAATCATCCTCGCTGCAGTCATCTTTGGCGGCTTTCTGCGCTTTGTCGATTCGGTAACGACATTGAAGCCTCCAACGGAGCCGAAGGCAGATGCCATCGTTGTGCTGACGGGCGGCTATCAGCGCATCGACCAGGCCGTGGACCTGCTGCGGCAGGGCGCGGGAAAGCGGCTGCTGATCTCCGGCGCCCATCCCACGACGACACCCTTGCAGATCCGCAAGATGACGCAGGGTCCCGCGGACCTTTTTTCTTGCTGCGTCGACATTGGCTATGATGCGCTCGACACGATTGGCAATGCGCGCGAGGCTGCCAACTGGATCCACAGCAAGGGCTACAGGAGCGTCCTGGTTGTCACCAACAATTACCATATGCCGCGCAGTCTCTCGGAACTGAAATATGTCGATCCGGTGACCGATTTCATCCCCTATCCGGTCGTCAATTCCGATCTGAAATCGAAGAATTGGTTCACCGATCCAAACGCAGTCCGAGTGATGCTGGCCGAGTATGGGAAAGTGATGCTGGCAGGAGCCCGCAACCTGATCGGCTTCGGCAGACATGCCGGACTTCGCTCCGAAACCATTGCCAAAAGCGATTGAGCATCGCCGAAAACGAAATGCTTTTTATGACTGACAATATCGTGTAGGCACTGCGACAGCTGGCCGCCTCAACGGCCAGCGCTTAGGAAAGTTCCATGATCGCCTTACGTTCCATCCTTTTCAACATCGCCTTCTATGCCAATCTTACGCTCCAGCTGATTGTATTCCTGCCCTATTATTTTCTGGTGCCGCGCAAGTCCGCCTATGCAATCCCGAAGAACTGGGCGCGATCGAATCACTGGTTGATGGAGAAGATCGTCGGAACGACCTTCGAGGTCGAAGGGCTCGAGAACATCCCGGACGGGAGTTGCATCCTGGCCCCAAAGCATCAGGCCGCCTGGGACACCTACGCGCTTCTGCCCCGGCTCGACGATCCGGTCTATATCCTGAAGCGCGAACTGATGGCGGTGCCGCTGTTCGGCTGGTACGCGAAGAAGCAACGGATGATTCCGGTCGACCGCAGCGCACGCGGCAAGGGCCTGGCAGATGTTCTGAGGCGGACCCGCAAGGAAATGGCAACCGGCCGCCAGCTCATCATCTACCCGGAAGGCACACGGCGCCCACCTGGTGCCGAGCCGATCTACAAGTATGGCATCGCCCGCATGTACCGCGATCTGAATCTGCCGGTCGTGCCGATCGTCATGCACCCCGGCCTCTTCTGGCCAAGGCGCACCTTTCGCCGGTATCCCGGACATTTCAAAGTGCGCATCCTGCCGCCGATCCCGCCCGGCATGGATCCCGACGCATTCTTCGCCCATCTGATCGAGGTCATGGAGAAGGCGAGCGACGAGTTGCTGATCGACACGATCGAGAGAAATCCGCATCTGCCGATACCGCAGACCGCTGCCCAGAGGCTTGCTGAGCTTGGCCGGTCGCAAAAGGCGGCGATCGGCTGACGGACGCGCCGCCTCTAACGGGGAGTACGCATCCGCTCTACTTCGCCCGCGACCTCTTCGAGCCACCGATCGCGGATGCCCATCTCATGCAGATGCGCCAGGGTGTTGAAAACATAGGCATCGTTCCTGCCGGATCTCCCGATTGATTCGTTTACGACCCGGGCGGCGTCAACAGCATGAAGCGCGCCCGCATATTGCTGGTGGGTGCGATCGACGACATAGGCGACCGCCGTTGCCCGCCGTCCGCCATTGAGCCGCAGCGGCACCTGACGCTCGAGATAGACGTTGGTGACGAGTTCGCGGGCGCGGAGATAGTCCAGAACGTCATCCCTGTCTTGCAGTGCGACGCGAAAGGCCATGCCCCGACAGGAGCCGCCGCGGTCGAGACCAAGGACGAGACCGGGTCTCTCCTGCGTTCCCCGATGAACCCAGGAATGGACGCAGAGCGAGCGGCGATAGCCGAAGACGGTTGCGTGATCGTGTTCCACATAATCGAAGCCGGGATTCCACATCAGGGAGCCGTAGCCAAACACCCAAAATTCGTCCATATCCGAAGCCAAATCAAAATCTCAAATCGCGATCACCATTGGAGAACATCATGGCAGCGTCAAGCCAGATCGGCTATTCCGGGATTGGCAGGAAGCTCTGGCTTCTCGTCGCAGCCGTGATCGTCGCCATTGCGCTTTATACGGCCGGCTGGTTCTACGCGGCCGCGGCCCTGAAGACGAGCATCCTGAATGCGCTCGGCGACCAGAACGCCGCCGGCGTCTCCGGGGAATGCAGCAATATCGAGCTTCGCGGCTATCCTTTCCGCATCGGGCTCTTCTGCTCGGAAGTGAAGATCGACGACCGCATCAACGGTGTCTCGGCCACCTTCGGCGACCTTCGCTCCGCCGCCCAGGTCTACGCGCCCGGCCATATCGTCTGGGAGCTGGATTCGCCGGCCGAAATTCGCACCACCCATGGCCTTGCCGTTTCCGCCGAATGGTCGAACCTGCAATCGAGCCTGATCGCCAAGCTCGCAGGTGTGGAACGAACCTCGACCGTTATCGAGAACCTTAAGGCGGGCATCGTTTCCGCCGTTACCGGGCAGACTTTCAATTTCGATGCCGCCCGTACCGAGATTCATTTGCGCCAGAACGGCGACGATCTCGATGCAGCCGTGCAAGTCGAGAATTCGAATACTGCACTCAAGAACATGCCGCCCTTGTTTCCGTCCCTTTCGGCGAGCGCCGACGTGACGCTTGTCGGCAAAGCCGGCCTGATCGACGGCAGTGATCACAGCGGCACCGGTCTCTATGGCGCCAAGGGTGAATTGCGCAAGGTGGTAGCCGATATCGGCGATGGCAAGATCATGACCTTGACCGGACCATTCTCCTTCGATGACGAGGGCTACATCTCGGGCCAGTTCAAACTTCAGATCGAACAGCTTGATCCCTGGCGCGACAGCCTGAAGAAAACCTTTCCCGATCTTGCATCCATGATCGATACGGCCGGCAAGCTCCTGAAAGCAATGGCTGCCGGTGGTGACAACGTCTCGGTGGATCTGAGGGTGGATCGCGGCCAGGTTTCGCTGAACGGCTTCATTCCGCTCGGATCTCTGCCGCCGATCTGAGCCGTGGGCGTAAGGATCCAATATCTTTGATGAAAAACACTTCAGGGCTTGGCTGAAAGCCGAAGAACTCGATTCTGCCGGCCTCGCGAAAACCATTCCGCCGATGCCAGGCCTGCGGCTCGATTTCCCCGAGCTCGCTCGACGTCATCAGCAATCGTGCCCCTTCAGCGGCCATGCCGGCTTCCCACGCGAGAAACAACTGGCTCCCCACACCTGAGCGACGGTGCTCTGCCAGGACGCAGATCATATCCATGTAGGGTATCGTGCCCCAAAAACGGCTGAACCGCAGAAATCCGACGATCGTTCCATTGCGTCTGGCGACCAGATATTCGTTCGACAAGATGCAGCGTCTTATCCAGTCCCTGCCGACATGCTCGTCATGATCAGCCAGCCAATCGATGTTCTCGAGGGTTGCCGGTCCGATCTCCATAGTGCAGTTGTCCTTGAGCGAACCTTCTATTTCTTGTCCAAGGCGTGGCGGCCGAAGTCCGGGGCATCGACATCCTGTCCGGCCTGGACGATGGAGCGACGGATCGCTCGCGTGCGGGTAAAGAGTTCGAAGAGCTTGTCGCCCTCGCCCCAGCGGATCGCACGCTGCAAAGAGGCGAGATCCTCCGAGAAACGCGACAGCATCTCCAGGATCGCGTCTCTGTTGTGCAGGCAGACGTCGCGCCACATCGTCGGATCGGAAGCGGCAAGACGGGTGAAATCGCGAAAGCCGGAGGCGGAATATTTGATAACTTCCGATTCCGTGACGGTTTCGAGGTCGTCCGCCGTGCCGACGATGTTATAGGCAATGAGGTGCGGCAGGTGCGAGACGATGGCAAGCACCTTGTCGTGATGCTCCGGGTCCATTTCGTCGACCCGGGAACCGAGCGTTTCCCAGAAATGCCGAAGCTTCCTGATCGCGGCCTCGTCGGTGCCGGGAAGCGGCGTAAAAATACACCAGCGGTCGTGGAAGAGCCCGGTAAAGCCTGCATCCGGCCCCGACTTTTCAGTGCCCGCCAGGGGATGGCCCGGGATGAAGTGCACATTGTCAGGCATGTGCGGCTGCATCTGCGCGATAACCGAGGCCTTGGTCGATCCGACATCGGTGACGATAGCTCCCGGCTTCAGATGCGGGGCGATCTCTTTGGCCACACTTTCCGAGGCGCCCACCGGAACGGAGACGATCACCAGATCGGCATTCTTCACCGCATCGGCCGAAGAGGTGGTGTAGCGGTCGCCGAGACCAAGCTCCTCGGCTCGCTTCAGTGTCTCCGCACTGCGGGTCGCGACGATCACCTCCTTGGCAAGGCCGAGTTGCTTGATGTCGCGTGCCAGCGACGAGCCGATCAGCCCGATGCCGATCAAGGAGATATGCGCAAACTGGACGCTCGTCATGGGCGGCGCCCCATGAATTCGCCGAGTGCATCGACAACACCGCGATTGGCCTCCTCCAGACCGACGCTCAGGCGCAGCGCATTCGGAAAACCATAGCTGCGGACGGCGCGTAGGATATAGCCGCGGCTTGTCAGGAATTCATCGGCATCCGCCGCACGCTTACCCTCCATGTCTGGAAAGTGAATGAGAATGAAATTGGCAACGGATGGCGTAACTTTGAGGCCCAGGCCTTCCAGTGCGGTCGTCAGCTTCTCGATCCAGAGCATGTTGAAGGAAACGGCCCGCTGGATGAAAGCCTGGTCTCTGATCGCGGCGGCACCGGCGGCAATCGCCACCGCGCTGAGATTGAACGGGCTGCGGATACGGTCCAACGCTCCGACGATCTCGACCGGCGCGTACATCCAGCCGATACGCAGCGCCGCAAGGCCGTAGATTTTGGAGAAAGTGCGCGTCATGACCACGTTGGAGCTCGAGGAAACAAGCTCGATACCCGCCTCGTAGTCGTTGCGCCGCACATATTCCGCATAGGCGCCGTCCAGCACCAGAATGACGTGTTTCGGCAGGCCGGCCTGCAGGCGCCGGATCTCGCTGACCGGCACGTAGGTTCCCGTTGGATTGGCGGGATTGGCAATGAAGACGACCTTCGTCCTCTCTGAGACGGCGGCAAGGATCGCATCGACATCGATGGTGCAATCCTTCTCCTTGACCACGACCGGTGTCGCGCCAGTGCCCATGATCTGGATCTTGTAGATGAGGAAGCCATGCTCGGTGACAATGCCTTCATCCCCCGGTCCGAGATAGACATGGCAGATCAGGGCAAGAAGCTCGTCCGATCCGTTGCCACAAAGGATATTGGCGGGGTTTAAACCATGAACGGCAGCAATCGCCTCCCGCAGCTCCCTTGCCTGACCGTCCGGATAACGCTGCAGGTTGCTGCATGCCGACTGGATGGCCTCGATCGCCTTCGGGCTAGCGCCGAACGGCGTTTCGTTGGAAGACAGCTTGAACACCCGTGCCGCGCCCGGCGCATGTCCCCTGCCAGGCACGTAGGCTGCAATATCCAGGATGCCGGGGCGCGGAACGGGCTTGCTCATCTCAATGTTCATGGGGTCGACCTTGGAAAACCGGAAATCCGGGCATAACAATCCAGTGGCATTAAAGCGGAAAGACGGATTTGTCGAGGGTTGGCTGGCTGCACTGAAGCTGCGCTCGCCGGCCTACCGCTCGATCGGCGCCTGTTTGCGCGTGGTCCGCACGCCACTCGGCGCCAGCACGGGAACAAAGACCCGGCGCGACGCGCGAGCGGCAACAGGCAGACCCTGATAAAGCCGCTTCTGTGCCTCGACGACGATAACACCGGAAAAGGCCGGCCAAAGGGTCCGGCCGATCCGTTCGAAAGCACGGCGCAGACGCAGCACCGTCCTGAGCTTCGACGGTGGGAAGAAGAGCGCCTCGGCGCTCGCGCCCGGCGTGAAATTCGTTTCCCTGAGCAGCGCCGTCAGCTGGCCTCGCGAATAGGGTCGGCCCGAGCCGAAGGGCGTGTGTTCCATCCGTGCCCAGACCCCCCGCCGGTTCGGAACCACGATCACCAGCCGTCCGCCGGGAGCCAGCACGCGCCAGAGCTCCTTCAGCGTCTCGCGCGGGCTTTCGGCAAATTCCAGCGAATGCACCATGAGGATACGATCGATCGAGGAATCCGGCAGCGGCAATTCCTCGTCGAAGATCAGCGCCGTCGAGGAGAGCGCCCCAGGCGGCCAGTTTACCGCCCCCTGCCCGGCGGGCATGAAAGCGAAGGTCCGCTCAGTATCGCCTTTGAACCGTTCGAGGAATGGAACAGAGTAGCCGAGCCCGACGAGCCGTTCCTGCGGCAGACGGACCCACAGCGACGACAATGCCATGGAAATAGATTCCTCCGCCAAGCGCCCGAGCTCGGAATGATAGAACTGACGGAGGTCCACAATATCGGTATGCATTGCTGTAAATGTTATCAATGGGTGGTTGGACTTCAAGGCGGAGGCCTCTACATTTGCCCCTGACTAGAGCGGGATGCCGAAAAGTGTGCGCGGTTTTCGGGCGACATCCCGCTCCAGACTTTTGATTAAGAGACGGATGATTTCAGGTCGATTCGACCTGAAATCATCCGTCTCTGGAATGAAGAGGATTATTTCGATTATGAAGCCTTTGGAAATAGAAGTTTTTATCTGTCGGTCTGATAATTTCGGAGTCCTGGTCCACGATCCGGAAACCGGGCTGACCGCCAGCATCGACGCGCCGGAAGAGGGTCCGATCCTTGCGGCCGCGACGCGCCGAGGCTGGAACATAACCCATATTCTCACCACCCATCACCACACCGACCACGTTGAAGCCAATTTGGCACTCAAGGAACAGTTCGGCTGCGAGATCATCGGTCCATTCAACGAAGCGGTCGCCATTCCGGGCCTCGACCGTTCGGTTGCCGACGGCGACAACTTCGAATTCGGCGATCATACCGTCAATGTCATTGAGACGCCGGGACATACGGCAGGTCACGTCTGCTATCACTTTGTCGATGATAAGCTCCTCTTTGCCGCCGATACGCTTTTTGCGCTCGGCTGCGGCCGCCTTTTCGAACGTCCGGCCGCCGACATGTGGCATTCGCTGCAGAAGCTCGCTGTCCTCCCCGACGAGACCGCCATCTATTTCGGCCACGAATACACGCTTTCCAACGCGCGCTTCGCGCTGACCATCGACCCCGACAACGAACGGCTGAAATCGCGCGCGGCTGAAATCGAGGCTATGCGCGCCGCCGGCAAATTCACCATTCCGACGACGCTGGCAATGGAAAAGGAAACCAATCCCTTCCTGCGCGCGGCCGATCCTGCCATCCGGCGCCATCTGCTGATGGAAAGCCGGACGAATGAAGAAGTCTTCGCGGAGATCCGCAAGCGCAAGGATAATTTCTGATGAGAGCCGAAGATATCGTCCGTGCGCTGTCCATGCAGCCGCATCCTGAAGGCGGATGGTACGTCGAGACTTTCCGAGACAGCCAAGGCGGCACGCGCGGTCATTCGACCGCGATCTACTATCTGCTAGAGGCAGGCCAGCGCTCGCATTGGCACCGTGTGCGCGACGCGGTCGAGGTTTGGCACTACTATGCCGGCGCCCCCCTTGCGCTTTATCGCTCGTCCGATGGCATTCTTTCGGAGACCCTCCGGCTCGGCGCCAACATCGTCGAGGGAGAACGTCCACAGGTGATCGTTCCCGCCGGCTGGTGGCAAGCCGCCGAGACGCTCGGTGACTACACGCTTGTCGGTTGCACGGTTGCGCCCGGTTTCGAGTTCCTCGGCTTCGAGATGGCGCCGCCCGGCTGGGAGCCAACGGGTCGCTAGAAATCACGAAGCCTAAAAAGAAAACTCAGAGCGGTTCTGGGCTTCCATGGAACCGCTCTGATTTACTGGGCCACCGCCGGATGTTCCACGGGACGGCGCCGAAACATTTCCTGGGCGGCAAGGACTGCACCGCCGGTCACCAGCAGGCAGGCGGCCACGATACGCCAGCTCGGTTCAGCAAAGCCGAAAAGCGTCAGGATCAGCGTTGACAGCAAGGGCGCCGTATAACTTGCTGCGCCAAGGATCTGGATGTCACCGTTCTTGACGCCGTAATCCCAGGCATAGAAGGCGGCACCGACTGGAAAAAGGCCGAGGCCGGCAACGGCCAGCCATTCGAACGCGGTTGCCGGCCAGACGGTGGCTTCCAGCCCGATATGGCAGACGAGCGACAGGACGGAAGTTGCAAGACAAAAACCGGTGACGACATCGGTCGAGACGGCGTCGAAACGCCGCGTCAGCAGCGAATAGCCGGACCACGTGAAGGCGCAGAGGAAGGCCGCGCCGTATCCGACCGCATAGGTGCTATCGAAATTCACGCCGTTTCGTCCAACGATGAGAAAGGTGCCGCAAAGGCCGGCAAGCGCACCGACGAGATGATACCATCTGAGCCGCTCGCCCGGCAGCAACGCCGATCCGACGACGATCAGGAGCGGCCAGAGATAGGCGATGAGACCGGCCTCCACGGCAGGAGCATTTCGCAGAGCCGTGAAATAGAGAAAATGATAGCCGAAAAGGCCGGCAATCCCGATGAGCCAGACCTTGGCCGGCTGCTTCAACAGGACCACGCGCTTCGGATTGAGGATCAGGACGATAATCCCCGGCACGCTGCCGATGGCAAAGCAGATGGCGGAAAGCTGGAATGGCGGCATCTTGCCGGAGGCGGCCGTGAACAGCGCCAGAAACGACCACATCAGAATGGCCGAAAATCCCGTCAAGGTCGCGCGAAGCTTCATATGTTCCCCCGAGCGGGAACATTGCCCGCTAGAGCAATTCCAGGAAAGTGCAAAGCGGTTTTCCGTCCGGAATTGCGTAAAAACAAAAAGTTAGAGCGGTTCTGCGTTTCTATGAAAAGCTGAAACGCTCTAATGCATGTCACGCAAAAGTGTGCAGCGGTTTTACGGCAGCGACATGCATGAAAATAACAAGCTGAAGCCTGTGCGCAACAGGCTTTAGATCCCGTATTTTACGGCAGTAATCGTTACCGCTCCATATTGCGTCGGAATGCGCACATAGACAGGAGCGTATACATTCGCGGCCGTGGACTTGGCAAACCAGATTTCCATCGCGTCGCTCTTGCGCAGATATTCGATGTCGCTGCGTCCCTTCTTATAGCCGGATCTGGGCACGAAACGCACGTTGCAGACCAAGGCTTCACCGGAGAAGCCATTTGTCGAGAACGGCCGCGATCCCCTGGGAGACAGGACGAGATCCATCCGTGTTTCACCGTCGAAAATCGGAAGGGTTTGCGAGCAAACCTTCACCTTGTCTGGAAAGATGAGACCGGAAACGGGATCCAGAACGGCGCGCAGATCACTGTCGGTGACGGGAATCCAGCTCTTGGGGCGCCTCGGCTCCGGCTTTGTCGTCGTAGAGACGATATTACCGTTGCGGTAACTCACTTCGTAAGTACGAGCCTTCTTTCCGCTCTTGTAATAAAGCGAATAGTGCAGCGCCTGCAACCGGTCGCGACCGATAATGCCGGTAACTGTGGTCTTGGCGGAAAGCGTCGTCAGGAGATCGGCCAGCCCGGCGGAATTGATGTTACCGGCGATCGTATAGCGTCGATCGTCCTCTATCTGGGTTAGGAAAGCCGCCCTTGCGATCGGAAGACCTGCCAGTGCTACCCTGTATTCGGTTTCGTGCTGGATTTCGCGCGCGCCAACGGGTATCGCAGTCAGAACCGCGATCACGGAGGATAAAAACAGTCTTCCCGCCTTAAACATTACAGATGCCCTGAAATTGGCATGCGGATTTATTTCCGCGTGAACCTGCCTTATACCTCTGCTGCGGAATGAAGGAAACAGCAGCTTTTTGACAGAATTGCGGGAAACGCCAAGGATTGGCTTGACGGGAGCGGCCTCTCTGACTATAGAACCGCAACTTTCCAATTACGGCCTGTTGGATTGCGAGCCCGGTTTGTGCCTGGCATGGCGGTTCGATGGCAGAGAAAAAGAAAATAGGTGTACCCATGTCCCGCATGTGCGAATTGACCGGCAAGGCCGTCCTGACGGGCAACAATGTCAGCCACGCCAACAACAAGACCAAGCGCAGGTTCCTGCCGAATCTGTGCAACGTCACGCTGATCTCCGACGTTCTCGGCCAGCGTTACCGCCTGCGCGTTTCCGCAGCGGCGCTCCGCTCCGTCGAGCATCGCGGTGGCCTTGACGCCTTCCTTATGAAGGCCAGCGAAAACGAGCTCAGCATGCGCGCTCGCCTGCTGCGTCGTCAGATCGTCAAGAAGACCGCTGAAGCTGCATAATCTTCCGCATCTTTCAAAGGCATACGGGCTGAGAGGCTTGCACGGATAGCATCCGGACAAGCCTTTTGCTTTGCCCGGTTTGTTTCTCCAACTGGTGGCATCACCCAGGATAAAAAAATGCAAGTGACCCGCTATACCCTTATCTATGTTACGCTGATGACGCTGGTCGTCGTCGCCTCCAATTTTCTGGTGCAGTTCCCGCTGAACGGCGAGTTCGTCGGCATCAACCTCGGCGATATCTTGACTTGGGGCGCCTTCACATACCCCGTCGCCTTCCTCGTGACGGACCTGACGAACCGCCAATTCGGCCCGGGGGTCGCCCGCAAGGTCGTCTTCGCCGGCTTTGTCGTCGGCGTCGGTCTGTCCTTCTTCACCGCCGTTCCACGCATCGCGATCGCCTCTGGCTCGGCCTATCTCGCCGGCCAGCTTCTCGATATCTCGCTCTTCAATCGCCTTCGCCGTCAGGCCTGGTGGCGCGCGCCGCTCGTCGGCTCCCTGATCGGATCGGCGCTCGACACCGTCATGTTCTTCTCCTTTGCCTTCGCACCATTCTTCATCTTTTTCGGACCGAACGAACCCTTCGCGCTGGAACAGGCTCCGATCCTCGGGATCTTTGCGACAGAGGGTATGCGCTGGATCTCCTGGGCAATCGGCGATTTCGCGGTGAAGATGCTCGTCGGCCTCGCCATGCTCCTGCCCTATGGGGCGTTGATGAACGTTCTGAAGCCGATGCAGCCTGTCCGGGCATCCTGACGACGAGGGTTCCTGGCTACCGAACCAGCGGCTCTTCATTCAGCCGAAATTCCAGCATCATGGTTCGCTGCAGGATCGAATGGTTGTCATCGGAGACCATGACGACATGGGTCGTGCCGTCAGGATCCTGGAAAGCATCGAGCCCTTCCATATTGTCGATCTGATAGCCGAAATCGGCATCCATCAGGACTTCACCGTCGGCGACCGCACCCGGCCTTATCTCATCGCCCTTGATCAGGCGCAGACGCATGCCGATGCCCTCGGCCAGATTGAAGCGCCGCTCGAGCAGAAGCAGGTCGCCATTCGGCAGGAACGCTCCGTCAGTCACATCGAACGCCCCGTCCGGCCGCACGCCGAACCGCCCCTTGAGCGGCCCATCTAGAATCGCCGCCAAAAGATTGCCTTGCTCGTCGAAGCTTTTCTCGGAAACGGCAACCGTGCCGCCTTTCAACGGGCTGGAACGCGGCGCGACCGCAAGTGCTTCCAGGCCACGATTGCCGCGAAGCTCGCTCGGCGGAATTAGGATCGGTACAGAACGGATCGACCGTGATGTCTCGAAACCGGGATCGGGATAGACCTCGACCCGGTGTCGCTGCTCAAAGCCGACAAGAATGCTGTCGCCGTGAAGAGCGAGGCTTTCCGCGTCCATCTGCCCCTTGCCCTCATGGGTTCGGCCTGCTCTGTCCATCATCGGCGTTATGGTCACATCGACCACGTCGGAAAGACGCCCCCGTTCATCCCGTTCGACACGGCCTGTCAGCCAATGTCCCGTATCGAGCACCGAGACGAAATGCTGCCCGTCGGGACGGAAGCGGATCGCCGACAGGGCGCCGAAAAGCCTGTCGCTGGAATAAAGTTCAAGTCCGCCCAGAAACTCCAGGCGGCCGAAAGTCTTTTTTGTTTTGCCAATTTCGAATTCGGAGATGATCCGGCTCTTTACCGGCGTATTCCCGTCGGCCTGCGCTACCGAAGCCTGAGTCGCAAGAAGGAAAACGAGAAATGCGGCGCGCGGCAGATGCCTCATCATCATGCGCACATTTCCGAAACAGGTCGATATCGCCAAATCACGCTCGGTTGTCTCACCCGGTCCTGCGCATACGCGTCGGACCCCGCAGCGAAGATTGGTCTTCGAAGAGGGAGGCGAGCTGCTCGGTCATCGCGCCTGCCAATTCATCCGCATCGACGATCGTCACGGCGCGGCGATAATAGCGCGTGACATCATGCCCGATGCCGATTGCCAGCAGCTCGACGGGCGAGCGTGTCTCGATCTGTTCGATGACGGCGCGCAGATGCCGCTCGAGATAGTTGCCCGGATTGACCGAAAGTGTCGAATCATCGACCGGCGCGCCGTCCGAGATCATCATCAGGATGCGCCGCTGTTCACGGCGACCGAGCAGGCGGTTATGCGCCCAGATCAGCGCTTCGCCGTCGATATTCTCCTTGAGCAGCCCCTCCCGCATCATCAGGCCGAGATTGGTTCGGGCCCGACGCCATGGCGCATCGGCGGATTTGTAGACGATATGGCGCAGATCGTTGAGGCGGCCTGGTGTCTGCGGCTTGCCGCCGGTGAGCCATTTCTCGCGCGCCTGTCCGCCCTTCCAGGCCTTGGTCGTGAAGCCCAGGATCTCGACTTTCACGCCGCAACGCTCCAGCGTACGCGCCAATATGTCGGCGCAGGTGGCGGCCACCGTGATCGGCCGACCGCGCATCGAACCGGAATTGTCGATGAGGAGCGTCACGACCGTGTCGCGGAACTGCGTGTCTCGCTCCATCTTGAAGGAGAGGGGCTGCATCGGGTCGATGATCATGCGCGTCAGCCGCGCCGTATCGAGATAGCCTTCCTCGAGGTCGAAATCCCAGGAACGGTTCTGCTGCGCCATCAGGCGGCGCTGGAGCCGGTTCGCCAGACGTCCGACGGCGCCCTGCAGATGGGCAAGCTGCTTGTCGAGGAAGGCGCGCAGCCGTTCCAGCTCGGCTGCATCGCAAAGCTCCTCGGCCGTGATGATCTCGTCATACTCCTCGGTATAGATGTGATAATCGACCTTTTCGTTGAAGTCGGCGAAAGGCGTATTGGGACGGCGGGTCTCGCCTGGGGTCTCCGAATCGTCTTCACCCTCCTCCATCATGTCGTCGTCGGAAATTTCGGCGCCGTCCATCTCGCCGTCTTCCATCTGCTCGTCGGAAGCTTCGCTGTCTTCGGCAGGCGCCGCATCGGAACCAGCGTCGTCCTCGACCTGATCCTGTTCCTCTTCCTGACTGCGCGGCTGTTCCTCGTCGGTCGAGTTCTCTTCCGAGTCCGGATCCACCTCCTCGTCGCCAAAGTCCTCCGCCATCTGCATGGCGGACAGCATATGGCGCACGACGCGGGCAAATGCCTCCTGGTCATTGATGGCAGCCGAAAGCGTGTCGAGTTCGCCTGCGGTCTTTTCCTCGATGAAGGGGCGCCACAGATCGAGGACCTTGCCTGCGCTCGCCGGCGGCTTCTGGCCCGTGAGCTTCTCTCGCACGATCATTGCCATGGCTTCGCCGATCGGCGCATCCTCCCGCCGCTCGATGCCGGTGAAGTTCGCTTTGGAATATTTCTCCGAATTCATCGAATTGAGGTTGGAGGCCATGCCGCTCATGCGCAATGCACCAATCGATTCCACGCGCGCCTGCTCGACGGCATCGAAGACGGCACGCGCATCGGCGCCTTCCGGCGACATAGTGGCGTGGACGCGCGCATCGTGACAGGCAAGCCGCAGAGCCATGGAATCGCCCAGACCACGCGTGACCGCCAGCTCGTGCGGCGTCGGGCGCTTGGAAAGTTCCGGCAGACGGATGCGCTCGCCGGTCATTCCCGGACGTTCATTGGCAAAGGCGACCTCGACATTGGGATCGCCGGCGATGGAACGCACGCAACCCGTTATCGCACGACGCAATGGCTCCATGTCCACCGGCGCGCCCGGTTTGGCTTTCGAATTGTCTCCACGAGCTGCCATGGTTTGAGAGCTCTTCCTCTCAGGCTTCGAGCACGATGTTGGCGGCACTTTCCTTCAGCTCGACCCCGAAGGCGCGCTGATAGTGCTCGGCGACGAGCGGTCGCTCCAGCTCGTCGCATTTGTTGAGGAAGGTGATGCGGAAGGCGAAAGCGACGTCGCCGAAGATTTCCGCATTCTCCGCCCATGTGATGACGGTACGCGGGCTCATGACCGTCGAAAGATCGCCGTTCATGAAGGATGCGCGCGTCATGTCGGCGACGCGGACCATTTTCGAGACCGTGTCGCGCCCGTTTTCACGGAAGCTCTTCACCTTGGCGAGAACGATATCGACCTCGTTGTCATGCGGCAGGTAATTCAACGTCGTCACGATCGACCAGCGGTCCATCTGGGCCTGGTTGATCTGCTGTGTGCCGTGATAGAGGCCGGTCGTATCACCGAGACCGATCGTGTTGGCGGTCGCAAAGAGCCGGAATGCCGGATGCGGGCGGATGACGCGGCTCTGATCGAGAAGCGTCAGACGGCCGGAGGACTCCAGCACCCGCTGGATAACGAACATGACATCCGGCCGTCCGGCGTCATATTCATCGAAGACAAGCGCGACATTGTGCTGATAGGCCCAGGGCAGGATGCCGTCCTTGAATTCGGTAACCTGCAGCCCGTCCTTGACGACGATCGCGTCCTTGCCGACCAGATCGATACGGCTGACATGGCTGTCGAGATTGATGCGCACGCAGGGCCAGTTGAGGCGGGCGGCAACCTGCTCGATATGCGAGGACTTGCCGGTGCCGTGATAACCGGAAATCATGACGCGGCGGTTATGGGCGAAGCCTGCGAGAATGGCGAGCGTCGTGTCGCGGTCGAAGAGATAATCCATGTCGAGATCGGGCACATAGGCGTCGCCCTTGCTGTAGGCCGGAACGCGGATATCGGAATCGATGCCAAATACCTCCCGGACGGAGACGGTGGTGTCGGGCAGTTCGGAAATATCAAGATCAATCTTGCTCATCATTTCTCCAAGGCGGGTGATCAACACCCGGCCGCATTGTCGTGTCCATTTCGCAGCCGTATCGCTACAGGAGGCGGCCCGCCCGTCCGAATACGTCGGGACGTCGGCGATTCTTCTCCGGGACTGAAACGAAACCTCGATGCGACCCACTGGCCGCCTGCGAGCATTCTTGAACAGTGTCCCGGACAAGAAACGCCGCGTCCGGAAGGTTGGTTCAGCACCGATCGAACGAGCGCGCGAAAACCTGCCGCTGTTGCCCGGCGATCCTGACCAGATCGGACCATACCCTATCCAGACGCCAGAGCAAGGACGGCGCTCAACAAAAACCGTTCTGCTTCAGCAATTGATAGGCCTGGATGACGGCGCGGAACCGGTCCTCCGAACCGCGATCGCCGCCATTCGCATCGGGATGGTGCTTCTTCACCAGCTCCTTGTATCGGCTTTTGATTTCCTTGGCGGAGGCGTTGGCCGGAAGGTCCATCGTATCGAAAGCCTTAGCCTCGAGGCTCTTGAGCTTGCGCATCTGCGGCTCGACACGTGACCCATTGCCGCGACCCTGCGCGACGAAGCCGAAGGGGTCTCGAACCCGCGAATAGGCGCCGGAACGGATATCCGAGTGCAGCGGACTGTTGCTTGCCGCCTTGTTGACGCCGACGGTCCAGGTCGGGCGATGACCCGTCACCGCCTCCTTCTGATAGCGCGCGATCTCCCCGTCGGAAAGACCGGAGAAGTAATTGTAACCCTTGTTGTATTCCTTGACGTGCTCAAAACAGAACAGAAAGAACTGGCCTTCCGCATTGCGCCCGACCGGAGCGCGATGCGTGCCCTGCTTGTCGCAGCCATCCCATTGGCAGGTCGGAGCCGATTGCTCCGCTTCCTGCTCCCTTCGACGACGGGTACGGATGCGATCGAAATATTTTGAATCAAGTCTCATAGCGGCTTAATTATGGGACTGCAGACCCCTGACAACAAGAATTGACAAACAGGAATGTTGCTGGCTTTGTGGAAGCCTTTTGCCGTCAGACGAAGCAGCGAGAGTAACGGAATGACACTTCAATCCCGCATTGAGAAAAAGCTCATCGAAGCCTTTGCGCCCGAGCGTCTGGCGGTCATCAACGAAAGCCATCTGCATGCGGGTCACCAGCCAGACTTCACCGGAACCGGCGAGACCCATATGCGCATCAGGATCGTCTCGGGGAAATTTGCCGGAATGCCTCGTCTTGCTCGGCATCGGGCGATTACCGATCTTCTGAAGCCGGAACTCGACGCCGGACTGCATGCGCTTGCCGTCGAGCCGGCAGCACCCGGCGAGCCTGTGCGCTGGTAGCGGAACTTGTTGCAGATATAGGTGTTAGCCTTCCTCATGCCAAGGAGGAGAGCAATGAGCGAAGGCAAGCCGCAAGCACGGATAGCACGCATCTGGAGGGGCCGGACGACCCGCGCCAAGGCGGACGCCTATGAAGCCTATAACTACGAGGCGGGCATAAAGCCGTTGATCGAAAAGGCCCTCGGCGTGCAGACCTTTCGCGAGGACCGCGAGATCGAGAGTGAATTCATGACCATCTCCTACTGGGAGAGCATCGAAGCTATGAGCAGCTTTGCAGGCTCCGATCCGACCAGAATCCATCATCTTGAACGGGATGCCGAATTCCTGATCGAGCTGCCGAAGGAAGTGCAGATCCTGCGTCTTCTGACCAGCCACGGTATAACTGGCTGTTGAATGTTTCCTAAATCGGAGCCGATTTAAGGATAAAGACATGCAGCAATTCAAAGTGCTACAGCGTCCTTTGTGCGTCTGAAAAGACGCAGGGCGCTGTAGAGCAATTCCAGGAAAAGTATGGAGCGGTTTTCCGTTCGGAACTGCGTAAAACAAAGGCCGGAAGACGCTCAGACCGATTTGCTCTCGGTTTCGTCGGCAGGGCGGATGCGCAGTTTCGTAATGCGATTCTTCTCGCGTTTCATGACGAAAAAGCGCTTGCCGTAGAAAGTAAAGGCCTGGCGTTCTTCGGGAATGGTCATGGATTCGTGGATGACGAGCCCGGCGATGGTCGTCGCCTCCTCGTCCGGAAGGTCCCAGTCCAGAGCGCGATTGAGATCGCGGATCGGTACGCTGCCGTCAACGACGATGGAGCCGTCGGCTTCCTGCCGCACGCCCTGGATATCGAGATCGTGTTCATCGGAGATATCGCCCACGATTTCCTCGAGGATATCTTCCAGCGTCACGATGCCTTGCACCTCGCCATATTCGTCGACGACAACCGCGAAATGCTGCTTGCGCCGCAGGAAGGCATTAAGCTGATCTTCCAGATTGGTGCTGTCGGGCACGAACCATGGTTTCTGCGCGATCTTGACGATGTCGAGATTTTCCGGCTCGACATTGGGTTCCGCCAGCGCGCGCAGAAGATCCTTGGCGTGGACGACGCCGATGATGTTGTCGATCGTGCCGCGCCAGAGCGGCATGCGCGTATAGGGACTTTCGAGAATCGCCCGAACGACGCTCTCGGGCGGATCGTCGGCGTTGATCGCGCGCATGGCGGTGCGATGTACCATGATGTCGGAAAGCTCGAGCTCGCCGAGATCGAGGACCCCGCCCAGCCGATCGCGATCGGCCTTGACCACAGACCCCTCGCGATGGAGCAGGTCGACCGTGCCGCGCAGTTCCTCGTGCGCCGAAAGCATCGAGATTTCCTTCGAGAGATTGATGCCGAAGATCGCCAGGATCTGACGCACCATCGCATTGACGAAGCTCGAAACCGGACCGACGACCACAACGAAGAGTTTGATCGGCACCACGACGGCAAGCGCGAAGCGATCAGGCGCAGAGATCGCCCAACTCTTCGGCAGCACCTCGGCGAAGATGACGAGAATGATGGTCATGGCAAGCGTCGCCAATGCAACGCCCGAGCTTCCGAACAGACCGAGGAAAAGGCTGGTCGCAATGGACGACGCGAGAATATTGGCGAGATTGTTTCCGATAAGCAGCGCGCCGATCAGACGGTCGCGCCGCGCGATTAGCTCGCGCACGAAGCCCGCCCGCACCTCTCCGTTGGTCTCCAACGTGTGCATGCGGCTTCGCGAGACCGCGGTCAGCGCGGTTTCCGAGCCGGAAAAGAAAGCCGATATGAGCACCAGGACCAGAATCGAGATGGCTTCCGGCCAATATTGCGCGAGAAGCGCCAGGGTGCCCTCTACCGTCATTTTGGATGCTTTTCCCTTAAAAAGCTCAGGACCTCGGAAGCCGGCACATCGTCTGCGACGAATGATTGCCCGATGCCATGCGTCAGGATGAAAGTCAGCTTACCGCTCTTGACCTTCTTGTCCTGGGCAATCGCGTCCATCAGCGCCTCCGCCGGCGGCAGCGTTCCCGGAATATCGGACATGCGCACCGGCAGGCCGACAGCGTTCAGATGCGCCTCGACCCGTCGTGCATCATCGGGGCTGGCGAGATTGAGCCGGGCGGAAAATTCATGCGCCAGCACCATGCCGATCGCCACCCCTTCGCCGTGCACGAGGCGGCGGCTGTCATATTCGGTAGCCGCTTCGAGCGCATGGCCGAAGGTATGGCCGAGATTGAGGAGCGCCCGAGGCCCATTTTCGCGTTCATCGGCGGCAACCACGTCCGCCTTGGCCTGACAGCTCGCGGCGATCGCCTCGATCCGGGCTGATCCCCCGGCAAAGACATCCTTCCAATTGGCCTCCAGCCAGGCGAAGAATTCCGGCTTGTCGATCAATCCGTATTTGGCGACCTCCGCATAGCCGGCGCGGAACTCGCGCTCGCTGAGCGTGTTCAGAACATCGGCGTCGGCCAGCACGAGATCCGGCTGGTGGAAGACGCCGATCAGGTTCTTGCCGTGATGGGTATTGATCCCGGTCTTGCCGCCGACGGAGGAATCCACCTGTGCCAGCAAAGACGTCGGCATCTGCACGAAACGCACGCCGCGACGCACGATCCCCGCAGCAAAGCCCGCCAGATCGCCGATCACACCGCCGCCGAGCGCAATCACCGCATCGTTGCGTTCGACGCGCGCGTCGAGAACCGCGTCGCAGACCGCCATCAGATGCTCGAAACTCTTCGTCTTCTCGCCGGCTGGCAGAACAAGTTGCGTGGCGGCAATGCCGGCCGCCTCCAGGCTGGCGGCAAGAGCACCGAGATAAAGCGGCGCCACATGTTCATCGGTAATGATTGCTGCTTTGCGTCCCTTGAGACGCGCCGCAATTTCGTGGCCGGCGCGCGCCATCAGCCCCGGCCCGATCAGGATGTCGTAGGAACGCTCCCCGAGAGGTACGCGGACGAGCCGTTCGGCAGAGGCGGAGAGAATAGCATTCATGGAGCAGCGCTTTCATGGTGGGTCGCGGCAATGGCCGCAAGAACCTCACTGACGATGACTTCCTTGCGGACGTCTCGGGAAGAAATCGTCAGGTCGGCTTCGGCATAGATCGGATAGCGCGCCTTCATCAGGTTTTCGAGCGTCTGCTTCGGATTTTCGGTCTTCAGAAGCGGCCGCGTATCTCGCTTGCTGACACGCTCCCACAGGACGTCGAGATCGGCCTTCAGCCAGAGCGAAAGACTGCTTTTCTTGATGTGCTTGCGGGTGCGGTTGTTGATAAAGGCACCGCCGCCGGTGGAAACCAGCCGTGGCCCCCCCTTGAGGAGGCGCTTGATCACACGGGTCTCCAGAGAACGAAACTCCTCTTCGCCATAGGCCGAAAAGAGCTCGGTAATCGTCATCCGCGAGACTCGTTCGATCTCTGCGTCCGTATCGACGAACGGAATCCCGAGCTGGCCGGCGACCAGGCGGCCGATCGAGGATTTCCCGGCGCCCATCAGCCCGACGAGGACGAGATTGCGTGAGCCGAGCGCAAGGCGCGCCTTCTCTCTCAGACCTTCGTCTTTCAGGCTTTCGGCAAGGGTCAGAACTGGTTCACTCATCGGGCCATTCACAATTTGTTTGCAAACGGTATCGTCAAATGCACCGGTAGCGTCAAGTCGCCGACGCAAACATCACCGCCATATCCGCGACCGACGCGGATATCTGCTATGGAGTCGCGAGGCCTGCCGACCCAAATCGAGGAGACCATTGCATGCCAAGCCTGTTTCGCCTCCTTGTCATCTGTGCGGTGATCGCCGGATCGATCTATGGAGCGATGGTCGCCCTCGTCACCTTCGTAGAACCGCAGCAGCGCGATGTGACGATCCGCATTCCGTCCGAGCGGATCAATCCACCCGCGACCGGCACGGTGCGCAAGTGACGTCCGGGATCATGCCATGAGGGATCTCGGCCGCGCCCATATGGAAGCCTTTCTGGAGATGATGAGCGCCGAACGTGGAGCGGCGGCCAATACCCTCCAATCCTACGAGCGGGATCTGGAGGATCTGCATTCCTTCCTGAACGGTCGCAACGTGCGCCTGACCGAAGCGGGTTCCCCTGATCTCGGCGCCTATCTCTCGGCGCTTTCACAGCAGGGCTTCAAGGCGTCGTCCCAGGCCCGCCGTCTCTCGGCCATGCGCCAGTTCTACAAATTCCTTTATGCGGAGGGGCTGCGGGGCGATGACCCGACCGGCATCCTCGACGCGCCGAAGAAAGGCCGCGCACTCCCCAAGACCATGGGTGTGGACGAAGTGACGCGCCTGCTTGCTGAAGCCGAGAAGGAAGCTGCAGACCCGGCACCGGGACAATTGCAGCGCCTGCGCATGCTTGCCCTTCTGGAATTGCTTTATGCCACCGGCATGCGCGTCAGCGAACTGGTCTCGCTTCCCGCGCGGGTTCTCGATCAGGAGGGTCGTTTTCTCCTAATCCGCGGCAAGGGCAACAAGGAAAGGCTCGTGCCCCTCTCGCAGTCGGCGATTGCCGCCCTCAAAGCCTATGGCCGGATGCGCGCTCTCGAAGCCCGCCGAAACGAAAAGGAGCAGGAGGAAAGTCCATGGCTCTTTCCCGCTGCCTCGAAAGAGGGTTACCTGCCCCGGCAGGTCTTTGCCCGTGATCTGAAGGATCTCGCGATCCGCGCCGGTTTGACCCCGTCGATGATTTCGCCGCATGTCATGCGTCACGCCTTTGCGAGCCATTTGCTGCAGAACGGCGCAGACCTCCGTGTGGTGCAGGAACTCCTCGGGCATTCGGACATTTCGACCACGCAGATTTACACGCATGTGCTGGAAGAACGGCTGCATCAACTGGTGCAGACGCATCACCCCCTTGCCAAACAGGCCAAAAAACAGGAATAGGACCGGCGGAAAAGGCGGAATGCCGCCAGATGCGCTCTGGGCAAAAGGATCGGAAACGCACTTCATGCACAACTATCTCGATTTCGAAAAACCTATCTCGGATCTCGAAGGCAAGATTCATGAACTGAAGAAGCTTGCCAGCGAAGACGAGAGCATCGATACGTCGGACGAGGTCGGGCGGCTTGAGGTACGTGTTCGCGAAGCCATGATCGACATCTATTCCAAGCTCAATCCCTGGCAAAAGACGCAAGTCGCGCGGCATCCGCAGCGTCCGCATTTCGTGGACTATGCCAAGGTGCTGTTCGAGGAATTCACCCCGCTTGCCGGCGACCGCAAATTCTCCGAAGACGCGGCGATCCAGGCCGGCCTTGCACGCTTTCGCGGCGAGCCTGTTGCCGTGATCGGGCAGGAAAAGGGCAACGACACCAAGTCGCGCCTCAAGCACAATTTCGGCAGCCCCCGGCCTGAGGGTTACCGCAAGGCGATCCGCGTCATGGAGATGGCCGACCGTTTTCGTCTGCCGGTCATTACCTTGATCGACACGGCAGGCGCCTATCCGGGCGTCGGTGCCGAGGAGCGCGGCCAGGCGGAGGCGATCGCCCGTTCGACGGAAATGTGCCTGAACATCAAGGTACCGCTCGTTTCCGTCGTCATCGGCGAGGGCGGTTCAGGCGGCGCGATTGCGATTGCGACCGGCAATCGCGTCTACATGCTCGAGCACTCGATCTACAGCGTCATTTCGCCGGAAGGTGCCGCCTCGATCCTTTGGCGCGATTCCACCCGGGCAAGAGAAGCGGCCACCAACATGAAGATCACCGCCGAGGATCTGAAATCGCTGGGCATCATCGACGGCATCATCCCCGAACCCGTCGGCGGCGCGCACAGGGAACCGGACAGCGTGATCGCCGCAACCGGCAACGCGATTGCGGCCGCACTCGGCGAATTGTCCGAGCGGCCCGGCGAGCAGTTGCGCAATGAACGGCGCCAGAAATTTCTCAATATGGGCCGCAATCTTTAGTATACGATCGGCGCTTTATACGCGAGAAGCGGGGAATGAGGCCAAACCTTGGCCACATTCCTGTTATTCCTAACAATTGTGCTTGGGGGAGTCGCGGGCGCTTCATAGGCTAATAACGATTTGTGAAGTATAAGCGGCCTATGATTCCGCTCCAGTCTTGACCATGGGACGGTTCAAGTTGGGTTGTCTCGTACTTATGGGCTTTACCGCATGCGTGTACGTCATATCGCCTATGTATCCCTGATGGCGTTGGCTCTTGCCGGCTGCAACGACGCATTGGAGTCGACGTCCATTGACCTGTCGAAGGTCAAGAACAAGGTCGAGCAGCCGCTTCCGAACAGCATCCTTGCCGAAATGAAAACCAAAGGCATGGATCGCAATTCGCCGATCATGATCCGCATCTTCAAGGAAGAGGGCGCTCTCGAAATCTGGAAGGCGAGGACCGACAATCGGTTCGAAAAAATCGCGGGCTATCAGATCTGCGCCTGGTCGGGGCGCCTCGGCCCGAAAGTGAAGGAAGGCGACCGTCAGGCGCCGGAAGGCTTCTACGATCTTACGCGCGCCAATCTGAACCCGAATTCCAAATATTACCTTGCGATCAATACCGGCTTTCCCAACCGCTACGACCAGGCAAACGGCCGCTCCGGCACCAATCTGATGATCCATGGCGCCTGCTCCTCGTCGGGCTGCTATTCGATGACCGACGAACAGGTTCTGCAGATCTACGCCTTTGCCCGCGACGCCTTCAAGGGCGGCCAGACCACAGTGCAGCTGCAGGCCTTTCCGTTCCGGATGACGGCGGAAAACATGGTCAAGCACCGCATGAGCCCAAACTATGATTTCTGGAAAATGCTGAAGGTCGGCTACGACAATTTCGAGGTCACCAAGCGGCCGCCGGAGGTCAATGTCTGCGAGAAGAAATACGTCTTCAATCAGCAGGCCGAGAACGGTGCCGGCTTCAACCCGTCCGGCAAGTGCCCGGCCATGTCCACGCCTCCGGCACTGACGGCCGCGCTCGCTTCCTACGAAAAGGAATATGAGCGTGACTACGCCAAGGCCATGGGGAAGTATGATGGCATGGCCTGGTACGATCCGAGCGAAGCGGAACGCAAGGCGGTCGTCGCCAAGCTGCGGAAGGGCCGGGAACTCGCCTATGCCCCGACGGGCACCTCGCTTCAGGCTGGCCGCATGGTCAAGGTTGCCGAGCTCGAGGAACTGACGGCCAAGCAGCTGTCGTCTCCTTCAAAGGCGACGGCACGCTCGGCGACGGCCGTTGCGGCAACATCTCCGGCCAATAGCCAGCAGCCGGCTTCTGCACCCTCGCCCGCACCGACGGCGGTTGCTTCCGTTGAACCCGCTTCCGTGCCCATTCCGACTGCCAATCCGCTGGCTTACAGCGCCCCGGCGCCCTCCGAAGTGGCACAGCCGGAATCGAGGAAGCCGTTTTGGAAATTCTGGAGCAAGGATCAGACGACTCCTTCAACCGCAACTGCGACAGCTGCCACAGCACAACAGTCGGCGGCTACTGGCGGTGAGCCGGCTCCCGTCAATAGCCAGCCTGTCAACGGCCAGAAAGTAGCGCCAGCAGCGGCTGCTCCCGCTTCAACGGCATCAGCTCAACCGACCCCTGCTCCTGCGCCGGCCAGCCCACCCGCCGATGGGACCGTAACGGCAACCGAAACGGCGCAGGCGGCATCCAGGAAGCCGTTCTGGAAATTCTGGGCCAAGGAATGAACGCAACCGACGCAGCGCTTTATGATCTGCGTGGCCTGAAGTGCCCCCTGCCGGTCCTGAAGCTGCGCAAGCGGCTTGTGGCTATGCGGCCTGGCGATTCCCTCTATATCGAGACGACCGATCCGCTCGCGGTGATCGATATTCCGCATTTCTGCAACGAGAACGGCCACGAACTCGTCGCGACACAGGTGACCGAAGGGGGTCACCGTTTTCTGGTCCGCAAGGGGTGACTGCTTCGTAGCTGCCTTAGAGCCGGATGATTTCAGGTCGAATCGACCTGAAATCTGAATCCGCCTCTAAATCAAAGAGTTAGAGCGGGATGCCGAAAACCGCACACACTTTTCGGCATCCCGCTCTAGTTCAGATCTTCATGCCGGGGATGGCGAGGGGATTGTTGCCGAGTGCCGTCCGATCCGCCCTATCGACCCGCGGTTTTCCAAGAAAGGCGTCGAACAGGTCCCGCACAAACGCTTCCGGTAGATCCTTCGTGATCAGAACCATCCTTGTCCGGCGGTCCGCCGGATCAGGCCAGGCGGGCAGTCGCACCGGCGGATGAAAGATGTTCTGGACGCCGTGCAGGACGACCGGCCTCTCCGGCCTGTCGGAAAGAGCAACGATCGCTTTCATCCGAAGAAGGCGCTCGCCATGCGCCGAACGCAGCAGATCGACAAACATCTCGAGCGCCATCGGATCGATGGGTTGGCTTTCGACGAGGGAGAATGAACGGATCGTCTCGTCGTGCCGGTTCACGTCATGCGGATCCTGATGGTGGCCATGCCCGTGATCATGATCATGGTGATGGTCGTGATCATGCGCCTCTTCGTCCTGCAACCACCGGCCGACATCGGCGATTTTGGAGGCGGGATCGTAAAGCCCGTTGACGAGAATGGCGGCCTTGCCTGCATCTTCGCTGTCGGCATCAAGCATGGGCGCGCGCGGGTTGAGCCCTCTCAGGCGCACCTCCAGCTCCTGATGGTGCTGTCCGCCGGCGAGCGGAATCTTCGAGACGATCAGCCGGTCGGCGACCGCCACCTGCTTGCGCGCCTCCTCATGATTGTCGAGCGTCTGCAATCCGTTGACGGCATCGACGACGGTGATCACGCCATCGAGTTCGAAATTTGTCGCGATCACCGGATTGCCCATGATCGCCTGCATCACCGGCGCCGGATCGGCAAGCCCAGTGGTTTCGATGACAATGCGCTTGATCGGCCGGACGCGCCCCGTCTGCATGGCGTCCATGAGGTTCGCCAGCGTATCCACCAGCTCGCCGCGCACCGTGCAGCACAGGCAGCCATCCGAAAGTTCGATGATGGAATCGCCGGAACTTTCGACCAGCAGATGGTCGATGCCGACATCGCCGAACTCGTTGATGATGACGGCCGCATCCTTCATGCCAGGATCTTTGAGGATACGGTTGAGCAATGTCGACTTGCCGGCGCCAAGAAAGCCGGTGAGAACCGAAACTGGAATCCGTTCACGTAAACTCATGATAGACCTGCCTCAGAACGAAGTCGGGCGCGGCAACGGTATAGGAACATTGGCAATTTCGTTGGCATCGGCAGATGCCAGCTTGTCCGTCTTTGGCTGCTTCGTCTGGGGCTGCTTCGTCTGAGGCTGCGCATCCTGGCCCTGCAGAATACCGGCAAAGACGAATTGCGGCGGATGATCCATTTCATGGATATAGGGAGACATGACCTTCATGCGGCCCGCCTCGTCACGCGTTTCGCTGCGAACCTGCGCAGCCTTCGGATTGCAGATATCCGCGCTGATGTCGCTTACCTGATCCTGGCCCGGCCCATAGGGATGCAGTGAACCGAGGGTCTCTTTGCCCGCGTACTTACCCGCAAACCCGTTCTCCAGGAGGTCCGCAGAGGCATCCGCGCGCGCCGCAAGGCTATCGGTGCCGAGAACAATGGAAACCAGGGTGCGGCCGTTTCTGGTCGCCGAAGCGATCTGATTGAAGCCGGCGGCGCAGATGAAGCCTGTCTTCATACCGTCGGCGCCGTCGAAGCGCCCGATCAGCATGTTGATGTTCGGAACCTGCTTGGTACCGGTGGTGAAGCCTTCGAGTGCAAAATAGCCGGCATACTGCGGAAACTCGCGCCGAAGCGCGACCGTCAGGATCGCGAGATCGCGGGCAGTCGTATATTGTCCCTTGCCTGGAAGACCGTTGGGATTGATGAAATGCGAATCCGTCATTCCGAGCTGCTGGGCCTCCGCATTCATCCGCGTGACGAAGGCCTCCTGGGTTCCTCCTATCGCTTCGCCGACGGCCATCGCGACATCGTTGGCGGATTTGATCAGCATGATCTTGAGCGCGCTGTCGAGCGTCAGCTTCTGGCCGGGCTTGAAATACATCTTCGCCGGCGGTTGTGCTGCCGCCCGCTTGCTGATCGCCACTGGGGTATCGAGCGAAATCTGGCCGGCCTTGATAGCCCTGAAGACGGTATAGACCGTCATCAGCTTCGTCAGCGACGCCGGATACCATTTGCGAAAAGCTTCCTCGTGATCGAGAACCTTTCCGCTATTCACATCGACGAGGATGTGCGGGTTCGCTTGGGCAAAGGGCGCCATCGACAGGAACAGCGCTGATATGGCCGCGGTGAAAGAGAGCGGCCGCCTGGGGGCAAACAAACGGTTCTGGTTCGTCGGCACGGTCAAAATCCTTGCATATCCGGAAAATTCTCGAAACCTCCGCCTATTTAGCCTATATGGCTATGAGATGGCAAAGGTCGTTAATTAAGTTATTTCGACATCATTATGCCCTTGCGATGTCGCAAACCGGTCACAATTCCGATCAGCAGGATACTCAAGCATGCCGATTTTGAACAGAGCCGCGGAACTTCAGGATGAAGTTACAGAGTGGCGGCGCCATATCCATGCCCGGCCCGAACTTCTCTTCGCAGTGGAGAATACCGCGGCCTTCGTTGCCGAAAAGCTGAGAGAATTCGGCGTCGACGAGATCGTTACCGGCATCGGTCGGACGGGTGTGGTCGGATTGATCCGCGGCAAGGGCGACAGCGGTCGAGCGATCGGCCTTCGCGCCGACATGGATGCCTTGCCGCTGACGGAAATTTCCGGCAAGCCCTGGGCCTCGACGACGCCGGGAAAAATGCACGCCTGCGGCCATGACGGTCATACGGCGATGCTGCTGGGGGCCGCGAAATATCTCGCCGAGACGCGCAATTTCAACGGCAATGTCGCGGTCATCTTCCAGCCGGCCGAGGAAGGCGGCGGCGGCGGCAACCTGATGGTCCAGGATGGCATGATGGAGCGCTTCGGTATCGAGGAAGTCTATGGCATGCACAATCTGCCGGGCCTGCCCGTCGGCCATTTCGCCATCCGCAAAGGGCCGATCGCTGCGGCGACCGACGAATTCACGGTGACGATCAAGGGGCGCGGCGGCCACGCCGCCATGCCGCACAAGACGATCGATCCGATTGCCATCGGCGCGCAGATCGTCACCAACCTGCAACTCATCGCCGCACGAACCGTCGATCCGTTGCGCTCCGTCGTCGTTTCCGTCACCAAATTCAATGCGGGCTTTGCCCATAACGTCATTCCGAACGAGGCGTCGATCGCCGGCACCATCAGAACGCTCGACCCGGAGATCCGCGATCTCGCCGAAACCCAGATGAAGCAGATCATTCGCGGCCTTGCCGCAGCGCACGGCGCCGAGGCCAATATCAGCTTTCATCGGAACTATCCCGTGACGTTCAATCATGCGACAGAAACCGCCCACGCGGTCAAGGTCGCAACGGATATCGCCGGGGCGGACAAGGTGGATCCGGAAACCGACCCGATGATGGGCGGCGAAGATTTCTCCTATATGCTGAACGCGCGCCCCGGCGCCTTCATCTTCATTGGCAACGGCGATAGCGCCGGCCTGCACAACCCGGCCTATGACTTCAACGACGAGGCGATCGCTCACGGCGTATCCTACTGGATCAGACTGGCGGAACAGCGGCTCAGCGCCTGAACAGGCTTTCCCGGAGCAAGCTTTCCTTGTCATCGTGACGCAAAAAGGCTTGGCTTCAAGCCAAGCCTTTTGTATGCATGGCGCAAGTGGTCCCGTAGCTCAGCAGGATAGAGCATCAGATTCCTAATCTGAGGGTCACGCGTTCGAATCGCGTCGGGATCACCATTGTTTATATGTTGCCTTTTGCAGCATCCTGCTGCTGTTCAAGCCGTCCGGGGACGATATGCACATTACGATGATAGGGTCAGGCTATGTCGGCTTGGTATCCGGCGCCTGTTTTGCCGATTTCGGTCACGACGTCATCTGTGTTGACAAGGATGCTTCCAAGATCGAGGCGTTGCGGGCCGGCCGCATTCCGATCTATGAGCCGGGGCTCGACCAGCTTGTGGCGGACAACACGCAATCCGGACGGCTCACCTTTTCCACCGACGTGAAGGAAAGCGTCGCCGGCGCCGATGTCGTCTTTATCGCGGTCGGCACGCCGTCGCGCCGCGGTGACGGCCATGCCGACCTATCCTATGTCTATGCGGCTGCCCGCGAAATCGCCGAGCATGTCACCGGCTTTACCGTCATCGTGACGAAATCGACCGTTCCCGTCGGAACCGGCGACGAGGTCGAACGCATCGTGCGCGAGGCCAATCCGCAGGCGGATGTCGCCGTTGTTTCGAACCCGGAATTCCTGCGCGAAGGTGCGGCGATCGAGGATTTCAAGCGGCCCGACCGCATCGTCGTCGGACTGAACGACGATCGCGCCCGAACCGTCATGACCGAAGTCTACCGTCCGCTCTATCTCAACCAGGCGCCGCTGGTTTTCACGACGCGCCGGACGTCGGAACTGATCAAATATGCCGCCAACGCCTTTCTCGCGATGAAGATCACCTTCATCAACGAAATAGCGGACCTGGCTGAGCGCGTCGGCGCCGACGTGCAGGATGTTTCGCGCGGCATCGGCCTCGACGGCCGCATCGGCGCGAAGTTCCTGCATGCAGGCCCTGGCTATGGCGGGTCGTGCTTCCCGAAGGACACGTTGGCCCTTGCCAAGACCGCACAGGACTACGAAAGCCCGGTGCGTCTGATCGAGACCACCATATCGGTAAACGACAATCGCAAACGCGCCATGGGGCGCAAGGTGATCGCGGCCATGGGCGGCGACGTGCGCGGCAAGAAGATCGCCGTCCTCGGCCTGACCTTCAAGCCGAACACCGACGACATGCGCGACAGCCCGGCGATCGCTATCATCCAGGCCTTGCAGGACGGCGGCGCCCGTATTGCCGGCTATGACCCGGAGGGCATGGAAAATGCCCGCAGGATCATCGAGAACATCGAATATGCTGAAGGCCCCTACGAGGCCGCCGAAGACGCCGACGCGCTTGTCATCGTCACGGAATGGAACCAGTTCCGTGCCCTCGATTTCAAGCGCCTGAGGACACTCGTGCGCGGCCCGGTCCTCGTCGATCTGCGCAACATCTATCGTCAAGACGAAGTTACCCGTCACGGCTTCAGCTATACGGCGATCGGCAGGCCCGCTGCCACTTGAAATCCTTCATCGGCGGAAATGCCGGCTGGATGACCTATATTCCATCGGGAGGTGCATGCTTGATCGGATCCGGCGGAAAACCCGGCAACCGGTCAACCATCGCCTGTCTACGACTCTAAATCATCTTGGAGAGAGGAATTAATGTCAGAAAAGACAGTTCTCGTGGTCGGCGGCGCCGGCTATATCGGCTCGCACACATGTCTGGAGTTGGCCTCGAAGGGCTATCAGCCGGTGGTTTTCGACAATCTCTCCAACGGCCATGGCGAATTCGTCAAATGGGGGCCGTTGGAACAGGGCGACATTCGTGATCGCGCGCGTCTGGATGAAGTTTTCGCCAAATACCGGCCCGATGCCATTCTTCACTTCGCCGCCCTGATCGAGGTCGGCGAATCGGTCAAGAACCCGGTTGCCTTTTACGACAACAACGTCGTCGGCGCGCTGACGCTCCTGTCGGCGGCGCTGGCGGCCGGTGTCAACAATTTCGTCTTTTCGTCCACCTGCGCGACCTATGGCCTGCCTGAACGCGTTCCGATGGACGAAACCCATTCGCAGGCGCCGATCAATCCCTATGGCCGCAGCAAATGGATCATAGAGCAGGTGCTGAAGGACTACGCCACCTATAGCAGCATGCGCTCGGTCATCCTGCGCTACTTCAACGCGGCCGGCGCCGATTTCGAAGGCAGCATCGGCGAGTGGCACACGCCGGAAACGCACGCCATACCGCTGGCGATCGAAGCCGCCCTCGGCCGGCGCCAGGGCTTCAAAATATACGGAAATGATTATGAAACGCGCGACGGTACCTGCGTGCGCGACTACATCCACGTGCTCGATCTGGCCGATGCCCATGTCCGCGCCGTGGACCACCTCCTAAAAGGTGGCGATTCTGTGGCGCTCAACCTCGGAACTGGCACAGGTACCACGGTAAAGGAGCTTGTAAGCGCCATCGCGGACGTATCCGGCCGGCCGTTTCCGACGGAAAATGCTCCCCGCCGCGAGGGTGACTCGACGGCTCTTGTCGCCAATAATGACAAGGCGCGGGAGATTCTCGGATGGGTTCCGCGCTACAACCTTAACGACATCATCCAGTCTGCCTGGAACTGGCATGTTCGCTCCAACCAACACTGAATCCGTTAAGAGCGCCCGATAATCCTGACGCTGGCAATCTGCCTAGTGCGCCAGGATTATCTACATTAGGCATTTGAAAATAAATAGCTTCTAATTTATGAAGCTCAGCGGCTCCGCCTTCCTCTGCCGGCTAACGGAATGAAATCCACATCCGGAATCCGCGCGCCATCTCATATTCAGGAAGCGACACGGTCGACTCAGCAGCCCCTAGAAATTCGGGGCTGCGGTTAGCCGGCAGGGCATGCATTGCTTGCATTAGCTTTTCGATAAACGCCCTGATTTTACCCGATCACAAAACTGTGACTGGCGGGCCACACCGCAGTGCCAACATTTCGTCAAAAAAGCGTCTTTGAGCTGGATTGAAATTGCATGGGATACGGCATTTTGTATCTTCGGCCGCGGAAATTATGGCACATTTATGTCAAATTTCTTCGCTTGCGGGATGCGAGAGGGACGCCTCAGTACAGGCAAACAAACGCATGCCATCTGCATTCACCAATTGGGGATAATTATGAATATCAAAGCTCTTTTACTCGGCTCGGCTGCTGCGCTCGCAGTCGTTTCCGGTGCTCAGGCTGCCGACGCCATCGTCGCCGCTGAACCGGAGCCGATCGAATACGTCCGCGTTTGCGACGCATACGGCACCGGCTACTTCTACATCCCGGGCACGGAAACCTGCCTGTTGATCAACGGTTACGTCCGCTTCCAGACCGACTTCGGTCATGAAGTTGGCTCCACCTTCGACTCCGGCCGTCATGGCTCCGACTGGGATGCCTTCACCCGCGCTCAGCTGCAGTTCACGACCAAGAGCGACACCGAGTACGGCACTCTGACCGGCCTCATCGCTCTGCGTACCAATGCCGACAGCCCGAACGCCGACGGCGACAAGGGCTCTGGCCGCAACACCTTCATCGACGTTGCTTACATCGACATCGCCGGCTTCCGCGTCGGTTACCAGTACAGCTGGTGGGATGACGATATGAGCGGCGAAACCGACGTTCTGAACAGCAACTCCACCAACCACAACTCGATCCGTTACCAGTATACCGCCGACAACTTCACGGCCGGCGTCGCAGTGGACGAACTGCAGGGCAACAGAACGCCCTTCGGCAGCGCAGCCCGTGCGGAAGATGGTCAGTCGATCGGCGTTGCCGGTCAGGTTTCCGTAACCTTCAGCCCGGTCACCGCATACCTGCTCGGTGGCTATGACACCGACACCGAAAACGGCGCAATCCGCGGTATCGTCTATGCCGAAATCGGCCCGGGCAAGCTCGGCCTCGCTGGCGTATGGGCGAGCGGCTCGAACGCTTACTACGAAGCATCCGAATGGGCTGTTGCCGTTCAGTACGCTGTCAAGGCAACCGACAAGTTCACCATCACCCCCGGCTTCCAGTACTTCGGCAACTACGGTCTCGTCGCTGGCGAGGACGAGTTCAACGATGACAACGACGCCTGGAAGGCCGGCCTGACGCTCGACTACCAGATCGCAGAAAACCTGTCCTCGAAGGTCAGCGTTCAGTACTTCGATCAGGACGAAGGCGACGAGCAGTGGACCGGTTTTTTCCGTCTGCAGCGCGCATTCTAATCTGATCTGACCTCGGTTGATCAGGAAGCCCGGCTTTCGAGCCGGGCTTCGACTGAGGCTCTAGAGCAATTCCAGGAAAAGTGCGAAGCGGTTTTCCGTCCGGAATTGCGTAAAAACAAAAAGTTAGAGCGGTTCTGCGTTTCCATGAAAAGCTGAAACGCTCTAAGCGCACTTCAATTGCCTGGAATGCAGCCGTCTATGGCAAGCTGTGTGCAGAAGCCGAACAGCATTCATTGTATTAAAAGGCTGACTTATGCCGGGTCTACCGGTGTCGTTATGACGATTTCCCTGCTCGGTATGGCGACAGCGGGAGAACGAACTTTCTGGAAGCCGCGCTTGACCTCTGCGCGGCTTTCTTTTTGCCCTACCGAAACCCGTTCCTGGGTTTCTACGACGCACTCGTCATTTCCAGCCGTCGTCCGGCTGCGGGTTAATCCCAACGTATTAGTAAGTGACGTAGATAGCTCCAAGAATCTCATTGCTTTTCTTGGAAATGAAGTAATCGCATCCCCCAAAGAACGCCGAAACTATTAAGTTCCGCGAGATTCTTACACCTTGGGGATGTGAAATATTTCAGAATTCCTATCGACCCCCTATCAAGATTGCGGTTGCGGAAGTTTTATTATTAATTACTTATTTAGAGAAATCTAATTCCATAAACAAGATTGATTAAAGCGAACCAGGATGCTGCAACCCGATGGACCCGGTCATTCGCAAGTTCATCTTCCATGATCTGCAGACGGTCGAAGGATATATCGATCCGCCCGATGCGCTCGTGTTCCTCTCTCTTTTGCAAAGCCAGGAAGCAAAAGGACTGAGCGGCGGCATTGCCGAAATCGGCGTCTTCTACGGCCGTTCCTATTTCCTGGTCCGGAAAATCGCCAACGCGGACGAGAAGGTACTGGCGATCGACCTGTTCGAGCAGGCCGCCAAGGGCAATGTGTCGCAATATAAGCGCTTCGTCGAAACCGGCCGCCGGCTCAATCTGCCGGTCGATGAGGGCCTGATCATCAAGGGCGACAGCACGCGGCTAGAGCCGAACGATATAACCGATAGGATCGGCAAGGTGCGCTTCTTCAGCATCGACGGCGGACACATGCTGCCCGATGTGCTTGCGGACGGCTCTTTGGCGATGGATTGTCTTGCCGAACACGGCGTCATCGCCTTCGACGACACCTTTAACCCCGCCTGGCCCGAAGTCACGGTCGGCCTCGCCGATATCCTGCGGCGAAAAAGTGAAGCTTTTTCCGCCTTCTGCATGACGCGGTTCAGAACCTATGTCTGCCGGCGCGAGTTTCATGAGTTCTACCGTCGCACCATTGCCAACGCGCAGGACCTTAGCGCCTTTGATCACACCGAAACCGAATTTCTCGGATCTAGCGTCACGCGCCTTCATGACCCTATTCGCCGCCGCGTCGTCTATGAACTCATGGCCCGGCTGCGCATGCGCGGGCTTTTGGAAAGAGTCTACCGATAGAGCAATCCCCGAAGGCGAATAACCAACTTGTTATCGTGACAATTGAATAAGGCCGTCCCTTGAGATGTTTGCAGTGCAGCATATCAAGGAGACCGATATGGCCTGCACTACCACTGAACTGACATCTGCGGAAAACGCCCCACGCTATGACCGGGTCACGATCGCTCTGCATTGGGCGACGGCCATTCTCGTGACAGGACAATTCACAAGCGCCCACATATGGGAACAATTTCAACGCGGAACGTCTTTGCGACTTAGCTTGATTTCAACGCATATCGCCTTTGGCATCCTGCTTGCAGCCGTCATCATCGCCCGCATCTGCTGGCGATTCATGAACCGCGGCAAATTACCGCCTGCCGTCTCCGGGCTCCAGCACGTTGCCGCGAGCACCGTACACTTTCTCCTCTATGGCCTATTGATTTGCCAGGTGGCACTCGGCTTCACCCTAGGCTGGGCGGTGAACCTGCCGCTGAGCTTCTTCGGCCTATTCACGATTCCACAGCTGCTGACGATCGCTCCCGAGGCGCGACAGACGATTGCCGCCCTGCACAACGGCGTCGCCTGGGCCATCATCGCAATCGCCGGCATTCACGCTGCGGCGGCACTCCTGCATCACTATGTGCTTCGCGATCACGTGCTTCTGCGGATGATCCCCCAACGGAGGCGGAGGCTCTAAGCTAGCCCGCCACATCCGCGAATGCTAATATTGGACAACTTCCCGAGCCCTGAACTGGCGGATCCGGCCGAACGAGACAGAGGAGATCACCCATGGCTGATAAATCGGCATTCACGGCGGACGAATGGAAGCTCCTTCTGGAAAGCGTAATGATGGCGGGCATCGCCGTGACCGCATCCGAACCGAGCGGCCTCTGGGGCCTCATCAAGGAGAGCATTGCCAGCAGCCGCGTTCTCATGGAAGCCAAAGCCGATGCCGCCTCGAACCCGCTCATCAAGGCGGTCGTTGCAGACTTTGAAACGGCCGAGGGGCGAACAGCCGCACGCGACGGTCTGCAGGAAAAGCTGAAAGGCGCCAAACCCCAGGACATGAAGGTGAGGTGCATCGAGACGATCGGGCAGGCGAGAGCCGTGATCGACGCCAAGGCCCCCGAGGACGCGACCGCCTTCAAGAACTGGCTCTATCAGATCAGCAAGCGCGTGTCGGAAGCCGCCAAGGAAGGCGGCTTCATGGGTTTCGGCGGTGTGGCCGAGAGCGAAGCCGAGAAGGCGACGCTTGCGGAGATATCGGCGGCACTAAAGCTTGGTTAGATGTGAGTTTTCGGAAAGTTTGTTCGTGCCGATGGGCAAGATACGAATTTCCATGAAGCGCGACGTGGGCGGCAAGTCCCACCAACCCACGATGATAGTTGTCTGGCGCGGACGCCTCCCCAATTTTCCTCACCAGTCAGTTTATGCTGGGTGAGCAGCGGCCCGTGCCCCAATTACCGCCTCAAATCTTGGAAAGGGCAAATCCCGCCAACCCGTATTTCGGAGCCAGTTGTTTGACGCGAAAGCCTCCCCGAGCTCCCTCATCCCTGTGCCCGTCACAGGGATCCAGTCGCCGTGCGTCCGCACGGCGAAAAGACTCCTCATGCCGATTGCCTGAAGCCCAATCATCCGCCCCTCTTCAATCATGAGGGCTACTTCTGCATTCTCGCCTCCAAGAAGCGAGTCATTCGCGCCGTGGACACGGCGCTGCTGGATCCCTGTGACGGGCACAGGGATGAGGGAGCTCGGGGAGGCTCCGCGCCAAACAACAAGCTTTGAAAATAGGGGAGGTACCGGTTCTGGCATTTCCAAGAACTCCGGGAGGTATGCGGCCCCTCACACTCCCTGACCTGTGCTTGTCACAGGAATTGTGGAGAGAGGCGCAGCCGGTTGCGACGGCAGAGGACGCCAAAAAGTGTGCGCGGTTTTCGGGCGATTTCTCCTAGGGTCAGCGCATCTCCGATGCGCTGGCGTTCCGCCTGGCAACGGACAAATGTGCACCGCAATAAAAAATTCGTGATACATATTGCAATGCGTCAAAAGTCTGCCACCGTTTGGCCTTTTAACGCAGCAGGCGGGATCACTGCCGCTTGACCAAACCGACTTGCGAGCCATTTCTGACAGCGGCGTTCGAATTCCCACCTTGAGCAGCTGTCCCGGCCGGAACAGATGGAGTTGTAACATCACAAACCTGATCCTTGAGCCGGATGAAATTGTCTTCGAACATTTAAGCGAGAACCGGTCTCGCGCGGCGCTGAATGGAGCGTTCTGGTCGGCGCTGGATACGCTGATACCGACGGCGTTGAACAGCCTCGTGTTCATCGTCACGTCGAGATACCTGCAGCCGCAGGACTTCGGTCTCGTGGCGCTTGCTTTCAGTATCGTGAGTTTTGCCGCCGGCCTCGGGCCGACGGCGTTCGGCGAAGCGTTGATCCAGCAGAAGACCATTCGACGCAGCCATCTCGACACCGTGTTCTGGATGGCGTTTGCGTCGGCTGCCATCCTTTACATGGTGATTTTCACCGGATCGCGCCACATCGCCCATGCCGTGGGCCACGACGAAATCGTCGGCCTGCTGAAGATCATCGGCCTGAAGGTCTTCTTCGACATGATGATCATCGTTCCCAACGCGCTCATCGGCCGCACGATGTCTTTTCATCTCGCGGCCACCCGGACGGCAATTGCCACCGTCGTATCCGGCCTCATATGCCTGACGCTGATCATCGCGGGCTTCGGCCTCTGGGCGCTCGCGATCGCGCAAATCGCGGCACCCGCGGCCGGGTGCGCCGCCGCCTTCTGGGGCGCGCGCTGGCTGCCGGGACTGCGGATCAAGTGGAAGAGCCTTCGTGAGCTCCTGCACTACGGCGTGTTCGCCTCCGGCAACCGCTTTCTCCAGTCCATGAGCCTCGATCAGCTGATCATCGGCACGCTTGTCAGCCCGGCCGCGCTCGGCATCTATAACTTCGCCCGGCGGCTTTTTGAAATGATCAACAACGTTGTCGCCGGAGGATTGAACTCGGTAACGCACGTTCTTCTGTCGTCGCTTCAGCATGATCAGAACAAAGTCCGCGAGGCATTCCTCATGGCAACCTTCGGCTGCTCGCTCGTGTCGTTCCCGGCTTTCATGGGGCTCGCGGCTGTCGCCGATGACGCCATTCCGCTGATTTTCGGGCAGCATTGGGTGGCTGCGGTCTGGCCGGTGCGCTTCTTCTGCGTCATCGGCTTGATGGCCGGGATAGGCGTCGTCCAGGCCTCCCTGATTACCAGCCAGGGCAGATCAGACTGGTGGTTCTATTACCAGCTCGTCCGAAACATCGTGACGATCGTCACGGTCTTGCTACTGCACCGATATGGCGTACCCACCATCGTCTTCGCGCTGATGCTCGAGGTGCTCATTCTTTGGCCCGTTACGCTTTGGATGGTCTCCCGCCTCATCGATCTCAGTATCGGAAGTTACTTTGCCCAGTTTCTAAGACCGATTGCCGCCTATCTCGGCATGCTGGCTGCCGTGCTCGGCGCTTCCGCATTGCTGCAGGACTGGGCGCCGGCCTGGCGCCTGGCAATCGAAATCCCTGTCGGGGCAATCGTCTATCTGGGCCTGATCTTTATCCTATGCCGCGAGAGGGTCCTTTTTCTGGCAAATACAATGTTACGGCGGCGCCAAGGACAGCCTTCATGAAGCTTCGTTCGGCGCCGTGAGCGAGCCGCCGAACGATTATGCTGTCTCTATCGAATCCGCCGACCGATGTCGCAAAGGAGGGAAGTTATGTCACTCGTCACGTTCATCATCCCGGTTCGACACCAGGACAATGCGAAAGACTGGCCTGCCTTGAAAGCACGGCTGTCCCAAACCGTGGCCTCGATAGCCGGTCAGTCGAGCAACGATTGGAGCGCCGTGATCGTCGCAAACGAGGGGGCGGACCTGCCCGATTTGCCGCCGCGATTTTCGGTATGCCGCGTCACGTTTCCGCCGAACCAGCTCCACGACATGGGCAGCGCGGATAAGGAAAAGGTCTACGACGCCTTCCGCCTGGACAAGGGACGCCGCGTGCTGAGCGGCATGCTTTCGGCCCGTGATGCCCAGTTCTTCATGATCGTGGACGACGACGATTTCGTCAGTTCCAATATCGTCAGTCACGTCGCGCAGCACCCCCGCGCAAACGGCTGGAAGATCACCAAAGGCTACCTCTGGAACGAAGGCGGCAAGCTGGTCATGCACCACGATGATTTCGCCAATTTCTGCGGCACATCACTGATCATACGATCGCGTCTCTATGACCTCCCGGCGACGCTTGAGGATGCCGACATCGACCATGTGAAGACGATGCTGGGCAGCCATGTTCGCATCGCAGGCATATTGGCCGAACGCGGCACCCCGCTCGAGGCGCTGCCGTTCCGCGGCGCGATCTACCGGGTCGGCCATGCCGGCGCGCACAGCAAGTCCTCCGGTCTTCTGGCGACCTATTTCTTGAACCGCCACGCACTCCGCCATCCTCGCCAGCTTGTTCGCGATCTTTTGCGGGTTCGCCCGCTCGACCGCAGCCTGCGCAATGAATTCTTCGGGACTGCCTCCGAGGGCCAACAGGGTGACATGGTGGTCAGCGGTGGAAGAGCCTGAGATAGCGCAGGCGGATGCAGGCTCCAGGCCAACTCCTCCCCTGAGCCAAGTTCCTCCCCAAAACCAGCAAGGCTCGCCGCGGCCCCCCCGGGCGAGCCATCGCTATGCATCGCTGGACGCGATGCGGGGGCTGGCCGCATTTGCGGTCGTTGTCTATCATCTTCAACGACCCTATGCGCCGCTCGCCTATGTCGCCGTCGATTTCTTCTTCGTCCTCAGCGGCTTCGTCATTGCCAGGGCCTACAGCGAAAAGCTCGCCAGCGGAATGCCGCTGGCCGCCTTCATGAAGGCCCGCTACGCGCGCCTCTATCCCCTGTTCCTCCTCGGCACCTTCTACGGACTGGTGCAGCTGCTCTCCCATTGGAAATGGTCGAGCGCCAATGTCGGCGATCTGCTCGCGAGCCTGGTCTCAACCCTGTTCATGCTACCCTCCCCGAGCTTCCTGACGAGATCCCCAACGGATCTCTGGCCGCTCTATCCCTTGAACGGACCGGCCTGGTCGCTGTTCTGGGAATTGCTCGTGAATTTCGCATTCGCGGTCGTCCTTTTCAGGATGAAAACGAAAGCTCTCGCCCTTCTCGCCGCAGCCGCGCTCGTCTGCCTGATCTCATCCGTCTTCATCCACAAATCGCTCGACCTCGGCTGGGAATGGCGATCGATCGACGGCGGACTGGCGCGCGTCTTCTTTTCCTTCGCGGTTGGAATGATCATCTTCAGGATCCAGAAAGACAGGCCGCCAACGACCACCTATCTTGCGATCCTCCCGATCGCCCTGATTTTCGGCCTGTTGTTCCTGCCGATCTATTCGCTGAAATTTGCCCTTTTCTTCTGCGTGATCATCTCGCCGCTTGTCGTCTTTGCCGGCACGCTTCTGGAAATTCCGGCGAGAATCCAGCCGGTTGGTGTATTTCTCGGTTATCTGTCCTATCCGATCTACATGTGTCACAGGGGTTTTACGGAGATGTATGCTCATTTCTACCGTAGCGAGCAAATGAGCCCGTTGGTTTATATCGGGGGCTTTTTGGTGTCGATTTCAGTGATATCGTTTTTGTCGGCTCAGATTGTCTCCGTCGTTCCACGACTTGGGCCTTTCGCGAAAATGCGAGCACCGTAGACGCGGGATCCGCTCCGTCAGCGCAGCGCTTACAGGCCGGATCGTGCCTTAATGGCCTATGCTTGGAGCCGGCATGCCGACAGTCAACATTGGGTTCAGAACATTTCCAAGCGGCTGACGATCAGTTTCGCGGAGCCAATCTCCGTGTCCGGTTGAACTACGCCCCTTACGGGAGACGATCAAGGCGCATCTCGACAAGGAGAAGCAGCTCTATTCTCGTGGCATCAAGGTGCTGTCCTTGTTCTTCATCGATGAGGTGGCGAAGTATCGCGACTATACGCGATCCGACGAGCGGGGAGAGCATGCCCGTGTTTTCGAGGAGGAGTATGCGCTTCTCAAGGACGAATATCTTTCGGAGCTTGCGGTCGACAACGAGCCCTATCGCAAATACCTGGCCGGCATCGATCCCGCGAAGACTCACAACGGCTATTTTTCGATCGACAAGAAAACGAACCGCCTCAAAGACCCCGATGTCGCTAGAACAGGCGACAACAAGGGGCAGTCGGAAGATCCGGACGCATATGACCTGATCCTGAAAGACAAGGAGAGGTTGTTATCGTTTGCGGAGCCGACCCGCTTCATCTTCTCCCACTCGGCGTTGCGTGAAGGCTGGGACAATCCGAACGTCTTCGTTATTTGCATGCTGAAGCACAGTGACAACCAGATTTCCCGACGGCAGGAAGTCGGTCGTGGTCTTCGTTTGAGCGTCGACCAAAACGGTGATCGCATGGACAATCCAGTGACCGTTCATGACATCAACGTGCTGACGGTTGTTGCCAGCGAGAGCTACAGGAACTTCGTGGATGCGCTTCAGAAGGAGATGGTCGAAGCGCTGACTGCTCGGCCGCGGCAGGCGAATGAGGAGTATTTTAAGGGCAAGCTCATTCAGGCCGACGGCGTGTCGATCGAGGTGTCATCCGACATGGCTGCAGGGATCGAGTTCTATCTCGTGCAAAATGGTTATGTCGACCGGCAGAAGAACATCACGGAAAAGTATCAGAGCGCCCGTGAGAATGGGACGCTGGCTGACCTGCCGGAAGATTTGAAGCCTTACACTGACCAGATCGTGAAACTGATTGACGGTGTCTTCAATGAACGGCAGTTGCCGAAGATGCAGGACGACCGCCGTTCCAAGCGCAACCCGCTCAACGATAACTTCCACCGCAAGGAATTCCAGGAGCTTTGGAGCCGGATCAACCAAAAGGCTGTCTATAGGGTCGAATTCGAGCCGTCGGAACTGATCCGCAAGAGTGTTAGCGCGCTCGACAGCCATCTGAGGGTGACGCCGCTGCAATATACGGTCACCGCTGGCATTCAACGCGATGGCCTGACCTATGACGCCGTCGGGGATGGCAAGAGTTTCCGCGAAAACGAGCAGGAGACCTACCAGGCCGAAACGGTCGTCTCACTCGTCAAGTACGATCTGCTGGCGAAGCTTGCAGAAGCGACGCAGCTTACCCGACAGACCGTCGCGGAGATCCTATCGGGGATTCAGCCGACCGTGTTCGGTCAATTCAAGCAGAACCCGGAGCATTTTATCAGTGAAGCATCCCGCCTGATCATCGAGCAGAAGGCTACAATGGTCATCGAGCGGCTGACCTACGATGCTGTCGCCGAGCGCTACGAGTCCGACATCTTCACGGCCAGCCAGACGGTTCAAGACTTCTCCAGGGCGAGCGAGAAGCTGAAGAAGCATGTCTATGACTATGCACTTCTCGATTCAGACACCGAGCGCAAGTTCGTCGAGCAGTTGGACACCAGCAACGAGATCGTCGTCTACGCCAAGCTTCCGAAAGGCTTCGCAATCCCGACCCCTGTGGGCGACTACAATCCGGACTGGGCAATCTCGTTCAAAGAAGGTTCGGTTCGGCACATCTACTTCGTCGCCGAAACCAAGGGCACCCTATCATCACTGAAGATGCGTGAGTTCGAAAATACCAAAATTGAATGCGCCCGCCGCTTTTTCGAAGAAATCGGCAGCAAGGTCGCAACCGAGCAGGTGAAGTATGACGTCGTCACAGACTATACCAGGCTTATGGATGTTGTGAGAAGCGTATAAGCCGAACGCGCGGTGGTGGAAATAGTTTCCGCTACCCGCATTGAAAAATCTCCACTGAGGCCGCAAGCCCGGTCAGGAGATCTGCGAAGGAAGCCAATGGGTTATCGGTAGTTGACGAAGAGTGAAAAATCCAATGGCGGAGAGGGGGGGATTCGAACCCCCGATAGGCTTGCACCTATGCCGCATTTCGAGTGCGGTGCATTCAACCACTCTGCCACCTCTCCGCGGGGCTGGTTGGCGCTTTGTCGACGCGGGCGTTCTCATAGCGAGAGAAAGTGCTGCTGGCAAGGCGAATATTGAAGCTTATCATCCTTTTGTCTTGACAGGCTCTAGGGCCTCGCGCTATCCCCACTCGGCAATAGGCGTGGGAGAGTCTGCGCCTTGCCTGCCTCGCGCCCGCGTGAGGCTTCACCGGCAGTCCGATGAGAAGACCGCAAGTCTTTGCAATCCCTGCTAAACTTCGACTGATAAAAAGACGGCCGCTTGTCTTTGGGACGGGCAGAGCCGGAACGAACATGAAAGGATAAAAAATGTTCGCAGTCATCAAGACCGGCGGTAAGCAGTACCGTGTGGCGGCAAACGACGTGCTGACCATCGAGAAGCTGGAAGTCACCGCTGGCGACACTGTTGAATTCACCGAAGTCCTCGTGATCGGCGAAGGCGCCGACGCTGCGATCGGTGCTCCCTTCGTCAAGGGCGCCTCCGTCAAGGCCGAAGTGGTCGAGCACAATCGCGGCAAGAAGGTTATCGCCTTCAAGAAGCGCCGCCGCCAGAACTCCAAGCGTTCGCGCGGCCATCGTCAGCATCACACGGTTGTCCGCATCACGGACATCGTGGCTGCCAAGTAAGCAGCAAGAAGCAAGATCAGGGACTTAGAGGTTTAAAGGAGAACACCAATGGCACACAAAAAAGCTGGCGGTTCGTCGCGTAACGGTCGCGATTCCGAATCCAAGCGCCTTGGCGTGAAGAAGTTCGGCGGCGAAGCCGTCGTTGCAGGTAACATTATCGTGCGTCAGCGCGGTACGCAGTGGCATGCGGGCGCCAATGTTGGCCTCGGCAAGGATCATACGATTTTTGCGCTTACCGCCGGCAATGTGGACTACCGAACGAAGGCCAATGGTCGCGTCTACGTATCTGTAATGCCAAAAGCGGAAGCAGCGGAATAAGCCGGTAGCGCTCAAAAACAGCCGGCGTCTCATCGACCCGGCTGATCGTACCAGGTTCAGTCCAGAAAACAGGGGAGATGGGGCGCCACCCAACTCCCCTTTTTCTTTAACCTCAAGGAGGACTGAACCATGCAAGGCGAAATGTTGAGGGAAGACCAATACCGGTCTCCCAAGGAACGGCTGAGGCCGGAGCGGTTAAGGACCGATTGCCCTGTCTTATTATCCGAGAGGCTCGTTTTGCGCGCCCCTCACGAAGAAGACATCGACGCCCTTGCCCATCTCGCCAACAACGCCAAAGTCGCCACCATGGTATCGCGTATGCCGCATCCCTACACGGCCAATGATGCCGCCGACTTCGTGCGTCGCACGAAGAACGGCGAAATTGGCAAGTGCGTCTATGCGATCACCAAGGCTGATAACGGCGCCTTTATGGGGTGCTGCGGCGTCGAGCCGACGAGCGACGAACGTACCGTCGAAATCGGCTATTGGCTGGGCGAGCCCTGGTGGAACCAGGGCTACATGACTGAGGCGGCACACGCGCTGGTCGACATGGTCTTCCGCACGCGGGAGAGGGTCGAGCAGATCGATGCCCGCTGCCGGGTGATGAACGTCGCCTCCAGGCGGGTTCTTCAGAAGTGCGGCTTCCAGTTCCAGGGTCCGGGGCTTGCCGCCTCGCTGGCGCTGGCGAGCAACGTGCCGGTCGAATGGTACAGGCTCGACCGCAAGACCTGGATATCGCTGCGCAGCTGGGGGGCACTGTCATGAGTGCCGCCCTGCAGAGAGCAAAGGTTGCAAGGCCGCTGATGCCCGGACCCGTTCCGGTCATCAGTACGGCCCGACTGACCCTGCGCCCGCACCGGATGAGCGATGCCGACGCGATCGCCGAATCGCTCTCCGATTTCGCGGTCACCCGCATGCTGGCGCGGGTGCCTGCGCCCTATGACCGGCAGGATGCGCTGGACTGGCTCGTTCCGGCCACCTCCGGCCTGCTGCCGGACTGGCCGCTTGCGATCACCGACGGCGACGACACGCATATCGGCAGCGTCTCGATCGAGCTCCGACACGGCCGCTGGCACCTCGGCTACTGGCTGAACCGCCTCTACTGGCGGCGCGGCTACATGGGCGAGGCGGCGGCGGCCGCGATTGAGCGCTTCTCGCGACGGATGCCGGAGACGACCATCCATTCGGGGGTCTTCGCCGACAATATCGCCTCCCTGCACCTGCAGGAGAAGCTCGGCTTCCGCATCACCGGATGCAACGAGGTCTATAGCTTCGCGCGCAATACGTTGGTGCCGCACATCGAAACGGTGCTGGAACCGGGTTTTTTCCGAGCCCGGAAGGCAGCCTGACTTGTTTTTACGCAATTCCGGACGGAAAACCGCTGCACACTTTTCCTGGAATTGCTTAGCCGACAGAGGCATCGCCGGCAAACCCGGCGATGCCTCACCCGTTCAATCGATCTCGACCCAGACCGGGAAATGATCGGACCCTTGAGCCTCGGTATCCACATGGGCCGAGCGCAACCGGCCTTCTAGGCCGCAGCTTATAAAGCAGTAATCGAGATGCATACGCCTGTCGCGATTCTTCGGATCCATCCAGCTATAGCCGCCGGGCTTGTGCCCGCCGGCGACGGCGAGCGCGTCGATCGGCGTGTCGAAGCGGGCGATGCGGCCATAGAAGGCGTCCTCGAGGCCGACGCAGGCGCGATATTCCGGCGATTCCGGCTCCATGTTGAAGTCGCCCATCAGAACATAGTCCTCCGGCAGCGGCGGATCGACGAGGCCGACCTCGGCGCCGCCGGTGAGCGACCCGCCCTCCGTCAGGAAGGCATTGATCCGTTCCTTCAGATGAACGATCTGGCGGATGCGCTCGTCCGGCGAGACGTGGTCGAGATGGACGGAATAGACCCGCAAGGCGCCGATCGGCGTCTCGATAACCGCCTCGGTCGCGCCGCGCTGGAGGTTGAGCTTGGAAAGGGTGCGGCTGCGCGGCAGAAGCAGCATGCGCGTCGAAAGGATCGGCCAGCGCGACAGCACCATGTTGCCGAACTGGTTGCGGCGGCCGACGGTCCGGCCTTTCTCGACCACCGTTTCGCCATGCATGTCGAAAGCCGGCCCGTAGACCGAGAAATAATCCGGCAGCAGGGCCTCGATCGCGGCGACCATATCGACGCCGCCGTTCTCCGGCCAGCCCCGGGTCGCCTCCTGCAGCGCGATGATATCGGCGCCGGCGAGATTGGCGACGATCCGCTCCAGATCATAGCGCCCATCGAGACCGAACCCGTACTGAATGTTGTAGCTTGCGAATTTCACGATAATCTTTGACCTCTCGCTGAACGGTCTATATCGAAGGCGCAATGGCGGGTCCAAACTGACACCGAATGGCAGACATAAAATGAAATTTCTCGACGAGGCAAAGGTCTTTATCAGGTCCGGTGACGGCGGCGCGGGCAGCATCTCCTTCCGCCGCGAGAAGTTCATCGAGTTCGGCGGTCCTGATGGGGGCGACGGCGGGCGCGGCGGCGACGTCTGGGTCGAGGCCGTCAACGGGCTGAATACGCTGATCGATTTCCGCTATCAGCAGCATTTCAAGGCCAAGATCGGCATGCACGGGATGGGCAAGAACCGCACCGGCGCCAATGGCGACGACGTGACGCTGAAGGTCCCGGTCGGCACCCAGATCTTCGAGGAGGACCAGGAAACCCTGATCTGCGACCTGACCGAGGAAGGCCAGCGCTTCCGCCTTGCCGCCGGCGGCAATGGCGGCTTCGGCAATGCCCACTTCAAGTCCTCCACCAACCAGGCGCCGGATTGGGCCAATCCCGGCCTCGCAGGCGAGGAAAAGACGATCTGGCTGCGGCTGAAGCTGATCGCCGATGCCGGTGTCGTCGGGCTGCCGAATGCCGGCAAGTCCACCTTTCTTGCCGCCGTCACCCGCGCCCGGCCGAAGATCGCCAATTATCCTTTCACGACGCTCCATCCCAATCTCGGCGTCGCCACGGTCGATGGCCGGGAATTCGTGCTGGCGGATATTCCGGGCCTGATCGAAGGCGCCCATGAGGGCGTGGGCATCGGCGACCGCTTCCTCGGCCATGTCGAGCGCACCCGCGTGCTGCTGCATCTCGTCTCCGCCCAGGAGGAAAAGGTCGGCAAGGCTTACAAGACGGTCAAGCACGAGCTGGAAGCCTATGGCAACGACCTGACGGAAAAGCCCGAGCTGGTCGCGCTGTCGCAGATCGACGTGCTGGACGAGGAGAGCCTGAAAAAGAAGACGCGCGAGCTTGCGCGCGCCTGCGGCAAGACGCCGTTCAGGATCTCGGCCGTGACCGGCCAGGGAATGACGGAGGTGCTGCGTGCGCTGCGCGATGTCATCGTCGAGGCCAATACGGAAGAAAAGCCGGCGAAGATGCCAAAGCTTCGCCATCGCGATATCGCCACCCTGGATGAGGACGAGGAACAGCAGGGATGACCAGCCGCAAGCCGCTCGGCCGCTATCGCCGCATCGTCATCAAGATCGGCTCCGCCCTCCTCGTCGACCGCAAGACCGGCCTGAAGAAGGCCTGGCTCGATGGCATATGCGCCGATATCAACGGGCTGAAAGCGAAGGGCGTCGACGTGCTCGTCGTCTCCTCCGGCGCGATCGCGCTCGGCCGCTCGGTGCTCGACCTGCCGTCCGGCGCGCTGAAGCTGGAGGAAAGCCAGGCGGCCGCGGCCGTCGGACAGATCGCGCTGGCGCGCGCATGGTCGCAAAGCCTGTCCGAGAATGACATCGTTGCCGGCCAGATCCTGCTGACGCTCGCCGATACGGAAGAGCGCCGCCGCTATCTCAATGCCCGCGCCACGATCAGCCAGCTCCTGAAGATCGGCGCCGTTCCTGTAATCAACGAGAACGATACGGTCGCAACAAGCGAAATCCGCTATGGCGACAATGACCGGCTGGCCGCGCGGGTCGCGACCATGACGGGCGCGGACCTCCTGATCCTGCTTTCCGATATCGACGGCCTCTATACCGCGCCCCCTCACCTCGATCCCGAGGCGCAATTCCTGGAAACAATCGCCGCGATCACCCCTGATATTGAGGCCATGGCCGGCGGTGCCGCCTCGGAACTGTCGCGCGGCGGCATGCGTACCAAGATCGATGCCGGCAAGATCGCGACCGGGGCCGGCTGCGCCATGATCATCGCGTCAGGCAAGACTGACAGGCCGCTCGCCGCGATCGAAAGCGGCGCTCGCTTTTCCTGGTTTGCGCCGTCGGGCACGCCCGTTACCGCCCGTAAGACCTGGATTGCCGGGCAATTGCAGCCGGCAGGCAGCCTGCATGTCGATGATGGCGCCGTGGCGGCCCTCGGCGCCGGAAAGAGCCTGCTACCTGCCGGTGTGCGCTCCGTGACCGGCCATTTCGGCCGCGGCGACACCATCGCCGTCATCGCTCCCTCCGGCCGGGAAATCGCCCGTGGCCTCGCAGGGTACGATGCCGACGAGGCACGGCGGATCACCGGCCGCAAATCCACGGAAATTGAAGCCATTCTCGGCTATCCCGGTCGAGCCGCGATGGTCCATCGCGACGATCTGGTCATGACGGCGAATGCGAAAGCCGAAACTGAGAGGAAGGATGCAGCCCATGCTTGATGCTGCTGCGACAAGCCCCGACATCGACGCCCTGATGCTCGATATCGGCCGCAAGGCCAAGGCGGCTGCGCGACCGCTGGGTTTTGCGTCCACCGATGCGAAGAACGCCGCCCTGAACGCGATGGCTGACGCCATCCTCGCGAATAAGGATCATATCCTCGCCGAAAACGCTAGGGATCTGAAGGATGTCGAGGGCACGGATATCCTCCCCTCCTTCGTCGATCGCCTGACGCTCAATGAGAAGCGTGTCGCCGAAATGGCCGAGGGCATCCGTGCGATCGCGGCACTGAACGACCCCGTCGGAGAGGTGATTGCCGCATGGGATCGCCCGAACGGACTGAAGATCGAACGGGTGCGCACGCCGCTCGGCGTCATCGGCGTCATCTTCGAAAGCCGCCCGAATGTCACGGCCGATGCCGGCGCTCTCTGCCTCAAGGCGGGCAATGCCGTTATCCTGCGCTGCGGTTCCGATTCGCGCCGTTCATCGCGGGCTATCCATGCCTGCCTGGTCGAAGGATTGAAGGCCGCGGGACTTCCAGAGCACGCTATACAGCTCGTTCCGGTGACGGATCGCGCCGCGGTCGGGGCGATGCTGAGGGGCTTGGACGGTGCGATCGACGTCATCGTACCGCGCGGCGGCAAGAGCCTCGTCGCCCGCGTGCAGAACGAGGCGCGCGTGCCGGTCTTTGCCCATCTCGAGGGCCTGTGCCATATCTATGTCGACGCCTCCGCCGATATCGAAATGGCGAAGAAAATCATCGTCAACGCCAAGATGCGGCGGACCGGCGTCTGCGGCGCAGCGGAAACCCTGCTGGTCGATGGTTCGGCAATCGGCACGCATCTGACGCCGCTCCTCGAGGTATTGACGGAAGCCGGCTGCGAGATACGCGCCTCCGCCACCGTACTCAAGGTCGCACCCGGCATGAAGCCGGCGACGGAGGAGGACTGGTCGACGGAATATCTGGATGCCGTGATCTCCGTTGCCGTCGTCGACGGCATTTCCGGCGCGATTGCGCATATCAATAAATATTCCTCCAACCATACGGAGGCGGTCATCGCTGAGGATCCGGCAGTCGTCGGGCGTTTCTTCACGGAAATCGATTCGGCCATCCTGCTTCACAATGCCTCGACGCAGTTCGCAGATGGCGGTGAATTCGGCATGGGTGCCGAAATCGGCATCGCGACCGGCAAGATGCATGCCCGCGGCCCGGTCGGCGTCGAACAGCTGACCTCCTTCAAATACCGCGTCCGAGGCACCGGACAGATACGGCCCTGACGTGCAAACCGAAAAGATCGACCCCCGCTACCTCCGCATGCCGCATGTCGAGCGCGGCATGGTCGTCGGTCTTTTCGGCGGTTCCTTCAATCCGGCGCATGAAGGCCACGCTCTTGTGGCGGAGATCGCAATTCGCCGTCTTCGCCTCGATCAGCTCTGGTGGATGGTGACCCCCGGCAATCCACTGAAGGACCGCAATCACCTTGCCCCTCTCGCTCAGCGCATCGCAGGCAGCGAAGCGCTTGCCTCCGATCCGCGCATCAAGGTCACGGCCTTCGAGGCAGCGCTCGGCGTTCGCTATACGGCCGATACGCTGGAGCGCGTCAAGGCGCGCAATCCCCATGTCCATTTCATCTGGATCATGGGCGCCGACAGCCTGAAGACGTTTCACAAATGGCAGCGATGGCAGGAGATCGCCCGGACTTTTCCCATTGCCGTCATCGACCGGCCGGGTTCGACGCTCTCCTTTCTGTCGTCGAAAATGACCAAGACCTTTGCCTTCGCCCGCGTCGACGAGGACGATGCCGGTGTGCTCTGGAAAAAACCGGCGCCTGCCTGGACCTTCATCCACGGCCCCCGCTCGCTTTTGAGTTCGACAGCTCTGCGTGATGGCGCGGCAGAACACAAGACCGGAATACGCCCGGCTGCGGAATGACTGCCGCCCGCCAGCTATTTGATTTTCTTGGGATTTAATGCATGTCGCGCAAAAGTGTGTGCAGCGGTTTGCGGCAACGACATGCATGAAGACAATGCCTGAAAAATGAAAAGCCCGACGGGGGAGGAGATCCGTCGGGCTTTCAAACCTGATCGACAACTGGGAGGAGGAGGGTTGCCGATCCATATCGAAAACGGCTTTGGGAGGAGGAGATCGCCGTTTCGATGATTATGTTTTAGCAGAATTTGTGTGATAATAAACTGCTGATAGTGCAATGCAGCAATGCGCTCTGTGCAAATCACGATTCTACCGATTGCCCAAAAAATGCTTTTTTTGCCCAAATCCCTCAACTTATATGGTGGTCGCAGCCGGGATTCCCGAAGGAACTTCCACTGAAACAGGCAAGCTTTTACTTTCAAAGCTGCCCAAAAACATTGAACTCGTGTCCTTTTCGGCCGAGCCATGCAGCCGACGTATACGTCGTCGTTCTGCCATGCTTTGTATGAGCATCACAACATATTACAAGTGGATATATTTTCCAAAATATATCCCCTAGCCAAAGCTTTGCCAACGTTATATTCAGGAAAATATTACGATTATTGGAGGGTTCAATGCATATTCAACGCCGTCGATGGATCAAGCTGGCAGCTGCCGCGATCTCGGCCTTTTGGCTGGGCGCTGCGGTCATCTCTACGCCCGCCGCCGCGGCCGACAAGGTTACCGTCTTCGCTGCCGCAAGCCTCAAGGACGCGCTCGATAGCGTTAATGCCGCATGGCAAAAGGAAACCGGCAAGCAGACGACAACGTCCTATGCCGCAAGCTCGGCGCTTGCCAAGCAGATGGAAAATGGGGCGCCGGCCGATATCTTCATCTCGGCCGACCTCGACTGGATGGACTATGTCGCCAAGAAGAACCTGATCAAGACCGACACCCGTTCCAATCTTCTCGGCAACGCCATTGTACTGGTTGCTGCCAAGGACAAGGCAAAGCCGGTCGACATCAAGGAAGGTTTCGATCTCGCCGGCCTGCTCGGTGGCGGCAGGCTTGCCATGGGCGAGGTAAAATCCGTTCCGGCGGGAAAATACGGCAAGGCTGCGCTTGAATCGCTGAAGGTCTGGCCGTCGGTCGAAAGCAAGGTGGCCGGCGCCGAGAGCGTGCGTGCCGCACTCGCGCTCGTTTCGCGCGGCGAAGCGCCCTACGGCATCGTCTACCAGACCGATGCCACCGCCGATGCAGGCGTTGCTATCGTCGGCACCTTCCCGGAAAACAGCCATCCGCCGATCATCTATCCCATCGCGATAACGGCCGACAGCAAGAATCCGGATGCGGCCGCCTATCTCGATTTCGTAAAATCCGATAAGGCTGCTCCTCTCTTCGAAAAACAAGGGTTCACGGTCCTGAAGTGATCGTTGCAAATCCGCGCATGAAGAGAAGGCTCGCTGCGGTGGGCCTTCTCCATTTTAAGGATAGGGAGAAGAGAAGTTGGACGCACTGGGCCTGAGCCCCGAGGAATGGACGGCGATCCTGCTCAGCCTGCGCGTTTCCATCGTCGCCATGCTGGCAAGCCTTCCCGCCGGCATTGTCGTCGCCTTGCTTCTCGCCCGCGGCAAGTTCTGGGGCAAATCCATCCTGAACGGCATCGTGCATCTGCCGCTCATTCTTCCGCCCGTCGTCACCGGCTTCATCCTGCTCATTCTTTTTGGCCGGCGCGGCCCGATCGGCGCCTTTCTCGACCAATATTTCGGCATCGTCTTTTCCTTCCGCTGGACAGGTGCAGCACTTGCCTGCGCCGTGATGGGATTTCCCCTGATGGTCCGCAGCATCCGACTGTCACTGGAGGCAGTCGACCGCAAGCTCGAGGAGGCGGCGGGAACGCTCGGCGCAAATCCCGCTTGGGTCTTTCTTACCGTCACGCTGCCGCTGACAATTCCGGGCATCATCGCCGGCATGATCCTGTCCTTTGCCAAGGCCATGGGCGAATTCGGCGCCACGATCACCTTCGTCTCCAACATTCCGGGCGAAACCCAGACGCTGTCCGCCGCGATCTACACCTTCACGCAGGTTCCGGGCGGTGATGCCGGAGCGCTGCGACTGACGATCGTTGCCGTCATCATTTCCATGGCGGCACTGCTTGCGTCCGAATTCATGGGCCATATCCTTGGCCGCAGGGTGGATATCGAATGACCCTCATCGTCGAAGCCAGGCACAGATTGGGCAATTTCGCACTCGATGCCGCCTTCACCTCCGAGGGTGGCGTCACGGCGCTCTTCGGTCGCTCCGGTTCCGGCAAGACCTCGATGATCCGCATCATTGCCGGCCTGACACGTCCGAGCCACGGAAAAGTCATCTTCGACGGCGACGTCCTGACCGATACCGAGAAGGGACGCTTCGTTCCCCGGCATCGGCGACGGTTCGGCTATGTCTTTCAGGAGGCGCGGCTCTTTCCGCACCTGACGGTTCGCCGGAATTTGAATTACGGCCGCTGGTTTGCGCCGCGCGCCGATCGAGGTGAGAACTTCGATCAGATCGTCGAGCTTCTCGGCATTCGATCGCTGCTCGACCGGCGGCCGGAAAAATTGTCCGGCGGCGAAAAGCAGCGGGTCGCCATCGGCCGGGCGCTGCTCTCCTCGCCCCGCCTGCTGCTGATGGACGAGCCGCTTGCCGCCCTCGACGACGCCCGCAAGGCGGAAATCCTGCCATACCTCGAACGTCTGCGTGATGAGATGGATATCCCGATCGTCTACGTCAGCCATTCGGTCGCCGAGGTGGGGCGACTTGCCAATCGTGTCGTTCTCATGAGCGACGGAAAGGTGGAGGCGACGGGTTCAGTCGTCGATGTTCTCAACCAGCCATCGCTCTCGCTCGCAGACCCTCGCGATGCGGCCGCCTTGATCGAGGGCACGGTCGAGGAATGCGACACCCGGCATAGGCTGACGGTCGTCGCTCTCAAAGCCGGGCAGCTGCATGTCCCGGCAACCGGTATTTCCGTCGGCAAGACGGTTCGCCTGCGCATTCCAGCCCGCGACGTCATGCTGGCAACCCATCGGCCGGAGGGCCTGAGCGCGCTGAATATTCTGGAGGGACGGGTCGATAGCCTCTCGGCCGGCACCGACGGAACGGTGGAGGTGCGGCTTGATTGCGGCGGCGATACCATCCTTGCCCGCATCACCGAGCTCTCCTGCGAACGGCTCGCCCTTGCTTCAGGCTTGCCCGTTTTCGCCGTCATCAAAACGGTAGCGCTGGATCAGGATGATTTCAGGCCGAATCGGCCTGAAATCTGAATCCTGATCTACATCA
>NZ_JAULLL010000023.1:0-106452 GCF_041357635.1 Sinorhizobium sp. CB7
CAAGCGCGGCGTATCCCTCCTCCTCTCCGCTTTCGACAATGTGTGAATCTAATAGCCCCAGCGGGGAGAAGGTGGCCGAAGGGTCGGATGAGGGGGTTTCGCCGCACGGCACTGCCCTTCGCTTGCGCTCTGGACGCTCGTCGCTTTGCTCCCCCTCATCGCCTCGCGCTGCTCGGCACTTCTCACGGCTGGGCAGAAGAAGATTCATGGCCACCCTCGTAGGCCCGTTTGAATCCATTGCTGAGAATTGCGCCTTTAAAGAGCTAGCGCAAACACTGTTTAGCGTAACGAGCAGCACCTAAGGAGGAGGCCCCTACTGCACAAACACCCGCACACTCGCTGCCCTGCCCGCGGCATCGATGACCGTCAGCGTCGAATAGCCATCTCCGTCCGGCACCCATTCGCTGATGCGGTTGCGGAAGACGCCCTCCAGCGGCTTGCCGTTCGCCAGCCAATGGAACGGCGCCCTACCCCCTTGCAGCTTCAGAATCAGCGGCAATAGCGTGCCGTCCGTGTCTGTGCCGAGTTCGACATGGGCGCCCTCCGGCGGATAGACGATCTGCGGCGCCTGCTCGCGAGCGGAGGCCGAGAGCAGGCCGCTGGCGTCGAGCGAGAAGCGGCGCTGGCTGATGGGGAGCTGCGCCTGGGCGATGCGCACGGCCCCTGTTGGCGCCGGCGGCAGCGGTGTGACGGCGACACCGGATTTCTCGAAGCCTTGGAAGAGAATCGGCGCAGCGGAAACGTATCCCGACAGGCCGGGAACGGCGCCATTGTCCGGCCGGCCGACCCAGACGCCGAGCACGTAGCGGCCGTCATAGCCGACGGACCAGGCGTCGCGATAGCCGTAGCTGGTGCCAGTCTTGTAGGCGATGCCGCGCTGGCGGCTGCCGGCGGGCGCGATGACGCCGGAAAGGATATCGGCAACGTTCCAGGCGGCCACCGGCTCCAGCAGCGGCTCGCCGTCAATCGCGCCGGGAATGTCCTGGATGCCATCACCGATCCGGATCGGCCGGCCGCGATTGGCAAGCCCGGCATAGAGCTGCACGAGGTCCTTCAGCGTGATGCCGACGCCGCCGAGCCCGATCGCAAGCCCCGGCGCCTCGTTCGCCGGCAACGCCGGCTTGACCCCGGCGCGACGGAAGCGGACCATCAGCCGCGTCGGACCGACCGCATCGAGCAGGCGCACTGCCGGCACATTCAATGAGAGTTGCAACGCCTGTCGCACGGTAACGTCGCCCTGGTAGCTCATGTCGAAATTCTTCGGCCGGTAACCGAAGAAATCGGCGGGCTTGTCCTCGATGATCGTTTGCTGTGCGACCAGCCCCTGTTCGAAGGCAAGGCCGTAGATGAAGGGCTTCAGTGTCGAGCCCGGCGAACGGTTGACGCGGGTCATGTCGATCCAGCCGGAGCGACTGGCGTCGAAGTAATCCGCCGAACCGACCTCGCCGACGATGGCGCCCGTCGTCGCATCCGCCATCACCATGGCGATCGAGACCTTCGGGTTGAGCTTTGCTGCCGCCTCGCGCGCCACCGCCTCCAGCCCCTGCTGGATCGGCCGCTTTAACGTCGTGCGATGCTGGTCGACCGCAGGCTCCTTCCGAAGCGCGGCTTCCGCGACGTGAGCGGCATAGGCGGGAAGCTGCATGCGCGTGCGCGGGATCGCCTCCGCCTTCGCCCGCCCGCTCTCGTCGCCACCGATGGCATTGACGACCGCCACGCGCTGGAGCACGCGGTCGCGCGCGGCCTGCGCCTCGGCCGGATTGCGATCCGGCCGGCGTTTCTCCGGAAGCTGCGGCAAGGCCACGAGGAGCGCTGCCTGCGCCACCGTCAGACGACGGGGCTCCTTGCCGAACCAGGCAAGGCTTGCGGCGCGCACGCCTTCGAGATTGCCGCCATAGGGGGCGTGCGTCAGGTAGAGATCGAGGATCTGGGCCTTGGTCAGGCGCCGTTCGATCTGGATGGCGCGGGTGATCTGCATGAGCTTCGCCGTCAGCGAACGGCCGCTCCGCGGCTCGATCAGCCGCGCCACTTGCATGGAAAGCGTCGAGGCGCCGGAGACGATGCGGCCGTTGCTCACCAACTGCAGAGCGGCGCGACCGAGTGCGATGACATCGACGCCGCGGTGTTCGTAGAAGCGCCGGTCCTCATAGGCGACCAGCATGCGCAGGAATTGCGGGTCGACGTCGGAAGCCTGCGTCTTCAACCGCCAGCGCCCGTCGGGCGTTGCGAAGGCGCGCAGCAGGTCCCCGTCCGCATCGAGAACCTCCCTGGAGACCAGCTTGGCACCATCGAGCGGCGGCGGGAAGGCCCGGTCGGCGGCATCAAGCCCGAAGCCTAGGCCCGCCGCCAGAAGCAGCAGGCCGAGGGAGCCGATCGCCAGTTTTCGCCGCATGGACATCAGTGTGCCGCCAGGACCTCCGTGCGGCCCGTCGCCGTGCGGGCCGAAAATTGCGGCCGGTACATGTCCTCGACATTGGCCGCCGGCTGGTCGTAGACGCCGGGGGTCACGGCGCGCACGACATAGGCGAGCGTGATGTCGCCGCTACCGTCGCCGTCAAGGCTCGCGCCCGTACCGCGGTCGAATGCGGCGACGAAGCGGTCGTCACGGAATTCGAGATGGGCGGGATTGACCTCGCCGATCCAGTCGAAGTTCGAAAGCTGCGCACTGTTGACGATGCCGGGATTGTCGATCTCGAAGCCGGCCGGCAAGAGATCGGTGATCAGGACGCGTGACGGCCAGTCATTGATCTGAGTGACCTTCAGTACGACGACATAGCGCTCGTTCTGCTGCACCTGGCTGATATTGGCCTCCGCGCCATCCATCGTGTAGTAGGTCTTCTCGATCGTGTAGCCGTCGCCGCCGGCCGGCAGCGGCTGTTTCGGCGCCGCATAGGTCGTGACCACAGCCGAGACCGGATCGCCCGTCTCGTTACGCACGGTCACCGGATGGGCGAGCAGCTGGTCGCCGGTCATGTGCGCACTATAGGCGCCGCTGTGCTCCGCGCCGTTAACCTCCAACTTCAGGTCGCTGTCGCCCTCCTGCAGGGCGCGGGCGGCAAGCAGCATCCAGGTCTGTTCCTGGGTGCTGGTGTAATTCTTGTGCTGCCATTCGCTGGAAACCACCTTCGTCAGCTCCGGTATGATCGGCGGCACGGGGCGGCTTTCGGCGGCAAGCGCCAGCACGGCGGCACCGTCGCGCAGCGATGAGCCATAGTCGGAGCGCACGAAGCTGACCTTCGTCACCTGCGCCTGCTCGGACATCTGCAGCGCATCGGCGAAGATGTTGCGCGAGCGCGTCGCATCGCCATAGAGCGCAAGGGCTGCCGCCAGATGCGCTTTGGAGAGCGGTGTCGGGAAGCTCGAAAGCATCGTATCGGCATAGTAGCGCAGGTCGCTGATCGCCGCCTTCCTGTTGCGGGCGAGCACATAGAGCGCATAGGCGATCTCGTTGCCCCGGTCCTGGATATTGGTCTCGTAACCGATCGCATTCTGCAGATTGTCGAGCGCCTGCACCATCGCCTGGTCCGGCACCTGATACTTCTGCTCGCGCGCCCGCGTCAGGAAATCGGTGACATAGGCGTCGAGCCAGAGATCGCCCGAGCCCGGCGCCCAGAGGCCGAAGCTGCCGCTCGAGGACTGATAGGACAGCACGCGCCAGATCGCCTCCTGCACGCGCTTCTGAACGTCCGGATCATCAGGCAGGCCGGATTTCTTCGACAATTCGCTGAGATAGAGCAGCGGCAGCGCCCGGCTGGTCGTCTGCTCGGCGCAGCCATAGGGATATTTGTCGAGGCTCATCAGCAGCGCCGGGATGTCGAAGCCATCGGCGCGCGCCACATTGAGGCTGACGGAAGCGCCGGGCAGCAGGCTGTCGGCAAGAAGATTGCCGTCGACCGTCAGGCTATTGCCGGCCTGGATAGTCAGCGGACGCCGTTCGGCGACCGGCAGCGACGAGGGCCTGACCGGAATATCGAGCGACTGGTCGAGCGACATTCCCGATGCGTCCAAAAGCCGGATGGAGACAGTGCCGGCACCGGGCTCGCCGCCGGTGAGCGGCAGGGTCAGCGAGGTCTTTGCGCCCTGCGCCAGATCGAGTGTCTGCGAGGCGGAAGCCTGATCGATGCGAACATTGTCATTGCTCGTCACCTGCATCTGGAAGGCGCCCGACGGCGCGTCGGTATTGGCGATTTCCAGGAGAAGCCGGGAATTGTCGCCCGGCGCCAGGAATTTCGGCATGCTCGCCGTCACCACGACCGGATCGCGGATGACGACGTCGCTTGCGGCATGGCCGAGACCGGTCTTCGACCAGGCGACCGCCATGACGCGCACCGTGCCGTTGAACTGCGGGATGTCGAAGCTGACATCGGCCTTGCCCTCGGCATCGACCTTCACCGGCCCAGAGAAGAAAGCGACGAGCTTCTGCGTCGGCGGGTTGCCGTTGAGCGGCATCGCGGCGCCGTCGCCGCCGGTCCTGAGCCTGCCGGTTGCGCCGAGCGATCCGTCGATCAGCCGGCCGTAGAGGTCGCGGATTTCAAGCCCGAGCTGGCGCTGACCGAAATACCAGCCGTCCGGATCGGGAGCCTCGTAGCGCGTCAGGTTGAGGATGCCGACGTCGACGGCAGCAACCGTCACGTAAGCCTCCTCGCCGACGCCCGCCCCGCTCACCTGCAGCGGAATATCGAGCGTCTGGCGCGGCAGCGTCTTTCCCGGCGGAGAGAGCGTGACTGCGAGCTTGCGCTCGGCCGGATCCACCTTCAGCCATTTGACGCCGATCGCGCGCATCGGCATTCGGCTTTCCTGCGCCTCGCCGGGACGGAACAGGGTCGCGGTGACATAGGCCCCCGCCCCCCAAGCGGCGGTGACGGGAATGTCGACCTCGCCGCCTTCCGCCGGAATGGTCGCCGTCTGCGTCGCGATCAGATTGTCGGTACCGATATTGACGAGAACCTCGCCGGCAAAGCGCGGCGAAACCTTGAGCTTGGCGGTCTCGCCGACGGCATAGCTCTCCTTATCCAGGCCGATCTCCAGCGCGTCAGGCGTTTCCGTCGAGGTCGCCTGCACATACCAGCCGGCATCGAATTCGACGCTGGTGGCTGGGCCGTCGACGGCTGCCGTCTCGATCTCCAGGCGGTAGCGACCCCAGCCGACGGGCACCGAAATCTCCGCACCGTCAGTGGTGACGCCGATCGAACCGTCGGAAATCTGCTTGGTGCGGATCACCGGCTCATATTTCCAGGCCGTGCCGTCGCGATACCATTGATAGTTCCGCTCGAGATTGACGAGCTTCCACTTCAGCCCCGAAAGCGCCTGCTTCCTGCCCTCCTGGTCGATGGCGATGACATGGAACCGCCCGACCGAATTCTCGGCAAGATCGCCCGAAAATTCCGGCTTGACGCCGATCATCGGGCCCTGCGGCCGCACAGGCAACGTCAGCGAGCGCTCAACCGCTCGGCCGCCCGCCTCCTGCATACGAACAGTGACATTGGCGTTCAGCAACTGCGTGGTGGAGGGAACGTCGGTCAGCCCGACGTCGAAGGTCGCACGGCCCTGGTCATCCAGCGGCTGAAGATTGTCGAGGGGGATGCGGGTATCCTCGCTCGCCTGCTCGTCGACGAGGCCGAACTGATAGCCCGGATAGTCGGCGCTCTCGCGCGTCGTCTTCAGCAGCACCTCGCCTTCGAGATTGAGTCCGGCGGCGGGCGCGCCATAGAGGTAGCGGCCGTCGACCGTGACCGGAACCGGCGTGCCGACATCGATGGCCTTCGCCTCGCTCGTGAGGTCGAATTCGGTACGATCCGGCACAAAGTCGTCCACTAGGAACTGCTTCTCGGCGATTGCCGTCCCCTTGGGATCGGTGAAGATCTGCATCGTCCAGGTGCCGCGCATGGCATTAGGCTGGAGCGGCAGCTCCAGCGTATAGCCGCCGAGGGTGCCGCCATTGTCGACGGTGCGCCGATCCTCAACACCGTCGGGACGGGTGAAGACGAAGGTGAGCGGCAGGTTTTCGATGGCATTCTGCGCCGTGTCGCGGGCAAGTGCGGAGGCATGCACCGTCTCGCCGGCGCGATAGATGCCGCGTTCGGTCCAGGGCAGGATATCGATCGCCCCCGGCGCCGTGCGGCCGGTGACGCCGCGGTCGGAAAGATCGAAGCCGGCGCGCGTCATGTCGAGGAAGACGTAGTCGCCGCTGCCATCCTTCGCGTCACCGTTCCTGGCGGTGATGACGGCCGGCATCATCGCCGCCGTGCCGCGGATCAGGCCGGCGCTGAAGGTGGCGCGGCCGTTGGCATCGGTCCTGGCCGTGCCGAGGATCTCGTTGTTCTTGGCAAGCAGCTGCAGGTCGATATTCGCGAGCGGCTTGGCGCTTGCGAGCGACCGTGCAAACACATTGAGCCCGTCGCTGCCGGCATAGGTGGAAAGGCCGATGTCGGAGACGACGAACCATTGCGTCGCCCGTGCATCCCACTCCTGCCCCGGTGCGTTCGGCAGCGAGGCGGTCAGGACATAGATGCCCGGCTTGCGCTCGGGCAGAGCCTCGTCGACCGGAAAGCTGGTGACGACATCCTTGTTGAGATCGGACTGGATATCGATCGAACCCTGCCAGACGAGCTCGCCGGACTGATCCTGGATCTGCTGGGCGCTGTAGCCGTCGATCTGCGTCAGGAACTGCGAGCTCGTCAGCAGCGGGGCGATCCCGCGCTCGCCGATGCGGTAGAGTTTCAGCTCCGCGCCCGTCGTGTTGACGGAGACGATCGGAATGCCGCGCCGGACGGCAGATGGCAGCACGAAATTATCGCCGGTGAAACGTACGGCGGCGGAGCGGTCCCTGACGTAGAGGTCGAGGTCGACCTGCGCCTCCAGGCTTTCGTCGACCGAGGACGGCAGGCCGGCGCGCACCGACAGCCGGTAGCGCTCGCCATGCTTCAGGCCTTCGACACAGATCTGACGGCCTTCGGCCTCAACCGCCTGGGGTGCCGCGCCGTTCAGCGTCACGAAGGGCGCGTAGTCGGTGCTCTTGACCAGGTCTTCGGAGAATTGCACGCAGGCGCGCGGCGTGATGCTGTCATTGTCGACCGTATTGCCGACGATGCGAAAGCCCTGCCGCTCGCGCAGGTCATGATAGGCGGCGGCGACGGTCTTGGCGTCGACCAGCGCAACGCTCGCCTTGTAAGCGCTGAGTGCCGCGCGATAATTCTCGGCATTGGCAAGTGATGCCGCAAGCACGGCGAGCGCGTCCGCGCGCGTCTGCGTCGTGCGGGTCAGCTGGTAACCGTTCAATGCCGCGATGGAGCCCTGGGCGGCCGCATCGGTATTGTTGCTGACCGTGTTGATCGCCCTTGCCAACTCTATCCAGAGGTCGCCATCATCAGGCGTGACCGCCAGCGCCGCGCGAAAGGCGGCAAGCGAATTTTCGATATTGCCGGCGGTGAGCTCGATGCGGGCGAGCGCCAGCAGGCTTTGCAAGCCTTGGGCCTTCTGCTCGTCGCTGAGAGCCAGGTTTGCCTTGGCCTCGCGCGCATCCTGCATCAGCTGTTCGGAGATGAAGGGAAGCCCCGGTGCGGCACCGATATCGGGATCGCCCGCGACATCGACGATCTTGCCGGCAATCGCACCGTTAAAGGTGTTGAGCTGGTTGAAGTCGGACTTGAGGAAACACCACTTTACTTTCGGATTATAAGTGAAAGCCCGGCAGGAACGGTTGCCGAGGCAGCTTTTCTCGCATTGGTCGAGCGTCACGTTCTGCTCCGTCCGCAGATCGAAGCCGAAATAGTCGCCGTTCTGCGTGGTCACCACCTTGCGCGTCGTCTCCGCAGCACCTGTCGGCAGAACGGTGGCAAGGCTTGCGAGAAGAAGAGCTGAAAATCCGATGAAAGCGCGCCTGGACATGGTGTCTTCCCCCAACGCCGTCCGGTTTAGATGAACGATACTCGTCAAAATTTCAGAGGCTTGTCAACCGGTTCCAACGACCTGTGGGGGCCGATGCAGAGCATGCGGGAGACGGCCGCTTGCCCGCGTCCGCCAAGGTATGCGGACGAATATTGCCCTTTGTCGGGATCGAAAATATCCACACGGCTGAGATGAAATTTTTGCGACGGTTGTGGCCGATAGGCGCCCCTCTATCCGGAGCTTTCCCTCTCCCCGCACGCGGGGCGAGGGAACGATCGAGCAAGCGGCGGCGACGGATGTTCTATTACAAGAGCCGACCTGCCGCCATTACAGATGTAGGCAAGCCCGAAATATCCATGCAGCGAAGGACTGCGAATCTCCCATTCGATGACGGGATAGATCTTCATGACCGTGCCGAAGCTCCTGGACCTCCGACGTCCGCGTAACCCGCGGTCGCCGGCCAGACAGAGTCCGCGCGCGAACAGGATGCAGGAGATCCCGTCACACCGTGCAGAACGGCGGTACGGAGGACCACCAATGTCATCCCTTTTATCCTTTGTCGATAGTCCGCTGGCAGTCGCCAGCTTCGTTGCGGGTGCGGTTTGCTATGTCGGATGGCCTTTCTGCCGCAGCCATCGTTGGATGATGATGATGCAGGGGGGGATCGGTATCGGTTTCGGCTTGCACTATGCCCTGATGGGCGCTTCCACGGCGGCGGCCGCCAATGCGCTTTCCGCCGCTCAGATCATCGCCACCCTGCTGTTTGGCGCCAGCTCCCGATCGCGGTGGATCCCCTATGTTCTGTTCCCGGCAACGGTCGCGGTCTGCCTTTTTACATGGGACGGCCCGCATTCGCTGCTTGCGACGATCGGCACTCTTCTGATCGGATTCGGCCGGCTGCAGATGAATGCCGACAGAATGCGCATCCTTGTTGCTTCCGGAGTCCCTTTTTGGCTTGTGCACGATCTGGCCATCATGTCACCGATCGCCGTCTTTGATGCCATAAGCCTCGTCACGGGCATGTACGGGCTGTGGAGGCAAGGCCTGCTGAGAAGCGTCCGCGTGAATGCGCCGCCCGCCGGTTCAACACCTTACAGGCGTTCATTGGGAGTCTGATGGAATCTCCCGAGTTTCGCTTCCAGCCGATGACGCGAACGAAGCGAGATCAAACGTGCTCAACCATCCTCGCCTTTGAGGCGAGGATCCAATTCTGATGATGCTGGTGCGTGAAGCCTGAGGTCTCTTCGCCCTCGGCTAACGCAGCTCTTTCTCCTGGGACAGAGCCTGCTCACGCGCTGCGGCGGCAATCTCCGTCGTGCCGTTGGCGTGAAGGCGCTTGCGCACCAGGACCCCCATGACGCGGGCGGCGGTGGAAAATGTCATCTGGTCGAGAGGTCCCTCGCCCTCCCATGGCTTGGTCAGCCGTTCCGTCACGGATTCAACAATGATCCTCGGCACGATATCCGTGCATTCGCGCATCGACTGGAAAACGAGGCTGATCGGGATGACCCTTCCGTCGAAGGTGACGACCGGCTCGGTCAGTTCGCTATCCCATTCCTCGAAGGCGTAGAGCGCCTCCCGGAACAATTCTTGAAGGGTAATCGGGGCGTGTCCGTCGTGAAGCGGCGGCAAGGCATTCATCATGTCTGTCTCCTTCCATGGTCGGGCTTTTTCCCTATACGGCTTCTTCTGAAGTCGCCGAAACGCGGGTCACAGGGCCAGGTTCCGTGAACGGCCGTTTACCCGACTCAAGTTATAGTGAATTTGCCGGAAGACCAAGCAGGAATGTCCGGAAAACGACGACATGTCATTTTACGACTGCCGCAGAGGGTCGAAAGGCGAGACCTGAACTGCAGATTCCGCTCCAAATCGACCCTTCTTGCATTTCGGCAGTAGAAGTTTGTTTACCGTGTTACAAGCAATTCCAGGAAAAGTGTGAAGCGGTTTTCCGTAGGGAATTGCGCGAAAACCAAAGGTTAGCGCGGCTTTGTGCCGCTAACGCACAACCGCCGGAATTCGCGATCGATTCACGGAAGGAGTTGCAAACCATCTTTAGCGCGTCCTGTCGGATGCGCGGATGCTCCACTCGCCGAAATCGTCAAGAACGGAGGGATGGATGATCAGCCTTTTGGCATTTCTGCGACGTTTGGCTGTACGGTCGGCATAGTCGAGGATACGGCGGAAAAAGCGACCGCCAAGGGCATTTCGAATTTTAGACATTGATGCAACTTTTCTTTTTTTTGTTAGCCGGCCATGATTTAGGGTGTCAAAACGAGTGTCACAAGACCTTCATAATTCACTGCTGCCATGCGAAATTGCAGAGCTCGCATGCGAGGGACGCCATATTGTATTGGCGAATCATTCCGCTCAGACTGTTCGCCGATGGCCGGCCGGCCCGAGCGCTGCGCGCTCGGGCCGGCGTGAAAACCGCGTTTCAACCGGCTGACTTAATAGCAGGGTGGATAGGGATAATATCCGCAGGCCGGCGGCGGATAATAATAAGGATGATAGTAATAAGGAGCACGGTAGGCCGACGCCGCAGCCGCCCCGATGGCCGCCCCCGTCGCGACGCCCCACGCATAGCCGCCGTGACGATACCAGCCGCCGTGGGCCACGTGCCCGCCGCCGGCGACGAACCAGTCGATGAAGAGCGAAGCAGGTCCGTCCGCACCCATGAGATCGCCTTCCAGCACGGAAACCTCGAAGGTCAGGTTGTTTCCTTCGAGCTTCGGCGTCTTGAGCACGACGACCGCATCCTTGATAGAGTCCCCGTTCCGGCCAAGCACGGAGATCGTTGCATTTGGCGGATCCTTCGCGAAGCTGTCCTTGCCTTGGTCCCACTCCTTGATGAATTCGGATGTCAGCACATGGCCCGCCGACCTGACGGGACGATCGGCAAAGACGATGGAATTGGCCGAGACGCCGTTCATCGTCAGCTTGCCTCCTTCGAGCGTCGCGCCGTCGGCATTGAGGACGGCGAGCGATGGGACCATCTGGGTCGCCGAACCGCCAATCGTCTTTTGCGCGGGCTCCTTTATCGCATCCTGGGCGACAGCCGGCACGCATAGCAGGCTCGCCGCCAAGGCGAGCGCGGAAATACTGTACCTCATTGTCATCTGACTTACCCCCCGATTGGAAATGTCTTGAGCTTGGTTGAAACAGCTACCTCGATATTTCAGAATTTGCTAAATAACATAGCTGGTCGCAGCCCGACACTGTTTTCGGAAAAGACGCGCGCGATGGGGAAAGTATTCGTTGGATGCTTAACCTGGAGATGCTGTCCCGAGCGGACCATGACCATCGCATCCTCGCTTTAGGACCAGGAATTCCAGTCCCAGGAGGCCATCCAACTGCCGCCGGATAAATCCACGCACCCGTGCCGACCGTATCCGGGAACATGGAGCAAGTCATGACCAAGACCGTCATCCAGCATGTGCTTTCCCGCCTCCATGACATCGGCGTCGACGACGTCTTCGGTGTGCCCGGGGACTATTCCTTTCCCGTCAACGATGCGATCTGCAACCACCGCGACGTCCGTTGGATCGGATGCTCCAACGAGCTCAATGCAGCCTATGCCGCCGATGGCTATGCCCGCATCAAGGGCGCCGCCGCCCTCTGCACGACCTATGGCGTCGGCGAACTCAGCGCCGTCAACGGCATTGCCGGCTGCTATGCGGAACACCTGCCGGTGTTCCACCTGGTCGGCACGCCCAACATGACGGCCCAGATGGGGCGCAAGCTGATGCACCACACCCTCGGCACCGGCGAATATGACCTGTTCCGCCGCATGACCGAGCCGGTCGTCATCGCCCATGCGGTGATGACGCCGGAAAACGTCGCCTATGAGACCGAGCGGCTGATCTTCGAGGCGCTTTACCATCGCCGCCCCGTCTATATGGCGTTCCCGGCCGATCTTGCCGAAATGCCGGTGCTGGGCAGCGCCGAACCAATCCCTGCCCCACGCAGCAACCGCGCCAACCTCGAAGCGGCCGCTGAGACGATCGCAGCTCTTCTGGAGCAGGCCGAAACCGCCTGCGTCCTTCCCGGCATCCTTGTCGCGCGCGCCGGCCTGCGGCCGGAGCTGCAGGAATTCATCGATACCTCAGGGCTGCCCTTCTCGACGATGTTTATGAGCAAGTCCGTCCTCGATGAGCAGCATCCTTGCTATATCGGCATGTATGACGGGGCCTTGATGAACGAGGACGTGCGCGATTTCGTCGAAGGCTGCGATCAGGTGGTGAGCATCGGCGCTCCGATGACCGATTTCAACAGCGGGGCCTTCACCTCCAGGCTCGACCATAAAAGGACGATCGCGATCGGCCAGCACCATGCGCATGTGGGCGGCAGGACCTATTCCGGCGTCGAGATGGGCGACCTTCTTTCAACACTGGCATCAAGGGTGCCGCACCGGAACTGGAAGAAGATCCGGCCCTCCTCGCTCGGGCCGATGATGGGGTCCGGTGCCGACGCCATCGATGCCGAAACGCTCTATCCGCGCTGGGCTGCTTTCATTCGTCCTGGTGACATCGTCATCGCCGAGACCGGCACCGCATCGATGGGCCTTGGCTTCGCTCTGATGCCGAAGGACGCGACCTTCCATAACCAGACGCTCTGGGGCTCGGTCGGCTGGGCGACGCCTGCCGCCTTCGGCGCAGCGGTCGCAGCCCCCGAAAGGCGCATCGTGCTGGTGACAGGCGACGGCGCGCACCAGCTGACGGTCCAGGAGATCAGCCAGTTCACGCGTTACGGGCTGAAGGCCGTCGTCTTCGTCCTTAACAATGACGGCTATCTCATCGAACGCCTGCTCTGCAAGGATCCCGCCATCGCCTATAACGACATTGCGCAATGGCACTATTCCAACCTCCCGCACGCCTTCGGCTGCGACGACTGGGTGGCGAGAAGGGTCGCGACCTGCGGCGAGCTGGACGATGCGCTGGAGGAAGCCACGGAGGCAAGGACGGGCGTCTACGTTGAGGTCGTGACGGACGCCTATGCGGCTTCGCCGCTCGCGGTCAAGCTGCACGACGCGATGCAGGCGCTCTACAAGGCGTGATTGGCACAGCCCCATCTGCTGCTTCCGGCACCTGCTATAGCCAGGCGAAGAAGATTATTCTGGCTCGATTGTCCCCTCTCCCCGCTTGCGAGGAGAGGGCTAGGGTGAGGGGCAAAACTCTCGACGAATCCGATAGTTGCGGATCAAAATTGGAGTGCCGCGACAACCCCTCATCCGCCCTCCGGGCACCTTCTCCCCGCAAGCGGGGCGAAGGGGGAGTCGCGCCCTCCGTCATCCCTTACTGCGGCGACGGTTTGTAGCCGCTGCTTGCTCGATTGTCCCTTAAGCCACACAGATACCTGGAACCGCAACCTTCTGGAACAGGTGGGGAGAAGCAACCGCGCTAGACGGATATGCCCCTAGTTTCGCCCGGAACTGCGGATGCGAGAACGCTGCCCGGAAAGCTTCCGTGGATTCCCAGACCGCATAATTCAGATAGGCGCAACTTTCGCCGATGGCGCGGTGAAGCTGGGTGGAGATGAAGCCCGGCTGCTGCTTCATGAATATTGCGTCCTCCTGCCAAGCAGCAAGGAATGCCGCTTCATCGGCAGCATCAAGCGTGAAAACATTCACCAGGACGACAGGAGAAGCTTCTACCGAGATCTGCCGTTCGATCGGAAAAGCGGGGTCCAACGGACGGATGAGAGACATGGCAGGCCCTTTCAACTTTGGTCAATTTGTCATAATAATGTCGATATGACACTTAGCATCCAAACATAATGACATCATAATGTCAATTGAGGCTCATCGCTACAAATGACCGATACCAAAAGAACGCCTGCCGGAGACGCCGTGACCACCCTCATCCTCGACCTGTTTCGAGTTAATAATCGTCTGTTGAGTGCCGGCGACAGGCTGGTGGCCGATCTCGGACTGACGAGTGCGCGCTGGCAGATCCTCGGCGCAATCGTCGCGGCGGAACGGCCGCAGCCGGTGGCATGGCTTGCCCGCGACATGGGCGCGAACCGCCAGAACGTGCAGCGCATCGTCAACGATCTCAATCGCGAGAACCTCGTTTCCTTTGCGCCCAACCCGCATCACCGCCGCGCGAATCTCGTCGTGCTGACTGAGCGCGGCGGCGAAGTCTACGAAGCTGCCATGCGGCTGCAGGCGCCGTGGATCAGTCACCTCGCGGAAGGGCTTGCGCCAAGCGACGTCGAAGCCGCACGCCGCGTTATTGCGGCTCTGCGTGGGAAGCTTGAACTGTCCGTCGATGCTTCCGAACAGGATGAATAGGCAGGCGACGCAATCGGACGCAGCGCCGCGCGCTCCTTGCCGGGGCGGTAGCCGTGCGATCCGACCTATCCCCAAGTCAACGGGTCGAGCCGGAGATAGAACGCCAGGCGTTCGCGATCCGCTACTGCTATCCCCAGAACTTCGGACAGAACCGCAAGTGCCCGCTCACTTTGGTCCGGTGTCGTCCAGCTCTCCTCGGCATTTGCAACCATAAGAGCCAAGTCGGCATAGCGGTCTGCTTTTCCGAGCCGGCCGAGGTCGATCATACCCGTGCATCGCAGGCTAAAAGGGTTAACCATAAAGTTCGGCATACAGGGGTCGCCATGGCAGATTACCCGGTCGATAGCCTCCTGATCGAGACGCACCGGCAGCTCACACTCCAGGCGCGCCAACAGTTCATATGCAGGCGTGCCCTTGTCCTCGTCGGGCAAGAAGTCGGGATTGACGGCGTCGCGGGAGACAACGTCAGCAGCCTGATTGAACATCAGCGACAGACCGCGATCGAACCGGCATTGGTCTACCGGCAGTTCGTGAAGCATCCCGAGTTGCCGCACCATCGAAGACCATGCCTTGAGCAAATCGGGTCCGGGCAGATCCACCGCCGGCACGCCGGGGATTGCAGTCATGACCAACGCAGCTCCTGCCTCGCCTTCGCGCCAGTCGATGACCTCGGGGCAGGCGACGTCTCGGCCGCGGAGCCAAAGAAGCCGGTCGCGCTCGCCGGCAAGGTCGGCTGATCGCCTTGTTGGAGCGACCTTCGCATAGGCAAGTCCATCGTCGCGTCGATAGACAAGATCGCCTGATTCCCCAGTTCCGACAGGAATCCAGCCAAACCGCGAATGATCCAGCAAGATCGAAGTCCAATCCAATGGGTAGTCCTCTCTGTAGCGCCATGTAGAGGTATTCAGACGATGGATTAGGGAGTAGAGTGAAAGCTTAATACGGCAATAGATTAAAATATGCAGTTAATTGCTTGGAAGCTTGCTTCTGTCACAAGCCTGAAACACATCTTGATCAAATCTGATTTCATCCGTTATGGTTTAACGAGATGTAATTTCAGCTCTTTTTCCGAAGAACCAGTCTCATTTAGAGGAAGCGTCCCATGAGTGAGGTCGTCGTCAAAACACCGCTGCAGTATCTCGATAAGGCAATGGCAACCCTGCGCGATCTTGGCCTTGTCACCGACAAGGCGGAGGATGCGCCTATCGTTGGTCTCCTTGAAAAGATCTCCGATATCGAGCCGGAAAAGATCGCAATCATCACCCGGACGCTGCAGCAGATGAGCGTCTTTAACGAAGTGGTTCGCGAGCAGGTCGCCGAGATGTCGATCGGTGAGCGCTACGAGAAGATTTCGAAAGCCTTCGATTCCATCCGCGATGACGCGAAATCCATGGTCGACCAGATCGAGGACGGTAAGCTCGACATCTTCGAGCGCGCCACCAATATGTGGATGAAGATTGCGCGCGGCGATATCGCCACCCGTTTCGACGAAATCAAGCAGACCTATCTTGCCGTCTCCAAGGACACCAAGGCCAATATCGAGCGCGAACAAACCATCCTGGAAGCCTACCGCGATTTCCGCGGCGCCTTGAAGCATGGCGAAGTCGCAGCGCTTGAAATCCTCAAGGCTGCGGAGGCCAAGCTGAACGAAGCCAAGGCCGAATTGAAGGGCGCATCCGATGCGGTTGCTGCTTTTCCCGAGGGCGGTGAAGTGACGGAACGGGCAAAGCTCGAACTGGTGCGCGACGAACATCTTCGCCGCGTCCAGAACGAAGAGGGACGTTATCAGGTAGCCAAGGATCTCGCCGATAACCTGACGATCAGCTACAACACGTCGGAAGTGGTGATGGCGCGTCTCGTCCAGACGACCAATGCCAAGGAGCGGGTCTACCAGCAGGCCGTGTCCTTCTTCTCGACCAATGAATCGGTTCTGACCGCGCTGAAAGCCTCCTTCACGGGCCTGTTCGGCCTGCACGAGGCAACGCAGACGCTGAACGAGATGAAGGAAGGTGTTTCGAAATCGCTTGAGGTGCTGGCGGAAATTGGCGGCAAGGTGCAGGAAGAGGCCCTGAAGGCCGGCTACGGTCCGACCATACGCGCCGACGCCGTCAAGAAGCTGGTCGACAGCGTCGTCAACTTCCAGTCCCGTTCCGTGGAGATCATTGCCGAGATGCGGGATCTTTCCACCAAAAACAGCGAGGAAATCCGCAATGCGGTCGAGGACGGCAAGAAGCGGATCGCCCGGCTTGCCGAAGAAGGAAACGCCCTGGTGATCGGCTGAGCGTCAGGCACTGGACTCGACGATGGCTGAAACTACTGCCGCGGCAACTTCCGCTCCTTCCGATGCCAAGGGACCTGCCCTTGACGAACTGATGCTGGCCATGGACGTGGTCGACACCCTGCGCCACCAGGAGGACGTCGCCCTTCGCGAACTGGCGCAGGAAGGGCGCGACGATGTTCTGAAGGAAAGGCTGCGGCGCATCTATGAAAGCCAGGGCCTGGCCGTTTCCGATCGCATTCTCGACGAAGGCATCAAGGCGCTCAAGGAAAGCCGCTTCACCTATGAACCGACGCCGCCGGGATTGTCGCGGACGCTGGCTGGCCTTTGGGTGAGGCGTGGCGCACTCGGCAAGACGCTCGCCGTGCTCGTCATACTCGCCCTCGCCTGGATCGGATGGTCCGTCTGGCAGCGGACGGCGGCCGAGCGCGCCGCAGAGGCGGCGCGCATCGAGCTCATTGAAACATTGCCCCGGCAGCTCGCCGCGGACGTACAGGCAGCACTCGCCGAAGCCAAGACAGGCGATGCGCGCGAGCGTGTGGAACAGCTGCAATCCGACGCATCGGCAGCGCTCGCCCGATCGGATGCGCAGGCGGCGCGTGTCGCTCTGGCCGATCTGGAACGGGTGCGAGGCGATCTCATGCGTGTTTATGAGCTCAGGATCGTTTCGCGGCCAGGGGAGCAGAGCGGCGTCTTTCGCATTCCCGACGTCAACACCAAGGCACGCAACTATTACCTGATCGTCGAAGCCGTAACGCCCGACGGAAAGCTGCTGTCCTTCCCGATCCTGAACGAGGAAAACGGTCAGACGAAAAGCGTGTCGAAGTGGGGCGTCCGCGTGCCGCAGCAGACCTATGAGGCCGTGCGAAGGGACAAGTCGGATGACGGCATTTTGCAGGGCAATGTTCTTGCGACCAAACCGCGGGGTGCGCTGGAGCCCGCCTACTCCATGGCCGTTTCCGGCGGCGCGATAACGGAATGGTAGGGCGGCGATGATCAGCGCATTTGAGGCCTTGAATTCCATCGAACGAGCAAGCCGTGGACTCCGCGAGGATGAGGACCGCCTTGCCCGGATCCTCGAGGCCGCCGCTGCCGAGACCGCGCGCCTGAGGACGGAGCAGGCCGGACTGTTCAGGTCGCTTGCCCGCATTCGGCTGGACGCCCTCAAGCAGAACCATATCCTCGGCACGCTGGACGAAGCAGAACGCAAGGCGCTGTCCATCATCGAGAACCAGCAGCAAAAGCTGGAGACGCTTTTGAAACGCCGGGAAGCGCTTCTTGCGGAGCTCTCCAAGGCGCGCGACGAGCGGACGGACAGGGCGAAGAAGGTCGCCGAGGCGACCGAGGCGATAGCAGGCCTTGAGGAAACGACGCAGAAACGGATGGCCGGGGACCTCGCCTGGCAGGCGCAGGCGGCGAAGCTGTCGGGTGCGCAGGCTCGGGCACAAGCCGCCGACGACAAGGCGAAGCAATCTGAGTCGGACCGGGATGAGAAATCGAAGCCCTATCTGGCCGACCCGTTGTTCGTTTATCTCTGGAAACGTGGATACGGCACGTCGGCTTATCGCGGCGGTCCGATCTCCCGTCTGGGCGACGGCTATGTCGCCCGCGTGGTCGGTTACGAGCCGGCCCGGCAGAACTATTTCACCCTCACGGAAATCCCGAAGAGGTTGCGCGAGCACGCCGACCGATTGAAGGCGCAGGTCGTGGAGGAGGAAGACAAGCTGACAGCGATCGAACGCGCCGCGCTGGAAGCCGACGGAATTGCCGAGCGCGAGGCGGTGCACCGCAAGGCAGAAGAGGACCTTGAAGTTTCCGATCATCGGATCGCCGAGCTTGAACAGGAAAATGCCGCACTGGAGCAGGAGCGCGCGGCGCTGCTCGGCGAAGGCGGTCAACAGGGATTGGCCGGCGCCCTGGCCGAGCTTGCCGAGTCCATGCAAAGGGAGGATCTCCGTGTCCTGCTGCGCGACGCGCTACAGACACCGACGCAGGAGGACGAACGCATCGTCCGTCGGCTGCAGGATATCGAGAGCGAACTGGCCCGACAGGTGGAACAGGCCGATGAATCCCGCCGCGCCTCCATTGAGCTTGCAAGGAAGCGGGCGGAGATCGAGCGGTCACGTGATGAATTCCGTCGCTCCGGCTACGAACGGCAGGGGGGCGGCTTCAGCAACGACAAGCTGATCGGTGATGTGATCGGCGGCATTATCGGCGGCATCCTTTCGTCTCGTGAGCTTGGAGACGCCTTGCGGAGCGGATATCGTCCCGGCGGCAGCCGTTCCAGCTTCCCCTCCCGCCCCGGCGGCGGAACCTTCGGCGGATCAAGGGGAGGATCGGGCGGAGGATTCAGGACCGGCGGCGGCTTCTAAAGCCTGTCGCATGAAGGTAGGTTCACGCGACAGGTTTTAGCTTGTTGAAAAACCGCTTCACATTATTCCTGGAATTGCTCCAGGCCGGCGGCCACTACATTCGTGCAGGTCCCTTCACGTCACAAAAGCTCCTGAACGACAAACGCCTCAGGTATTCAGGCCGCCATCCACAGTGATAATGGCTCCGGTGATCTGCCTCGCCGCAGGACTTACGAGGAAGGCCACGGCTGCTGCCACATCCTGCGGCTCGCCATACCGGCCAAGAGGTATAAGAGCGCGTTGGAAGTCGGCAAAATCACCGTTAGACGGGTTCATATCGGTGTTGGTCGAACCCGGCTGGACCAGGTTTACGGTGATATCGCGAGATCCGAGTTCGCGAGCGAGGCCGCGCGTGAACGAGTGGAGCGCGGATTTTGTCATGAAATAGACCGTACTGGTGTCACCGACGATGCGTTCGGCGCCGGCTGAGCCGATAGTAATTATGCGGCCGCCTTCCTTCAGATGTGGAATGGCGGCCTGCGAGGCGAGCACGGGCGATCGCACATTGACGCCCAGCAGCGCATCGACCTGAGCGACGCTGATGTTGGCGATCGTATCGTAAAGCGCGATTGCGGCATTGTTCACGAGAATGTCGAGGCCACCGAGCGCCCGGGCAGCCTCGTCGACCGATCGCCTAACCGCCGCTGGATCGGCGCTGTCCGCCTGGATGGCGATCGCTTTGCGGCCCTTGCCCTCGATCACCCGGACGACCTCGGCGGCGCGATCGGCCGAACGCTCATAAGTGATGGCAATATCCGCGCCTTTATCGGCAAGGGCCGATGCGATGGCGGCACCAATGCCACGTGAGGCACCCGTCACAAGGGCGCGCTTGCCAGCTAGTTCGTTCATGGTTCTCCTTTCTGTAGTGATCAACACAGAAATAGGTAGAGGTGTTGCCATGAGGTGTCAACGGATTTATATATCAATCGATGCAGAAATTGGGCCAGACAGCGAGAGACGATAAGACGGCCGACGCGCGCGGCCGCGGCAGGCCGCGTGCGTTTGACCGGGAAGCTGCCTTGGCACACGCGACACGCCTGTTCTGGGTCAAGGGTTTCGAGGCAACTTCAATTGCCGATCTTACTCAGGCAATGGGAATCGGATCGCCAAGCCTGTACGCGGCATTCGGCTCGAAGGAGGCGCTCTACGCCGAGGCATTGCGCCATTACTGCGAGAACAACGAGGCACTTGTCTGGGCAGGCTTCTTTTCCGCCGGCACGGCCCGCGAAGCGGTCATGTCGCTTCTCATGGACTCGGCCTCGGCCCTGACCGGTTGTGTCGCGGACATTCCCCTCGGTTGCATGGTGACGCTCTCGTCAGTCGGCAGTGAAGGCCATACGGAACTCGGCGAACTTGTGCGAACTGCCCGCGCCGTAACACTCGACCGCCTCAAGGTGCGCCTGAGCCAGGCGATATCAGAAGGCGAAATTCCGGTTTCGACCGACGTCCATGCACTCGCCCGCTTCGTGCAGACCGTCCAGAACGGCATGTCGATCCTCGCCCGTGACGGAGCGAGCTGTACCGAACTCGAAGCCGTAGCCCAAGTTGCGATGCTGGGATGGGACGCTCGCACAGCTCAACAGACCATAAGCGACACATGAACAAGTGGCAGCTGTCAGAGCTGGTGGTGCCCTAATCGAATTCCTCAAATTGTCCCGACGTTGAATTAACCTAATAAGATCGTAAACGGATTCTGGAGATACATTCGCCAGCATTGATACGTATATGGAGCAGCGTTTCAGATGAGAGCATTGTCGATTGCCGCGATCGGACTTCTGCTCGCGATGGCTAGCTCGGCGGCCGCGGCAGGATTTCAGAGCGTCACTGTCCCGGACGCCGACGACAAGCCTCTAAACGTTGGTGTCTGGTATCCGACCAACTCCCCGTTAGCGAAGAAGGTAAGCAATGTTGCCGGTCAATTTCTGGCGGTCGATGGAGCTGTAAAGGGAGACCACCTTTCGCTGGTTGTGATATCTCACGGGAACGGAGGCGGTATCCTTGCCCATGCCGATACGGCTGAAGTGCTGGCGGATTCCGGCTTTGTCGTCGCTGCCGTCGTGCATACCGGCGACAACGGTGACGACAAATCTTATCCAGCATCAAGATGGTCAGTGGACCGGCCCCGGCACATAAGTCGCGTGATTGATTTCATGCTCTATCAATGGGGCGGACGGAGCCGCATCGACGCCGAACGGATTGGCGTATTCGGTTTTTCGGCCGGCGGCTTCGCAGCCTTGGTCGCGGCGGGCGGGATACCCAACCCAGCGCTGGCCGCTTCTCACTGCCGAGAGTTACCTGGGGAAGTGGCTTGCCAGCTGGGTATGGTGCGCGACTTCGGCAAACCATCCGGTGGAAAACGAGACCCTTCCATTTGGAGGCACGATCCTCGCATCAAGGCAGCCGTGATCGCTTCGCCCGGATTTGGCTTTGCTTTCGACGATACGGGTCTCGCTAATGTCAAGGTGCCCATCCAGCTTTGGGCTGCCTCGGATGACGACAACGTTCCCTATGCGTCGAACGCTGGCATCGTTCGACAAAATCTGCCCACGGAACCAGACTTCCACATGGTCGAAGGTGTCGGACACTTCGCCTTTGCGCGGCCGTGTAACAGGAAGCTCGAGCCTCATCGTAAACGCAGTTGCGTTGATAGCCCGTCGTTCAACCAAACGGCCTTTCATGCACAATTCAATGAAGGCATTAGGGCGTTCTTTGAGAATGCTCTCTCACCGCATCATTGATCACGAGCCGTTGGCAGGGTTCATCGAGGCTGGAATAGGAGAACAAGTGCAAGCCTTCATAATGGCCGGCAGCAAGTTGTCATAGCCGCTGGATGAGCGCGCGTCCGATGACCTTGGGCGGTTCGCCACGCAGCACGAGAGACGTCGTCACGGCGCCGAACTTCGCAATCGTATCCACGATCATCTCCAGTTCCCCCGGTGACGGGACAAGAACCTTCAGGAGAAAGCAGTCCTCGCCCGTCAGGCGCAGCACCTCGATAACCTGTGGCATCTCGGAAAATAATTTCAGGCATGCTCGGATATGCTCGTGCGTCGTGCGCAGCCGTATGACCGCCATCATTCCAAAGCCCAGGCTGGCAGGATCGATGCGTGCCCCATAGCCAGCAATAATGCCCCGCTCCTCCAGCCGTTTGACCCTTTCTGACGCTGCCGGCTGCGAAAGGCCGATCCTGCGCCCGACCTCCGAGATCGCCATCCGGCCATCTTCCTGCAAGACTTCAATGATTGCGATGTCGGTCGGATCTAGAACAAGGCGATCGTTTCGGGCAACTGCCATGGCTAACCTTTAATTCATCGGAAATCGGATGCGTTTTCCGATGATTGCCCATTCATTGCATCTAGGGAAGCAGGCATCTTTCCGGCTCAGCGAAAAATAGAAAGGAACGGCATGACCGATGTTGTTATTCTGCCCGGGATCGGTGGTTCGGGAGAGGAACACTGGCAAACCCATTGGGAACGACGCAATTCGCGGATCAGACGTTTTCAGCCGACGGATTGGGACCGGCCGGATTTGAGCGACTGGATTGCCGCGCTAGACCGCGCCGTCTTTACCGCTGAAGAGGCGCCGCTGCTCGTGGCACATAGTCTCGCCTGCCTTCTGGTCGCCCATTGGCAGCGTGCATCTCGCCTTCCGGTGGCAGGGGCATTTCTCGTCGCCGTCCCCGATCCGAAATCCGAAGTCTTCCCCGCGGAAGCCGCAGACTTTGCAGACGTGCCGCGGGACAAGTTCCGCTTTCCCTCACTTATCGTGGCAAGTTCCGACGATCCATACGGCGAGATCGAGTATGCAAGGGCACGAGCGGCCCAATGGGGTAGCGGCATCGTCGAAGCGGGACCGCTTGGGCATATCAATGGCCAGAGCGGACTTGGCGACTGGCCAAATGGATGGGCCCTTTTCCATGCCTTTGCGGCAGGAACGAAACGAGGCTGAACTGCAGGACCATAACGGTCTTGCCGCGCAGATCAACGACACTATCCGAACGCCACCAATCGTTCGATGAAACGCGCCCTACGAGCATGGCGCTCGCGGATTCCGCTCAAACGGCGACCGAACTCTTCCATCGTGCCGCGTTTCTCGGCGATTGCCTTGAGGTCGGCGAGGAGGCCGGCTGCCCTGTCGTAGGCGGAGGCGTTGCCGCGGTCGATCTCGGTCTCGATCTCCTGCCAGACCTTGCCGCCCCGTTGTTCGATCGCGTCGAGCCGCAGGCGGCGGGCGTGAGCCTCCTCCTCCGCTTGCCGTTTGCGTTCGGCGGCGACCCTCTCGGCCTCGGCACGTTCGCGGGCGTCACGGATGGCCTCGGCACGGGCACGGAGTTCACCGACAGTGCGCCGAGCGACGATGACCGGCTCCACATGGGACGCTGACGCCGAGCGGTTCCGAATAAGCGCCTGAAGCTCGCTGCGCACATGCGGATCGCCCTCCGCAAGGCGGATGAGCAACCCAGTCTTCTCTCGGTCGGGCAATGTCGAGATGATATGTCGAGCGGCATCCGTCGACACTGTCTCATCCGCCGGGCTGCATTCAGCCGCCGCCGCAACGAGGTCGTCATCGAGGCGGAGAAACTCTGTCAAAGCCTCGATCGCTCCGGTCATCGGACCTATTCCCGGCAGCGGCTCCACCGCATCCGACGGCAGAGCGTCGGCTTCGACCGCCGTCAGCCATAGCAGATAGAACAGCCGCAGATCGCCGGCGAGTATATCCGCACGCAGCGGCGCGAAGGCTGCGAGCCAGCCTGTGCCGTCATCCCAATCATCCTCTGGTTCCGTTTCCTCTGGTAATACATCAAGAATCAGGTTTTCGCCGGAGGCCGTCAGCTCGACGCAGTCGACCTCGCCAAGAAAATCGTCGAGACGCTGCTGATCCACCAACCGCTTTGGCAGGCGAATCATGAGCCGGCGCGTTCCCCAGTTGGCCACGTAGACATGAAGGTCGAACCAACGCTGCATCAGCTCGACCGGATCGCCTTTGAAATCGCCCCACTCATATGAGTTGGTGAAGCTTGTGGCCGTGATCCGTGCTCGCGTCGATAAGCGGCGAAGGGCCTGGCGATCTTCGGCGCTAAGCGGCCGGTCGACCGCCTGGAACTCGTAATATTGATATTCGCTCATGAATTTCGATACTTACTCATGATTGCAGTCACAATGATGACGGCCTGGACGGCTCCAACCTGCGATCGGTTGTGATGGTTAGACCGGATGCAGAATGCCATCCGTTTGCAGGATTTGAAGTGCGTCGGCGAGAGTCACACCAGCATAGAGCCGCCACCATTTGCCCGTGTGCCGCATCCAATAGATATCGAACCGGTCCGGTCCCATGTGGTCGAGACGGGCAAAGGGTGCGTCGAACTCCTCGCCGCGATTGTGCTCCATGCCTGACCTGTAGCGCTGCATGAAGCGATATCGCGCGCCGGCCCAGGAGCCGTGGATATCGACCACATAATTCCATTCGGTCGGCCGGATCTCGGGCAGGAATCGCGGCTTCAGGAAGTCGCGAATGAAGGTCTCACAGGCAGCGATGATCTCCTGCTTCTCCGAATTGTCTGCAGCAACTGGCTTTCCGGCAGGAGGCATTTCGCTCCAATGTATTCTGCGAGCCATATCCGCAATCCGTGTGATTCTCGCATGTCATCTTACAGGTTTTATTCTATATCTCGAAAGCGTTGAATCATTGAGCGATGAAAGGACGGCGGACGTGAAACTGGGATGGCAACCCAAAAAATGGATCGAGAAAAAAGCCAAGCGGGGCGGACGGGGCTATCCCATCGGTACGATCGCCTACTATGGCCCAGATAATCTTCATGCAACGAAAGCGGTCGCCAGCGTCATATCGGCGCCGGAATCCGACCCGGAGTTGCGCCGGTGGTTTACCGAAACCGGCGATGCGCGGGCGGACGCAACGGTCACCGGAGAGATAGCGACATTCTTGCGCGCACACGAAGTGAAATCCGTGGTGATGAGGGACGGAATCTTTGGCTGCCCTCACGAGGAGGGTATCGATTATCCGACAGGCGAGAGCTGCCCGGCTTGTCCCTATTGGGCTGGACGGGACCGTTTCACGGGTAAGCTCGAAGCGAAGTGACCCGGTCCGCCCGGAGGAAATTTGAGCGCCGCGACAGCCCCTCATCCGACCCTTCGGGCCACCTTCTCCCCGCAAGCGGGGCGAAGGGGAGTCGCAGCCTCCGTCGTCCTCACGCCGGAATTGATCCGTCGCCGCTTGCTCTATCGTCCCCTCGCCCCGCTTGCGGGGAGAGGGCTAGGGTGAGGGGCGAAAACTCTCAGCGAATCCAGTAGCTTCAGCATCCGGAATCGACGGCCCACGGCGCTCCGTCTCCGTCGCCTCCCACCAGTCGGCAACGGCATCGATCAGCGGCACGAGCTTCCTGCCAGCAGGCGTAAGATCGTAATCGACCCTCAGAGGATAGCCCGGATACGCCGTGCGCCGGACGATGCCCGCCTCCTCGAGCTTGCGCAGTTCCAGCGTCAGAATCCGGTGCGATACGGTCGGATTTTCACGCCTTAAGTCCCTGAACCGCTTGGTCCCATCCTTGAGATAGTAGAGCAGCAGCGTTGGCCAGCGGCCGCTCAGGACCCGCATGGATTTTTCGATCGGGCAGCGCGAAACGACGTCTTTCATCACAGCATCCAGGCTCAAGTTACAAAAATGTGCGTAATTTACATGGGGCGGACGATGTTTATGTTCCAGTTCGCTGCGCAGCGCGATGCAACGAAATCACGGAAAAAGACAATGGAACCGATACTTCTTTATGGCTTCCCGGCGGGAAGCTCGATGGGACTTGTCACTGCGCTGGAATGGCTCGGGCGGCCCTATCGCCTCTGCCGCGTCGATATGCTCGGAGAGATGCGCGACCCCTCCTACGGACGGCTGAACGGCCGGCATGAAACACCGGTGCTGATAACGGACGACGGCCGCGCGCTGACGGAGACCATGGCAATCGCGGCCTGGCTGGAAGCGCGCGATACGGACGGGCGCATCAGTTTCGACCCTCGCTCTCCCGAGGCCGACCGGATGCATCAGTTGATGGCCTTCATCAATACCGGCTTCACCGCGGCCTTCACGCCGCTATGGGTTGCACTCGAAATGAGCCCGCCGGATCCGGCACTGCAGGCTGCCTTACGCACTTTCGGACAACGCATGGTGACGGAACGACACGACAAGCTGGAGGCGATGATCGGCGATACGCCCTATCTGGTGGGCGAGAAGCCAACGCTCGCCGACGGCGTGTTGATCGGTGTGGCGCGATGGCTGGAGTTTCACAAGGTCGCCGATCTCGAACGCTGGCCGAAACTGTCGCGGCTGCGCGAGCGGATCGAGGCCGATCCCGCCGCCCGCTTTGCGCTCGCAATCGAAGACGGCGAGACGCCGGCCGGTTCAGGCGCCTTCTTGGGCCATATGCCCTTGGCGGATGTCATCGAGCGCTACGGCAGATGATCCACTGACGTGGCAAGGCTCAAGAGCGCGATGCTGTCAGCTTGCTCGCGCATTATGACGTTGTATCGGACGCTACGGTGTAATGCTAAAACCTGCAACAACGGAGGACGCGGCGACCGATGCGCCGCGTCCATGCTCATCTTTGGGTTCGCGGCGATATAGCCAGCCCGAGAAAGACCAAAACGGCTTGATTGAGCCGGAGAATATCCTCGTCGTCGAGCCGGCCGACCGACGTTCCGACCTTCGATTTCGGGACTGTCGTAATCTTGTCGACCATCAGCCGACACGGCAAACGCAGCCCATTGCGCTCGTTTGGTTCCACCAGCAATCGAATGAGCGGTGCATCGGTTTCATCGGTCGTAAAAGCGCAGATGGTGATGGAATCGGTCGCATCGAAGCTGTTATCCTGAATGATAACGACGGGTCGAGGTTTGCCCGCATAGTCCTTGCCGCCCGCAACCGTCCGGATATCTCCCCGCCTCATTCATCGGCCCAATCGGATATGGCATCGATGAATGCCTGATCCTCATGGGCCCGAGCGCTCGCAGCGACGGCCTGAGACTGTCGATGCGCTTCCGATCTGAACGCGGGCGCCCGGACGTCAGGCACCCATATCTGAATCGGGCGAAGGCCCTGTTCCCGCAAGCGCTCACGATGCCTCTGCACCTTCGCGCGCGACGACTTCCGATTCGATGCTGTGGCCATGCCAAATCTCCAATATAGGTTACATGTAACCTAACATCCGACGAGACATTTGGCCAGGCTTTAAACGGATGGGCACCGCCGCCCTTCAATGTCAGTCGTCCGACGCCTGCCCCAGGATCCAGCCCTCCCAAAGCTGGACATCTCGTCCATCGGGCTGGCCTTCCCGTCTGCGCCCCGTAACCACCTCAAGCATGCCCAAAAGCCCGACCGTGGCATCGAAGCGGTCCTCCCCTGCCTTGTCGGTTCCGAACCCATCTTCGATATGGGCAACAAGCTCGACCACCTCGAAATCGGCATGCGTCTGCAGCCACTGAATCAAATGCGATGCAACAGCCTTGCGATCGGATTGCCGGCGCTTGCTCCACCCCGGCATGCGCGGAATACCAATCCGTCGGTAGACATCACCCGGATAGGTTTCCGCCACCGTCACCGGATATTTTCGGAGAAGTTCCGCAAGCGACCCATCAAATGGCCAAAGCCCGATCTCGCCGAGATCAGGGATTATGACGTCCCTCCATCCGGCAATCGCGGCTTTTCCCACCTGATTGCCGCCGAGCGTCCAAAAGAGCATGCAGGCCGCCTGCCGTTCGGAGGTCGCCCTCTCGCAGCGACGAAATAGCTCCTTCTCGGCCAGGCCAAGCGCATCGAACAGATACCGGCGGCTCGTTCCGCCCGGACGCATTGGATAGAAAGGGCGATGAAGCGATATCCGGTCGGGATGATCGGCAACCGAAAACCATTCGGACCAATCTCCGGCCCCAAGCGTGCCGAGCATCTCCCGGAAGGATGCCATGCCGGTCAACCGGCCATATCGGGCGGGCAAGCCGATCGGAAAATCAAAGCCGATCAATACGCCGCCATCCCGATGCCCCGCACGGTCCCGGAGGCGCATCAGCAGCGTATCGGCCGGTCCCACGAGTTCCGGCGAAGCCAACTGCCAGCGTCCGTTCGCGCGTCTCGCGACGCTCATCCAGCGCTTTGACCTGTCGATGCTCCAATCACAATGCGCGATCAGCGATGGTGAATCCGGCGCGCGCAATCAAAACCTCCGACTGTCGAAAAGCTTCAGAGAGTGCCTTCGCGTTCATCCCGCCACCCTTTCGGCCCATCCCCTCGCCGTCTCGGCCGTTGTCGCCAGATGATCGGCCGCCGAAAAGCCGGAGATTTTCTTGCGCGGCTTCAGATCGTGATCGCCGTCCTCCAGCCAGAGGATCTCGATTGTATCGGAAAGATCGTAGGCTTGAACTTCGTCGCGCGTGCCGAACTCATCGCGGGTTCCCTGGCAGATCAGGGTCGGGGTCTTCAGCGCGGCAAGGTGCTTGGTGCGGAGCTCGTTTGGCTTGCCCGGCGGGTGGAAGGGGTAGCCGAGGCAGATCAGGCCGGCAATTTTTCCCGCTGAATAGAGTTCGTCGGCGATCATGCTGGCGACGCGACCGCCCATCGATTTACCGCCGATGATCAGGGGGCCGGCCGCGCCGAGTTCCGCAATTGCGGCCCTGTATTCGGGCATCAGCGTTTCCGCCCGCGGCGGCGGCTTGCGGCCTTCGGACGTGCGGCGCGCGGCCATGTAGGAAAATTCGAAGCGCGCCACGCGAAAGCCGACTGCAACAAGCGCCTCGGCGGCGGCCGTCATCGACTTGGAATCCATCGGTGCGCCCGCGCCATGCGCGAGCAGAATGGTGAAGCGGGCGTCGTCTCCGCCCTCAAGCAGAAATCCTTCGTGCATCGACGTCCTTTCCGTCTGGCCGAGTCTTCGTTCGAAGGAAAGGCCAGTAGCCCATTGAGGAAATAGACAATGTCGAGGATCGGCGGGAACGTAAAGCCTGGCCGCGTAGTTTCGATGCGAGGCGTCGTCATTTCGCAATCGCGGGTCAGCGTCGTGGGTCTTTCCGGTCCGAATCCGGATGCCTCTCGCAAATCTGATCTGCCGCACGATTCAGCCGATCAGGACAACAATCTCCATTACTTTGAAATTGCCTTGACGCAGTAACCGCATGCCAGCATCCTGAATATTAGTCGATCTTGATGCAGTGGTGGCTATGCGGCGCTCCATGGAGTACCCGCTGGGGGAGCCTCATGGACGACGACCTATCTCCGGGCAAGATCAATGTGGACGCGGGCAAGACTGGCCAATCGTCAACGGAAAGAAGAATTACCGACTTCGTCAGGATCGGCGTCGTCGGGCTCTTCGCCTACTGGTCGCTCACGCTGGTCGCCCCGTTCGCGGTAATCATCATCTGGGCCTCGATCCTCGTGGTCGCCCTCTACCCGGCCTATGCTAGCCTGCGCAGGCTGTTCGGCGGACGCGGACGCCCTGCAGCGATCCTGATCACGCTCGCCAGTCTCGTCATCATTATCGGCCCAGTCGCGGCGATCGCACTCAACTTCGCCGAAGCCGCGCAAGCCTTCTTCGCCAGACTGACGAGCGGGACTTTTGTGGTGCCGACGCCGCCCCAAAGTGTCAGGGAATGGCCGCTGATCGGTGAGCGCGCCTATGCCGCCTGGAGCCTGGCATCCACCAATCTGGCCGCGACGCTGAAGCAGTTCGAGGCGTCCTTGCTTCAGGTGGGAAGCGCAGCACTCGGCCAGATCGCCAGCATCGGCGGCGGCCTCGTGAGTTTCGTCGTCTCTGTGATCCTCGCCGGTTTTCTTTTCCGACCGGCGCCGCGGCTGGCCGAAGGCGTCAGGAGTTTCGCGCGGCGGATCGCGGGCGACCGGGGCGTGGGCTTTGTCAATCTGGCCGGCGCGACGATCCGCAACGTCGCGCGCGGGGTGATCGGGGTCGCGCTGCTGCAGGCTTTTCTCTGCGGGTTGATCTTCGTCCTGTTCGGTGTCCCCGCCCCCGGCGTGATCACCTTTGCGATCCTGATACTCTGCATCGTCCAGATTGGTCCGGCGCTCATCCTGCTGCCGCTCATCGTCTGGGCCTGGGCGACCTGGACATCGCTGCCGGCACTCGTCTTCATGCTTCTTCTGATCCCGATCATGATCATAGACAATGTCATGAAGCCGCTTCTGGTGGCGCGCGGGCTCTCGACGCCGATGCTGGTCATCCTCGTCGGCGTGATCGGCGGCACGTTGTCCCATGGCCTCGTCGGCCTGTTTCTCGGACCGATCGTGCTCAGCGTCTTTTATGATCTCCTCGTCGCCTGGGTATGGTCTCCCCCACAGATATCCGACGAAGACCGGTTGGCCGAGAGCGGGCAGTGGCGCTGAGACAAGCGCTCCAACGCTGCCCGCTTGCTGGCGGACGGTGTGGTCTTGCGCCAGGCCCTACGCTCCCCTTTTCTGTGCTTGTCACCGGAATCCAGCAGCCGTGCGCCCGCGTGGCAAAAGACTCGATTGCGCGGTGCCAGGTTTCGGTTGGCCTTGCCGCTCTCCAGCGCTTCGTCGACTCCCCGGGCTAACCCCGAACGTCAGTTCCCGACTTTTCCTCCCGGAAAACGAGCTCCAGCAATATGCCGCCAGGCGTGCGCACGAAGAGACGACGTTCGCCGAGGTCCGGAAGGTCCATTCGGGAATATTGGATGCCGAGGGCGTCGAGCTTGGCGCGGTGGGCCTCATAATCGTCCAGCCGGAATCCGGCGTGGTCGATGGTTTCGGCATTGCTGTCGACCATTTCGCCGCCGCCCGGAATGAGATGCACGATCGGATCGTCGCCCTTGTAGAGCCAATAGCCGGGGAAAGAAAATGGCGGCCGATAGCCGGTCCTCACACCAAGCAGCGTCTCCAGGAAATCCCGCGTCGCCTCGAGATCGGCCGTCCTCAGAGTGACATGATCAATCATCATCGCATCACCCGATCGCTCCGCCGCCATCCACCCGAACGGTCGAGCCTGTCGCAAAAGGCGTGGTCATCAGGAACACCACCGCATTGGCGATGTCCGACGGCTGGCCGATCGCCTTGACGGGAAGATTGCCGGCGATGCGGTCGAACATGGCCTTCCTTGCGGCCTCATCCATTCCGGACCAGAGCGGCGTGTCGATAGTCCCCGGCGAAACGGCGTTCACGCGGACGGGCGACAGTTCGAGGGCGAGTCCCCGAGCCAGCGCTTCGAGCGCCGCATTGATCGCGCCCTGGAGAACCGAGGTTGCCGACGGCCGCTCGCTCAGATAGCCCGATATGAACGTCAGCGAACCGCGCTCGGCGAATTTCGCGGCACGGGCGATCCGGTAGGCGCCCCAGAACTTGCTTTCCATCGACTTCTTCGCGTCGTCGAGCGCAAGCTTGCGGACCGGACCGGTCGTGGTCCGGGCTGCCGAAACGGCGATGTGATCCCAGGCCTCTTCCGATGCAAAGAAACGCTCAATGCCGTTTTCGTCACCGGTGTCCAGCACTATCGAGCGCACGCCACCGCCAAGCTGCCGGACGGCCTCTTCCAGCTTCTGTGCCGACCGCGACGCGATGGTGACCGATGCGCCTTCGGAAAGGGCCCGGCCGGCGATGGCAAGGCCGATGCCGGAACTGCCGCCAATCACGAGCACACGCTTGTCATTAAGGGATGTCATCGTTTTTTCCTTCCATCGCTATGCTATTGTCCGCATGACGCCGCCGTCTGCGCGCAATGCCGTCCCGTTTGTGGCCGAGGAAAGCGGGCTTGCGACGAAGGCGACGAGATTGGCGATTTCCTCGGGTTCGATGAACCGTTGCAACAACGACGAGGCGCGATGCTTTTCGAAGAATTCCGCCTCGGCCTCCGCGGGGGTAGCGTTCGGGTTCGATACGACGCCTTTCAGGAAGTCGGGAATGCCTTCCGATCGCGTCGGACCGGGCAAGACGGCATTGACGGTGACCGCCGTGCCCTTGGTCTGCTCGGCGAGACCCCGCGAGACCGCGAGCTGTGCCGTCTTGGTCATGCCGTAATGGATCATGTCGCCCGGCGTCATCAGACCGGATTCGCTGGAGATGAAGATGATCCTGCCCCAGTTGCGGTCGAGCATGCCCTTGAAATAGTGCCTTGCCAAACGGACGCCGCTCAGGACGTTGATCTCGAAATACCGGCGCCACTCGTCATCGTCGATATCGGCAAACGGCTTGGTCTCGTATATGCCGAGATTGTTGACGAGAATGTCGACGGACGGAACGGCGCTCACGATCGTCGAGGCGCCGGCATCCGTGCCGGGATCGGCCAGGACGCCGGACACATGCTTGCCGCCCGAGGCGCGAATGCTTGCCACGGCCGCGTCGAGCTTTTCCCGGCTGCGTCCGGTAACGATCGCGCTCGCTCTCTCCAACGCGAGCTTTCGAGCGACTTCCAGTCCGATGCCAGCCGTGGAACCGGTGACGAGCGCCGTTTTTCCTTCCAGGTTCAGATCCATGTCATTCGCCTCTCTTTTGCTGATGGGATGAACATAGGGTTCTGGGCTGATAGTAAGAATAACCCTTTGCAGGCGATGGCCCATTGCAATTTTAGCAAGGATGCCATGCAGCTGAAGGTTTAGCGCATCTTTATCGGGTTCGCTCGAAGACGCCCGGCTCTATGCCGCCTTCGAGACGCACATCTTGCACCCCGACGCTTCGAGTGCCGCACCGGCGACTTCGACGAACAGGTGGCGGAACCACACAGCACGCGCATCCGTGCGGTCCACGCGTCGATAGAGCATCGTCACCGGCTGGGCGGGCAAATCGAGCGGCGGGTCGGAAATCTTAAAGCCATGGAGCTGCGCCATGCAGCGCGCAATCGATTCCGGCACCGTCGCAATGGCCGGCATGGCGCGGAGCGCCGTCGGCAAGGCCGAAAAGCGCGGCACGGTCGCAACTACCTTCCGGCTATAACCGACGCGGCCGAGTGCGATGTCGATCGTCGTCGCGGTGATACCCTCGAAGGAAACGGTGATATGGCGTGCGCTCGCGAAGTCGTCCAGCGTGATCGGCGCCTTCAGCTTTATCTGGTTCGGATCATAGATGCAGAGCGAGGTCTGATCGAACAACGGCGCGCGAATATGCCAGGAGGCCGGCTCGTCATGCACCGAGATGCTCAAATCGAACACGCCCTCGTCGAGCATCCGCCCCACATCGCGTTTGTCCGAGCTCAATCCGATCAGCCGTGCACCGGGCGCCAGCGCATGCAGGCGCGCCGCCAGCGGACCGAAAAAGGCCGACTCCAAATTATCGCACATGCCGATGCGGAATTCGCCCTCCCAGTTCGCCGGATCGAAGGCCGCCGGCGGCCGGATCGCCCGCTCGATGCCCGAAAGCGCGTCCTCGATCGCGGGTGCGATGGAGAGCGCCCGCGGCGTCGGCTGCAGGCCACGCCCTACCCGCACGAACAGCTCGTCATCGAGAGACTCGCGCAATCGCCTGAGCGCCGCCGAAAGGCCCGGCTGCCCGAGCAGCAGGCGCTCAGCCGCGCGGCTGACATTGCGCTCCTGCATCAGCACCGAAAAGGCGAGCAGGAGATTGAGATCCATTTTGCGGAGGGTGGCGTCATTCATCATCATGAGTAATACCTGACATAGCTACTATCAATTTGCAATAGGATTGGAAGCTGTACATTTTCTCGTTCCCTGCCGCGGCATCCTCCCAAGAGCGGCAGCACGAAAGGAACGATCACCAATGACCATTTCCAAATCTCGAGGGGGAGCCGGACTGGCGTTGCTGCTGCTCTGCGCTGCCAACTTCCTTGACGCGATGGATGTTTCGACCATCGGCGTTGCCCTTCCCGCCATCCAGGCCGAGCTTGGCATGCCGGCGACATCACTGCAGTGGGCGGTCAGCGCCTATGTGCTCGGCTATGGCGGTTTCCTGCTGCTCGGCGGTCGGGTCGCTGACCTCTTCGGCCACCGCCGCGTCTTCCTCTGGTCGCTGGGCATCTTCGCCGCCGCCAGCATTGCCGGCGGCTTCGTCGACAGCGGACCGACGCTGATCGCAGCCCGGCTGGTCAAGGGCATCGCCGCCGCCTTCACAGCGCCTGCGGCCCTCGCCCTGCTGCTCTCCGTGTTCGGCGAAGGAAGCGCCCGGGCGAAAGCGCTCGGCGTCTTTTCGTCGACGGGCGCTGCCGGCTTCGTGCTGGGCATGGTGCTCGGCGGCGCGGCGACCATCCTCAGCTGGCGGGCGACGCTCGTCATGGGAGCGCCGGTCGCGATCGCAGCGCTGGCGCTCGCACCCTTCGTGCTGCCGGCTGATCACCGCCGCAGCGGGCCGCGGCCGCATTTCGACTGGGCCGGAGCACTGACGATCACGCCGGGTCTCCTGCTCTTCGTCTTCGGCATCACCAATGCCGCAGTCGAAGGTTTCACGGCGTTCCCGACCTGGGGTTCGCTGATCGCAGCTCTCGTCCTGATCATCCTCTTCATCGTAGTCGAGGCGCGCCATACGGACCCGATGGTGCCGCTTGGCATCTTCCGGCGGGCAAAGCTCAGCCATGCCAACCTCATCGCCGCGCTGTTCCAGGGCGTCTATGTCGGCTTCCAGTTCATCGCGACGCTCTATTACCAGAACGTTTACGGCTGGTCCGCCTTCATCACCGGTTTCTGCTTTGCCATTGGCGGCGTCTGCGTCATGTTCCTGGCGCCACGCTTTGCCACGATCGCACAGAATCGCGGCAGCACCGGCCTGATGGCGCTGGGCGTCATGCTGCAGGCACTGAGCTACATCTTCTGGGTATTGTCGCTCGGACACATCAATCCGATCCTGCTCGTCGCGATCTCGCAGCTCCTGCTCGGCCTTGGCTACGCAATGACCTATCCGTCGGTGCAGGTCGCAGCCCTCTCCGATGTCGAGGAGGACAAGTCTGGACTGGCCTCCGGTCTGCTCTTCGCCGCCTTCCAGATCGGCGGCGGCGTCGTACTGGCGGCCGCATCGGCGATCTTTGCCGCCGCACCGAATTTCGGCTGGGATCCCTACTATGCCGGCACGGCCTTCGTTGCGATGCTTGCAACCGCCGTCACGTTGCTTGCCGCCCTCGGGCCAAGAACATCGGTCTCGCGCTCGGGCGCCTACGAGGCGGCGGAATAGTTTGCATAAGGGATGCCCGCGCCGACCCCCTGGCGCGGGCATCCGAGGCCTTGCCGATCGGGCAACGGTTGTCGACCACTTCTATGCTTCCAGGCTGGGGATCCAAATAGAATTCCACGAAAAATGCCTGTAATCTCTTAAATTACCCCATATGATTGTAGCGGAGATCAGCATCCAGCCCGATAGGCTTCAGCAGGAAGGCCCTATGCGTCGCATGCTCCGCATTCTGGTCGCGACCCTTCTTTCCCTGATCGTTGCGCTGGCGACGGCCTGGGCGGCGCTTGCCCTCTGGTATCGGCTGCCGGCGCCGGAGCTTGCACGAGGCCTGACCGGGGGCCTTCTGCTGCTCTTTGGCATTGCGACGATCGTTGCGCTGTTCACGCGCCTGCGCTGGCACGGGCTCGCCGCCTTCCTCGTGGTATTTGCCACCATGCTCACCTGGTGGGGCACGATAAGGCCGTCAGACGACGTCGACTGGTCACCGGACGTCGCACGCCAGGTAACCGGCACGCTGAGCGGCGATCTCCTGACCCTGACTGATGTCCGCGACTTCGAGTGGCGCAGCAACACCGATTTCACCGAACGCTGGACGACGCGCAGCTACGACCTCAACAGCCTCAAGACGCTCGATCTTTTCATGTCCTACTGGGCCGGACCGGAAATGGCCCATGTCATCCTGAGCTTCGGCTTTGCCGATGGCGACTATCTCGCCTGGTCGATCGAAGTGCGCAGGCGCGCCGGCGGCGCCTTTTCGCCGATCGCCGATCTCTTCAAGAGCAACCCGCTGGTGATCGTGGCGGCCGACGAGCGCGATGTCGTCGGCGTGCGGTCGAATATTCGCGGCGAGGACGTCCAGATCTATCGTCTCAACGTCTCGCCGAAAGCCGCCCGGGCGCTGCTCGTCGAATATGTCAGCGATGCCAACGCACTTTCGACGACGCCGCAATTCTACAATTCCATCACGACCAACTGCACGACCACCATCTTCAAGATGATGCGCGCTGTCGGCGATGTCGTTCCGTTCGACTGGCGGCTGATCGTCAACGGCTATCTCCCCGAATATGCCTATGACCGCGATGCGCTCGACATGCGCCTTCCGCTTGCGGAGCTGAGGGCACGCGCCCATATCGACGAACGCGCCCAGGCTGCCGGCCTCACGCCGGATTTTTCCCGCCTCATCCGGATCAACGTGCCGTCTCCGGCAACACAGCAGGTGCAATGAACCCGAATTGATGGGCGAGGTGGGAGTTCCGTGAGGGTGATATACAGGGCAAATTCCGCCGATCCACGATCTCATAGATCAGGCTTCGGGCAATCGGTATGAAGGAGTCTTTTCGCCGTGCGGACGCACGGCGGCTGGATCCCTGTGACAAGCACAGGGAAGAGGGAGGTCGGGGAGGCTTCCACAGCAAACAACTGCCTCCGGAGACTTGGCAGCGTTCTATAATTTCCAGGATCTCAGGCGGTGATTGGGGCACGGACGGCCCCCCACATTCCCTCTTCCCTGTGCTTGTCACAGGGATCCAGCCGCGCCGTGTCCACGGCGCGAATGACCTGCTTCCTCTGGTGAGGATGCAGATGTAACCCTTCATGGTCACAGAACAGCGAAAGATTAGGCTTCAGGCAATAGATATCACGGAGTCTCTCGCCGTGCGGACGCACGGCGGCTGGATTCCTGACAGGCACAGGAATTGGTGGAGAGAGGCGCACCTCGCGCAGATGTTACCGTAACGTACTTACGCGGATCGGTGTAAAATCCGTATTTTCCGATCACCTGCAATGACTTGTCTTGCACGCGAAGGATCGCGACGAGAGCTCAAAGTATACCGGTAGGTCCAATGACAATGCTTCCGCTTTGGCAACGCCTCATCATCACCGTGATCGCCATGCTGGCCGCGAGCTTTCTCATCGGGCTTGCCTGGCAATGGCTCTTCGGCTTTGCGATTCCAAGCTATATCGCCGGTATCGTCGGTGGCGTCGCCGCCCTGCCGGTCTGGGAATTCATCAAGCGGATCCGTCCCTCCGAGCGTTAAGCCGATCCGGAAAATCGACGGTTCATCCCGCCGGACGACCTCCTGTTTGCTGCAGTTTCGCAGGATGGGCAGCAATTTATCTTTCGCCTTAACCAGCGGTTCACCGCGTGCAGCTTTTATCCGGCTGCCGGTGGCGAAATCATCGCTCTGGATACTTTATGATTACGGCCTAGGCGCTATGGATAGCCCACTGCATGTTTCCTTAGATCGGAGCTGATCCAAGGATAAAAACATGCAGCAGTTCAAAGTGCTACAGCGACCTTTGTGCATCTGAAAAGACGCACGGCACTGTAGAAGATCTCCCTGGCATGATGCCCTCCGGGATATGATCCGCCTGTCGTCTTTCCCTGTTCAGCGTTCGCAAAGAACCTCTTCGAGGTCCCGACACCATGACCTATTTCAGTGACTTCAGACCCCTGGACGACGATCTCCAGGCAAAGATCCTCGCCCATTCCAAGGCCGGCAATGCGCTGATGGAGCGCGGCGAATGGCTCGCGGCAATCGCCGAATTCCAGCATGGCGTTGACCTGCTGCCCGAGCCAAAAAACTGGCACGAGCACTATATGTGGCTGATGGCCGGCATCGGCGATGCCTATTTCATGATGAGCGATTTCACCAATGCGAGAGCAGCGCTCACCGAAGCGCAATCCGGCCGCCCCGGCCAGCAGAATGCCTTTATTCAGTTGCGTCTCGGCCAGTCGTTCTTCGAGCTCGGCAAGATGAACCGCGCCGAGGAATATCTGATGCGCGCCTACCTGCTGCACGGCTTCAGCATATTCGATAGGGATGATCCGAAATACCGCGACCACATGGCCGCGAGCTTCAATCTTCGGTAATCAGTCCTTCGATAATCAGCGGGCGACGCCGACGGCGAGATCCTTCGTCGCGATCGGGATGATTTCCTCGACGCAGGAGACGAAAATCTTTCCGTCGCCGCTGCGCCCGGTCTGCGCCGTCTGGCAGATCGCCTCGATCGCGGCGGTCGCCCCCTCGTCCGGGGCAATGAGCTCGAGCTTGAGAAGCGGGAAAAATTCGAACCCGTATTCGGCTCCGTGGCAGTATCCCACCCGGCCCCTCTCGCCACCGAAGCCCTTTGCCTCCGTGACGGTAAAGCTGTCATGCCCGAGTTTTTCAAGGGCCTCCCTAACCTCGGCGAGCTTGAAAGGCTTGATGATCGCTTCGATCTTTTTCATCAGCTGTTCCTCCCACTTCCCTCACTCGAAATAGACGCCGGCTTCAAGAAGACGCCGGGCAAGCGAGACGGGAATATGGGCTGATCCCGAGCGTCGCGTCTCCGGACGCTGTGTCTCTTGTCGCCAGGGGACGATAAAGTCCGCCGTCGGATAGGACGCCGCGCCGATCAGCGCGAAGCCTTCGATAAGGGACTGGAGAAGCATGCGCCGCCATCGCCGCTTCTTCGGCGGGGATGCGGGAGCGGCCTCCGTTGCGAATTGTGCGGCATGCAAAGGATCATTCCATTCAAGCAGGCTCGCCAGTTCGTCCGCGATGATCTCGCCATCGACGGCAACCAGCCTAAGCATCTGGCGGCCGCCATCGGGCTTCGGATAATGCATGTTTTCCGTGGGAGGCATGGAATTCTCCTGATCGTGGTCACGGGAGAAAATCCGGCTCCAGGATTACAGCACTGTCACTGAGGGCGCACAATCGTCTTACATTCGTAACGAGATGGGAACAGTTTGCAGAAGAGCGATCCCCAATATGGACATTCCCGGACAAGCGCGCGAAATGGCGGCGAACTCTCTCGCCGATCTCATCGTAACCGGCGTGCCATCAACAGACGCCTCGCACGTCGCCAGGGGGATCATACCTGTCAACGGTGCCTGGTGGCACGCCGGTTACCGGGCCTTGACCACTGCATCCTGGGGGAGATTGGGGTCCCCGGTCGCGGCCCGGATTAGACAATCCCCTCCGTTGGTTACAGCTTGGTATCGGAAAAGGTCCGATCGTCCTACATTCGTAACAAAACGAAGGCTCCCTAGTTGTCGAAGGAGCCTTGTTTGCTCGAGTGAACCTTATCTTATGCCAGCAGGTTTTCGATCCTGATCGGCAGTTCGCGGATGCGCTTGCCCGTCGCATGATAGACCGCGTTCGCAACCGCCGGCGCCATGCCGACCAATGCGATCTCACCAAGGCCCTTGACGCCGAGCGGATTGACGATCGTATCCTCCTCGTCGACGAAATGCGCCTCCACATGTTCGATATCGAGATTGACCGGCATCAGGTAGTCGGCCATGTGCGCGTTGACGGGCCGGCCGTTGCGGTCGTCGAGCGCGGTCCGCTCCATCAGCGCCATGCCGATGCCGCCCACCATGCCGCCGATGCACTGGCTGGCGGCAAGCTTCGGATTGACGATCCTGCCCGCCGCATAGGCCCCGATTGCGCGGCGCACCGTAACAGTTGCGACATCCAGATCGACGGCAACCTCGGCAAAGACCGCGCCGAAGGAGTGCATCGAATATTTCGCCGCGACATCGGGATCGCGTGAGGCGGACGCGTTGGCGACGATCGGCGCACCGCCTGCGGCCGTGACGATTTCGCCATAGGTCAGCCCGCCGCCGCTCTCGCCCTTGACGTGCAACAGGCCACCGCGCCATTCGATCGCTTCGACCGTGCGTCTCGCGACGGGCGAACCGTTCGTGGCAATCGCCTTCTGCGCGGCCTGATTCTGCGCCTCGAGGCAGGCGGCCCGGATCGCTGAGCCGACAGAGGCCATGGTCCAGGAGCCGCCATGTGAGGGCGCTGGAGGAAAATCCGAACGCCCCAGACTGAACCGTACCTTGTCGAGCGGCAAGCCGAGAAATTCGGCCGCGACCTGCGTCATCGAGGTATAGGTTCCCGGCCCCATGTCGCTCGCCGAAACTTCGACATCGGCCGTTCCATCGGCATTGAGCCGGACGCGGGTGCTGGCCGGAGCCTGAAAGGCCGGATAGCTGGCGGACGCCGTGCCGTAGCCGATCAGCAGGCGGCCGTCGCGCATCGAGCGGGGCTCAGGCGTGCGTCTCTGCCAGCCGAAGCGCTCGGCACCGAGATCGTAGCATTTCATCAGCGAGCGGCTGGAGAAAGGCACGTTCCGGCTCTCGTCCATCGCCGGCTCGTTGATCCGGCGCAGCTCGATAGGATCCATCTTCAGCAAATAGGAGAGCTCGTCCATCGCGCATTCGAGCGCATGAACGCCGCTCGCCTCCCCCGGACCGCGCATATAGGTCGGGGTGGAGGCATCGAGCGGCATGATGCGATAGCGGGTGCGCACGTTCGGGCAGGAATACATGAAGTCGGTGACTGAGGTCAGCGCCTCGACGAACTGCTCGTAGCGGCTCGTCTCTCCGATGCCCTCGTGCACGATGCCCGTAAGCTTGCCGTCCGCATCGGCGGCAAGGGCAACCCGCTGGATCGAAACTGGACGGTGACCGGTGGTGAAGAACATCTGGCGCCGCGTCAGCACCAGCTTGACCGGGCGCCCCACCTGGCGGGCCGCAATCGCCGCCAGCGTCACATGCGGCCAGGTCCGAAGACTGGTGCCGAAGGCCCCGCCGACGAAGGGACAGATTACTAGCACGTTTTCGGGGAGAAGGCCGAAGATCGCCGCTATTTCCGCCTGCTCGTTGACGACGTACTGGCTCTTGCTCCAGAGCGTCAGCCGGTCGCCATCCCAGGCGGCAATGGTCGCGTGCGGCTCCATCGGATTATGGTTCTCGCGCGCGATCGTGTAGTCGACATCCAGTTTTATATTCGATGCATCGAGTGCCGCATCCGCATCACCGCGCGCGATATCGGCACGCATACGCGCGTTCGGCCGCAGCGCCATCTCCGGGATGATGAGCTCGGCCGCTTCGTCATGCGGGCTCACGATCGGGCGCTCGGCGTCATAGCTGATCTTGAGCGCATTGGCGGCTCGCTCCGCCTGGTCGAGCGTCTCCGCGACGATGATGGCGACCGGCTGGCCGAAGAAGTGTACCCGATCATCCTGCAGCACGTGCAGACGTTCGCCGACAGCCGGATCGATCGACCCCTTGTGCTCGTTATAGGCAAGCTTCGGAGCATTGTGATGCGTGATGACGGCAAGGACGCCCGGCATCTTCTCGACCGGCGCGTTGTCGATTGCGGAGATGCGCCCGAGCCCGACCGTCGCGCTGACGATCACGGCATGGGCCTGTCCCGTCTGGTTGAATTCGGCCGCATAGGTCGCCTGGCCGGTCACCTTCACCCGACCGTCGACGCGTGCGACCGGGGTTCCGATCGCGGGGCTCATGCTGCACCTCCTGCCATCTCGAGTGCGCGGACGATCGTGGGCGGCAACAGCGTTGCCTTGAAGCCATTTCCGGAGCGCGCCCGGATGCCGTCAAGCGAAAGCCGCGCCGCCTCCTCGAAGCTTTGCCGGTTGGCCGGCTTGCCGACGAGCGCTTGCTCGACCGCCCGCATCCGCCAGGGTTTTGTGCCGACGCCACCCGCCGCCACTCTGGCTTCTCGGATCGCCCCGTCCTCCACATCAAGCGCAGCCGCGGCCGAAACGAGCGCGAATTCATAGGAAGCACGATCGCGCACCTTGAGATAGCGCGCCGTCCTGGCGTAGCTCATCGGCGGCACGCGGACCTCGATGATCAGCTCGCCTGGCGTAAGCGTATGCTCGAGATGCGGCGTATCCCCCGGCAGTCGGAAGAGCTCCTCGACCGGGAAGCTGCGTTCGCCTTCAGGTCCCCTGACCCGCATGGTCGCATCGAGCGCCACGAGGCTGACGGCAAGATCGGAGGGATGTGTCGCGATGCAGTGATCGCTGGTGCCGAGTAAGGCCGTGCCGGCATTGATGCCGTCGATCGCGGAGCATCCCGATCGCGGCTCACGCTTGTTGCAGGGCGCATCGAGCATACGGAAATAGGGACAGCGCACCCGCTGTAAGAGATTGCCACCGATCGAGGCGACATTGCGGAGCTGGGGCGAAGCACCCTCGACCAGCGTCTCTGCGATCAGCGGGTGCAGACGGGCGGTCTCAGGGCTTGCCGCCACTGCCGACATTCGCGCGAGCGCTCCGATCACCAATGCGCCGTTCTCCTCGCGAATATAATTGAGGGGCAGACGGTTGATATCGACGAGCCGCTCCGGCTTCTCCACCTCCTCGCGCATCAGGTCGACGAGCGTCGTGCCGCCGGCAATATAGCGTCCGCCGCCGGCGACAGCGGCGATGGCATCGGCTTCGCTCGCAACTTTCTCGTAACCGAAGGGGATCATGTGTGCTCCTCCTTCGCAGCCTGCTCCACCGCGGCGACGATGCCGGGATAGGCGCCGCAGCGACAGATATTGCCGCTCATCCAGAACCGGATCTCGTCGCGCGAGCTCGCATGGCCCTCACGGATGCAGGCGACGCCGGACATGATCTGCCCGGAGGTACAGTAGCCGCACTGGAAGCCTTCATGATCGATGAAGGCCTGCTGCAGCGGATGCAGGTCCTCCCCCTGTGCGAGCCCTTCTATCGTGGTGATCTCGGCACCGTCATGCATAACGGCAAGCGTCAGGCAGGAATTGACCCGCTCACCGTCGAGAAGCACTGTGCAGGCGCCGCAGGCACCTTGATTGCAGCCCTTCTTCGTGCCGGTCAGGAAGAGGTCTTCCCTGAGCACGTCGAGAAGCGATTGGCGGGAATCGATCACAAGATTGACGGCCTCGCCGTTGATGCGCAGTTGCACTTTCATCATCCGCGGCGTCTCGTTAGTGCCTTGCTGGGCAGTCGCCGGCTCACCGGTAAAGGGGAGCGCAACCGCGGCGGCGGCACTGTTCGATAGGTGCAGAAGCTCGCGGTGTCTCAGCTCGAACGCATTCGCTGAAGGCCCAAGAGCCTTTGCCTCGTCTCGGTCATCCGGAAGTCGATCATGTTGTTGGGAACAGGGCGACATTGCCGTACCTTTCATCGCCGGTTGGACAAAGATGCAGAATGGATCGCGAGAGTGCCCGCTCGAATCGCGCAACGAATTGAAATTGCGACGCCCTGAGCACATCCGCAAACGAGCTTAGCGGATTGGATCAAGAGTGCAATTGTTACGTTTGCAACGCCAGCCGTCCCAAACGACATCAGACAGAAATGCGCAATCCTCAGTTTTACCCCGGCATGCGACCGGTCACCCCGATCGATGGACGAGAAAATATGCGAGGATTGAATGACAGATTTGGCGAGCGCGCCCCAGACGGAAGGCCCAGTTTCGATTTCGGTTTCCGAGCTGGACGTCGATCCGCATGGGATCTATCGGCGCTATCGCAGCAGGACACCCGTACTCAGACGTGAGGACGGTGTATATCTTGCATTGAGGGCGGCCGACATTCAGTCTTTGATGACGGATCCGCGCACCCGGCAGATGGAGACGGAACTGGTCGCGCTTCGCGGCGTGACCTCCGGGGCACTGTTCAATTTCTTTCGTTACAACATGCTGTTTTCCAATGGGACCGATCACACGCGCCGGCGAAGCCCGATGACACGCACCTTCGCCTTCCGAATGATCGCCGAGCTTCGGCCGCGTCTGCGCGCACTCGCCGATGACCTGCTCGATCAGTGTTATTCCCAAGGAGAAATGGATTTCCTCGAAGGCTTCGCCGCCGCAATTCCGGCACACACGATTGCAGCGATCCTCGGCATGCCCGATGCAGACATTCAGCACTTCACCAGCTCGGTCTATGTGCTTTCGAAGGCACTCAGCGGATCCTGGACGATCGCAGATATTCCGGAATTCGACAAAGCCGCCGGCGATCTCTACCGCTATGTAAGTGACCTGATCGAAGACCGGCGCAAGAACCCGCGAGAGGACTTTCTTTCCACTTATGTGCAGGCGGTCGACCGCGCGGGAGACCTTTCCTCTCTCGAAGCCGTGACCCAGATCGTTACCGTTGTGCTCGGCGGAAGCGATACCACACGGGCGGCGATGGCCATGCAGGTCGCCATTCTGCTGCAGCATCGCGAGCAATGGGAGACAATCTGCCAGGATGAAGGATGGATTCCCGCGGCAGTCTCCGAAGCCTTGCGCTTCGAGCCCTCCGTCGCTTCGGTCCCACGCTTCACGTTGACCGAGATCGAGATCGGTGACCAGACGATCCCGGCCGGGCGCGCGATTGCGCTGGTAACGATGGCGGCGATGCGGGACCCGGAGCTCTATGCCGATCCCGACACGTTCGACATATTTCGCAAGCAGCCGCGCTGGCACCTGGCCTTCGGTGGCAGTGCGCATCGCTGTCTGGGCGAGGCACTGGCGCGAGCGGAACTGGAAGAAGGTCTTGCCGCGCTCACTGCGCGCCTTCCGCATCTCAGGATCCTCGGGGACCGCCCGGTGCTCAAGGGACATGCCGGCATCCGGCAGATCAGCGACATGCGCGTGGCATGGTCGTGAACAGGGAAGAGGTAATTTAGATGGACAATTTCTATGGGCAAAGTGACGTCCCGGAATATGACGCCGGGGAACACGATGACGGAAAACGTCAAGACGCGGAACGGAACAACGGGAAAAGAGGCGAAGCTCAAGGCAGCGAGAGACAAATGGCGCTTCGCAGTCTGCTGCTCGATACGACCGGGCTCGTCGTCGGCTTGATGCTTCCCGGCACCATTTTCAAGGCTCAACGGCCTCAAGGGCAGGCTGGCCTGTTTGATCCGAGCGCCTGGCTGCATATCAGGACGGATGATCGCGTGGTGATGTTCATCCGGCAGGACGAGTTCGGGAAAGGCCCCTACACGGCTCTCGCAATGCTGGTTGCAAACGAGCTGGACGCAGGTTCGATCGAGGTATGGGCCGAAGGCGCCTCGACCGACGAGGCACCCCGGAAAACACTGCGCGGTGCCTCGGCGAAGCCTGCCTGCGATGAGCTGATGCTGAAGGTCGCCGCCACCGCGCGGGCCATGCTGACATCGGCGGCATCCAAACGCTGGGGCGTCACGCCCGAGGAGATAGAGATCGGCCAGGGCGTCCTGTCGCATCCGCAAAGCGGCAGCAGCGGACGGTTTGGAGAATTCGCGGCCTTGGCCGCGACATTGCCGGTGCCGGGGCGTGTAACGCTCAAGCGATAAAGCACGGTAAGCCGGAGCATACCGGCGAGATCTCAAGAGAAGGCTAGGACGGAATATCAGCGGCGTAGGGCGAGGCCGGATTGAGTTCACAGCCTGCTGCCGACAGCCTCATATGGCAAACCGCTGCAACGCTTAAAGCCACCGGAAGTAGCTACGGAACTTTTCCGTCGCTTCCGAGTTTAGGTTTTTGCGGAGGACTAGTCATGACTAATGATTTCGATAGACAGAACCGTGATCCAGCCAACCGGCCGACGTCGTCATACGAGCCGCCACCGGTGCGCAGAGGAACATCGAGCTGGGCCTGGATAGCCGCCCTCGCCGTCATCATTGTGATTGTTGCCCTGGCGCTGGGCTTCTGGCCAGGAGGCACAGGAACCGCCCCGACAACGGGTGAGACCAGCACCACGCCGCCACCGGCGGGTGAGACGGCCACACCGCCGGCTGCTCCGACACCGCCGGCAACAACAACGCCACCGGCAACCACACCGGCAACGCCGCCTGCACAGAACCCGCAGCAGTAGCGCGGCGAGGAATGGCGGATAACCGAGGCTCCTGTCAGATGGCAGGAGCCCTGTGATGTTTATGTGTATCTGATCGGCACCGAGGTCGATCCCCTCGCCCCCGCTTGCGGGCAGAGGATTACGGTGACGGGTAAAATTCTCAGCGAATCAGATAGTTGCGGATCAAGATTAAGGTGCCGCACCGGCCCCTCATCCGACCCTTCGGGCCACCTTCTCTCCGCAGGCGGGGCGAAGGAGGAGCCGCACCCTCCATCGTCCCTTACGGCCATCGTAAAACCAGCCCCTGTGTGAATGGTCCGTTCTGCCACCCATCTATCCAGTTCGGACAGATCCCGAAGCGTCCTTGCGCATTCGTTGAACCGCGACCCTCCCGTTATGCGATTATTATTATGGCTGTAACAATCGGATTACGGGTGTAGGACGTTTCCGCCTTCCCGTGACAAGCATGTAACCTGACTTTGCGATCTCTGGTGTTGTAAACACGCTGGAGAGTTCAAATGTCATTCGAACGAAACTCGAATCATCAATACGGGCTCGATCGACGCTTTCCGGAGCTCGTCGCAGCCAATGGAAAGGCATCTCCGTCCGATCGAACAAGGGATCGGCATCACGACTGGAGCCCGTTCCGTGACCCGCTGGCTTACGATCGATCCGTTCCCGAGCGGCCGGCTTACGAACGGACGATTGTAGGCGGGGCCACGAACCGACAACCGGCGGCGCCCCAGTCGCCTCCGCATGTCGGATGGTCCGCAAGCCTTGGAACCGGCCTCTATCGGCTATGGGCGAACTGGCAGCACAAGCGCGAAATTGCACGCTCGATCGAACATCTGCGCGAGCTCGATGATCATCTGCTCAGGGATATCGGATTGGAGCGGTGGCAGATCCAAGGCAGATAGTGCCTGTGGGCACCCCGATAGCAGGCACCGGATCTGATTTGGCTTCCGGATGTCTGCCTTTCGGAGGTCTGCGAAAATTCTCAAGAATCACGACAAGCCCAAAATTCCGCATCTACCGGCGCCGGGTTCCCTCGGCGGCCTGATCGCCATTCGTCTTTAAAAGGCGAAGTTGCGGCCAGGCTCGCGCCTTGATGCAACGGCGCCTTGCGGCCCCTGGAGCCACCTCCCAGCCCAGGGAAAAGGCGGCGACCGAAAGATCGGTCGCCGCCTGCAATTCCGATGGAGCAGAATTGCTCCGGCAAGACTCGCGCTCATCCCTTCCCGATCAAAACCCAGACGATCCGCCGAAGCGCATCCGCAAATGTTACGCCAAAGGCCGCCGCCCCGATCCCGACAACGGCGAGCGCGCCCATCCCCATCAGCTTCCATCGGCGCACATCATCGGTGACAGGCTTCATTTCCCTCACCTCCTCCTGCACGGTGACGACCGATGTCTCGACCTTGCCGACGCGGTCAACCATTTCATCTAGGCGTCGGTGCATGGATGCCCGGCCTGCATCGGATTGATCCTCCGATCGTCGGATGGCCTCATGCAGGCTTTCGACCTTCGCCAGCAACATGCCGAGCTGCTGGTGAACGCTTGCGTCATAGTCTGAGGTCAATGGTGTGTCCTGCTTTGTCCCGGTATTGCAATGATGTTCTCGGGTCCATGAGAGCAATGAGCGGCGCTTCGCCCCAGTTGACGATTGATCGCCGGGAATATGGTGGCATCCGCATGTAAGCTAGGGGGCGGCGGCGGTGTCACGCTTATGTCACGCGACTCTTCGCCAGCATTGTGATTTATTTCCCTTTGAGGGGCTGGGGCCACTCATTCATAGGGCTTCACGTGTGTTCGAAGTAGCGAGGCCCGTTTCTTCTGTTCAAGGCCTGCCACACCCCTGGCAGGCCTTTTGTGCACAATCTTTGAAATTGAGGAAGGCGGAGCGTGGTGTACCCATATTAGATGCCCGGCGCCATCACACGCCCTGGCCGAGCTTAACGCCGGACGAGGCAAGATACATGGCCGTATGCGGTTACTAATAAGATGAATGTAGGATGCTCGATACACTATTCAGAATGTGAACAAGAAAGTGCAAAAGAGCTTTGGGCTGATCCAAAAGTTTTAGCCGATTGACTTCGGAATAGTGTCACGAACATGATATTGGCGGATTGTCATAACGATTACCCGGCGAGAACGGATCATATTTCTCGGGAATGCCTATGCTATTCGGCGCCTCTAGTGTTAAAGAGACTGTGGCAACTTTCATTTCATCAAGGTTTTAATCTCAAGAGGGTTTTATGTATTGGCGTGGCGACCTCAAAGTTAATGCCAACAAGGCATCTGCAGTTCAGGCATTCATATCGTATTTCACTTCTCCCAGCTTTAAAGTTGTAGCCAGATACCGAATGTATCGGTGGCTGTATCAACGAGGTCCGATCGGCAAGGCTCTTCATAAGCCGCTGTGGTTCGCAAACTGCAAAATGGGCGCGTACATCTCGCCCAAAGCCAAGATCGGTGCAAGCTTCTATCTACCTCATCCCATAGGCGTTGTCGTCGGCGAAGGCGTCGTCATTGGCGATGATGTTACGCTGTTCCAGGGCGTAACGCTCGGGGTTAGGCGTGAAGGGGGACATGATTATCCGACCCTCGGAAACGGTGTAACCGTCTATGCAAATGCCACCATTGTTGGCGCAGTCGTTCTAGGCGACCGCGCAAAAGTCGGCGCCAACGCATTCGTTCGGGAGAGCATTCCGGCGGACACAACAGTGGTCAGCGCACCAGCCACCGTCGTTCCGCGTAAAAACGCCTCTGCACGTGAAACTCAGATTTCGAAGGCAGTTGCGCATTCCTGAAGCGGCAAAGTGGCGCCGTTTATCACGCCACCAACTTATACATATTGACCTGCACCTCTTCGACTTGTGCTTGTGTGAAAACATAAGACGAGAAGCCCAGCGCGAGGCGGTCGCCTTTGAACGTCCTCTGGAACTGGTGACTCATAATCGTCGCGTTGTCGTCGCTGTCCACGACACCGGCGTTGTTGTTCACCGCCACCGCGCCATCCATATGCGCGATCGGGGTATCTCCGATCGAAACATAGGACTTGCTGACGCCCTGTAGTCGAAGCGGCTTACGAAGCGCGTAGTCCGCAGTACGGCTATAGCCAACAGGCGCCTCGAAGGTCGCGATCTGAAACGTGAGGCAATCGGCCTTCCATCCATTGCCGATGTTATCTAAGACGGCAGGCCCGGTCGGGGCGTCGAGAAGCTTCTGCCCCTGAGACGTGTCTTGGTTCCCCCATACTGGCCGCGAATAAGTCACCCCGCCGATGACTTCCCCAAAAGTGAAGATATTGTGCGAAGTGTTGCGGTTGTACTTACCCATCGACTGGTTCGCGCCGTCGTAGACCGTTGCGCCGAATTGGGTATCGTCGGCATAGTGTCGCGTTCCCATCACTCCGCCTGGGTCGCGAGATCCGGCCATTTTGCCTGTGAAGGTGATGCAGTTGTGATCGTAGCCAAGACCCCATGACCAGTCGGGGTTCTGGCCGTCGTTCTGATTGCCGGTGCCTTGGATGACGACCGCCGATAGATCGTTGGAGTACGATCCGGAATTGCCAGTTGGATCGCGAAGCGATAGCGCCATGATAGTGCCGCTCGTTACTCCGCTGAAGAATGTATTCGTCGCCTTGAAGCCGTTTGCAGGGTTGTTGTCGTCAGGAGAATAGACGCCCTGCAAGCCGCAATGCGGGGTAATATGACCGAAGTTGAAATTGGCCGTCCCTTCGGCAAAGGAACCAACATTAAACTGAAGCGCGAGCTGGCCCTTCTCTCCCATAACCAAGCCGGTGGATTGGTTGATGTTCTTTAGTAAGACGATGTCGTCGAAGTATTCGAGGATATCGGAGACGGACTTGATCCGGTGCTGTTGACCGATGGCATTTGTCTTGCTTCGGGCAAGATAGCGTTCCTTGTCGGTACGCGGCTTCCAAACGATCATTCCGCCGACAATGATGTTGGCTTTGGTGGCGCCAAGCGTAGGGGCCGACGTAGAATTAAAGATACCGCCAACAACGATATCACCGTTCGACACCGCCCCTGCGGCCATGTTGGCAGCGTGCGTCGCATTGAAGGTAGCCATTTGGTACTTGCGACCGAAATCGTAAAGGATCATCGCGGTTCCATTGACCGCGTAAGTGAAGATGCGCTGCGCATAGCGCTTGCCAGACTTAGCGCCGTTCACACCGTCGGAATTGAACACAGCCGATGAACCGGCAGGGGTCACGTATTTGAGGGTGCTAGTCACCGTCGTCGGGGAAAGCGATCCGATGATATGCTGAACGTAGTTATTCGACCGCGTTCCCCAAGCGAAGACATTTTCGGGATTGGCATTCCCCCCAAACATGTCCGATGCCACGACATCCGCCCGAACCTTGCGCTCGTTGAATGCGCACAGGAGATCGACTTCGATCCCCGCGACCTGATCCAACGTGGGCGACGCCAAGCGCAGATTACCAACGTCACGCCCGAGGTTCGCACCAACACCCCCATCCGTCGCCGAGCGCGTCAACTGGACATCGGCGCCCATTGTTGTCCCAAAGCGGAGGACGGAATTCAAACGCACAAGAGAAACGGTGCCCTCGGCGACCCATTGTCTCGCGCTTCCCATTTGGTCGATGAAGTAGACAAGATCGACGTCTGCACCGCTTCGCCACGTGTCGACGGCGGCCTTATCGAATTTGCCATCACCGGCAAAGCCAAAGTCCTGCACGGCATTATCAGACAGCCGCTTGAGGCGAACCGTGTTCCCGAAATATCCGTCGACTAGACGATCAAACCCGAAGGCATAAAGTGCCTTGGATGAGTTGGCCGAATAGATCGGAGCGTCAAGGCTAAGTGTCGGCGTTGGCGGTACACCGCCGCTCGTGCGCATTCCGTGTCCCATAGTCAGCGAGAAACCAAGACCCATCATCATCGTTCTCCAAACTTCGTTTTCACATCGTCATAAAAATCAGCGCAGCGCCCTGTCCGCGCATTCTGGCGATCAAGCGCCGCCTGCTCCCGCTTCAAGACTGCCCGCAATTCCGCGCCGACGGCGACCGCCGCATGGGCTTCCTCGGCGCGGCAGTCGGCCGGCCAATCCGGGAGCATGACACCTGCCCTTACCTGCCCCTGCGTCTCGGCAGCGCCGTTGAGCCTATCGGTGAGGCTGCAGGAACTGCACGTCAGCATCATCAGCAAGACAAGCGCGGTTCTTTTCCGAGAGCTGAAGCTCATAGGATGCGATCTCCTGTTCGAGGGTGTCTTGTGCCTGCCGTTCCGCCTGCCGTGAGGCGCTGAGGCGCTTGCGGTATTCTTCAAGCGATTGGGCCGAGGCGTTGCGTTGCCGGATCATCTCGGCCGCCTGGGCCTCTGCCGCCTGCTTTTCCACGAGGAGAACATAGCCGGCGCGCGCTTCCCGCTCGACGGAAGGATTGTCGATTGCAACGTTATAGACATGGTAGATGAGGATGCCGGCGGCGATGCCCGCGCCCATCTTGAGAAAGTCGAGGAGGTCGAGCATCACGCGCCCTCGAGGCAATATTCGCGCTCTTTCTGCCGGCGTCGTGTCAAACCTGGAAAGGTGATGCCGGCAGCCTTGTTCCACTTCAAGAGCGCATCGCAGCCGGCTTTCGTCTGGCCTGCATTGATCAGCTTCACGACACTGGAGCCGCACGCAGCCTTCGTCCCGACATTGTAGGCGAAGGAGACAAGCGCGACGAAACGTCTATCCGGAAGTGCCACAGCAATGCAGCGCTCAATTCCGTCCGCATAGACCTGCAGCGAGGAGACCAGCATGTCCTTGCATTGCTTTATGGTGTAATGGTCGCCCGGCTTCACTCCTTTGGCTTCGCCGTAGCAGACGGTCCACGGCGGCCCTTTTGTTGCCGGGTCAGGATATGCCGTCTGGCGCAGCCCTTCGAAACCACCGACGAGCGCGGTAGCCATGGCAGCGATCGCCGTGCCCTTCTTCAATCTATTTGCCATCGGAAAGCCCCTTCTGAGCGATGACGCGCGCCACGATCGCGCCGGCCAGGACGAGACCGTCGACAATGGAAAGAACGATGCGGAGAACCGGTGACCAGCCGGCAGAGATGTCGAGGAGCGTCGAAGCGACCGGCTCGAGCATGACGAGCAGGAACGCCAACGCCATCAGGCGGACGGACCACGCATAGCGCAGCACCTCCCGCCAATCGGACGTGAGTTTCATGGGTATCTCTGGATTATGAGAATGTAGCGGATCAGGACGCGGGCTGAGGGAATTTACCCGGCGTTACCCTTACTCTTTTGGTGAAATTGAACAGTCAGACTTTGCGTGGCTCAGATGACGGGCGCAGTCGCTCGGCCCTCTCTGGGCGGCCGCGCGGGAGCCTGGTTCCGTCCGATCCAACAATCGGCGGGCCGGGCATCCTTCGCCACCAGCAAACGCGCCTTCCCACACACGCTCGATCTCAAGCTGGCGGCTAAATTAGATGGTGCTCAGTCCAGTCGACCCCGACTGAATTATGAAGTGCGGCATTTGATCGCGCGCCTGTGGATATTAACCCGGCGTTATCCTTACCAGGTGATTGAGCTGGATCATTTTGGAACAGTCTGGCTCAGTTCTTGCACCGTTGCGATGCCCTTTCGAAACGGTGAAGAGACCCGGCCCGACCCCAGCCAAAATGCACACCGGGTCTCTTCTTATGCCGGCCAATAGGCCTCATTCGTTGCATAGTCGGCCGGGATCGGGTCCATGGCCTGAAGCGCGAAAGAAGCTGCCCAAAGCGGCTGCCGGAAGTCGGCGGCGGCAAGCAAGACTTGCTGCCATTCGGCCGGCGTGACCTCTACCGGCCCCGTGTCCGTCACCACGGCTATAGGCGTCATGCTGTCGCCGGTGGCGAGCCGCGCGGCGGAGAGCTGCGTCACCTCCTCCCATCCCGTCATGTCGGAGGCCGTCGTGCCGATGTGGTGCACGCCGCGGCTATCCCCGAAATCATAGTCGAAGCCGAGCGCGAGACGCCGTGAACGTTCCTCGGCAACATCGTCGATCGTCGGCGGCAACGGTTCGGGCTCGGGATCGTCGTCGATGCTGTCTTCCCTGACATATCCCCATGCGCCATCTCGAAAGACGCTAATGTTGCCGTCGACCGACGGCAGTGGCGGCAGCGTCGTCGCGAAAGCCGGGATAAGCGGGTTGTCGCGATCGAGCGGATTCTTGTCCGCCTCGCCCTGCCCGAGAAAGGCGCCCGTCTCGAAATGGTAGTGGTAGATGAACATCCGCACTTATCCTTGGAATTGAATGCAGAACAGGACTGAGAGGTTGACCGGTCGGCTTTCATTGCCGCCGCTCGCCTGTAGGGAGATGCCGGTTGCGGCGGCGAACGTCGTGCGGGTGTAATCGATCAATTGCAAAGGCAGCGGCTGCTCGCTCTGCAACTCGTCCCACTGGCGGATATCGTATGGCTGGCCTCGATCGTAATAGGTGTGGGAGTGACCGGGATCATTGACGCCGTGGGAATGGGAAGCGTTCTGGGTCCCCTGAGCCGCGCCGATCGCACGGCTGGCATCCAAACCCCGGCCATCATCCCATGCGCGCGGGAAATAGCCACGAAAGTCGGGAAGGCGGAATGTCGTCGAGCCGTCGCCAGGCGAGAACAGACCAAATTGCGCCGAGGATGACCAGGCCGCATCGCTCGCGGCAAGTCCTCCGCTCGCCTGTGCATAGGCCCAAAGCGCCGCATAGGTCGTGCGCGAGACGAGCGCGCCGTTCGCTTTCAGGGCGCCCGCCGGCGGCACATTGCCAACGACCATGAAGATTGAACCGACACGGACAGCCCGATTGTTATAGGCGTCGAGCTGCTTCCTGGTCACCGCATCCTGAGGGTTTTCGCCATCGGCAAGATTGAGAATCTTGAATGCGCCCATGTTCAGGTCGTCGCCCATCGGCGCCACACCGTTGCGCAGGAGAACATTGTTCAGCGCCTGGGAGATGTCCTGAAAGGGCGGGTTGTGCTGGCTCGGCAGGACGGTGTCGCCGGTCTCGACGAAATAGCTGCCCGGCAGGGTGTAATTGCCATTTGCATCATAGGGCATTGAAATCTCCAAAAAATGCGGAAGCCTCAAAGATAACGAGGCTGATTATCTCGACTTATGCGCGAGAATCTGATGAAGATAGCGCTGCTTTGTCTTGGGGGACATCATGGGTTCATTCAGCATTTTTCATTGGTTTGCGGTTCTCTTTTGGATCGCATCGATCGTAATCACGGCAATTTCCGTTTCCAGGATTCTAAGGAAGGCCGGCTTTTCTGGCTGGTGGACGATTACCGCCTTCGTTCCCCTCCTGAACCTGGTCATGCTTTGGGTTTTCGCCTTCAAGGAGTGGAAGCCGTCTCGTCCGTAAGTCCGCTTGCGCGCCGCCGCATCCCACAACCTCCACAATCTTTTATGGACTAGACGCCTCCCATTGTCTGGGCACGAGGTATTCGAAGCTGTATTCACGGGCGCAAACAGCGCACTAAAGCTTCATGAAGAGCGCGAGCATATCGATAAAAGCCTGGATCTTGGCGGGCTTATGGGTGGACTCTATCGAATCGAGAGAGCGATTAGTCTGCTGTCCTGGCTCAATCTCATCGGCGTTGCCGCTCTGGTGATGATTGCCATAAAGCTTTGGTATCCCTGATTTTTCGGAATCGGCAGCCAGTCTATAGCCCTTCGATCGATTGCGCCTCCGTTTGTTCCAAGCGGTTGATTGCTTGCGCGAGATCGTTACTGCTCGTTTCTCGCCGATGCTGCACCGCCGCTCAGCAGAAGAGCTTTCACAACCGGATCGACCAACGGCGGTGTGGTCCCGATTTTCGATGAGGCTATCAGAGCCTTGATGACATTGTCACGTTGCTTACCGACCAGCGTGCGAGCCAGACTTTCCTTTGTTGCCAAGTTCGTATTGCGACGAAGCGATTTTGCTATGTCTTCGACTGTATCAAACGCAACGGATTGAACGGCGCCCGCGGGACCGCCAGCCTTTAATCCACCGTAAGCGTTCTTAATTCCGCGCCACACGGGCAAACCGGCTTCACCCAATTCGCTTTGTGCAGCAGCTTCTGCCCCCCTCTTTGATCGCGCGATCGCTGCTCTTCGCGGTGTCAGCAAATATGCGCTCGTTTTCCAGTGTACGGAAAAGACGATCGGCCCTCTCTTCCCCAAAAACAGACGACAGCCGTGCACGATTCCAGTCGCCACCCTTGATCAACCGATTCAATTCGGCGATATCGTCTCCCTTAGTCCCGACTATCCGCTTTAATTCGTCAACCGTACCCTGCGACAGACGAAACGACGTGGTGCCTGGCCCGATTTGTCCGGCGTGAGGCAGGGCTCCCTCCTGAAGCTCCTTAGCCAGTTCTTGCGGTGTTGGTGCTGTGCGATCGCGATCGAGCACCGTCCGTCCTCGATCAAACGCCCTTTGCTCAGCCGCATTGAGCTCCGAACGGATCGGCGCGTTTCCGAAATTCTCGTCTATGGCTGCATTAATACGCCCGGTTGCCCCTGCCTGACGCTCGGCCAGCGCGGACTTGACAATCTGTTGAGGCCGACCGGCTATTGCCGCGAGGGCAGCTGTCTGCGCCCCCAGATTCTGTCCTAGGTCGGCGAATGTGGCGTGAGGGCCCATCTCGGCAAAGCCCTTTTCGATCAGTGCTGGATCGAGACCGTCATCCCGTACGGCACGGCGAAGGAGCGTAAAGGCCTGTGGTACCATCTCTGCGATTTTGGCCGCCTTGCTTGTCAACAACTTGTCCCCGACGTAACGGGCGATCGGTCCTGCCATCTTTCCCATTGTCGGTCCAAGTATGCCGCCAAAAGCGCCCGACCCAGCCCCATTCCAGGTAGCTGCCGGGTCGCCCCCTGATCTGACCGCCGAATCGGCTGCACCAATCAAGCCGCCGGCCGTCGATGCAATAAGGCTATCCGCCAAGAGCCCGAGGCCAGCGGCGCCAAAGGCCTCGGGAGCAAGCAGGATCGCTGGCGCTGTACCGACCACACCGCCAGCAATATTCAGTCCGGTATTTGTTCGGGGATGCTCTTTTTCAAACGCTCGATCCATTCCCTCCTGAATTGCCAGAGCGTGTCTGTATCGATCCGACCAATTTTCTTCCGGCAGGTCGCGATCCTTTTCCGGAAGGAACGGCTGGACGTAAGGCGTCAATGTTGCGTTCGTCGCAGCATCCATTTCGTTGAACAATCCGCCGATGATGGGGACGCCCGTACTCAGTGCCCGCACAACGTTATTCAGGCTTAGGCTGCCGTCAGGCATCAAAGGCTTGCCAGCCGGCACGAAACCTTGTGGCAGCGACGGAACCGTCCTGAATGGCTGTGGTGGCGGATCGATAGGATCGTCGGGACGCAACGGAAAGCTATTCATTTTTAAAATACCCTTTTTCAATTGGGTTCAAGTTTTCGCTCATCTGTGCGGCATAGTTTTCGCTCAGTGCAGAATGATCTCGAATTGATTTGGACCGATGGAAATTCAACTGCGCGCCCTCGTGTCCCTGAAGCGGTCGAACATTTGGTTGTTCGCCATGTCTATCGCTGCCGAAATGACTGGCATTGCCGTAGTCGGTTGCGGCGTCTGCGGAATGGTTGCGACTGGCACCTGCGGCGCATCGGACGTGGCAACAGCGGATACGCGGTTCGCTGCCTCCATGTTGGCACGCTCCGCCTCATCGGCTCCCCTCGCCATCATCCCCATAGGCCTCCGCCGCCTTCAGGATCGCATCCTTGAGCAGCGCGTTTGCCTTGCTCGAGGCACCTCTGGCACGCGTCCTGCCAGCGACGGGAGACGCAAATTCTACGAGCTTGCTGGTCATGGATCACCTCGGCAGATCTCGACTGACATAGGTCCAAAAAGCTTTCCGGCCGCTTAGACATGAGGGGCGGAAAAGCCTCTTCTTAAAGCTGAATCAGAACTTCCGTTTTGAGCCGCTATATGCTGGTTTTCATTGAAGAAATCTGCCGAAAATGCTAGTGTATGAGGCCTCTGGAACCTGCTTTCGAACCTTCGAATTCTTGGCTCCAAAAGGGGCGTTCAACAAGCTCAAGGACCCGATATGACGGCCCAGTCTCCCGAACGCATCATTCTCGGCGGATACCCGCACGCACTCTACGAAACACCGCTCTATCGCCTGCTTAAGTCTTTCCGCATCGAGCCCATCGACTACGTCGAAACCCTGTCCACCAGCTGCTGGCGGGGCTACTGCGGAACGTGGGAGATCATGGATGATCGGTTGTACCTCGTGCACCTCAACCTGCGGGATCGTTACGACAGCGAGAGGAAGAGCGACGAGTGGCCGATTCCCGAAGTGCTGAAGGCCCGGATCTTGCGCGCCGCCGCAAGCAGCAATTTCCCTATTTTCGCCCACTGGTTCAACGGACGTCTGCGCATCGCCATCGGGCGCGGTCTCGTCTACAGCCACCATGGCTGGTCAAGCTGGTTCGAACGCGAGCGCGTCATCCAGTTCCGGGGTGGAAAGGTCATCCGTGACCGGGAGGTGGATACGCGACGCATTCTCGAATGGTTTCTGAGACGCAATCCCGAAGTGAGCGACATCCTCAGCGGCGAAACGGATCAGGTGGACGTCGCTCCATTGGTCTGGTTCGATGAGACGGACGCCGATCCCCACGCGGATACCTGGTGGCCGCCGGATTATACCGCCTCATCCAACTCTCTCCCCATTATAAGCCCGCTGCGTCCAGGCGATTCTTGACGTCCTGGAGGGCGGCGAATACGTCAGCCATGACCTCCGGCGTGGATGGCTGCATGCTTTGATAGACGGGGGTACCACCCTCGTCCACCTGATCGGGCTGCCCTGTTACTGATTGGGGATAGTACGGCTGAAACTCGTGGGCGAAGAAACCAGCACCGTCGAGATCATCAACGATCCAGGTAAATGCCCTCGGAATGACAGACATTATCCGATCCCAAAATCCGACCAGGGGTCCACGATCGCGCTTCAACCTATGGTCGGAGGACGTGACGTAATTGGTCGCCGAGGCGTTCGGGTGAGTGATTGACCCTCGGTTGCTTGCATCGTCCGGTGTGCGGAAGAAAATCGCGTCATCAGCAACGGCATTCACATGGACGCGCAATGCCGGGCCGCCGACACGGGAAATCTTCTGTGTATCGCCAAAGACATTCTGGGCATTCAGCAGTGGGATGGTGGTGCCGGAAGTGCCCGTGTTCACGATTGCAGCCGTGCCGAGACCCAGCGTCGTCCTGGCCGCCGCCACGTCTGCCGCGGCAAGGAGCGTCGCAATGAACGAGGTGATCAGAACGTTGGCGTCCGGCATGGTAAGCGTGCGGGTCTGGCCAGCCGAAACGTTGGTAGCCTTGATCGCCACGCGCTTGCTTGGCGTCGCGGGATCGGCAAAGACGAAGGGATCATCGCGAACGGTGCGCAACGCACTGAACAGATTGTCGATCGCCGTTTGCTTGTCGGCCAGGTCATTGAGATTCTGCGTCTTCTCCAGCCGCGCCGATATCGCCGCAGTCAGTGTCGCCGCAAGATTGGCGTCGTCATTGAGAGCCACGGCAATTTCATTCAGCGTGTCGAGCGTTTCCGGCGCGCCGTCGACAAGAAGGTCGAGGATCTGGCCAACGGTGAGCTTCACCGTGATCCCATCTTTCATCGCAGGAACGACGTGTTCCCTGCTCGGCAGCACTGTCGCCTGCAGAGCCTCGATAGTTATGGCCATGCGATTTCCTTCTCTGAGCGTCAGGCGGACGCAGCGAAATTGACAGACAGAGTGACCGCGAAGTCCCACATGACGCGGGTCGAGATCTGGTACCGGTCATAATAGGGGCCCGGTGCGCCAAGTGTCGGATAGTTTACGGCTGGCCCAAAGAAACCATGATCGAAGTCTGTCCCGGGATCATTGTTCGTCATCAAAGCTATGTTATAGCCTAGCACACTGGGCTTCCTTGCCCAATTGAGGGTCTTCTGAACGGCGAATAGCGAGCCGTTCGTTCCACTCAATTCCACGTTGGTGCCGGCCACCACCTCTGTCTTATCCAGTCGGCTCTTGTTGATCAGATTGGTGATGGTTGGAACGTTGCTAGAGTTGGTAATCACGCGCGCTACGAGGATATCGTCATAAGTGCTATCGAAGCCGGAGTCGGTTTCCGCCAAGGTACCGGGATTATAGGTGCCCGAGGCGAGATCCTTGAGCTTGAATCCATCCGTCCTGTTCCAGCGCAAATGGTAGGTCTTGCTTGCGTCCGTCGGGAAATCAACCTGCGCCGTCACGTAGGGAGAGATGCCACGATGTAGGAATGACACGCCGGCCGGAAGGCGTATCTGGCCGGTTGACGGGCTGGTGACACCGAAATGACCTGTCGCAGACTGGACGTCTGGAAAGATCGGCAATCGAGCGCTCGCCTGACTGAGCAGCACGAACTGGCTCGGATCGCCGCCGCCGGTCGCCGCCGAAATCAAGGCCTGAATGGCCTGCAGGACCGTGGTGTCGTCGTTGTCGTTGCCTGCGATGCCGCCTGCATCCTGGATCGCTCTCAACTCCGCTTCGATGCGCCGGAACAGGCCGCCGAACAGCCGCCGATCGGCAGGGCCGCATGCAAATCCCTGCGCCTGTTCATCGCTAGTCGGCAGCCGGTTTTCGCCGTCCGTGGAGAACGGCGGGATGAATTTCGCCATGTCTGGATATCCTTCAGCAGGAGTAAGGTTTCAGGTCTATTTCACACATCCAGTCCGCGTGTCTGGTCAGCGGTCCGGTTATGATGAAGTCGTCATTTTCGGTCACCAACGCCACACCATCTTCAGTCGCAAGGTTGAGCCCGTCCGGTTCCCGTTTCTCACAGAAACCGCCCCACCCTTCTCCAAAGCCGAAGACGAGGAAGGTACCGAAGTGCCAACGGGTGACGATCCCCGGGGCAATGGGCAGGACGCGCGGCACGATCTGTAAAATCGCCGTCTCCGCCTCCGTCAGTTCACGAAGTGGCGCGAGGACCACCCGGCCGTGTCCGGCTTCAAGCACCGCAGCGGTGGGACCGAATATCGCTTGCAGCGCCGCCGTCAGGTCAGCAAGGCCGTAGCGCGACTGCATCTGATAGGATCGGGCTATGAGTAGCCTCCGATACATCTCATCATCGTTGATACAGATCTCGGAGGTGCCGTCCTCGCCGCAATCCTCCCACGAAGCATCCTCGCAAAAGCCGACGATCGGTCTCGTATTGCCGCCATCGCTGCAATCGAAGCCAAACACCGGCTGAACGTCACAGACGCAGTGACAGCGCGGGAAGCCCATGCGCTTGCCGACCAGCGTCAACTGGTCGCCCACGGCGCTGTTAAGGTCGAAATATCTGGGCAGATTGCCGATGGCTTCATAGACGCCGGCGATCTGCCTGAGATAGGTGTGGATCACGTGGAGCAGCTTGGGGCTTTCGCGATATTGCATGAGGACGCGATTTATGCCGCCCTCCGCAAATTCGTCTGCGAACGAGAGAGGAGCGACCTCCAATCTCGGCTCCGAAGCCAGGATGAGCCCTAAATTCCAGGTCATTTCCATGCCACAATGTTGGACGCACTCGTTCCGGTCGCTTTGATCCTGGTGGCTTCGATGGGCAGCGTCGTGCCGTCCGCCACGGTATAGGCTACGTCCTGGCCGTTTACCGTCACGACAACAGTACCGCCTGCTCCCACAAACAATCCGCGAACGCCTGTCATCCCGATATCGGTTTGGTCATCCGGATCGACCGCCATGTGTTGGGTTGCCGGTGCAACCTTTCCGATGGCGGCAATGAGATCGCTAATCAACGAGGCGGCCGCTTCGCTGAAGCCGTAGCGCGGGCTCCTTGTGCCATCCGTATTGTCCTCGGAGGCAATCCGCTGTGATGCCCCGTTGAAATCGCCTACTGTGATGAAAGACATGGGAAATCCTGCTCAGACGATGTTGATACTGACGCTGTCGGGCGAGATCCGTGCGCGCTCGATAAAAGCGATCTGGATCGGCTCGTTCTCGACCTGGGCGATGTCGTCACGGCTGCCATTGATCGAAACCACCTCCACGTTCGAGAACTGGCTCTCGATGAGCGAGCGCACCCGGTAATAGGTGACATCATCTCCGTTCAGAAGATGGACTGCATTCAGGAAGGTGGCCTTGATGGCGCTCGCCGCCGGCGGGGGGCAGCCCAACGCGTCCTTGAAGGCACGAACCGCAATCTCCAGCGTCACAGAAACGTCGATCGGTCGTAGGATCCGGAACGTACGGCAATAGCCGTCGATGACGCTCTCGATCGCGGTCGTTCCGAAGACGATCACGCCGGGCACGACATACCGACGCATCGCCTCGGCGATCTCCTCGTCGTCTCCGCCTGTCACGGCAATGCATATGGAGCCCGCCGGCATGCCGTTCTCGTCCACTGCGCCCGTATCGTTCACCCAGACATGGCTGTAAGTCACTCCGTCAATCATGGCGATCGCCCGGCTTATGTCTTGCAGGTCGATGCGCGCCTGACCCTCGTTGGTGATCGCGCGGCGGAAACTCTCCTCGGTGTCACCGGGAGCCCGGCGCATGAGGCGAAGGCTTGCCAGCGTATCGAGTCGCGTCCCCTCCGCCTGGTCCGGGTCGTAGGATTGGTAGACGTCCTCGGCATTCTCCCACTCTCTGGCCACGGCCTCCGCGAAGATACCGTTGATCTGCCCGAGTGGGCTCTGCGCCGTCTGAATGACGCCTGGGCCGAACTCGGTGATGAGCGCGGCCTCGATTTCAGCCAGGATGATCGTCAGCGGCTTTCGCACGAAGCCGGTCGGCTGAACGCCATAATTTGCCATCAGACCTGTACCTCTTCATCAAATATTGTGCCGACCTCGACGGAGCGGATGATCACCCCCCGCGTCTCGCGGTCGAAGGAAACGGAAAATGACGTGATCTCGGTCACGCCGTCGGTATCGAGGATTTCCGCCTTCACGACGGCCTCGGCCAGCGCCGGGTCGTGGGGCCTGCCGAGCATCCGGTCGAGCCACGGCACACCGGCCGTCGTATCGAGGAACCATTCGCCCTCGAAAGTCTGAAGCCGCTGGCGGACATGCTGCCCGACGGCGAGCGCGTCGCTCACCGTCGCCAGGCTGCCGTCGGCGGCAAGATAGAGATCGTTGCTCGCCTGATCGATAGCGAGGCCGAAACGAATGGAAGTCATAGTGCCATCGCCCTCACCTTGGTCGCGATCGCCATGAGGGCGTCGCGGTTGAAGAGTTGGTGTCCCGTGCCGGTGGACGAACCGTAGCGGATCAGCAGTTCGTCGCTCGCCACGAGTTCCATGAAGGTCGCGATCAGGTCGTAGAGGTTGCCCTCTGCGCCATCGATCCGGAACTTGCCGTCAGGGCTCCCCTTGATCCCGAAGGTTCCTTCGGTGTTGAAGCGGATATGCGTGTTGTCCGCATCGACGTTCGCAAGCGGCGATGAAACGCTGTCCCCGCCGACGATCGTTGCCCGCATATCCGAAAGATGGAAGCTCCGCCGGTCGGATGCCGATCCGTCGATACCGTGGTCGTAATTCTGCATGCTGCGCATCGTCGGCGCGAGCATGACCCTGGTGCCCGCCGGAATGGGAAAGGTGATCGCCGCATTCGCCGTCCGCGGCAGGTCGACCGGGACTTCGAAGAGCTGCGGCATGTCGATCGGCCGGCCATTATGAAGCGGCCGGTAGAGCGGCTGCACGGTCGCCGTCTGCGCGGCAGCGTCGAACGAGACGATCTCGCCCGGGATAGGCCCCCACATCTCCTCGCGCTCGCTCTGGGCCTGCTGGGCGACGATCTCGTTCGGCAGATTGGTGGTTTTACCGATATAGCCTGCCATTACTTCACCCCCTCGTCGACCTTGCCGCCCTTGATCGCTTCCCCGACGATGTCGGCCAGGAAATCGCCAGTCATGTTGTCGCCGTGGAACCGCACGCTGCTCACCCGATACATGCTGTCGGCCGCGTTCATCTCGAGCGTCTGGCTCTTGACCTGCATCCGGCGGTTGGGGCGGATCTCCGGATTGAGAAGTGCGGAGACCTTGACGCCGTTGTCGGTGATCGTCGGTGTCCCGACCAGACCCGTCTCGGGGGTCAGGACGACGGTTCCGCCGATAAACCCGTCGCCGGGAACGATCTCCATCGTCTCGTTCTGCAGGCTCCAATAGAATTTGTGGCCGCGCCCGAGCGTGTCGAGCTCGCGCCGGCAGGAACCGCAGACGGCATAGGGCCTGGTAAAGACCTGCGCCATGCCCTCGGGAAACTTCCATTCCCCCCGGGCAATGCCTTCCTTCGCCAGCGCGGCGAAAATATCCTCCACGACACCGACAATCGGCTGGCCCTTGGGATAGGATTTCGAGATCGTCGCGCGCCGCAGCGCCTTGTCGCCATCGCCACAGGTTATCTTCGTGATGATGTCGGAGTTCTGGCGCCGGTGCTCGACGTCGCGGATCGCGCCTTTGAAGATGATCCCGACATTTCCCCCGCCCTCCGGCGGCAGATAACCTGCCTTCAGTGTAACCGCGTCGAACTCGCGCCCCATCGAATTGCGATGGCTCTCGTTGAGGTTCCAGATTTCGATCGTGCCCGTGTTCGCCGTCCCGGAAATGGACTTGCTGATATCGAAGCCGATCTTGATCTGATGTGTGCTGATCCCGCCGGGATTGAGGGTCAGCCCGCCGGAGAATTCGGCCGTGACCTTACGCAGATATTGCCGCATCGAATTCCTCGTTGCTCGACTGGAACAGCCGCACCGTTCCCGCCGGCAGCGCCGCGCGGTTCGGGGTGGCGCCACGCGTCACGGCGGCAGCGAAGACCGCGCCGATGCCGAAGTCGAACGGCGCCAGAAGGTCGACGCCCGTCACGATGCGCCGGCCATGCAGGACCGGCAGGTCGTCGATCGAAAGATCGAAACTCCATCGATCCGTCGTCGGATTGTAGCGAAGCCGAAGCGTGATCCGCCGGCCATCGATGACGGTGCCGAATTGCTGATCGGCCTGGTCGGTGATGGAGAAGATGTTCAACGCGAGCCTCCCTTTGCGGATTTCACGGCTGCGGCGTCGGACGGAGATGCCGTCGTGACCCCGCTGTCGCCACGCTGGTTCGTGCCACTCACGCGATCGGCGGTAACGGAATCCTTCGCCCGTTCCGGCGCGGGTGCCGCTGCGCGCGTGCTGTTCTTTCCGCCGGCCGCACCCCGCTGTCCCATGGCATCTCCTTCCGGATCCGCGGCATAGGCGGTATCGACGATGATGGCTTCCGTGAGATCGACTTTGCAGCTGAGAATGTAGGCGTTCCCTGCCTTCCGATCGGTGGAGATGCTCTTGATCAGCATGTTACGGTAGATCGAAAGCCCCGTGACCAGCGTGAAGGGCACACGGCTTTCCTGAAATGCCACCAGTGCGGCGTAGGTTACGGCCGCTCCCCGGTCGGCTATGTCAAGCACAACGGACTTCGGTTGCACGACCGCATGATCGGTGATCTTGGCACCGCTCTCGATCGCAATCGAGGTGACCTCGAGAGTGGACATGTGATTTTCGGAAACCACACAATCGATCGGTATCGGACCGATCGCGCTTGAAAAGGCAATGACGGACATCAGAGCACAGGCTCCATTTCACCACGGGTTATTTGAGGAGCGCCGGCAGCAGCCTGGCCAACCGCATTTCCGACAGCCGCACCCACGGCTGGGCCTGCGTTCTCGACCCCGTTCACCGTTACGCCGCCGACATTGACTGTCGTTGACAGATTCCGGATATCCTGCCGGCTATCGTTGATGACCGCATTCCCGGGCGCGCTGCCGTTAATCCTGGCCAGATTGCCCTCGGCGTTCTGCATTTGGAACTTCCAGTCAAGTGCATCCTCCGTGAAGCCTTCCGTGCTGTTCACCGGCCCGGTCGGTCCCCCGCCGGTGTTCTGAGGAATAATGACGGATTCCGCAGGTCCTGGTTCACGAAGCCAGTTCAGCGGATTGAACTCCGAAAGCTTTTTCGTCGCGCTTGCGATGAAATCGTCGATGATCCCTCGGGCGGCTTCGAACGCCGCCTGGAAGGCACTCTTGATGCCCGTAACGATCTTGTCGGGTAAGCTCGCGACCCACTCGGTCAAGGCGTCGCGCATCTGGCCGAGCCAGCCGACGAAATCGCCTATAACGCTTTCGCCGCCGCGCAGATACTTCAGGAAATCGTCGATCGCCAGTCCGACGGCGATTAACAGAGCCTGAACTGGAAACAGGCCGATGACCAGGCCGAGCGCTATCGCCCCTACGATCTCCCAGGAACCGGCGTTCCGGTCCAGCATGTCCGTGATCTGCTGAATATCCTTGATCAGGCTGTCGGCGGCGGTTCCAACGAAACCACTGATGGTCGTCAGCGCCGAGGATATGCCCGAGGCCCACCGGTCGAGCGTTCCGCTTTCGGCCAACTGTCCGATGTAGTCGAGCAGGCGACCGAGCTGCTTCTCGGCTACATCGAAAAATCCGGCATCGCCCACTTTGACAAGGAAGCCAGTCCAGGCCTCTCCGAGATTGGAGACCATAGCGTTCCATGTCTGCGACTGTCGCGCCATCGCTCCGCTGTAACGGTCGCCGAGAAAGCCCTGCAGGAATCCGGCGATATCCGCGCTGTTCTTCTGGACCGTCCTCGAAAGCGTCTCGCCATTCTTCGTCCATGTGAAGGTCACTGCATCGCCGGCAGCCTCAGCGGTGATGCCGAAGTCCCTCAGCCGTTCCAAATGGCCGGCCGTTGCATCACCAACCGCTTCGACGCCCTGCATCAGAGTCTTTCCCGTGGCGCTCGTCGCATTGCCAATCGCTTCGAGGGATCCGCTTGCGGGATCGATGCCATAGTATCTAAGGCGGGCGAAAGCATCCGCCACCTCACCCACCTCATAGGGAGTCTTCTGGGCGAAAGCGGATACCCAGTCGAGCGCCTTGCGCGCCTTCTGTGCACTGCCTTCCGTTGCCTCCAACGCAATCTGGTATTTATCGAACTCCGCCGAGGCGCTGATCACGGACTTGCCGAAGTTCAGAACGCTAGTCGCGGTTTTGGCGGTCAGATCGGAGAAGCCGGCGATACGCTTGGCGATATCCTCGATCGATTGCCGAAATCGCTTAAGCTCGTCCTCGCCCCTGGTTTCATAGCCGAGGACGGCGATCAGTTCGTCAACGATCATAGATTGAAATCCTCACGCGGAAGAGCCACAATTCCGGGCACGGCGAGCGTTGATCACCCCTTGATCGCCACCTCCGCCATCGCCCCCTTCAGATCCAGCGCCTCATGCGCGTCCATCACGTCGGACAGTGTTACCCAGGTCCTTAGATCGGCCATCGTATAGAGCGGCGGATCGGCCAGGATCGGCCGCCAGAGCCACATGTTGAGGTTCGGCGCGATCCTGCCGATTTCCCGTGCGGTCAGGCCCTTGCCGCCGCCGCGCGGGCTCCATTGGCCAGGGCGCCGGAGAAAAAATCCCCGAACTGCTCCTTGAGAACGAACAGGACGACGGGGATGATGTCGCCGAGTCTGCCCGAGAAATCGCCGTCGAAATCGACGAAGTCGTAATGCCCAGAAGGACGCTTGATCTTCGCCAGCTCGCAAATGTCCTTCACTAGGGCTGCGAACTCCTCCGGCGCGACCGCGCCGAAGATGTCGGTGATGGCGGAAAGGGCCTCGGCGTCAGCTTTGGCCTTCTCTTCGATGGTGGCGTCCACCCGCCGCGAGGCCAGGATTCCCGGCAGCTTCGCCGCCAATGGACCGGCGGCGCGCATCAGACGGGCCTGCATGACGATCGCCCTGGTGGCGAGCATCGGCTCGACCCGGTATTCGATGCCGTTGATTTTCTTCTCAGCCATTCGGGATCTCCGGATTCCAGTCGGCGGTCCAGAGGACCCACACCCGCTCGGTTGCCGTCTTGCTTTTGCTGTCCTTCGGACGGGTCAGGATGAAGCACCGATCGGCAGAGCCACCCTCGCCTGAGCCGGCGTCGATGAGGGAGAACGGAAATCCCGCGGCAGTCGACCCGAGCGACTGCTGCCGCTTGAACTTCTGTGTCAGAAGACGGTGCGTCGGGCTCGTATGCATCAGCTTGATGGTAATCTTCGCGGACCGGTCGGCCGAAACGGAGAAGATGCCTGAGCCGTCGACCCCGATCGTGCCGCTACCCGCGTCGGCGCCCGGCTCGACGAGCAGAACGTCGTCGCCGTCCCACAGACCCTGAACCTGCTGACCGTCGACCGTGGCCGAGATACTGGTGAAACTATATGCCGAAGATGTAGCCATGGGTCAGCTCCTCAGAACGTCATGACGTAGTTGATCATGGTGTAGTGCACGGCGCCCGCGTAGCGGAAACGAACCGAGATGGCCGGTCCGATGCGCGCCTTGCGCTGACTCTCCGGCACGTCGAAGACGGAAGGGACGATAATCTCGACGGCAGGCGCGTATTCGCCCGTCGTTGGGTCCACATCCTGCGCCACCAGCCCGGCGCGCGTCGCCTGCTGCATCACCGTGCGGGCAGCCCCCGCCAGCATCTGCATGCCCTGATCGGTAAAGGGGATACGGGCATTGTTCAGCAGGATGCCGAGCGCTTCCTCTTCCGTGCGGGCGATGATCCAGTCCGTCGTATGGATCTCGTCGAGGAAGACATTGGCCGTCAACGTCGAGCCCTCGACCGTGAAATTCCGGCTGCCGATGTCGATATAGGTATTGGCCATGTGGCCGACGGTTTCGGACTGGCCGACGCCGGGCGTGAAGCCGGTCACTGCCGTGACGGCAGCCGAGCCGATATTGACCGTCTCGATGCCTTTCAGGTTCTTGAACTTGGCCGTGTAAGCCGTGTTGGCATCGTCGAAATTGCGCGTCGACATGTAGGCGGCAAGTGCGACCGCCGAGTACATCGTCGCATTCGGATGGTAGAAGACGCCGGTTCGCTCGAACTCGCCTTTATTGCGGGCCGCGATCGACGTGATGTCCTCGGGATCCTGCGTTTCGACGGCGTTGCTGTCGAGGATCGCAAGCTTCGGCTTGGCCTCGACCCAGGCAATGAGCCCATCTGTGTAGGCCTGGTCACGGAGCGCCGAGTCGATCGTCAGGAAATACCAATTCTGGTCGGCATCATAGAGCGCGTCCAGTTCGGCCTGAAGCTCGGTGGCCGTCGGCGTCCCGTCGATGGCAACAAAGCCGACCTTGATCTGCAGCGGGCGCGGGTTCTGCGAGAAGGCAGACAGGGCGGCCTTGTAGACGTCAGTCGTGGCCGCCCAGTCCTCGGCGACTTCCTCGATCGAGCCATAGAGCTTGGTGCGATGGGCCGCATCCACTTCGCCGGTCTTGGCGACCGTCGAGAGAATGAGCACCGTGCCGAAGCCGCGCCGGCTCGGGAAGGCATCGTTGCGGGACAAGGTCACGTTGACCACCCGATTATAGGGCAGAATTGCCATTCTGCGGTCCTTTCATGATGAAGCCCGAACCGGGCGTTGGTGATTGGGTTATTGAATTCGGACGATGTCGAAGTCGGCCTGATCGATGACGTCGATGATGAAGCCGTCCCTGGTCAGACCTCGCAGCTTCACATCCATCTGGGCCTGCGGCTTCCACTGGCCGTCGACCAGAGCGGTCGCGTCCTTGATCAGCGAGACCTCATGAACCACAAGGTTTGGAAACATCGGCTCCGTGATCTGCGAGAGTTTTGCCGCCGAGAAGATCGGCCGCAGCATATCGCTCGGCTGCGGCCCTTGCGCATTGAGTGAAAACTGCCATTCCTGCTCGATGACCGGCGCCGCGCTGATCCGGTTCTTGCCTTCCGAATTCGGCTCCCCGGTATCCGTGTATTCGATGGTCTGCGCCTGCTCGCGAACCGGCGCCATGCTGGTCAGGGTCACGGTGATGTAGGGCGGTACGGGAGCCGGGTCCGGCTGATAGGACTTGATCACCACAAACTTGGTCACGATCGCGACCCAGCTTACGACGGCGCTGTGGATTTCATCGTTTGTCATCTGGTCCTCCTGGCCGCCGCTATCGGGTTGCAGCCGCCGTTGCCGGCAGCGAAGTGAAAGAGGCGGATTTGGTTCTGGACATCGCAGGCGCCAGCGATGGAGGCGAACCACGCTTCGACCACGCTGCTGGGGCCGGATCGCCTTATCCCTTGCGCTTGTCGTCAAGCTTCGGCGGGTTCTTGAGGGTGTCGCGAATAACGGAGGGGACAGCTTTTACGATGGCCTTGATGCCACCATTCCTGCGCGCCTCGGCGATCATCTGCCGGCGCTTTTCACAAGGGCCACATGCCATGGGGTTGTCCGATGTAGTGTGTGGGCCGCGTCGGGCGCAGGAGGATCGAGCACCGCTATTCAGCCGCGCCTACCCGATCCTTCCGTTCGTTTCCTGACGTCGAAAACAGAAAACCCCGCACAACGGCGGGGCGAACAGTGGCGATATAAGTTCTTTGCCATCTACGCAAATCACCACATTAATCTCTATATACCTCCCCACTTACAGGAAGAAAAGAGCCCATTTTGTCCAAAAACCAGTGCTCTTCACAGCCGCTAATTTCTATGCCTATCGCCTGTAGGGGTTGTCGTAAAAAGCCTGTATCGCGATATTGCACAATTGCAGCGATCGAAGTTCGAGACCTTGGAAGCATCGAACCATGACGAACATGGGTTTTCCCCGTCGGACACGAGCCTCCCTGCGGCAGGATCTATGCCGTCTGGGAGTGCGCGCCGGCGATGCGGTTATGGTTCACGCGGCCATGAGCAAGGTCGGACCTCTGCTGAATGGTCCCGATGCCTTGATCGGCGCACTACTCGATGTGTTAAGCCCTGAGGGCACGATCCTTGCTTACACCGACTGGGACGCGGCCTATGACGAGCTGCTGGACTCCAATGGTCGCGTGCCGGAGGAATGGCGCGCACATATACCGCCCTTCGACCCCCGCGCCTCTCGTGCGACCCGGGATAACGGCATACTTGCCGAATTCATCCGCACGACGCCAGGCGCCAGGCGAAGCGGCAATCCCGGCGCATCCATGGCGGCAATCGGCGCGCTTTCCAGTTGGTTCACGGACGATCACCCGCTCGACTACGGCTATGGCGAGGGCTCGCCGCTCGCCAAGCTGGTCGAGGCTGGCGGCAAGGTCCTGATGATCGGAGCGCCCCTTGATACCATGACGCTTCTCCATCACGCCGAGCACCTGGCCCGCATTCCGAACAAGCGCCTGCGGCGCTACGAGGTGCCGTTTGCCACGGAGAATGGGACGATCTGGCGGATGATCGAGGAATTCGACACATCAGATCCTGTGGTCGGCGGGCTTGCCTATGACTATTTCGCCGACATCGTTCGCGCCTTCATTGCCGAAGGTTCCGCAGCGCAAGGGCCGGTCGGCAAGGCTCCCTCATTGCTGGTCGACGCCACGTCGATCTGTGCCTTCGCGGTGGAGTGGATCGAATGGAATGCTGGTGTAAATGGATCCTCGACCCATCCTTGATCGGCCACATCATCGACCGCTTGGCGGGTTAGACCATATCCTGCTTTCGAGTGAATTCGCTTCGGTGAAGAAAGATGCTATGGAATTAAAGAGTTAGAGAATCGTGCTGGCTGCGGTTTTGCAATCGCAGCGCAACGCGGACCATTTTTGGTAATTACCCAATTGGGTAATTGACGCATCCTGACGTTGCATACCTAATCGTCACGCCAATCTGAGGGAGGGAGCAGATGGATTCGGCAAGCAAAAAATGCGCGTCGATGACCAAGACCATCAAGCACAAGCGGCGTTATAGAAGTCCCACAGGCGAGCCAAAGACGATGATTTCCATCAGGCTCGATAATGACATCGTCGAAGCCTTCAGGGCGAAGGGTTACGGATGGCAATCGGCGATCAACAATATTCTGCGCAAGGCATCCGGCCTCTCGTCCTGAGGCCAGCCTGCTGTATCTTCGCATAGTCCTGAGCGCAAGCCGGCATCGGCTTGCGCTCCTCCGCAAACCCGAAATGAAAAAACCGCCCGATGGCGGCTTGGATTTCAGGCTAAAGCGTTGACCTGCGTCTCGCGCAAATCGCCACATTAACTTTTGTATACCCTGGCTCTTACAGGAAGGCAATGGGCGGTTTCTGGTGGTTTTTCATAGGGTTCGGTTCGAAAAACGCCGCCTTCATTAGCTCCGCGCTTCCAATCCGAATGGGTTAATTGCGACCTCGCCGGGTCGGCAATACCATCACCGGGGAATGTCAGCCTCTTACTTGATTCGCGCTATTGTCCCGATGAAAGAAAACGCAACCTTCCTTGCCGGCCTGCTCGTCCCGATCGCCCTGATTTTCGCGTTCGTCGATCTGGCGACTGACAGCAGTGTGCGTGTCGTGATGATAGCGGCGCTCGTCGGCTTCGTGCTCTTTTGGCTCAGTCGCCACCGCCGCGAATTTGTCAAAGCCACCGGCCTTGTGGCGGCTGCCTGTCTCTTTGGTTCCATCCTCCTCATCCTGCAGGGCAGCGATCATTTCGCAGCCGCGATCGTGCTTCTTCTTCCAGGCCTGGCGCTGGCCATTCTCGGACGAAAAGCCAAGCTTGTCGGCAGCTTGAAGCCTGCGGCTGAGGAAGGATTGCCGATTGCAGTTTCCAACCCGCCGGCAAGAACGCCGCTTCAATATGATCTCTGTCCCGAATGCCACGGTGTAAAGACGGTAACGCGGCTTGCGACCAAACGATGTGAGGCCTGTGGCGGCACGGGTCTCGTCGGGCCCGATCGCTGCCCACGCGATTGCGACAGCGGCAAAAGCTGGGAGTGGGAGACCGTCGAGTGCCCCACCTGCCTCGGACATGGAAGAGTGCTGGGCTAGAGCAATTCCAGAAAAAGCGCGAAGCGGTTTTCTTTTCGGAATTTCATAAAACAAAGGGTTAGAGCGGTTCTGCGATTCCATGAAAAACTGAACGGCTTGGTTCCGTTGCGAAAGCAAATGGCGATCCTCCCGGCACGGAACCGGCCTGCGATGAAATCGACACGGATCGCTGGAACATTTCGCAGCAGCAAAAGTTGGCCTTCGAAAGGAGGCCCATCATGATCGCAGATTATCTATGGCTCTTCGCACTCACGGGAGGCGTCCTCGTACTCGGCTGCGCGATCGCGCTTGCGATCCTTACCAGCCGCAAATTGACGCCGATCGAGAAGAAAATGCAGAAGGACGCGATCGATCGCGAATACCACAGGACCAACGGCAGCAAGGGGCATGGACGGGCACCATGACAATGCTGGCGTCCCGTTCGTTCGGGCGAAGCCGGCGCGGTATTTAAGGCTCCGCGATAGGTAATACGGACCCCTTCCGGTGATCGCTCCCGGACATGCAGAAACCGCGTGGCGAATGGGGCACCGTCCTCATTGAGCCATTCGCGAGCACGAAGATGCATTGGCGCCAAGTCTGGCGTTGAGCAACAGTAACTCAGACGCGCTTTACTTGTCTATCGAAAGATAAAGCGCGTTTTTTCATCTCGCATTCAATGAATTCCAGGTATTTTGGCCCGATGCCTTTGATTAAAGCTGCCCTACTTCTGTTTATCTGCGCCAGCTGCGTGTATGTCCTGAATCCCGCCTGTACCAAAATAGAGGTAAGACGATACGGAACGTCGCTTTCATCAATTAAGTCGTTCATGCTTGTCTCCCCAACCTTAGAGAAGACTAACATACAAAGGCATCTTACTACATGACCAATTTGGGTAGTTTTATGAGTACTCCTACCCCTCTTGCTGATCTTCTCATCCTCGCGTTGATCGACCGCGCATTGAAATGCCGATCCGCAACGCTAGATGTCAAATCTTTCCGGGCATCGCATTTGCATGCTGCCGAATATCAAAATGGGAGGACTCAAATGGAAAGTGCAGGCGTCGGCTGGATTGCAGCAATCATTATCGGCGGTATAGCGGGCTGGCTCGCCGAGATGTTCATGAAGAGCAACATGGGCGTGATCATGAACATCCTCCTCGGCATCGTCGGCGCCATTGTCGCCAACGCTATTCTTTCGGTCTTCGGCGTTGTTCTCACCGGATGGCTCGGCTATCTGATCGCCGGCTTTATCGGCGCCTGCATCCTGATTGCGATTGGCAGGATGTTCCGTCGCGGGGCCTAATGCATGTCGCGCAAAAGTGTGCAGCGATTTTGCGGCAATGACATGCATGAAAACATGCGGGACATCGCCCGAACGAAGTAAACCGAGCGCAATAAAAAAGGCCGGGCAAAACCCGACCTTCTCAATGTCGCCTCGATAACCAGTGCCGGTACATCCGTGGTCAAAAGCCAGAGGCGACAGGACCAATCTTGCGAGCCACGCGAACAAGCGCTGAAAGGCGATCAGCAAAATCGATCGCAGCTTATGTAGGGACCCATTGTGTTCAAAACAAGAGGACGACTGAAAGCAGGAATCTGATGCCGACAAAATCGTTTGGAGCTTTGAGCATTCACGTCCGTCAAGGAGAAGTGCCCTTTGAGAATTGACGGAAACGGGCAGAGAGACGGACCTTTTAGAATAAAACCTCAGGTTGCATTCGAAGCGCATCGAGAAAATCGATGACGCGCTTCCAGGTGAGCTCGGCGGCGGCTGCATCGTAGTCGGGCAGCGTCGGGTCCGTATAGAGATGGCCCACCCCAGGATAGGTGAACATCTCCAGGTCTATCTCCGCCTGTACGGCTACGGATCGCCATGCGGCAACCTCATCCGCTGGCTCGAAAACGTCAGGGTCGGCAAGATGTACCTGCACATGCAGGCCTTTGCGCGCGTTCTCCGGAATTTCGGCGACGCTGTGAAGCAGCAGCATCCCGGCCGTTTGCGGTCGCTTCGGCCAAAGACTGGCTGCAACGCCGGCGCCCATGGAAAATCCGCCAAGAACCGCAGATGGCGGCAGGTCCGCAACCGCCTGTTCGGCGCGTTCGCAAAGGACAGGCCAGCCGATCTCCTTCCTTATTTCGAAGCCGTGATCGATCGAACTGGCAACCTGCCCCCCGTAGAGATCGGGAATGAACACATCATGCCCCGCCGCTCGCAGGCGCTCCGCCGCTTCCCGCTCGAGAGAATGCAGCCCGTAAACGGAATGAAACAGAACCACTGTGCCCATCGATACCCCCTGCATTTTGGCCGTTGCAAGATAACCGACTTGAAACGCCGTGGCGAGCGCGCATCAAACGAAGCTCCGAGCAAACTCTTACTCCATGCCATCTCCCTGCACCAAGGTGATACCCGTCGAACGCGAGATGCTCTACTGTCGCGCCGGACAGCATCGTCCAAAAAGGATTCGCGTGAAGACAGACTTGCGATTTTCTCTCCTGGCGGCGGTTTTCGTCTCCGTGCCGATCGCCGCTCGGGCGGAGTGGCAGGCCGTCGAAAAGGTGCAGCCTTACTCCATCACAGGCAGATCCGGAGCCGAGCTCTATGCATCGATCGGGGAGCGTGGGCCAAAGGTCAACGGCAACGGACGCGCGATTGCGCACACGACGTTCAAACTGACCTGGACGCGGAAATATGTGCCGCAAGGCAATGGCTGTATTCTCGCGTCAGCCGTGCCCAAACTGATCATCACCTATACCGTACCAAAGCCGGCAGCCGAGCTTCCGCCCGCCATCCGCAGCCATTGGGACACCTTCATCGCCGGCGTCCAGGCCCACGAGCGGGTGCACGGCGAATTCATCAAGGATATGGTGCGGGAAATCGAGACCGTAAGCGTCGGCCTTACCGTTGCCGATGACCCTGATTGCCGCAGGATCAGGACCGAACTGACGAGGCGCCTCGGCGAGATCTCCGACAGGCAGCGCCAGCGCGGCCGTGATTTCGATCGGACCGAAATGAGCAACGGCGGCAACATCCACCAGCTTATCCTCGGCCTGGTGAACGGCCACTGAGCGGAACTACCAAGGGCGACCTAAACGAGATGGTCGACCGCAACGCTGCCCATCCGCTATTATCGGTGCTCCCTTCTCAATGGTGGTTGTCTGGCGGGGTGCCTCCCCGCACTCCCTCTTTCCTGTGCTTGTCACAGGAATCCAGCCGCCGTGCGTCGGCACGGCGAAAGGACTCTTCCTCGGCAAGGACCCGTTGCATTAACGCTTCTTTCGACTGCTCGCCCCACCTGCCGAAATCAGCTTCGACTCTAGAAAAAATTCCACTTCCCCTTGTCGATTTCGCGCCACCCCAATCGTCTTAGATGGACGACCCTTTCATGGAGCATGGGAGACAATTGGAGATGAGCCATTCCTATCGTTGGGTTATCGTCGCAGCCGGTGCGCTGCTGACCTGCGTCGCCCTCGGCGCGATGTTCTCGCTGGCGATCTTCCTGGAACCGATTGCCACCGCCACCCATTGGTCGCGCGCCAGCATATCGAGCGCGATGACGCTCAATTTTATCGTCATGGGTCTCGGCGGCTTCGCATGGGGTGCGGCGACGGACCGTTTTGGCCCTCGCATCGTCGTGTTGATCGGGGCGGTACTCCTGGGTCTTGCTCTCGTCCTGGCAAGCCGGGTGGAGTCGCTCCTCCTATTTCAATTGACCTATGGCGTTCTCGTTGGTTTTGCCGCCAGCGCCTTCTTCGCGCCCATGATTGCGACCACGACGGCCTGGTTCGACCGCAACCGCAGCCTTGCCGTTTCGCTGGTCTCCGCCGGCATGGGTGTCGCGCCGATGACGGTTTCGCCCTTCGCGCGCTGGCTGATCTCGGCCTATGACTGGCGAATGGCGATGTTCGTCATCGGTATGGGCGCCTGGGCATTGATGGTACCGGCCGCTCTGCTGGTCCGCCGGCCACCCGCCCCTGCCTCGGGTGGCCCCGCCCCGGATCTTGCCCGCGCGGACTCCGGCATGTCCGTAGCAGAGGCTTTTCGCTCACCGCAACTCCTTGTTCTCGGGCTGACCTTCTTTGCCTGCTGCGCAGCGCATTCGGGACCAATCTTTCATATGGTAAGCTACGCCATGGCCTGCGGCGTGGCGCCAATGGCCGCCGTCAGCATCTACAGCGTGGAGGGCCTTGCGGGGCTCGGCGGTCGGCTGCTGCTCGGGGTTGCCGCCGACAGGCTCGGCGTCAAGCCGGTCCTGATCGCGGGGCTGATGGTTCAGGCGGTCGCGATCGCAGGTTATCTCCTTGTCAGCCGGCTTGCCGAATTCTACATGCTCGCCGTCATCTTCGGCGGCGCCTATGGCGGCGTGATGCCGCTCTATGCGGTGCTTGCTAGGGAATATTTCGGACCACGCATCATCGGCACGGTATTCGGCGCCGTCACCATGCTCTCGAGCATCGGCATGGCCTTCGGCCCGCTTGCAGGCGGCTGGGTCTTCGACACCTTTGGCGAATATTCCTGGCTTTTCGCAGGCTCTGCCATCGTCGGGCTCGGCGCGGTAGCAATAGCACTCGCCTTCCCGCCGCTGCCGCGTGCGCGGCTGCAGCCGACGTAGGATACATGGTGCGCTCGTCAGCATGTGTCCGAACCGGATAGATGGGTAACAGAACGGACCGATTACGGAGGTGACAGTCTCACGTAATCCGAAGCGTTTGTTTTCGCGGAGAGTTCCGCCCCTCACCCTAGCCCTCTCCCCGCATGCGGGGAGAGGGAACGATCGCGCAAGCTTGCCCCCAATTACGCTTCGCTGAATAGCTCCCGGCAGGAGCAAGAAAGCTCATCCTCGCTCTGTCGTCCCCTCTCCCCGCGCGCGGGGAGAGGGCTAGGGTGAGGGGCAGCCCCCGGTACTCAACCCGACATCACCTTAGGCAGCGAAACAGCCGCCCGCAGCCCCGGCCGCTTGTGCGCCGGCCGGCTCTGCGAAAGAACAATGTCTCCCCCATGGTGGCGAACGATCGCACGGGCAATCGAAAGCCCTAGTCCGACGCCGCCAGTCTCGCGGCTGCGGGACTGCTCGAGCCGGAAGAAGGGCGCGAACACCTGTTCGGTTGCGCTTTCGGGAATGCCGGGGCCGTCATCCTCGACGACGATATCGATCGTCGTCGGCGTATGAAAGAGATGGACCCTGGCTTCACCGCCGTAACGGATCGCGTTTTCGACCAGGTTGCGGATGGCCCGGCGCAGGCCCTCGGGTCGGCAGCGATAGTTTATTTTCGCGCCCTCGGAAAATTCCACACTCTGCCCCAGCTCCGCGAGATCGTCGCAAAGACTTCCGACGAGCGCATTGAGCTCGATGGTCCGGGTCTCCTCGACGGTCGCCTCCCCCCGCGCGAAGGCAAGCGTCGCCTCCGTCATCGTCTGGATCTCATCGATCGTCGCCAGCATCCGCTGCTGAACGTCGGGATCCGAAACGAATTCGGCGCGCAGCCGTAGGGATGTCAGCGGCGTGCGCAGGTCATGGCTGATGGCGGCAAGCATGCGCATCCGATCCTCGACGAAGCGGTGCAGCCGCGACTGCATCCGGTTGAACGCCTCCGCCGTCTGGCGGATGTCGTCGGGTCCGGACTCCGGCAGCTTTTCCACGGTCTCGCCGCGTCCGAGGGCTTCTGCGGCCGAGGCAAGCCGCCGCAACGGCCGTGTGATGCGATTGGCCGTGAAGACGCCGATGATCGAAAGGACAACGGCCGTGATGCCGAGCGAGAACAGCGACTGCGTGTTCCAGAGCGTGCTCGGCATCACCTTGTGATAGGCGGAATTCAGCCAGGTGCCGTCGCTGAGCCGGACGGCGAGCCCCATTCCGTTCGATTGGTCGAAATAAAGGAATTTTGCCGGATGCGGCAGGGGCCATGGTCCAGACGCTAGCGTGGTCCAGTTATCGGAAGCGTTTGCAGTCGTGACGAGACCGGGGACATAGCCGAGCTTCGCCGGCAGGTCCTTCGGCTGCACCTGCCAGTTTCGATGCGGGTCCGGCAGGTTCGGCAATGGTTTTGCAAGTTGCGCTACGGCCTCCGTCCGCCACTGGTCGGCATCGGCGGGATCTCCGGCGGAAATCCAGAAACGCGAGTAGCCCGTTCCGCTCGCAAGCAGCACGTCCTGACGAAGGGCAACCGGCAAGGATTCGAGCAGCCTCGCAAGCGATGCCGTGCGGCTGAAGAACTCGCCCTTGGCGGCCGCCCGCAGGGCCTTGTCGCGCTCGTCCCAGGAAATGAGGAATGCAAGCGCCTGCGATATGACAAGCGCAAGCAGCATGAAGCCGATGAACTGGGCAGCGAGGCTCTTCTTCCACCAGCGCATCATCCGGATGCCACCTCCGCCGAGAAACTGTAGCCGCCACCCCAATGGGTCTTGATGATGGCCGGATTCTTGGGATCGAATTCGATTTTCTTGCGCAGCCGGCTGACCTGGTTGTCGATGCTGCGATCGAAAAAGTCGGCTGTCCGGCCGACAGTCAGATCGAGAAGCTGGTCGCGGCTGAGAACAAGGCCCGGATGTTCCAGGAAGGCCTTGAGCAGGCGAAACTCGGCGGTGCTGAGCGCGATGCCGACGCCGTCCTCGCCGATCAGTTCCCGGCGCCCGACATCGAGCCGCCACTGATCGAAGGTCACGGTTTTTGCCTTGATCGTCTCGCGCTGCTGCGGCGGCAGGCTGTTGACCCTGCGCAGCACCGCCCTGATGCGCGCCAGAAGCTCGCGCGGGTTGAAAGGTTTGGTGAGATAATCATCGGCGCCGAGCTCCAGCCCGATGATGCGGTCGGTATCATCAGCCATCGCCGTCAGGAATATGATGGGTATCTCCATCGTGCCGCGCAGCTGGCGACAGACCGACAGACCATCCTCACCCGGCATCATGATGTCGAGAACGATCAGGTCCGGTGCGCCGCGCTCGAGGATGCGCCGCAGTGCTGTGCCGCTTTCGGCGACGCTGATGCGATAGCCCTGCTGGGAAAGATACTTGCCGACAAGGTCACGGATGTCCCGGTGATCGTCTACGACGACGATATGGGGTGCCGACTGCATGGAGCGCCTCGCGCATGGAATGAAGACATGAGCGCAATATAAAATGACCGAAAAATCCCGGCATCCCAAAAAGTGTATCAAAGTTTGCCGAAACCGGCGACACGGGAACGAACGAAAATGCCCCTCAGTGGGGAGAGCGACCTGATTTAACGTCCCCTGCCGCCTTCGGTTCGGCCTTGAGCCCCTTTGTGAGCAGGCCGGAACGGCTTGTGACATTTCGCGACAATTCCCCTGCCCGGCTGGCACATCTCTGCGACAAACCGCCCTTAGCCTGCAAGCGTCGAAACGATCTGCCGGAATGCAGCCGTTCATCTGCAACCATGCAGCCAACGACGCAAAACGCAACGACACAAGGACGCACAATGAAACGCATCGGTCTCAGCTCAATGCTGGTGCTCTCGCTCGCGGCCGCTGGTCAGGGTCTCGCGCAGGAGCCGGTCAATCCGGAAGGCGAAAAGCTTTTCCGCACCCGCTGCGGCACCTGCCACAGCGTGAACGGTGGCGAAAACCGCATGGGGCCGCATCTTTCCGGCCTTCTCGGTCGGTCGGCAGGAACGATTGAAGGCGCTCGCTATTCGAAAGCACTCGGTGCGTCCGGCATCGTCTGGGACGAGGAAAGGCTGCAGGCCTTTCTCGCCAATCCCCGGCAGGTGGTCCCCGGCACGACCATGACCGTCAGCATTCGTGACGAGGCGCAGCGCTCGGCAATCATCGCCTATCTGCGAAGCCTTTCCGCCGCGAACTAGGCGGAAAAATGGAGCTGAAGCTCCGATAGCAGCCCGGGATCGGATCGTCCGTTCTCAGGCAATTTCTACCCCAACAGGAAGTGAGGCATTCATGAAAAGTTTTCTCATCACATTCGCAGCCTCCGTCAGCCTTCTTGTGGCCGCTGGCACTGCCTTGGCCCAAGGGTCCGGTTGCACGCGGCTCCAGTCCGCGAGCTCGCAATCGCAGCCGGTTCCTCCGGCCGACCAGTCCGGCTCGGAAGCGCAGCGCAACGCCGGCTGATCAGGTCGCCACCCCTGCATCCTGATCGAGCGGCATGCGATGGCGGGCAACCCCGCCATCGCATCTGGGACTTCTTTCAAGAGATTGGAGCATGTCATGGTTCAACTCACCATCAACGGCGCGGCCCACGATATCGATGTGGATCCGGAGACGCCACTTTTATGGGTTTTGCGTGAACAGGCCGGCCTGACCGGCACCAAGTTCGGCTGTGGCATAGCGCAATGCGGCGCATGCACGGTGCTTATCGATGGCGTCGCCACCCGCTCCTGCGCCATGCCGGTCAGCGCGGTCAACGCGACCCAGCAGATCGTCACGATCGAGGGGCTTTCGCCGGATGGCTCCCATCCGGTGCAGCAGGCATGGCTCGCGCTCGACGTGCCGCAATGCGGCTACTGTCAGGCCGGCATGATCATGGCGGCCACCGCCCTGCTGAATGCGACCCCGAACCCGACGGATGACGATATCAACGCGGAAATCACCAATATCTGCCGCTGCGGCACCTATAACCGGGTGCGGGCGGCGATCAAGCTCGCCGCTGCAAACAGCAGTGCCGTGCAGAAAGGCTGAGGGTAGGACGATGAATGTGGTCACGCTATCACGCCGCAAGTTTCTCATCGGTACGGCCGCGGCGGCCGGCGGATTTTCACTCGGCTTTCAGATCCCGCTGTCGGCAAATGCCGAAGAGGCGGCATCGGACATATTGCCGGAAGTCAATGCCTGGGTTCTGATCCATCCGGACGACACCGTCGTCGTCCGCATCGCCCGCTCGGAAATGGGACAGGGCACGCTCACGGGATTGGCGCAGCTCGTCGTCGAAGAACTCGAATGTGACTGGTCAAAGGTTACCACCGAATATCCGACCCCCGGCGAGAGCCTTCGACGCGAGCGCGTCTGGGGCAGTTTCTCGACCGGGGGCAGCCAGGGAATCCGTGGCTCGCACGAATATGTCAGGCGAGGCGGAGCCGCCGCGCGCGAAATGCTCATCGCAGCCGCCGCCAGCACCTGGAGCGTGCCGCGTTCCGAATGCACGGTTCAGAACGGCATCATCACCCATCCCGCTTCCGGACGTACGACGCGTTATGGCGCCGTGGCAACGCTCGCCGCGCAGATGCCGGTTCCAGGCACGATCACGCTCAAGGACCCCAAGGACTGGAAGATCGCCGGCAAGCCGCTGCCGCGGCTCGATACCCCCGACAAGCTCACCGGCAGACAGATCTACGGCGCCGATGTGCAGCTGCCGGGAATGCTGAACGCCGCGGTCAAGGCCTGCCCGGTGTTCGGGGGCAAGATTGCAAGCTTCGATGCCACCGCCGTCTCGACAATGCCGGGCGTGCGCAAGATCGTGCAGGTCGATGAGGCGGCGGTGGCCGTGGTGGCCGAGACCTGGTGGCAGGCGCAATCGGCGCTCACCGCGCTGCCGATCGTCTGGGATGAGGGTCCGAATACTGCTGTCACCAGCGCCTCGATCGCCGCGATGCTCGCTGAAGGCCTCGATGCCGACGACGCTTTCGTCGGCACTTCGGTCGGCGATGCGCCCGCAGCGGTTCAAGCAGCGGCAAGGGTCGTCACGGCGACCTATTCCTATCCCTATCAGGCCCATGCCACGATGGAGCCGATGAATGCGACGGCGCGATATACGCCGGACAAGTGCGAAGTGTGGGTGCCGACGCAAAACGGCGAAAGCAGCCTTGCCAACGTGGCGGAAGCCTCCGGCCTGCCGATCGGGCAATGCGAGGTCTATAAACTGCATCTCGGCGGCGGCTTCGGCCGGCGCGGTTCCAACGAATCTTATGTCCGCCAGGTCGTAACAATCGCCAAGGAATTTCCTGGCACGCCGGTCAAGCTGATCTGGTCGCGCGAGGAGGATATGCTGCATGGCTCCTATCACCCGACGACGCAGTGCAGGATGCGGGCGTCGCTCGATGCCGACGGCAATCTGACGGCGCTCCACATGCGTATCAGCGGCCAATCCATTCTCTCCTCCCTCCGCCCCCAGGTCGTTCGCGAAAACGGTCACGATCCGGTGGTCTTCCAGGGGCTGAATGCAAGCGGCAGCGAGGGCGTCTTCGGCTATACCGTCGCCAACCTCCTCATCGACCATGCCATGCGCAATCCTCCGGTTCCGCCCGGCTTCTGGCGTGGCGTGAACCTCAACCAGAATGCCTTCTATGTCGAAAGCTTCATGGATGAGCTTGCCCATGAGGCCGGGATCGATCCGCTCGATTTCCGCCGGAAGCTGATGGCCGACCATCCGAAACATCTGGCGGTTCTCGAAGCCGTCGCCGAACGCATCGGCTGGGAAAGGCCGGCGCCGCAGGGCATCTACCGAGGCCTCGCGCACATCATGGGCTTTGCCAGCTACGTCGCGGCCGCCGCCGAAATCTCCATCACCGACGGCCAGCTGAAGATCCACCGCATCGTCGCGGCGACCGATCCCGGGCATGTCGTCAACCCGGCCCAGGTCGAGCGCCAGGTCGAGGGATCCTTCGTCTACGGCCTTTCCGCCTGCCTTTACGGCGAATGCACGATCAATGGCGGTCGCGTCGAGCAGGAGAATTTCGACACCTACGAGGTGATGCGGATGGAACAGATGCCGGCGGTCGAGACGATCATCATGCCATCAGGCGGATTCTGGGGCGGTGTCGGCGAGCCGACCATCGCTGTTGCCGGGCCGGCGGTTCTGAACGCCATTTTCGCCGCCACCGGCAAGCGGATCCGGCAACTGCCGCTCAAGAATAATAGTCTTTCATAACTGATCTAGGGAGATGCAGCCTTTTTAGAGCCCTGAAACGCTGAGCCGCTCTAGAGGCAGAAAAGGGTTCCGCAATGAATGCCGGGAGGCCTCGTTGCGGAACCCAGATATCTGAACCAACGAAGCGAGTTTGTCATGCGCAACGAAGACAGAGATCTGGAACCGGACTATTTGGAAGAGCATCTGGTCCGCCGTCGCCATGCGATATCCGACCACGCCGTCGGCCTCTCACTTTTCGCCGTCGCCATCCTGGCGATGACGATAGGGCTGGACTCCGTGCCGGCACAGACAGCCTCGATCGCCGCCCGGCCGCTGTCGACATTCTTTGCAAGACTGGCAACTCCTTGCATTCCAGAAAAGATTCCCTCGGGAGGAGGCGCGGAGGCAATGCGGCTCTACGCTCCCGAGCGCAGCGGTGCCACGGAATTTGCCCTTCGGGAATTGTCGTCGAGATCAGTCACAATCCGCTGAGGGCAATGCAAGAGTACCCAATGCCGACAGGTCACGACGCTGTTCCTGCGTCGTGACCATCGCGACAGGCCTATGAGCATGCCCGCTTCAGTTGAGATGTTCGAAGTCCGCCATGTTCTGCGGGGTTACGAGGCGGAACGGGATCCAGACCTCCCGCTCCAGTTTCTCACCCCGTATGGCCTTCAGCGCAGCGTCGATCGATCCCTTGCCTTGTCCCTTTGCATCCTGAAATACCGTGACCTTGAGATCGCCGGCCTTCATCGCCTGCAGCGCCTCCGGCGTGGCGTCGATGCCGGCGACGATGATCTTGTCGGTCGAAGCGCCGCTGTTTTTCAGCGCGGCGATAGCGCCCAGAGCCATCTCGTCATTGTTGGCGAGAACGGCGTCGAATTCGAGTCCGGACGTCAACCAGTTCGAAACGAGGTCGGCGCCGTTGACGCGGCTCCAATTGCCAACCTGTTCCTGAACGACCTTCAGACCACTGCATTCGGGCGTCTGGACGACATCATGGACATCCTGCGTCCGCTGGCGTGCCGCCTGGCTGGTCAGGTCGCCGATCATAATAACAATGTTCCCCTTGCCGCCAAGCATTCGACAGACTTCCTTCATTTGAAGCGTGCCCGATTCACTCTCGTTGGAGCCGACGAAGGCCTGCTGCTTGCCAAGGGTCGACAGGTCCGTGGGCTGTACGTTCACGTAGATCAGCGGGATGCCTGCGTCTTCGGCAACCTTGCTGAGAGCCGGCGTTCCGTCGGAGTCGACCGGGTCGACGATGATCGCCGAGACGCCGCCTGCCGCGAAGTTACGAACCTGATCGAGCTGTTTGTTGACGTCGGTCGTCGCGTCCTCGACTTGGAGCTCCACGCCGATCGACTTTGCGTAGTCCTGCATGCCGTTCACGATCAGGGTCTGAAAGTTGTTGGTCAGCGTACCCATCGAAACACCAATGCGGTCGGCGGCATGCGCCTGCGAGGCAAGCACCAGCGCAACGGCGCTGGTAGTCAGAAATTTCAGCATCTTCTCCTCCCAGAGATAGCACGGCACTCGGCGGCCGCAGGCAAAGGTTAGCCACGACAAAGGAGGCGGTCCGCCGAAATATTGATGAAAAACCCTCAATCGGGGGCAGTTTTCCGGCATGATGGCAAACAAAAAGGTCCGGCATGAACCGGACCCTTTCCCATCGCGATGCCAGATATTCAGCCTGCCTGCTGCTGCCGGCGCGCCTTCTTTGCTTCGCGGCGACGGGCCTGCTCCATGAACCTCCTGTCCATCCGCTCCTGCCCCTCGGCGGAGCCGTCATGAAAGGTGCCGAACCACTTGTCGAGCGGAATCACGCCATCGGCATAGTTGCACTCGAAATACTTGTGATGGAGGTAATGGTCATAGGCGTGCGTGTCGATGGCACTGTCCTCCCCGAGTACGATCTTGTCGAAGCCGACATGGCCGGGGGCTGGAGCAAGACCCGCATGCGCCAGATGGAAGATGGCATGGACCGGATTGGAGGGCACGATCCAGTGAATGAGGACACCGGAGAAGTACAGGAGATGCTCGACCGGGTGCATCGCCAGGCCGGACCAGGGACCGGGATTGACGTTGTTATGATGCAGCTTGTGAACCGTATGGTAGAGCGGCGGCCAGTGGATCAGGCGATGTATGAGATAGAAATGCAGGTCCCGGAAGGTCGGTATCAGCAGCATGACGATCGCGCAGTAGACGGGATGGTCCGCGAACGAAACATAGGGGATGATGCTGTTGGCGAAGGCCCAGAGTGTTGCCGCCTCGAACGCCGTCCAGAGCGGCACGGCACTCGCGAAGGTCCAGATCAGGTTGTCGACGGTCTGGTTTTTGAACAGGAAGGCGTCGTTACCGACCGAGGGCCATTTCGCATTGTACTTGAAACTCGTGCCCTGCTTGCGCTGTATGTAGAGGCGCATGTGGAACATGCCGAAGAAGGCAAGCACCAGGGCCGCGTTGCGCGCCAAGAGATAGGCGATCCAGCCGATCGAGAAGGTCTTCATCGTCTCGAAAGACGGCGTGGCATAGAGCCAGAGCAGCGTACCGATCACCGCATAGAAAACGTTCCAAGGCATCAGATAGCCCGGATAGCCGAAGAACCACTTCAGGAACCGGAGCGGCTGAAGCGGCCACACGAAAACTGGCGGATATTCCAAAAGCTTGAAAGGGGCCCAGTCGCCGCGTTTGTTGCGCTTACCGTAAAGTGTATCGTCCATGGAAGGTCCTCCCAACTCGCATGAACTCAGGCTAGCGCAGAGCCTTGTCCGGTCACATCGATGTTTTGATGCGTTTTCATCATCAGCGACATTTCCCGAAACGCGCTGTAATGCTTGTGTGTTGCGGGGAAATTTGGGAGGCGCTGATGAAAAAGACGACATTGCAGGATGTCGCCCGCGAAGCGAAGCTCGGCATCGCGACAGTCGAGCGCGTCATCAACAGTCGCGGCGGCGTCACCGAGAAAACCGCTGAGAAGGTGATCAGGGCAGCCAAGAAGCTTGGATATGGCGAGCGGTCGACGGAAATCTATCGCGGCACGATCCGCATCGAGGTCATTCTGGTCCGGCCTGAAACGAGTTTCTTTGCCCGCCTGAACCAGGCCTTCGAGCGGATCGCCGCCTCGCTGGACCGCTCCGTCATTCTCCATCGGACCTTTATCAAGGAGAGCGACCCGATCGGCATGGCGCACCATATCGCCAATCCGAATTTCCGCCGCTCCGGCCTCATTATTTGTTCGCAGGACCATCCGACCGTTATTGAAAGCCTTCGGCGGGTACGCGCCTCGGGCGTCGAAGTCGTGCAGGTCGTTACCCGTTGCGATCATCCGGACGTTCCCTATGTCGGCATCGATAATTATGCCGCCGGCCGCAGCGCCGCCTATTACATGTCGGGAATGCTGGCAGCACGAGGCGGCTCGCTGGTCGCCATATGCCATAGCGGCACCTATATGAACCACCGCGAGCGCATACAGGGTTTTTCGGATTACATCGCCGAAAAAGGCGCCTCGGACCATTTCCTGTCGCTGGTGATGCTGGGGCAGGATGACGATCTTCAATCGGCCGAACTGCTGGCCGAAGCACTTCGCCGCGACCCCGACATCATCGGTGTTTATTCGGCAGGCGGCGGCGATGAAGGCGTCGCAATCGTCCTGCAGCAATGGGCAAGGCAAAGAAACATATTCTGGGTCGGTCACGAGCTGACGGAAAAGAAGAAGCGCTATCTCGAATCGGGCCTGATGGACATCTGTCTCGATCAGGCGCCCGAAGTACAGGCGCGTCGATCGGTCGATATGATCCTGCGCAAGCTCGACGTCATCCGCACCGAGATCATCACCGATCCCGTCCGCTTCATGACGGTCAGCGCGCAAAACCTCTAATGCATGTTGCGCAAAAGTGTGCAGCGGCTTTGCGGCAACGACATGCAGCGACAGCCTAAGCCCATCGCGTGAATCTCTTTTCACGCGACACGCCTTAAGGTCGCGACAGCAGAGATTTCAAGCTCACGGCAGGCGAAGCGAGTTCCCCGGCAGACGGTCTGGCGCGCTGCGCAATCAGCATCTCGCCGACCCGGATATCCCGGGCAACCCGGTTGCCGCGCCCCCATCCGCTTGCTGCCAGAAGGCGCCGATCCTCGGCAAGGTGGAACAGGATCAGCGTCTCGTCGTCGATCTGACGGCTCACTGTGGTTGCCGCGCCGTCGGAAAGGCCTGCGATCTGAAGTGTGAAGTCGTACTGATCCGACCAGAACCAGGGAACGGCTTCATAAGGCTTGCCCGCCCCGAGCATGTTCGCCGCCGCATGCGCGCCCTGATCCTGCGCATTGCGCCAGGCCTCCAGCCGGATTCGCCTGCCGTCATAGGGAAAGGAACAGCAGTCTCCCGCCGCAAAGATCGACGGATCCGCTGTTTGCAGCATAGCGTCGACGGTAACACCGTTTTCGATCGAAAGTCCGGCCTGCTCGGCGAGATCACAACGGGGCTGCGCTCCAATTCCGACCACCAGAGTGCCGGCACTTAGAACCTCGCCCCCACTGAGCGTTACGGTAACGCCGTCCGGATGGCTGGCGATCCGGTCGATACCGACACCGCAGATGATGCGCACTCCATGCCCTTGGTGAAATGCATGGACATATGCTGCAATCGCGGCAGGAACCCCGCGCATCAGGATGCGCGACTGCGCCTCGATGACCGTCACCTCCAGGCCTCGTAGCCTCGCCGCCGCCGCAAGTTCGAGACCGATGAAACCTGCACCGATAATTGCCAGATGCCCTCCGGCGGAAAGCCGGCTTGAAAGGACCTGCGCATCGTCATGCGTGCGCAGATAGAAGACGTGGTCCATACCTTCAACCGAAGCAAGCCTCCGCGGTGAAGAGCCGGTTGCAAGCAACAATCTATGGTAGGAAAGGCTGCGTCCGCTCGCCAGCTGAACCACGCGACTTTCCCGGTCAAGACCGATAGCCGCATCGCCGGTCACCACCCCGATCGACCGCTCTGCAAGGACCGAACCGCTGGTGATCAAAGGAGGCTCGGCGCCCGCGGCGGATGCCAGGTGCTGCTTGGACAAGGGCGGGCGTTCGTAGGGAAGATGCCGCTCCTCGCCGATCAGCGTGATCCGGCCATCAAAGCCTTGGGCGCGCAAGGCGAGAGCCGCGTTTGCCCCGCACTGCCCTCCCCCGACAATGACGAATTCTTCCATGATGCATCACTCCAGGCCAAGGTAGACGCTGCCGTCTTCCACCTTCGTCGGATAGGTCTTGAGGTTGCTGCAGACCGGGGCTCCCCTCGCCTCGCCGGTACGGTAGTCGAACCTGCCATTGTGCTTCGGACACTCGATGATGTTGTCCATCACCAATCCATCGGCGAGATGCACCTTCTCGTGCGTACACATGCCGTCGGTGGCGTAATAATTGTCGTCAGGGCTCCGATAGACGGCGAAAGTCTTGCCTTCGTGGTCGACGCGGATGACGTCCTCGCTGTCAATGTCGTCAATCCTGCAGGCCTTGATCCAAATGTTCATTCGATCCTCCCGAACTCATCATTTCGAAATCAGAACGTAGGCGAGAAGCCGCTTTCTGGCGGCATCAATCTTGATGAAAACACATCATTCCAGACCGGCATCCGAGCGCGCCCCAGGTCTGCGGAATAGAACATCACTGAAAGTTGAAGGCAGGTACGCCGCAGCGCGTCGCCCTCGCACAAAGCTGTGTTACAGTTTAGCGACTTCGATGACTGAGTGATCGGATCGCCAATGTTGACAGCGCTCGCCGTGCTCATGAGCCTTTCCGCCGCCTCCCCCACGGTAGCGCAGACCGGAGGAGGCGACGTCGACGTGGAACTGGTTCTTGCGGTCGATACGTCCCGCTCCATGGACTTTGAGGAAATCCGCATCCAGCGCGAGGGTTATGTCGAAGCGCTCAGGCACAGGGAATTCATCAACGCGGTCAAAGATGGTCTTACCGGTCGCATCGCGATCAGCTATTTCGAATGGGCAGGTTACGTGGTGCCCGATTCCGTCATCGACTGGCAGCTGATCGAGACGGAGCAGGATGCGATCGATTTTGCCGGAAAGCTCGAAGCGCGGCCGATCGGCACGCAGCGCCGCACGTCGATCTCCACCGCGATCGCCCAGGGCGCCGCCATGCTCGTCTCCAGTCCCTATCATGGCACGCGGCAGGTGATCGATATTTCGGGCGACGGCACCAACAATGCCGGCAATCCGGTCGCCCCGACCCGCGACAAGGCAATCGACGCAGGCTTCGTGATCAACGGACTTGCGCTCATGCTCAGGCCCTCCGGGGCGCCTGGCGGGCTCGATAAATATTATGCGGATTGCGTAATCGGCGGCCCCGGTTCCTTCGTGCTGCCGGTCCACAAGATCGAGGATTTCGCCGTTGCCGTCCGCCGCAAGCTGGTCCTGGAAATCAGCGGCCTTGGTCCTCCGGCGACGATGGAGAAAATTGCGGGCGACCAACCCGCCACCGACTGCATGATCGGCGAGAGGCTGTGGCAAGACCTGCTGGACCGCTGATTTTCCCTGCCTGACCTTGATTGGCCCGAACTTATCCTCGGAAGTCCGCAATATTCCTCAGATCATAATGCCGAAAATCTGCGACAGAGCCTGCGTCCCGTGGCATAAGCGCGCCGCAGTTCTCAGGGCCTCGATCGCACATGATTCGTATTGAAAATATCGGCAAGCAGCTCAGCCACCGGATCCTCTTCATCGAGGCTTCTGCGGCGCTGAACAGGGGCGAGAAGATCGGCCTCGTCGGTCCCAACGGAGCCGGCAAGACGACGCTCTTTCGCATGATCACGGGACAGGAGCACCCCGACGAAGGACAGGTCTCCGTCGATAAGGGCGTCACCATCGGCTACTTCAACCAGGATGTCGGTGAGATGGAAGGCCGCAGCGCCGTATCCGAGGTGATGAACGGCGCGGGTCCGGTCAGCACCGTTGCCGCCGAACTGCGCGAGCTGGAGGCCGCCATGGTGGATCCCGACCGGGCCGGCGACATGGACAGCATCATCGAGCGCTACGGTGAAGTGCAGGCGCGCTACGAGGAGTTGGACGGCTATGCGCTGGAGGGTCGGGCACGCGAGGTACTCGCGGGTTTGAGCTTCAGCCAGCAGATGATGGATGGCGACGTCGGCGCGCTCTCGGGCGGCTGGAAGATGCGCGTGGCGCTCGCCCGCATTCTTCTCATGCGCCCCGACGTCATGCTTCTCGACGAACCGAGCAACCACCTGGATCTGGAAAGCCTCATCTGGCTGGAGGAGTTCCTGAAGGGTTATGACGGCGCGTTGCTGATGACCTCCCACGACCGCGAGTTCATGAACCGCATCGTCACCAAGGTGATCGAGATCGACGGCGGCGCACTGACCGCCTATTCGGGCGACTACGCCTTCTACGAACAGCAGCGGGCGCAGAACGAGAAGCAGCAGCAGGCCCAGTTCGAGCGCCAGCAGGCGATGCTTGCCAAGGAAATCAAGTTCATCGAACGCTTCAAGGCGCGCGCCTCGCATGCCGCGCAGGTCCAAAGCCGTGTCAAAAAACTGGAGAAGATCGACCGGGTGGAGCCACCCCGGCGCCGCCAGCTGGTCTCATTTGAGTTCCAGCCGGCGCCGCGCTCGGGCGAGGACGTGGTAAGCCTCAAGAACGTGCACAAGGGCTATGGCGATCGCAGCATCTATGCCGGGCTGGATTTCCAGGTGCGCCGCCGCGAGCGCTGGTGCATCATGGGCATTAACGGCGCCGGCAAGTCCACTTTGCTGAAGCTTGTGGCGGGCGCCGCGGAGCCGGACGAGGGCAGCGTCGCCCTCGGCGCCAGCGTGAAGATGGGCTATTTCGCGCAGCATGCCATGGACCTCCTCGACGGCGAACGCACCGTGTTCCAGTCACTGGAAGATGCCTTCCCGCAGGCGGGACAAGGGTCGCTGCGTGCGCTCGCCGGCTGCTTCGGATTCTCCGGCGACGACGTTGAAAAGAAGTGCCGGGTGCTGTCGGGTGGTGAAAAGGCCCGCCTCGTCATGGCGATGATGCTCTTCGACCCGCCGAACCTCCTGGTGCTCGACGAGCCGACCAACCACCTGGATCTCGACACGAAGGACATGCTCATCAAGGCGCTCTCCGAATACGAGGGCACCATGCTCTTCGTCTCACACGACCGCTACTTCCTGGCGGCACTATCCAACCGGGTGCTCGAACTGACCCACGACGGCATCCACAAATATGGCGGCGGCTACACGGAATACGTCGCCCGCACCGGCCAGGAGGCTCCCGGCCTGCGCGGTTGATACGTGGGCGATGTGTCTGATGATGGCGGCAAATGGCCTCCGCGCACCGGATAGTCGTCCCCTCGCCCACCACTTGCTCCCCCTTCTCCCCAGCGGGGAGAAGTGCCGAGCAGCGCGAGGCGATGAGGGGGGCGAGGAGCAAAAGCGACGAGCGTCCGGAGCGCAAGCGAAGGACAGTGCCGTGCGGCGAAACCCCCTCATCCGACCCTTCGGGCCACCTTCTCCCCGCTGGGGAGAAGGGAAGTCGCACCCTCCGTCGTCCCTCACGGCCACCAGGGTACTGTCCCCTATGTAGCCGGTCCGTTCTGTTACCCATCTATCCGGTTCGGACAGTGAAGAACCCCCCAACTACAGCCGCGCACCTATAAACATCAATTGCCGCAGGCTTTCCGGGTTGATCCCCTGCTGAATCCATGAGGCCATAGGCCTGCGTCCATCACGCAGAGGCGCATTCAGGTCTGCCCCCTTCTCCGCGAGCATCTTGATCATCGCGACGTCCTCCTCGGCATTGATGTCGATGTTCCATGATTTGGAATCTATGACATCTGCCAGGGTGGTCGCTGGCACGGACGACACTCTGGCCAGCATTTCCGCCATGATCCTGAAGTTCGCCTTGCCGGAAGCTGCATTGATCTGCCTCAGAGCATAGGTCCACACCGGCACGAGCTCGTTATTCGTCTTATAGGATTCCATCAGCGCCGCGTTCGGCCCGTTGTCGACGCATCCATACTCGGTTGGCAGCCCCGACTGACTTGCGCCCCCGGCAACAAGACCGGGACCGTCGGTTACAAAAGGTACGGGCATGTTGGGATCCGCCCCATTGTCGAGAAGCCATTTGAGAAAGCCGAAGTTCCCCATGTTCGACGCATAGAACAGCGGCGTGAATCCCAGGCAATCCCGCTTGTTGATCGCAGCGGGAGCAAGGCTCGCGAATGCGGAATCATCTCTGAAATAGGTCTGGTCGCTCGTCCCGAAGCTCATCATCATCACCATCTGCGGATAGGTTCCCGTCACCAGAAACCGGATTGAGCTCGTCGGCTTCAGCGGAACATGTCCGAACGGCAGATCCTTGGGGTCGCCATGCAGGTATCCCGGCAAATCCATCCAGTACGGTATGCTGATATCTTTTCCGGCAAGGGAGAGGAGGAACTTCCTCGGTGTCTCGCCAGCGGTCATGCACATCCTGATTGAGGCATCGACTGCGGCAATGGCTGCATTCTTGTCGAGTATTCCAGCATCTATGACGGTCTCCACGGATTGCAGCGCACTCTCGTCATTTCTGCAGACCGCTTCCCTGATCGTCGTGTTCATCACAGCATTGGCTTGCGATCCTGTTGCGGCTGCCGACTGCGCTCCGGCCTCGGCTTGCTCCGCCGGGAGTTCTTGCCGGCCGATCGTGCCTTCCGCAGACTGTTCCGTCGCGATCGCGGCGACTTCGTTCGTTGGCAAGCCGATGGTTCCCGTCACCTTCGCGTCCGTTGCTGCGGCAGCCCCGTCCCTTGCGCTAGCGGCGGCGTTGAGGACGGTGCCCGCCAGCGGCGTCCGGCTTTCGGAAGAATTGACCTTGGGGCTGGCCGGGGCCGCTCCATCGCGCCCGTTCGTGCGCTCGTAGAGAGTGACGATCTGCGCCACCGTGATCTTTCCCGTTGCCGCTTGTCCGATGCTTCGTTGATATGCCGCTATCGCCTGTCGCGACCTTGAATCGAACATACCGTCGGGATCTCCGGCATCGAAGCCAAGGGCGTTCAGTCGTTTCTGGATCTCCGCGCGATAGGCACGGAGCGCGGCATCCTCTTCCTCGCCCGCCTTAGGACTGTTCTGCCGCTGTGCCGCGTCCGCCTGTTTTGGCATCACCTGCTGCAATCCGGCTGAAACCGGGCGGGCCATGCTCACTTCAAGGTCGTCGTTGGCTTTAGTGCATGAAGCCACGATACAGGTCGGCAGCAATGCTGCCAGGACCAGTCGTCTATGCATGATCAACCCCTCGATCAAGTGAAATGCGACCCTGGAGATGGAGGTATTTTTCCATCGGCCAGCGTGAGGTCGCGACAACCTCTGCAGCAACATTTTACCAAAAACAATACAACCGCGCCTTGAGTTAGCAATTGTAAATCTGGATGCAGTTACTTTCAAAATTAGTACTTATGGGCAGGTGGCGATTTCTTTGTTGGGATCGCCCTATTTAAGCTTGATCAAACCCGCATCAGTCGGCCGAAAGCCGCAGGCCTGATAGAACGCACGAAGATTTTCCTCAAAGTCGACATGCAGCCAACGCGCCCCCCGCTCGCGCGCAACCCTCTCGGCCTCCTTCACCAGACGTGTCGCAATCCCCTGCCTTCGCAATTCGGGATGAACACAGGTATCGAGAATGAATGCGTGGATGCCTCCATCCCACGCTACGTTCACAAAGCCGATAAGCCGATCCCCGTCATAGGCGCGGACGTGGGCGAGGCTGCGGGACAGAATGCCGGAGAAATCCCTGGGCGTCGCCTCATTCCAAGCAGCGGCCCAAAGCACATTCATCTCGTCATTCGACGGAAACGGATCGATACGAAGCGTCGTCGTCAAGCCGGTCTCCTTTGGATGATCAGCATCTGGTAAAACAAAAAATTAGAGCGGCTCGCTTCCATGAAAGCTGAACCGCTCTGCTGAATGACTCCTAAATTCGGAACCAATTCAAGGATGAAACCATACCGTTCTAATTTTTTGATTGAGAGACGGATGGCGCTCTAACTTGCACAAAACTATTGCACCTCGACGATTTCCTTCGGTAGCGGGCTTCCGTGGTATTTCTGATAGATATCGTTCAGCTTGCCGTTCTTCAGGTTCGTCTTGATCCAGTCATCGAGCTTGGCGAGCAGTTCCGGCTCGTTCTTGCGCACGCCGATCGCGAGATTGAGAACGCGGATCGTAATCTTTGGCTCGAATGCCTTTTCCTTGTTCTTGTCGTGAATCTGCTTCACGAGCGTCGCGGACGTCGCGATGATGGCAGCCTGGCCGGAAACGGCCGCGGTCACCATCGTGGCGTCGTCGTCATAGCGGGTGACGTTGAAGCCACGTTCGGCTGCGAGCTTGGTCAGTTCCGTATCCTGCGTGGTACCGCGGGTCACGGTCACCGTCTTGCCCTTCAGGTCAGCCCAGTCCTTGATCGGAGAGTCGGCAGGTGCAGCAATCACCGACAGAAGGCCCGCGTAGGGCGTGGAGAAATCGATGACTTGCTGGCGCTCGGGGGTCACGGAGAGGGTCGATATGACGATGTCCGCCTTGTTGGTCTGCAGGTTCGGAATGCGGGTGGCGCCGGTCGTCTGAATGAATTCCAGCTGAAGTCCCCAGTCCTTCGCAAGAAGTTCGGCGGTCTCCACGTCGGAGCCGACCGGCTTCAGGTTCGCGTCGAGCATTCCCGAAGGCGGAATGGCGAGGTCGGTCGAAATGCGGATCTTGCCCGCCGCCGTGATATCCTTAAGAGCGTCAGCCGACGCGGCAACGGTCTGGAACACGATGAGGGCTCCGGCCATGCTCAAGAGAGCCAAGGTCTTTCCAAATTTCATGTTTTCTCCTCCTGTTTGATTTTTTCTGTCAAAGATCGTGACTGAGAAACTCCCTCAACTCGGGCGTTGCCGGTTCGTTGAGGATTGCGGCAGTGCCTTGTTCGTGCACACGGCCGCGATGCATGAAGACGACCTGGTTAGCGACCTTGCGAGCGAAGTTCATCTCGTGAGTCACCATGATCATCGTCATTCCGCTGGTGGCGAGCTGCTCAATAACGCGCAGCACTTCGCCTGTCAGTTTCGGGTCGAGTGCCGACGTCACCTCGTCGAACAGCATCACCTTCGGCTCCATGGCGAGCGATCTCGCGATCGCAGCCCGCTGCTGTTGCCCGCCCGAGAGCTGCTCCGGGTAGTTCTCAATCTTGTCGCCGAGGCCGACGCGCTTCAGCGCCTGATGCGCAAGCTCCCGGGCCTCGCGCCGCGCGATCTTCTTGACCGAGCGTGGGGCGAGCATCACGTTCTCTTCGATCGTCAGATGCGGAAAGAGGTTGTAGCTCTGGAAGACGATGCCCACGTCGAGCCTGAGCTTGCGCAGGTCGAGCTTGGGATCATGAACCCGGTGGTCCGCGACCATGATCTCGCCGCTGTCGATGACTTCCAGCCTGTCGATGCATCTGAGCGCGGTGCTCTTGCCGGAACCGCTTGCACCGATGAGGGCGGCGACCGCGCCCTTGTTGACCGAAAACGTCACCCCCTGCAGCACGGTCACTGCGCCGAAGCTTTTCTTGACTTCTTTAAGCTTGATCATTGGCATGATGTGCCTTTCGAAACTCTCAGCTCTGGGTGGCTGGTTTGATGCTGGCCCGCATTCTCGGACCTCTCACTTCCAGGCGGCGGCTGAAGGCCGAGAGCGGAAAGCAGAGGCAGAAGTAGAGGCCTGCAACGATCAGGTAGATGAGGAACGGCTCGAAGATCGAGTTGTTGATGAGCTGGCCGGCCCGGGTGAGCTCGACAAAGCCGACGACCGAGGCAAGCGATGTATTCTTCACGATCTGCACGCTGAAACCGACCGTCGGCGGCGTGGCGATGCGGATTGCCTGCGGCAGGATGACCTTGAAGAGTCGCTGCGGCTTTGAGAGCGCCAGGCATTCGGCCGCTTCCCACTGGGCTTTCGGAACGGATTCCAGGCAGCCCCGCCATATCTCCCCCAGATAGGCGCTTACGTAGATTGTGAGCGAAAGACCAGCGGCAAAGAGCGGCGTTATCGAAAAGCCGAGCGTCGGCAGGCCGAAATAGACGATGAACATGATGACCAGCAGCGGCGTGCCCTGGACGAGTTGGACATAGCCGGAGGTCGCGATGCGGACGGCGCGCGCGGGTGCGATGCGCCCCAATGCCACGAGAAATCCGACCGCGCCGCCGCCGATGAACGCCATCGCCGTGAGCACGATCGTCCACCAGGCGCCGACCAGAAGGAACTCGAAGTGGTTGATGTTGAAGGCTGTCGTCATGGATCACGTCCCGTTCAAAGGGGCGTTCCGAGCCGCCGCCGGCGGGGGAACAGCGCCAGCCCCAGCGCCCAGAAACCCGCCCGCATGACAAGCGACAGGCCGAGATAGAGCAGAGCGACCACGATGTAGGTTTCGAACGGCCGATAGGTGTCGGACTGGATGAAGTTGCCGGCAGCGGTGAGCTCCTCGGCGGAAATCTGCGATGTCACGGACGAGGCCAGCATCAACAGGATGAATTGGCTGGTGAGCGCCGGATAGACCCGCTCCATGGCCGGTCGCAGACCGACATGCCAATAGAGCTGGACCGGCGAGAGCCCAAGGCATTCGCCGGCCTCCCATTGGCCTTTCTGAATGGAGTCGAAGCCGGCGCGCATGATCTCCGCGGTATAGGCCCCGACATTGATCGTCAGCGCGATCACGGCCACGACGATCGCCGAGAAGGAAAAGCCGAGGCTCGATAACCCGAAATAGATGACGAAGATCTGAACCAGGAACGGCGTGTTGCGGATGCTTTCCACATAGGTCGCCGCCACGCCGCGAAGAGCCGGTCCTCCCGATCGGCGCGCGATCGCAAAGGCCGTGCCGATTGCGAAGCCCGTGAGCGTGGTGATGAGCGCGAGCTTGGCCGTGAGGCCAAGTCCGTGGAGCAGCATGTCCCAGCGCAGAAGGACAACGGAGAAGTCGAAGGTCATGGACGGTCTTCCGCCGCGGTTGCGCGCTGGCTGTCCTGCCCCGTCATGCGGTCGTAGACGCGGAAGAGCGCCTGATTGCCGTTTGCGCCTTCGCCATGCGCTCGCGCCTCGACATACTGCGATGTGACAAGCGCGGTTGCAGGCAGGGGAACGTCCTTCTGCCCGGCCATCTCGAGTACGAGGCGAAGGTCCTTCAGCATCAGATCGATACGGAAACCCGCGCCTGCGTCGCCGGCGATCATCGCCGGCCCCAGCTTGTCGAGCATCCAGGACGAGGCCGATCCGCCGAGCAGAACGTCGCGCATCTGCGACAGGTCGACGCCGCTCGCCCGGCCTAGGGCAAGAGCCTCGCAGACCGCCTGGATGTTGACGGCGCAGACCAGCTGGTTGCACAGCTTCACCGTCTGGCCGGCCCCGGATTCGCCGACATGCGTGATCGTTGCTCCCATGGTCTTCAGAACCGGCTGGGCACGGTCGAAGGCTTCCCGTTCTCCGCCGGCCATGATCGACAACTCCGCGTTTTTTGCTCCGATCGGGCCGCCCGAAACCGGCGCGTCCAGCATGGAGATCCCGCGGCCAGCAAGATCGCGCGCCATCTTGCGCGTCGCCTCAGGCGAGATCGTGCTCATGTCGATGAAGACGCTGCCGGCTTTCATGTTGGCGAGGATGCCGTCGGCGTAGACGATCTCCTCGACCTGCGGTGTGTTCGGCAGCATGGATATGACGAAGTCGGCGTTGCGGACGGCGACTGCGACGGATGCGCAAGGCTCTGCGCCCAACTGCGCCAGCGCTTCGCAGGCGCTCTCGGAAATATCGAATGCCTTGACCGGAAAGCCGGCTTTCACGAGATGGCCCGCCATTTCGCGTCCCATCACGCCAAGTCCGATAAATGCCACCTCCGGCAGCCGTTCCTGCGCCATCCTGTCATTCCTCCCTGTTTGACTGCTATTCCGTCGCCTTGTCACTCGCCCTTTTCGAGTGCGGCAAGCTTTTCGACGCGGCGCACGAAATCCTCGTTGCGGTCGAATTCCGCGCCGAGATAGGCCGCCACGAGGTCACGGGCGAGCCATGGGCCGACGATCTGGGCGCCGATGCACATGACATTGACGTCATCGTGCTCGACGCTCTGGTGAGCGGAATGGACGTCGTGGCAGACAGCCGCGCGAATACCGTTGATCTTGTTGGCGGCGATGGCGGCGCCGACACCCGTGCCGCAGACGAGGATGCCGCGTTCAGCAGCGCCGCTGCGGACCTTGTCGCAGAGCAGGCGCGCAATATCCGGAAAATCCACGGGATCAGGCGTGAAGCTGCCGATGTCTTCGATCTTGTGGCCGCCCTCTTCCAGGAACGCGACGACGTTCGCCTTGAGTGGAAAGCCGGCGTGATCGCTGCCGATGACAATGTTCATTTTATGCTCGCTTCTTTGGGATGGAACCGATTATCTGGTTGGATCGGCAGCGGCCGAACCGATGACGCGAAGGCTTGCCCTGCGGCGAAAATCCGCGCCGATTTCGAAGTGCTTATCCAGAAGTTCGTCTGCCTTGATCCGATCTCTCGCCACGAGAGCGTCGAGGATCAGCCTGTGGTGATCGACGAGGAATTCCTCGATCCCCTCGACCTGGATGATTTTCTCGCGGCGATCGAGATGCGAACGCATCATCAGCTGCGCGATCGAGGCATAGATCGTCACAAGCGTCGGCGAATGAGACGCCTGGACGATGGCCTCGTGGAAACGGAAGTCGGCGAGACCGCCGGCCTGCGGATCATGGATCGTCTCGATGATCTCGCCGAGCGCGTCGGTCAGCCGCGAGAAATCCTGTTCCGTGGCCCGCTGGCAAGCGAGCCGCACGGCATGGTGCTCTATTGCCTTTCGCGCCTCCATGATGTCGCCGATCACATCGGATTGATGCGCGAGCATGAAGCTGAAGACATCTCCGAGCGCCGTGACGTCCGGACGCTTCACGACCGTGCCGACGCCATGACGGATCTCGACCGCGCCGACCATGGCGAGCGCTCTCAGCGCCTCCCTCAGCACGGGACGGCTGACATTGAGCTGCGCCGCCAGCTCTCGTTCGGGAAGCAGGAGATCGCCGGCCTTCAACTCACCCGAGAGCAACTGGTCGCGCAGAAATGCCACGACGCGGCCGTGCGCACTTGCTTCTTGTGATGCCCTGCGAATTGAGTTACCGGTCGTCATGTATCTTTCCTACCGTGGTATGACCTCTTGTATATCCACGGTCATTAATGTGTCAAGCGCATCTGTGTAAAACAAGAAGGCGCTATAAAAATCAGTAGATTAGAGGTGAAACGCTCAATTTACTGCCGGACAGACGAAACAAGCGTGTCGATCCGTGATAGACCGATAGTCAGGCTATTCGTTCGAAATTTCATCGATCCGACCGAGGGGTTCCACCTTCATCCCGACGACACAATCATGCGGGAGCTTGTGTGAGGCGGAAGATATCCTTCGAAACCGAAAAGGGAGAACAGCAATGCCAAAAATGATCTTTGTGAACCTGCCGGTAAAAGACCTTGCCGCCGCCACCCGCTTCTACGAGGCGATCGGCTGCACGAAGAACGAGCAATTCAGCGACGACAGAGCCTCTTCGATGAACTGGTCCGACACCATCACATTCCAGCTTTTGGCAACCGACTTTTTCTCGAGTTTTACGCCCAAGGAGATCGCCGATACGAGCAAGACCACCGAGGTGCTGATCGCTCTCACGTTCGATAACCGCGAGGACGTCGACGTCATCACCGACGCTGCCGCGGCCGCCGGCGGCAAGCCCGACATCCGGGAGCGCATGGACATGGGCTGGATGTATAACCGCGCCTTCGAGGACACGGACGGCCATATCTTCGAAGCGGTCTGGATGGATATGCAGGCAGCCGCGGGCGCGTAACAAAGGGAGCTCGTTGGTGGCTACTGCATGTTTCCTTAAATCGGAACCGATTTAAGGATAAAAACATGCAGCAATTCAAAGTGCTACAGCGACCTTTGTGCGTCTGATAAGACGCACGGCGCTGTAGGCAAGATATGCCGCATATAAGTGACCCGTTCCGAAGAGCGGGCCGGGATCTCCAACACATTCACCATCGCTGCGTGAACTTGGGTGCGCATCGATTTGATCAGCTCGGCCAGATGGCCCACATGATCGTGCCGAACACGAGAATGAAGACCGCAACTGCGCCTAAAAACCGGCCCATACCTACATTCGAGCCATTCTGGCCGACAAGCTTCATGAACCAATCTTCGGCGTGATCATCGCGTGCCATGTGAGCCTCACTATCGCGGTTGGCAAGGGACGACGGAGGGCGCGACTCCACCTTCGCCCCGCCTGCGGGGAGAAGGTGCCCGGAGGGCGGATGAGGGGCCTGCACCGCAGCCCGACACCACACCATCCCGTCACACGTTCTCTCCTCATAGTTTCACCAAAAGCGGCGTGCACGTCAACGCCATCGCGCCGGCATGATCAAGACGCCAGAGTCCTCTCTGCCCTTCACCTGTCGCCCATTGCCAATTGGCAAATACATGCTATATCTTTGCCAGAAAGGGAGGCGTGAAATGCAGCTTCGACCCATCATTGCCACGCCCGCGGCAGCCGAAACACCTGTCATTACCGATGAGGAAGCCGGCGCGCTGGCACGGACCACGGTCAATCTTTTCAAGGTCTGGGATCTGACCGATGCCGAGGCTTGCATCCTTCTCGGCGGCATGTCCCCGCGCACATGGGCGCGCTGGAAGGAAGGGAGCATCGGCAGGATCGACCGTGACCTTCGGATGCGGATGGCGCATCTGATGGGCATCCACAAGGGTCTGCGCTACCTGTTCAAGGAGCCCGCCCGCGGCTATGCCTGGATCCGCAAGCCCAACACCGCGTTCGGCGGCCAGTCGGCACTCGACCTGATGCTCCGTGGAGAAATGTCCGATCTTTCCGCCATGCGCGAATGGATCGATGCGGAGCGTGGTGCATGGTAAGTGGGCTTGCGGTCCGCGGCCGCATTCGCTGGCAGCAGACCTATCGCATCATCCGCTCCATTCATCCGCCGGTCGATCTCTTCGAGGACATCGCCGACCCCCGTGACTGGGAGGCCCTTGTCGCGATCGAGGAGAAGACAAATCCGCGCATCCGGTTCGAGGTCGGCGACCTCGGCAAGGTTCCCGCCGCGCGGCGAGTTTCCGGCCCCGGCGCGAGCCTCATCATGGCTCCTTTCGTCCATTGCTCGATCTTGCGGCCCAGCCGGTTCTCGGATGGCAGCTACGGGGTCTACTATGCCGGCGAGAGTGAGGAGGTCGCGCTTGCCGAGACCATTTATCACCATGAGAAATTCATGCGCGCCACGAGCGAGGATCCCGGCTGGACGTCGGACTTTCGTGTCCTGATCGGCAGTGTCGATCGCAACCTCGATGACGTCAACGCAGTGCCCGACGTGCTGCACCCGGACGATTACACTGTCTCGCAAGCCGAAGGGCGCGCCCTCAGGGCGGACGGAAGCGATGGTCTCCTGTGGAACAGCGTCCGCATGCCGGGCGGGCGCTGTATCGGCATCTTCTGGCCGGATGCCATCACGATCCCGCTCCAGGGACGCCACTACAGCTACCATTGGAATGGGAATCGCGTGGATTTCGTGCGCCAGCACGACACCGGAGCCGTGCTGGCGGTCACCTGATCGCACCGCCGACGCGCAGCCTCCTACTTGAACCGGCTGACCTCGAGCCCGTTGCCGACCGGCAGCAGCACGCTGGTGATGCCGGACTTGGCGCGAACGACCTGCCCATATTGCCTGACATTGTCGTCGCCCCCGCGGAGCATATTGTCGGCGACGATGATCGCGCCGGGGTTGAGCTTCGGGTAGAAGGCCTCGAGGCAGGGCACATACAGATCCTTCCAGAGGTCCACGAGCACGAAGTCGATCCCTGGGGAAAGCTCTCCGATCATCGCGACGGCATCGCCGATCTTGAACTCGATATGCTCAGCAAGCCCTGCCCTCTCCGCCATCTCCTTGGCATGGGCGGATTTGTAGTCGTGCAGTTCCATGGTGATCAGCCGGCCGCCGGACCTTCGTGCCGCCTCCGCCAGCCAGATCCCCGAATAGCCGAAGGACGTACCAAGTTCGAGGATCGTCGGCGCAGGCAGGCTTGCCGCCAGGATATTGATGAACTGGCCGGCCTCGGGGCCGACGGCGCGCAGCCTACGGTCCTGGCCGCCGTCGCGACCGCCGGGAGGAGTCTCGCGTGGGCTGTTCTGCTCCGCCCGGATCATCTCGTGGTAGATGTCGAGTACCTCTTGGATCTTGCTGTCCATGATCATGCCTCCCTTCTCTGCCTATGGCGACTGCGGCACGGGCTGCCAGTGCGGTCAATGTCGTTCACCGAGAACTGTGCCCGACAGCCGCCGGGCCTAAAAGTTAAACTTAAGCAACGTTAGAAATTTGCGTACCCTTGGCGGTTGCATATGTCGCCGGCCTTGGCTAAGAAACAGCGTCACTGGTCGAGCTCGCTCGGCCACGTAAGCGTTAACGTCACTCAACGCGTATGATCGAACGGTTCTGCGGCTTCGATCTGCGCGACTGTGTCCTGCGGATCGAGGCGGAAGCCTCGGAAGGACACATGGATAATAATCGCTCCCCATTTCAGGTACTACCCGGCCCAAAGATCGAGCGGGTGCGTCACGAGCTTAAAAGGCGCTCCCTGACTGTTGTCAGCATCGTGGACGTGACCCCCGCCATGCGGCGTATCACCCTGACCGGCGATGCGCTCGAGGATTTCACCAGCCTGGCGCCAGACGATCACATCAAGATCATCGTGCCGGCCGGCGATGGCGCCGAAGAGCGCCGCGATTACACGCCCCGTCGATATGACAGGACCGCACGAACGCTCACCATCGATTTTGCCCTGCACGATGCCGGACCGGTGACGCAATGGGCAATCGCCGCCAATCCGGGCGACAGCCTTGAGATCGGCGGGCCTCGCGGTTCCGCGGTCGTCTCCGACAGCGTGAAGCGATGGCTGCTCATCGGCGACGAAACCGCGCTGCCGGCAATCGGCCGCCGATTAGAGGAGGCCGGTGTCGAAACCACGATCACCGTCGTTGCGGCAGTTGCAGGTCCCCTGGAGCAGCAGACCTTCGACACACAGGCGGCATTGACCTGCGACTGGGTCCATAGGCCTCTTTCCGATGCGACCGATGTCACAGGGCTTCTCGACAGTCTTGCCCGCGTGGACATCCATCCGGAAACCTTCATCTGGATCGCGGCAGAAGCATCCGTCGCCCGCGCCGTCCGCGAGTACCTGACAAAGCAGAGGGATTACCCGCTGAGCTGGATCAAGGCCTCCGGCTACTGGGTGCAGGGCAAGGCCGATGCCACGGAGAAATTCGACTAGTGCATGTCGCGCAAAAGTGTGCAGCGGTTTGCGACAACGACATGCATGAAAACAATAGCCTAAAGCCTGTCGCGTGAATCTCTTTTCACGCGACAGGCTTTAGGACGGCAGCGCGGCAACAATGGACGGGCGCCCGAACGCGCCTCGCCCTTGCTTCCTGCGCGCTCCATGGCGTCCGCAAATGTTCGACACCGGCCTCCGGCAACTCAGAGGCAGTTGTCTGGCACAGGGCTTCCCCACACTCCCCTCTTTCCTGTGCTTGTCACAGGAATCCAGCCGCCGTGCGTCCGCACGGCGAAAGGACTCCTGTCAGCCAATCGACGTTCCCGGAGGTCCGCAGTGGTGGAAACAGAACAAAGACGTGTCCCACCATTCACCATCGACGGAAAAAGACGAGTCTCCTGCGCCGTGGACACGGCGCTGCTGGATTCTTGCGACAAGCGCAGGAGAGCGGAGTTTCGCCCAGCCCAATTCCGGCCTACACCCGCTCCCCGAGCTCGAGCCGGCGCGACACCCCGACCCCCTCCAGGAACACCTCGTCATGGCTGACGACTAGGAGCGCGCCGTCATAGGCACGCAAGCCCGCCTCGACAGCGGCGATCGAGTCGATGTCGAGATGGTTCGTCGGCTCGTCGAGGATCAGCAGGCAAGGCGGCTTCGGCCCGCCGAGCACGCAGGCAAGCCCTGCCCGCAGGAGCTGCCCGCCGCTCAGCGTCGAGACGATCTGCAGCGCCGCATCGGCCCTGAACATGAAACGAGCAAGGGCCGCCCGGCAGGCATTCTCGTCGGCTTCCGGGTTTATCCGCCGGAAGTTGTCGCGGATCGAGATCGAAGGATCGAGCAGGCTCACCCGCTGGTCGAGCATGGCAAACGCAGTCATCACCGAGACGGTCCCTGCCCAAGGCTCAAGCTCTCCGGTAATGAGCGAAAGCAGGGTCGTCTTGCCCGAGCCGTTCGGCCCTGTCACGGCAACGCGCTCCGGTCCGGTGATCTGGAACAACAGGTCGCGAAGAACCGGTTGCTCCGCGAGATAGCCGGCAGTCACACCGTCGATCTTCAACACGACCTTATTGGCCGGCAATCCCGTCGGCGGCAACTTCACGGAAAGCGGCTGCAGGATTTCGATGCGCTTGCGGGCCGCCGCCGCATCCTCCAGTGCCTGCGCCCGCCGCCGTTCGGCAAGCCGCGCCTTCTCAGCGCTGGTCTCCTGACTGCGCCGCTTCAATCCGCCGGCAACGATACGCGGCATGTCACCCCTCGCCGCCTTCTTTCTGCCGACGCTGTCCCTCCGCGCCTGCCGCTCGACGGTCGCCTGCGCGCTACGCGCCACGTCCGCGACACGCTTCTCTGCATCGGCGAGATCGCTCTCGGCGGCCGCGAGTTCGAGCGCCTTGCGCTCGCGATACTGGCTCCAGTTGCCACCATAGCGCGCGGCACCAAGCGATGTCAGCTCCACGATCGCATCCACGGTTTCGAGCAGTTCCCGGTCATGGCTGACGATGATGGCCCCCGCCCTCCAGTCCGCCAGCAGCTCAATCACCGCCTCTCGGCCCTCGCGATCGAGATTATTGGTCGGCTCGTCCAGGATCAGGAAATCCGGCTCGCCGAAGATCAGCGCCGCAAGCCCCGCCCGCGTCCGCTGCCCGCCCGAGAGCGCCGCAAGCCGCGTTTCCGGAGAGGCATCGAGCCCGGCCCGATCGAGCGCCGAAGCAAGCCGCGCCTCCAGCGTCCAGTCCGCCGAGCCAATCTCCTCCGCCGTCCCCTCACCCGCCTCGGCCCGCCGCAGGATCGCAAGCGCCTCGCTCGCCCCGAAGAGATCCGCGACAGTCTCCTCCGGCCCGACCTGAACGGCCTGCGAAAGCACGCCAAGGCTGCCGCCGAAGGAAACGGCGCCTGCCTGCGGCCGGATTTCACCGGAAACGAGCTTCAGCAGCGTCGTCTTGCCGACGCCGTTGCGCCCGACAAGCCCCGTGCGCTCCGGCCCGAAACTTAAGTCAAGATTTGAAAAAAGCGGCCGCCCGTCAGGCGTGGACCACGAAAGATTGGCAAGGGTAATGGCTGCAGGCATGGATAGACAGACTCCCGGTGGCAAGGCGATTTGGCGTTGCGATCGGGTTGGTATCCATTGCTGCACACTTCCTGTTGAAATGACGGATGCTGGAGATTTAAGGGAGAAATCGGCGCGATTCAAGGCGCGGTGGCGTCGAAGCCGCTGGCGAAGGCACTCGTTTGCGGATCATCGCCTGCCAATCTCCCCCGCACATTGTCCCTCAATGCTCAAATTTTTCTCATGGCTAAGCCCAAAATTGATCATTTGCCTGGGGCAAGCGTCCCCGGCATAGTCCGCTTCGAGAAGCGCCGGCGAGCCCGGCGATCAGCGGTAGGCGGTGGCCTTCGCCTCTCGTCAACCAAACCTGAAGTGGAACACGGAATGACGATCCTATTGTCACGCTGGCAGGCTTTTGCGTCACTGACATGAAATCGCCAACCGCCCTGCCGTGCCTCGCCTGCATTCACCGCATGCCCTAGTCAGCCGCGGCGGCCTATCATGACCATGAGGATACTGTATTTGCCATGAGAAATATTTCTATTCCGAAGCTAGGAATTATCACCACCGCCTCTCTTCTCTTCGCGGCCAACGCCTACGCCGATAAGGATGACCAGAACCGGCTCGAAAGCGCCGTCGGCGACGCAATCCGGCCCGTCATGCAGGAAAACGACGTTCCCGGAATAGCCGTCGGGGTCACGATCAACGGCAAGCGCCATTTCTTCAGCTATGGCATCGCCTCGAAAGAGAGCGGGCAGAAGGTCACCGAGAATACGCTTTTCGAGATCGGTTCGATCAGCAAGACCTTCACGGCAACACTTGGTGCATACGCTGAGGTGCGTGGAGCCCTGTCCCTCTCCGACATGGCGAGCAAGCATGAGCCGGCGCTCGCCGGAAGCAGCTTCGACAGGGTCAGCCTTCTCGATCTCGGAACCTATACGGCGGGCGGCCTGCCCCTGCAGTTTCCGGACGACGTCACCGATCATAAGAAGACGATCGCCTTTTACAGGAGCTGGCGACCGACCTATCCGACCGGCACCCGGCTCTACTCCAACCCGAGCATCGGCCTGTTCGGCTATCTCGCCGCCAGAAGCATGGGCAAGCCCTTCGACGACCTGATGCAACAGAAGATCTTCCCGGCATTCGGCCTGACGCACACCTATATCAGGGTTCCGCGCGACCAGATGGAGAGCTATACCTATGGCTATTCGAAGAGCGGCAAGCCAATCCGCGTGACACCGGGCGCTCTCGACTCGGAGGCCTATGGCGTAAAGACCACCGCAGTCGACATGATCAAATTCGTCGAAGCCAATATCGACAGCTCGAAGCTGGACGAACCGCTCAGGCGCGCGATCGCCGCGACACACACCGGCTATTACAAGGTCGGCGACATGACGCAGGGGCTCGGCTGGGAAATGTACGCCTATCCGACCGATCTCGACCGGCTGCTTGCCGGCAACTCCGCCGACATGGCCCTCAAGCCCCATGAGGCAGAGAGGCTCGATCCGCCGCAAGCGCCGCGCGAAGATATGCTCATCAACAAAACCGGCTCCACGAACGGTTTCGGCGCCTATGTCGCCTTCGTTCCGGCGAGAAAAATCGGCATCGTGATATTGGCGAACAAAGCCTATCCCAATCCGGTGCGCGTGAAGGCCGCCTATCAGATCCTGACGGCGCTGGACCGTTGAAAGACAACTCGAACGATGGCCCTTCGTCCCCTCTCCCCGCTTGCGGGGAGAGGGCTAGGGTGAGGGGCAAAACTCTCAGCGAATCTGATAGTTGCGGATCAAAACTGCAGTGCCGCAAAAGCCCCTCATCCGACCCTTCGGGCCACCTTCTCCCCGCAGGCGG
>NZ_JAULLL010000024.1:0-99936 GCF_041357635.1 Sinorhizobium sp. CB7
CCGGCATCTGGGTGTCGCGACGCGAGCGCAAGAAGCGGGTTTTCCAGCCGCGCGGACGACGATCGCTTCGGCGGCGCGTGTCCTGGGGCTGAGCACGCGTCAGGTTCGATGGCTGCTGGATGTATCCGAGCAGCATGGCGCGGCATCAATCCAGCACAGAGCGAGTGGCCGGCCGTCGAACAATCGGATCTGCGACCGCGAGCGTCTATGGTCATGCGATTATTGACTTACGATAACCTCCCTCATGTCGCCCGAGCCAAGTAGCTCGGGACAAAAAGAGTCAGCGCGCGTCTTCCCTCCGCTGGACGCCGTCACGTCGAACATGTTTCCACCATGGCCAGAGATGCCAGAATCCGATCAGCATGAGAGCGGTGGCTGCGGCTGTAGCGTTTGCAAAGGTCTGGTTCTGGGTAATCTTGCCGATCACAACGTGGACATCAGCCGCTAAACCCAGCGCCAAAAAGACCGTAGCGGCAAGCAGGAGACGACTCGCCACATGGTATAACTCCGCCGCATCGGAGCCGCCGTAAACGATGCGGTGATATGCTGCGGGTGTCACCAAGAGCATGATCGCAAGTGCGACCGAACCAAGCGCGACGCAATGAAGCGCTTTCGCTGAGACCGTAAGATCAGCAAAGCCACTCGTAAGCGCAATTGCAAGCTGAAAACCCAGCAATGCCTGCGCGCCGGGCAATACCACGCGGGCTTCTGTCAAGACATAATCGATCTTGGCCGCGGTCGGGGTCTTTTCGTCCGAAGTAACCATGCTCGTATCTCCATTGCCGTCGCGAAGTAGGATTGGGCCGTACCACAACCCAAGTGCCACGAGGACCCCTAAGACGCCAGCTACGACCCCAGCCGACATTCCAAGGCCGCGGCTTACGGCAATGCCGATGTCCAAACCGAGTGCAAGGGCAAATGGGGCAAGCGTCAAGAAGGATATCCGCGTGACAAAGCCGTTAAAATCCTGTGTCGCTTCTCCTCCCTCCACAATCCGATGGTGCGCGCTCGGTGTTATCAGAAGCGCGACGATCACGACCATGATGCCAAGGACAAGCACTTCGATCCCCTTCTGGAAGAAAGTCAGATTGGAAAACGCATTTTGAAACGGCGCCTGAAACTGAAAACCGAGCAGGATTTGCGCGCCTAGCATCAGCATGCGCAATTCATCCAGAGCAGTCTTCGTTTTATCGGCCAGAGACACCCGCTCGACCTTTCTTTTGCACGACAGCGAGCGGCTGAGCTACCGCTTCTGAGCGCGTCACCCGACAGAATTCTGATGGCGAGTTTCATCAGCGCCTGTGCTTTGTCTATGCATGGAGTAACCGTCACTCCACAGGAAAGTTCCTTGCTGGCCGGTCAACGGCTTAGCCTCTCGGGTACACCTGTTCGAGCCAACCAATTGAACCCCTTGGGCGACGCCGTCGTCGAAATCGAAAACTCGACGGACTGGCTATTTACGAGGACATGGGATCGCTCTCGTAAGAGCCTTATTGTCAGGATGAAGGTCGATAGAGAAGCCGACTCGGTTCGCGAAACAATGCCGCTGTCGTTTTCGAGCCGTTGTGCGCGCCTCACACAGGCGCGCCAAAACCTCGCGGATCTCGGCGCACCGGGCTTTACGCCTCCCCATCAATAGATGGTGGACAGTCTACCGAGACTTCGGGAAGTGATCCTTTCCGCTTCCAGGCAGAAGCGCATCTCATAATGCGGACGCCTTTTCTTGGCGAACGCCTGCTGAACTCTCAACATCCGTTTGGGCGCCCTCCGATTCGAGCGGATATCCCCGGTTCAGATCACCGATCGCGGTTCCGTTTACCGTCACAGAATAGCGATCCGCATCCCGGTCCTTCGAAACGGAAACTTGATATTTTCCGCTCGGCAGGTCGAGGTCCGCGGAGAAGCCATCCCAGGCTGCCGGCACTGATGGCTTGATATATAGGCGGCCGTTTTCGATGCGTATGCCGAGGATACCCTCGAGTGCGACGCGATAGAGCCAGCCGCCCGAACCGGTATACCAGCTCCAGCCACCGCGGCCTTTAAGGGCGCCTTCGCCGTAGATGTCGCCGGCGACCACGTAAGGCTCGATGCGGTAGACTTCCGCTGCCGTTTTTTCGAGCGAATGATTGATCGGATTGAGCATTTCGAAGGTGCGCCACGCATCTTCGGCGCGGCCCATGCGAGCCAGCGCCAGGACCGCCCAGATCGCAGCATGGGTATACTGGCCGCCGTTTTCGCGAACGCCGGGCGGATAAGCCTTGATGACGCCCGGATCGTTTGTGGGCTTGATGAAGGGCGGCGTGAGCAGGCGGATGAACTTGCCCTCTTCATCGACGAGCTTGTCGAGGACGGCGTTCATCGCCATTTCGCTGCGTTCCGGGTTGCCCTCGCCGGACAGCACGCTCCAGGACTGGGCGATCGAGTCGATCTTGTCCTCTTCGGATTGGCTGGAGCCGAGCGGCGCGCCATTGTCGTAATAGCCGCGGCGATAATATTCGCCGTCCCATCCGGCCGTTTCGATCGCGTTCTTGAGCTTGGCCAGATGCTCCGACCAGCGGCCGGCCCGCTGCGTGTCGCCGCGCGCTTCGGCATAAGCGATGAAGCGGCGCAGCGCACCGGCCAGGAACCAGGCAAGCCAGACGCTCTCGCCGCGGCCGGCCATGCCGACGCGGTCCATCTTGTCGCACCAGTCGCCGCTCATCATCAAAGGCAGGCCGTTAACGCCGGTGCGCTTGATCGCGAGATCGAGGCCGAGGGCGGCATGTTCGTAGAGCGATGCGGTTCGCTCGGAAATCCGCGGCTGCAGGAACGCATCATACTGGCCAGGGCTGAGCTGCGCGCCTTCGACAAAGGGCAGCATCTCGTCCATGATCGCTGTGTCGCCGGTAGCAGTGCAATATTGGTCGACGGCATAGGCGAGCCAGACCGGATCGTCGGAAATATTCGTCCGGACGCCGGCGCCGCTGTCAGCCAGCCACCAGTGCTGGAAGTCGCCTTCCGGGAACTGACGCCTGCCGGTGTTCAGGATCTGCTTGCGGGCGATCTCCGGCGAGTGCAGCAGGAAGGCCAGCGAATCCTGCAACTGGTCGCGCAGGTTCCAGGCGCCGCTCGACTGGTAGAAGGCCGTGCGGGCCATGATGCGGCAGCTATAGGTCTGATAGGGCAGCCAGCTGTTGACCATGAAGTCGAGACGCTGATCCGGCGTCGAAACACGTGTCCGGCCGGTGAAGGCCTTCCAGAAGTTCCGCGTCTGGTCGAGGATCTCGTCGAAGGTAACGGAGCGGACATCGGCAATGAGAGCGGCTGCCTCCTCCGGCGAGCCGGCGTCGCCCATATAGAAGCAGATATCGCGCACCTCGCCGGGCTCGATCGTCAGATCAAAGGCCATGGCGGCGGCGGGATCGCCGTCGAGATCCAGGGCGTTGGAGAGGCGCGAACCTGCCGAGACAGTCCGCGGCTGCTGGATCGTTCCGTGGCGGCCGATGAACTCGCGGCGGCTGCCGGAAACGCTTGACGGCGTCTCGCTTGCTGCAAATGCCGCGACACGCGTCGAGAAATTGACGCTGAACGGATTGCTCGCAAAGATCGCCCCCGTCTCACTGTCGAAACTGGAGATGATGAAGGGCTTGCTTTTTGTCGGGTTGTTGCCGAGGATCCATTCGGCATAGCCGTAGAGACGGAGCTTGCGTGCCTCGCCCCCATCGTTGCGGATGCGCAGCTGCGTCAGCTTGACAGGCTTTTCCATATGGAGGGTCTGCGTGACCTCCAACGCGATCTCATCCTGGACCGTCGAGAAGACCGAGTAGCCGAGGCCATGGCGCGCTTCGAAGCGCGTGTCGGACCGCTGCGCCAGCGCTGCATAGGGCACAATCACCGAACCGCGATCGAGATCCTTCAGATAGAAGGCTTCTCCCGGCCGATTGGTGACCATGTCGTTGGTCCATGGGGTCAATTGGTGGTCGCGGGAGTTCTGGCTCCAGGTGAAGGCCGCGCCTTCTGCCGAAACATGGAAGCCGAAGCTTTCATTGGCCATGATGTTGACCCATGGATGCGGCGTCTGCTCGCCGGCCGATAGGCGCACGACATATTCGCTGCCATCGGCCGCAAAGCCGCCATAGCCGTTCCAGAAGGCGAGATCACTGCCGTCTGCCGGCGCCAGCGGGGCGGCCGTGCTGCGGAACATTCTCGGCACGAGGGTGGAATCGCCCCACTGGCCGAGCAGCGCGGGTGACCCGGCAACCGAGCGGGCCCGCTCCAGCTGGTCGCTGAGGCTGCCGTCCCGTCCGCGCAGCACGACGCGCGAGGTGGCGATAATGGCGTCATAAGTCTCCGGCTCCATCAGATCCTTGCGCAGGACGTAGATGTTGCGTTGAATGCCGGCCACCTCGCTGGCGTGACGCGCCGCGTCGCAAAGCTGGTCGATGGTGCGTTGCATCTCCGAAGCCGCCTCGCCGGTGCGCTCGTTGAAGATCACCAGATCGACCTCGACGCCGCGCGACTGCAGGAGACCCTGGGCGCGCAGCAACTCCTTGACGAGATCCGTACCGAGCTCGTCGGTGATGCGCAGCGTCATCAGCGGCGCATCGCCGGAGAGCGTCGCGCCCCAAAGGACGGACTGGGACCTGAGGCCAGCGCGAACCGCCTTGCCGTCAGCGCGCAGTGCCATGTCGGGATAGACGATATAGCGTGCGAACCGCTGGTAGGCAGCCGCCTCTTTCGAATTGATGCCGATCTGCCGCAACTGGGTCTGCGTTCTCGTCCAGGCCTGAACGAGGCCCTGGGCAAAGCTTTCCGGCTGGCGATAGTGCTCCATTGCCGCCTCGAGCTCGGCACGATCGGCCGCCGCAATGGTCCAGAAGGTCACGCTGACCTTCTCGCCGGCGGGTACGCGAAGCGTACGGCGCAGCGACACGCACGCATCCATGGTGAAGCCATCGGAGCCCGACAGCGTTGCATCGGCATCGAAGGCGGCAGCTTCGGTCAGCGTGCGTCCGCGGCCGAGGAAGCGCATGCGGTCAGTCTCGTATTGCGTCGGCCCATTTTCGCCTGACGTATCGACGACCAGCTGCGCGATGGCGACGTCAGGGTCGGTCAGGCCTCGCTTCTGGCGTTCGACGCAGATCGCATCGCCGCGAGCGACGATCTCGGTCTTGAGGAACATGCGGGCAAAGACCGGGTGCCCCGTGTCCACGATATCGAGCGTGGCGACCGGTTCCATATAGGAGGTCACTTCGATGATGCGGTCCTGCGTGCCGGTATTGGTGATCGTGAGGCGGCGGCCTTCCGCATCATGGTCGCTCGCGACGAAGACTTCCATTTCGCTCGTCAGCTCACCGACGGTCTTGACGAATTCCGCCTTGTCGTCACTGAAGCTGACGCGGACATGCTCGTTGGCGATCGAACGCGGCTCTGCGGTCGCAGACCACCATTCGTTCGACGCGGTATCCCGCAGGAAGATGAAGGAGCCCCAGCGGTCTTCCGTCGGATCGGACCTCCACCGGTTGATGGAGAGATTTCTCCAGCGGCTATAGCCGGTGCCGGTCGCCGTCAGCATGGTCGAGTAACGGCCGTTGGAAAGCAGCAGCAATTCACGTTCGCGCGATGCTGGATCTTCCAGCCGGCGGACTTCCGGACGCATGAGGTCGCCCTGGATGGTGGCCGGCGCATCGGTTTCGTGCTTGGCCGCCATGACGGGAATATCGCGCGGGGCCTTTTCCTGCAGCAGCAATTCGGCCGCCTCGATCACCGGATCGGCATGGAAGAGCTCTCGCAGGAGCCCGTCGAAGGCGACGTTGGCGACGGCTGCGATCGACATGCCGTGATGGTGCGCGTAATAATTGTAGACTACCGCACACTGCTTGCCCTCGGGCACCCGGCTCGGCGTGAAATCGACGGCATCATGGAAACCATACATTCCGAGCGCGCCGACAGCCCTGAGCCTGTTGAGGTTTTCCAGCGCCGCAATCGGGTTGTACTGGCTCGCCAGCAGCGAGGCGTAAGGCGCGATGACGGCGTTCTGGCCGAGACCGCGCTTCAGGCCGAGCGTCGGGACACCGAAATTGCTGTACTGATAGTTCATCTGGTGGTCGCGGGCATTGAAGGCCGCTTCTGAGATGCCCCAGGGCGTGCCGAGGCGGCGCGCATAGTTCATCTGTTCGAGAACGATCAGATTGTTGGTCTGGTTCAGGATGCCGCCCTGGTGTTCCTGCATGACGAGCGGCGGCATCAGATATTCGAACATCGAGCCGGACCAGGAGACCAGCGCCCCGCGCGGGCCGACGGGAACGACGTGGCGGCCGAGTTTGTACCAGTGCTCCGTCGGCAGATCGCCCTTGGCGACGGAAAAGAGACTGGTCAAACGTGCCTCTGAGGCAAGCAGGTCATAGCAGGCCGCATCGACTTCTTCCGTTTCAACCCGGAAACCGATCGACAGGAGCCGGCGCTCGGGACGGTAGAGGAAGCTGAAATCCATCGCAAAGGCGATTTCGCGGGCGCGATTGCCGATCCGGATCAGCCTTTCGCGGATGGCATCCGCCTGCGAGGGATCGAAGGCGTCATCGGCAAGATGAAGCTCGCAGGTTTCCACGAGCTTTTCCGCCCAGCGGACAATCTCGTCGCTTTGCGCTGTTTTGACCTCCCGGTCGAGGTCGGCGGCAAGCTTGCGGATGTCACGGGCCTCGCCTGCAAATTGTTCTATGAGAACGGATGAGAACTCTTTCTCGCGCCTGGCTGCAACAATCGCCGTTTCGAGGTCGGCGATTCGATCATCGAGGCGATCGCGGAAAGGTCGGACCGATTTATCGTCCTGCCCAAGCTCGGCAAGTACCTCGCGAAGAATGGCCACGACATCCCCAATGCCATGGAGGTCAGTGTGAATGTGGGCCGCAGGAGCCTGGGCCCAGATGCGACAGGCGGAGGATACGGCAATCAGATGGCCGGCAAAGTTGCCGCTATCAACAGAGGAAACATATTTGCGGCCGAGCGGTTTCAGTGTGTCGGTATGATACCAATTGAAGAGATGGCCGCGATATTTCTCCAGTTTGTCAACGGTTTCGATCGTCTGCTCGATGCGTCGGATCGCATCCTCGAATGAAATCCAACCGAAGCGGCGGGCCGAAATGACCGACAGCAGATAGACGCCGATATTAGTCGGCGAGGTGCGCATGGCGACCACGGCGTGCGGTGTCTGCTGGACGTTATCCGGCGGCAAGTAATGCTGCGCGGGAACCACGAAATGGTCGAAGTAGCGCCAGGTGCGCCTTGCGATCTTGCGAAGTTCGTTGCCGACATCGTCGGGCACATGCAGCCGGTCTTCGGTTTCCGCCGTCTGGCTCACCGCCCAGGCGATGACCGGCGAGAGCACCCAGAGAATGACAAAGGGAAGGCCGACGAGCCAGGCGCCGTCGCCGGAGGAGATAGCAAAGAGCAGCGCCAGAATGGCCAGCACCGGTGCCCGCCACATGACCTTGTAGTGACCGAGGATCGTCGTCTGCGCCATGGCCTGGGCACTCGCGGCGGTTCGCCACTGCAGCATCAGCTTGCGGCTGACGAAGAGACGGTAGAGCGAGCGGATGATGGCGTCGGCCATGACGCAAACGATGTCTGCGATGAAGATGATGCGCAGCGCCACCTGCGCGTTGGCATTCTCGATATCTTTCCAAATGGTATGCAGATGGGCGCGCAGGATGATGTCGCTCGTGCGTGGAATGATGCCGTTGATCAACGACAGGGTCGGCGCGACGAACAGGCTGAAGATGAGCAGGATCTGCCAGACGAGGGCGCCGAGCGGATCCATCCAGTACCAGCCGAGAACAGACGCCAGGAACCAGGCAATCGGGGTGAGCGAGCGGCGCAGGTTGTCGAACATCTTCCAGCTGCCGAGCCCGGTGACGCCACGACGATCATCGAAGATATAAGGCAAAAGCTGCCAGTCTCCGCGTGCCCAGCGATGCTGGCGCGACACTTCCACTTCGTAGCGGATCGGAAAATCCTCGACCAGCTCGCAGTCCGTCACGAGCGCACATCGCGCCATCGAACCTTCGAGCAGGTCGTGACTCAGAACCGCGTTTTCCTTGATCCGGCCCTTGAGCGAGGCCTCGAAGGCGTCGACATGATAGAGCCCCTTGCCGGTGAACGTTCCTTCGCCCGTGATGTCCTGATAAACGTCGGACACCGCAAAGACATAGGGATCGAGGCCGCGGTTGACCGAGAAGACGCGCTGGAACGTCGACGCATCCTTGCCTGTCGTCAGCGACGGCGTCACGCGGGGCTGCAGCACGCCGTAGCCGTCGATAACGCGTTGTTTCCCGGAATCAAAAACCGGACGATTGATCGGATGATGCAGCTTGCCGACAAGCTTGGCCACGGTGTCGCGGACGACGCGCGTGTCGCTGTCGAGGGTCATGACATATTTCACATCCTGGGGCACCGTGTTTGCGCCAAGCAGGAAGCTCGTATCGGGCTCGCCCCGCAGCAGCATGTTGAGCTCGTGCAACTTGCCGCGCTTGCGCTCCCAACCCATCCAGACGCCTTCGGCCGGATTATATTGCCGGCGGCGATGCAGAAGATAGAAGCGCTGCTTGCCCTTCTCTGCATAACGCGCATCGAGATTGGCCATCTGGCTGCGCGCATAATCAAAGACCTCGAGATCACGGGCGCTCTGTTCCTCCTGAGCGTCCGGCCAGTCACTCAAAAGCGCGTAATAGATTTCGCCGCGCGGATTGGCGAGATAATGGACCTCGAGGTTGCGGACGAGTTCGTCGACGTGTTCGCGCTTGCCGATCAGGCAGGGGATGGTCACGAGCGTGCGCGCTTCCGCCGGCAGGCCCTTCTTGAATTCGTAGCCGATCAGCCGGTCTGGGGTGATGAAGAAGGTGGCGAAGAAATTGAAGAGGCCGGTCGCGCCTTCGGAAGCCGGAAGCGCGAACATCAGCAGAAGGACGATCGCCGCAATGGCCGGCATGCCGGCGTCGATAAAGACCTCTTCGACTGCAATCAGCGCCAGGAGCGTCAGGACCAGCACCGGCACGGCGATCGCCAGCCAGTTCAGCCTGCGGATCGCGCGCATGAACTGCAGACCAAGCGGCGGCCGGTAGCCGATTTCCGCTTCGAGCGCCGGACGTCCGTTGCCGACGAAGTAATAGCCGACATTGCCGGCGGAAGAGGCCGGATCCCGGTTCTCTGCCTTGGCGCGGTCGGCCAGACGAACGGCTGCCTCGGCGATATCCATTTCCGCCCTGTCGCAGCGCTTCGCAAGCTTTTCGATCTGGCGGCGATAGCTGTTGCGGGAGCCGGGATCGAGCTCGGCATAATCCGTCTGCTTCCAGAGCAGCTTGTCGATCGTGCTGACCTCTTCGACCCAGGTGGACCAGTCGGTATCGTTGATTTCGCGCAAGCTTTTGATGATGCTGCCCATGAGCGTGTTGGCCGCCGCAAGACGGCTTTGCTCGCTCGACATCACAGCTTCGGCGTCGGTCCCCTTTGCGGCAAGCTTAGCCTCGAGCCAGCCGAGCGCGGCCTCGGTGGGCTCAAGCGCATTGCGCAGGCGATAATGCAACTGGGTGACGAAGGTCGTATCGTCCAGATTGGCTGCCTGCGTCTCCAGGAATTCGGCGGACTTGGCGTCTCCGAGTGCAATCGCCTGATTGGCCGCGGCACTGGCGCTGGCCCGCATTTCGCGGCTCTTGTCGATCCGCGTTGCAACTCGGCGAAGATTATCGATCAGCACATAGCGGACGAGCGAGGGCAGCGCCCAAAGTTCGCCGATGCGCAGGGTCTCCTTGTCCTGGAACCCTTCCGTCACTGCCGTCATGCCGGCATTGCTGATGTTGCTGTGGGCATGCGCCATGTAGAGCCAGGCGAGCGCGAGAGTGCGCGGCACTTCCGTCCCGTCAAGAGTGATCTTGCGCAGTTCACGATAGAATTTCTTCGGAAAGTCGCGGCGGACTTCCTGGATCGCTTCCTCAACGATGTAGTGGTTGTCGAGCAGCCATTCGGCAGCCGGCGTGATGCTCTCGCCGGCGTCGACATCCGTTGCGGCGGCGCGATAGACCCTGAGAATCTCGTTCTCGTTCTCCCGGTGCCGCAGGAAAAAATCGAAGTCCTTGAAGTTTGCGAGATCAAGTGCGCGGCTTTCCGCAAACCGAGTGGCCTTCGCCTTCAGCTGATCGTTTGACAGGAGATCGGCCCGGATACCGAAGTCTGTATCCGCAGGAGGAATTTGAGCCTTTGAGACCGAAACACCCGCAGCATTTTGAGACAACATAGCACTTACTTTTCTATTGAGGAGATGTCTGACTGACGATCGGACAGAACCGAATAAAGGGATCGCCACTCGCATTTTCGGGTTTAGTTCTTCACCACTTTTAAGGACAAAATGTGAATTCCAATGTGGACGCTGGGATATCGGGCGACGAACAATACCGACGGCAGATGAACGTGCGATTAACCATTCATCCGACTTCTCGGGCGATTCACTTCCCTTTCGGCTCTGGCAGCCCCTCCCTCCCCTGTCCTAATGTGCCTAATGGCCGTCGGGTGGGACGTCGGCTTTGGAAGTGGTGTCAACCAAATTCTTCCGATGGAAGATGAAGAGTCCTGCCAGGACGATAATGATGGAACCAAGCAGGATCTGGTTGTCGGGCAAGTCGTCGAAGAAAACATAGCCAAAAACGATTGCCCACAGCAGAAGGCTGTATTGGAGCGGCGCAAGCAAGGACGCTGGGGCGAGCTTCAGCGACCGGGTAATCATCATATGTGCGCTGCCCGCGACGATGCCGAGTGCCAGCATCGCGACAAAATCGAGCGCCGACACCGCTCGCCAATCGCCAATGCTTAAGATAAGGCCCGTCACGAGAGCGGCAACCGTCTGCCATGTGACAAGCGTCACGTCGCTGGTCCGGCGAAGGCGGCGGGCAAGTATTAGTGTAATTGCAAACGAAAGACTTCCGATCAGACCGAAGATCGACGGCAAGGACAACATGGCCGCCGAAGGTCTAAGCGCAATCACGACACCGATGAACCCTATGATCACAGCAAGCCAGCGGCGCCAGCCGATCGTCTCGCCCAAAAAGAAATGCGAAAGAGCAGCCACATAGATGGGGCCGGCCATGTAGAAGGTCATAACATCGGCAAGCGGGAGATAGGCGACGGCGGCGTAGAAAAAGCCGACATCCGCCGTCGTCAGTATCACGCGGAAGATTTGCAGCGGAATGCGCTCTATGTGGAGCAGCGAGCCAGGTCCCTGCTTGACGATCATCGGAGCAAGGATCAGGAAGGAGCCAAGCGAGCGGATGACCAGGACCTGGCCGACGGCGAAGCTCGCCACCAGCCATTTACCCATGGCGTCATTCAGCGAAAACAGGAAATCGCCAAGCAGCATCAGAAGCACTCCGAAGAGCACGCTGTTTCCTGCGGCACTGCTGACGCGCGTATTCATGATTCATCCCGATTGGTTACACTTATTGTCTCCAATAGAGCTTCGTCAGGGAGTCGTCGATTCCTATCCGACGTTTACGCGCGGCTGTCCTCTCATAAGAGAATTCGGCGACTCACCGCTTGGTCACCCAGGCTCCGACTGTGCCATAGCGTGTGCCTGCGAATTTTTCCGGTGCCAGCATGTCGCCGAGCGTCCTGAGCTCCTCCGGCGTAAGGGCGATGTCCGCGGCGGCGACGTTTTGCTCCAGATGCCCGATCTTCCGTGCGCCGGGGATTGGCACAATGAAATCTTCCTGGTTGACGACCCAGGCTAGCGCGAGCTGCGCAGCCGTTACCCCTTTTTCGGCAGCCATCTCCTCCAGCATTTTCAATAGCGAGGCGTTGATGGCCATGTTTTCGGCGCTGAAGCGGGGAAGCGTCCTCCGGAAATCCTCGGTGCCGAAATCTTCCGGCTTCTGTATCTTGCCCGTCAGGAAGCCGCGGCCGAGCGGGCTGAACGGTACAAACCCGATGCCGAGTTCACGGCAGGTGTCGAGGATCTCGCCTTCCGGATCGCGCGTCCAGAGCGAGTATTCGCTCTGGAGAGCGGAAATCGGATGGACAGCTTGCGCCCGGCGGATGATGGCAGCTCCCGCCTCGGAAAGGCCGAGCGCGCGCACCTTGCCTTCCTTCACAAGTTCCGCCATGGCCCCGACCGTATCCTCGATCGGCACCTGCGGGTCGACGCGATGCTGATAGAAAAGGTCGATCACCTCGACGCCCAGCCGTTTCAATGATGCCTCGGCCACCTCGCGGACATGTTCCGGCCGGCTGTCGACGCCGGACATGGCGTCGACGCCGCGCTTGCTGGCGTCGATCCGGAAGCCGAATTTCGTGGCGATCACCACCTTGTCCCTGTAGGGCTTCAACGCCTTGCCGACGAGGATTTCGTTCTCGAACGGTCCATAGACCTCGGCGGTGTCGAAGAAGGTGACGCCGAGTTCAACGGCCCGGTGCAGCGTTCGGACGGACTCCTTCTCGTCCTGGCCGCCATATGCGTGGCTCATGCCCATGCAGCCGAGGCCGACTGACGAAACGGTAAGGTCGGGGCCGAGTTTGCGTGTCTTCATCAGTTCATTCCTTCTTGTTTAAGCCGTGACATGCAGAGCGAAGGCGCGTTATCCCAAAACGGCAGATAACCGCCATGCAGCACGCAGAAATACGAGCAGAAGGATGGTGCAGTGATTTCGATAAATCCAATGAATATTTACTATCGCCTTCATGAAGACAATTAATATCGCCGGCATCGACCTAAACCTTTTGGTCGTGTTCGACGCCCTGGTGTCCGAAAGACATGCCACCCGTGCTGCGGAACGGATCGGGCTCACGCAGCCCGCCGTCAGTCACGCGCTCAATCGGCTGCGCGCTCTGTTCGAAGATCCACTCTTTGTTCGCGCGCCGCGCGGCATGATGCCGACGCCAGCCGCATTGGAGGCCGCACCGGTTATACGGTCGATCCTCGAACAGGTCGAGGCTGTGCTACGGGGCGGCAGGATTTTCGATCCAAAAGAGAGCACAAGACAATTCGTGCTTGGCCTCTCCGATTATGCGGCTTTCGTACTCTTGCCTCGGCTGACGGCGCGGATAGAACGCGATGCACCGAACGCATCCCTCGTGATCCGCAATACCAGCCACGGCGTCGGCTTGCCGATGTTGGAGGAAGCCTCGGTCGAACTCATCGCCGGCAACTTCCCCGCGCCACCTTCTCACATGTGTGAGGAATTGCTTTACAAGGAGGATTTTGTCTGCGCTGGCCGAGGCGATCACCCTGCCCTCGCAAATTCTCTTGATATCGACCGCTATCTATCCCTTCGGCATCTTCAGGTATCGACGAGAGGCGATTCGCATGGCTATGTCGATTTCGTGCTGGCTGAGCGCGGATTAAAAAGAAAAGTCGCCGTCACCGTCGGGCATTTCCTAATGGCTCCGCTTCTGGTCGACTCGTCAGACCTTCTGGCAACCGAACCGCGTCGCCTTTTCATGCCGCTTGCCAACCGGCTACCGCTTCGCCTCTGCCCGCCCCCTATCGAAATTCCGCCGTTTCGGGTTGTTCAGGCCTGGCACTCCCGTCACGATTCAGATCCGGGCCACCAGTGGCTTCGGCGAGTGATTCGGGAGGTTGCTCAACGGACTTGACGTTCCCCCATTCTGGTTTTCGCAAGCGAATGCGATACATCTTATGGAGGCGGCCATCTAAGATCCGCTCGTGGCAGCGGTGTCGACAACCGCAAAGTCGTGGGTAATTGTAGCCGTTTTCGCCAGCATCGCCGACGCCGAGCAGTATTTTTCGATCGACAGCGAGATTGCGCGTGCGACCTTATCCGCAGCCAGGCCGCGCCCACTGACCACGAAGTGCATATGGATGCGGGTAAACACTCTCGGGTCCTGTTGCGCTCGATCCGCGTCGATTTCGACGACACAGTCCTCGACCGGTTCGCGTCCCTTTTCGAGGATATGAACGACGTCAAAGGCCGAGCAGCCCCCGGTGCCGATCAGGACCAACTCCATAGGGCTTGGTCCCGGTGTTCGCCCTTCCGGTCCGACGGCTGTCCCGAGTACGACTTTGTGGCCGCTCTCGGATTCGCCTATGAAGGTCCGGTCTTCAACCCATTTTATGCGTGCTTTCATGACATTGCCCTACGATGACGACGTGACCATTATAGTCCAATGGACTGGAGATGATCTCTAACAGTCGCCAGGTCAAGTGCGGCGCGGTGGCCGCAATCATCCTGTCGCCGAATGGGCAAGGCAACTGCACTTGTTCCAGGCGAGATAGCGCCCGCCACACGAGAGGTTCTCGCGGCAAAAGGAGGTGATCCTGTGGTCGCACAGGGACTCGATGTCGATCTCGATCTTGGGAGCAAACGCACTTCCCCGGCAACCACCCCGATGACGAGCGCCCTCCATGATCGCATATAGGGGACGAGTTCTCCAATGTTCTTGGAGCCCGCGAGGGTAATCGCGCAAGTAACCTCGGCAAGACCTTCGAGAAAAGGTCTTATCCAAATAGTTTACGCGGCAGAAAAAAGCAGTACGCCAGCCAAGAGTTAGGACAAGGCGCGCTTACGTCCCTTTTCGGCAAGCTCCATTACGTAATCTTCCGCCGCGTCCGCCAGCGCCAGCGCCAGTTCCGCGTCAGACCATCCGCGTCTCTTCAGACGGTTGATCATGTTGAGCATGGCAGTTTCGACGGCTGCCCTGCAATTGGGCAAGGATTTAGAGACGCTGTCTGCGTCGTCCTTCTGCTGTGTATCGACCATTTTAAAACCCCAGAATTTATAGGGGTAACATCGCAGAAGTTGGCGCATAAGCAAGTGAATGTTTAAATACTAGTTAACGCGGACTGCGGCGATCGTGCCATTTGACGACAAATACACAAGCAAGACGGCGCTCCATGAGCGTAGGCGGAACCTGAAGACGGATTAAATAAACGTCCGGTATGGGGGTGAAAACAGGTTTTCGACGTCTGATAGACCCGCGGAGGTATGTGTTTTCGTGAGCGCCACAAAATTCCTGTTGATCTTGCCGTTGGTGGTGGTCTTAGGTTATGTGGCGCTTGTCGGCCTGATGTATCTGTCGCAGCGCGCGCTCCTCTATCCCGGCGGAAGCGCGACCCCTGCTCCAGATCACGCGAACTGGGGCGAGAAGGTCTCTATCAGGACGCCCGACGGAGAGACCCTTCATGGACTCTATAGTCAGGGCGCGCCCGGCAAGCCGTCAGTGTTGTTCTTTCTCGGAAACGCTGACCGGGTCGGCAATTACGGCTTTTTCGCCGAGGCGTTGGCGGCGCGGGGCATTGGCCTGCTTGCGATTTCCTATCGCGGCTATCCCGGCTCGACCGGCACGCCAAGCGAGGACGGGCTATTGACCGACGGCATTGCTGCGTTCGACTGGCTTTCTGTTCGCTCCGAAAGCGAGATCGTGTTGCTTGGCCAATCGCTGGGAAGCGGCGTCGCCGTGAATACGGCTGTGCAGAGGCCGGCTATCGCCGTCATCCTTGTGTCTGCCTACCTGTCGGTAGTGCAGCTCGCGCAGACGCATTACCCATTTCTTCCGGTTGCATTTCTCATCAAGGATCCCTTCCGTTCGGATTTAAGAATAGCAGACGTGAGGCAACCGAAACTTTTCATTCATGGCCGGCGTGACGCTGTCATCCCGCTGTCTTCGGGCAAGGCGTTGTATCGCATCGCTCCCAAGCCCAAGCGGATGCTGATCTACGACGGCTCTGGTCACAACGATATGTGGGACGCCCGTATGATTGACGACATCATCCGCTTCGTAGAGGTATCACTTGGACAGGATTCTTAACAAAAATTCTGACGTGCGGCTGCTTGCGCGCCTTTGATGAATGCTCGTTTGGCACCTAAGAACTCGTTCGTTTCGGCCGCCGCCCTGCCGAAGTGCAGTTTCTCGGCGAGAGCGTATTGCCACTGAAGCACTCTGACGGATCTCAGCGCTTGCGTAGTCCGTCGACAAACACGTCGACCATGCGCAGAGCCGTCGGCTGCCAGTCGGTCGTGCCTTGTGAGTAGAAGATACCGACGAGCGTGCGCAGCAGGTCTTCCGGGGGAACGTCGCCGCGGATTTCGCCCGCCTTTATCGCTCGTTCGAGCAATAGCCGGATTGCGCCGATCATGCGCCCATAGGAATAAGCCTTCAGTTCGGACGAGCCGTGCGCTGCGAGCTGCAGCGCCTCGACCATGCCCTTCTTTGCCGCCACCAACCGGACGTTAGCCTGCAGCCATTTCTTGAGAGCCTCGACTGGCTCGCTGTGTGTTGCAAGCTGTTCGGCCAGATCGCCAAGGAGGTCCACCTCGTGCCGGTAGACGGCCTCGAACAGCGCCTCGCGGGTGGGAAAGTGCCGGTAGAGCGTGCCGATCCCCACGCCTGCCTGCCGGGCCACCGCCTCGAGACTCGCCTGGGACCCGCCGGTGCTAAAGATCTCCGTGGCCGCCTCAAGCAGTCGCTCACGGTTGCGAATTGAATCTGCACGCAGTTTTCGCCTTGTTTTGCCGGTCTCTTGTTCCATCTGCTAAAAACAGGCTCGTCCCTCTTGATAAACGGAGGATCCCTCCGTATAAATAATCACACACCGCGACGCGCACAAGAATAGGCGTTTTCGGTCAAGGCGGCGAGTCAACCGCCTCAACCTTTTCCTTGACTGCATCCTCGCCGCCGTTCGGCGGTTCCGATCCATACATCACTATCACTGAATGGAGTACCAGATGTCACTCTCCATCAGCCTCACCATCAATGGTCAGCCGCGCACAATCGCGCTCGACGACCCGCGAGTGACGCTGCTCGACCTCCTGCGCGAGCGGCTTGAGCTTACGGGAACGAAGAAAGGTTGCGACCGGGGCCAGTGCGGAGCCTGCACCGTGCTTGTCGATGGACGGCGTATCAATTCCTGCCTCTTGCTTGCCGCAAGCCTTCACGGGGCCAAGATCACCACGATCGAGGGACTTGCGAATCGCGATGCGCTACATCCGGTTCAGACGGCGTTCATCGAATGCGACGGCTTCCAGTGCGGCTATTGCACACCGGGCCAGATCATGAGCGCGGTTGGTCTCATATCCGAGGGCCATGCCGGCGATGATCCGGAGCGCGTCCGCGAACTCATGAGTGGAAACATCTGTCGATGCGGCGCCTACCAGGGCATCACCGAAGCCGTACTGGTTGCACAGAGAACACTGGCCGAGGAGAATGGGAGGGACGCGGCATGAACCGTTTCGACTATATTCGTCCGACGAGCCTCGCCGAAGCCCTGGCCGCCAAGGCCAGGCCCGGATCGGCTTATCTTGCCGGCGGAACCAATCTGCTCGATCTGATGAAGATAGGAGTCTCGCAGCCAGGACACCTGATCGACATTTCGCAGCTGCCCGGCCTCGACCGTATCGAATGGCTGGAAGACGGCAGCGTGCGCGTCGGTGCCATGGTCCGCAACTCGGACCTTGCCTATAACTCCCGCTTCGCCAAGACCTTTCCCGCAATCGCCGAAGCCCTCCTCTCCGGCGCATCCGCCCAGCTGCGCAATGCCGCGACTGTCGGCGGCAACCTGATGCAGCGCACACGCTGCGCCTATTTCCAGGATACGGCCAGTGCCTGCAATCGTCGTGTGCCGGGCTCCGGCTGCGATGCAATCCACGGCGAAAACCGTCTGCACGCAGTCCTTGGCTGGAGCGAATCCTGCATCGCGACCCACCCATCAGACTTCTGCGTGCCATTGACTGCACTTGATGCCGTGGTCGAGGTGGAGGGGATTGAGGGCCGACGGGAAATCCCGGTGGAAGCTTTCCACACCCTGCCCGGCGAGAGGCCGCAGAAGGACACCATGCTTGCCACAGACGAACTGATCGTCAGCCTCCGCATTCCCGCGGAGGCCGCAGCCTTCGCCAGCAATGCGCGCTATCTCAAACTTCGCGAGCGCACCTCCTATGCCTTTGCGGTGGTTTCGGCTGGCGCAATGCTGGAACTCAAGGACGGCATCATTAACCAGGCTCGGCTCGCGCTTGGGGCAGTCGCTGCGACGCCGTGGCGTGCCCGCGAGGCGGAAGCGTCTCTTGCTGGCACCAAGCCTAGCACGGAAGCCTTCACAACGGCGGCGGCGCTCGCGCTTGCGGGGGCAAAGCCATCCGGTGACAACGCCTTCAAGATCGAATTGGCGCGCCGCATCGTCGTGCGGGCGCTCACCCTTGCATCGGAGGGAACGCCGGAAGTCATGCCTGCCCTGCCGGCCTCACCCTTCTCGACAATCTCGGGAGCGAGCCATGTCGCCTGAACCCACAATTATGAAGAATACCCGCTACGGCTCGAATACCGGCCAGCCACTGACGCGCCGCGACGGGGTGCTCAAGGTCACTGGCCGTGCCACCTATGCGGCCGACAATCATCGGCAAGGACTGCTCTATGCCGTCACCGCAGTGAGCAAGATCGCCCGCGGCCGGGTGACCTCGCTCGACGTCGAGGCGGCCAAGGCCCATCCAGGCGTCGTTGAGGTGCTGACGCCAGAAAACCGGCCGCCGCTTTCCCATGATCCGGACGAGAAAATGCCACCCTTCGGCTTCCGCGTCGAAGTGCTGCAGGACGACAGCGTGCGTTATGTCCACCAGCCAATCGCTATGGTGATCGCGGAGACGTTGGAGGCAGCGACCGAGGGGGCGGTACTGCTCAACCCGCAATACGAGGTGGAAGGCGCCCGCATCGACTTCGATGATGGAGAACACTACGATCCCCCGGCAGTCGGCGTCGGCTCGCCGCCAAGCACCATCCATGGCGATCTGGAGGCGGGCTTTGCCAGCGCTGCTCGCATCATGGAGGCTGACTACACCACGTCGGCACAATACCACAACGCGATGGAGCCGCATGCGGTGGTCGCCGAATGGGATGGCGACCGCGTAACACTCGACATGCCCAACCAGGCACTGGCACTGAGTTGCGTCTCCTATGCCGCCTATTTCGGCATTCCTGCCGAAAACGTGACGATCCGCTCGCCCTTCCTCGGCGGCGGTTTCGGTTCGAAGGCGATCCTCAACGGCCCGCAGATCCTGGCGATCCTGGCTGCCCGCATGCTGAAGCGCCCGGTCAAGCTCGCGCTCACCCGCACCCAAATGTATGGCCCTGTCGGGCATCGTGGGCGCACCTGGCAGAAGCTGCGCCTCGGTTTAGATGACGATGGGCGCCTGACTGCACTTCACCATCGGACGATTGCCTCTACCTCCTCATTCGACGACTTCCTCGAACCTGCGGCCAATGCGTCCCTGCCGCTCTATGCGAGCCCTGCCATTCTCGTCGAGCACAAGGGCTTGCGGCTCGACGTCGGCACGCCTGGGCCGATGCGGGCGCCCGGCCTGGCGTCCGGATCGGCGGCGCTGGAGGTGGCCATGGATGAAGCCGCCGAAATCTGCGGCATGGACCCGCTGGAGTTCCGCCTGGCAAACTATGCCGAGACCGAACCCGGTTCCGGCAAGCCCTTCTCATCCAAGGCATTGCGTGAATGCTACGCCGAGGGCGCCAAGCGCTTCGGCTGGTCCCGCCGACCCCTTCAGCCCGGCCAGATGCGCGACGAGAATGGGTTCCTCATCGGCTGGGGTATGGGCACGGCGGTCTTCCATTGTCCACATTTCCCAGCCGAGGCACGCGTAACGCTGCGCGCCGACGGAACCGCGCTGGTGGAAACGGCCGGCGCCGACATGGGCCAGGGCGCCTGGACGGTTCTTGCCCAGATCGCCGCCGAAGCACTCGGCCTTGATCCGGATCAGGTCGAATTGCACTCTGGCCTTTCGACGCTTCCCGACGGTGGTATAGCCGGCGGTTCGGGGCATACCGCAAGCGCCGGGCTCGCGATCAACAATGCCGGTCGGGACGCAATAGACAAGCTGGCGGAACTTGCCATGAACGATCCTGCGTCTGCGCTCTTCGGCGCTGGCAATATCGGCGTGGTGGCATACGGCGGAAGACTTCATCGTCGTGACGACGCGAGCCGTAGCGAAAGCTATGCCGAGATCCTCACCCGCGCTGGTCAAGCGGACGTCGTCGGGACGGCTAAAACCGCCCGCGATCCCGCAGCCGCGTCCGCCCATGCCATGTTTTCGCACGGCGCTGTCTTTGCCGAGGTAAAGATTGATCCCGATCTCGGCCAGATACGCGCGACACGTCTGGTCGGCGCCTTCGCCGCCGGCCGCATCGTCAATCCCCGGCTCGTCCGCAGCCAGTATTTCGGCGGCATGATCTGGGGGACCTCGTTCGCGTTGCATGAAGAGGCAATCACCGACCGTCGAACCGGCCGGATCATGAACGCCGACCTTGCCGAATATCACGTTCCGGTTAACGCCGACGTGCCTTCTCTGGATGCAATTTTGATCCCGGAGGACGACCCGTTCGTCAATCCGATCGGTGTAAAAGGTGTGGGCGAGATTGGCATTACGGGAACGGTTGGCGCCATCACAAATGCCGTTTGGCATGCGACAGGGGTGCGAGTGCGGCGCTTCCCGGTTCGCATCGAGGACATCGTCGTCAATCGGTAACTGGCTTACGAAAGAGATCGGCGGACCTCGAGGTTCCGCCGGTCATCGTTTCCCAATGCCCCCAGATGCTCCGGATCGGCGAATAATTGCCACTCGGTATGTTCATCCGAAGCCAACGCCGAACCAAGTGGAGCAGCGACGGAGTGTCGTGCTAGTTGTAGGCGACATTGCTCCTCATTTCCGTGGGGGCACTGAGTCAATAAAATTCCGGCGCGGAATTAGGTAGTTAGGTCGTTAGCACCTTTAAGCGTGTCAAAGTTTATTTTCGAACAAGAAACATTAGACTAAAGTTATATATTCCGAGGTCAGCCCCTCGGTAAAAATTTGAGTTTTATGGGAGGAAAGAGAATGTCGCACAGAGTAGCCGTGCATAAACGCGCGTTATCTTCAAACGACCTAAAGATGCTGGACGGTTTGCTCAAGGAATGGTGCGACAGTCGCCACTGTGACGTCTTGAATATGGAGGCTCAGGAGGCTGCTCGCGAGCTGGTGATGTGGTTTGAATTCGGCGTCGATAGACCGCATCAGCTGCGGGAGCTGCTTTCAAGCCTTTGATGGAATGCTCGTCTGGTATCAATGGGGAACTCGGTGTCGGCTGCTGATTTCAGCAGCCGACATGTTTTATGGGTGACCGGGACGTCCGGAAAAAGCACTGCATCCGCCCTGACGTCGGCCATATTCAACAGCGTCGCCATCGCCGGAAGCGACGGCAGATTTTCGCGTTATCTAAAAGGCCAACCGTCAGGCTTCGCGGAATTGCGGCCCTCCCCGGCCGTACAAGCGACCTTGCGAGATCGATGACGTCGTTGCGCGGGGCGGTTGGATCTTCCTTATTCCAAGCGACCCCCACGCCCCTCGCTTGCTTGAGCTCGAAGCCGCGGTTTGGCAGCTCGCGCGTCCATTCCGACACGAGACCAGCGAGACGAGCGAAGCGTATCGTCGCAGCTACAGGCGACGTTGCCTGAAAGATCATGCGTTGCGATTGCCACCTCATCACAGCGCCATTGGAACTCATTCGCTTGATGCCTCTAGCGTTTTATTTCAACAATGAGTAGAGGTTTCATCCATTACGCCTTCTGATCGACTCATCGGGTCGCTCTTATTGTTTTGTTTCTTTGCCGCTGGGGGCCGCAAATGACCAGATTGATGTTCGCTGTTGTTGCAGCGATGATGCTGACCGCGTGCCATACAAAGACCGTCGAGGAGATGAGCTATTCCGAGCGTAAGGCATTAGCTGCGGAAATAGCCAAGCGTTGCTATGCACAAGGCGTCAAACCAGGCTCGTCCGAGTATGAGGCTTGTTCCACGGTGGAAGTTCAGCGAGAAGTAGCCACGCGGCGCCGAGAGGCAGCATGGGAAGATGCTGCGACGGCCGCTGCAGCGGGCGCTGACCGTGGTCCTAGAACCTGCCAGAACTTTAGTGGAAACGTGGTTTGCTTCTGACCAGGCCGCCTTCCAGAGCGCGCCTCAACGGCCGTGCCTGCAGTGATCTCCGGTTTCGGCCACGCGTGGTGATAAGCAACGTCAGGCAGGCCACGCAATAATTGCATAAATCCCGAGCGCTCCGATTTTTCCCTCAGACGAGACCTTCGCCGCGACAACCAGCGCCACGATGCGGCCATCTTCCTTCACTTTTGATTGATTTCCATTCTGGTGCGCTATCTGCACGTTTGCTCACTTTATCTTACAGGAGGAAATTGAGTGGTTGTCGAGAAACAACTCATTTCGAAAATCACGTGGCGGCTGATGCCATTTTTAGGTGTGCTTTATCTCATCGCATACATAGACCGGCAGAATGTCAGTTTTGCCAAACTTGATATGGTCGGGGCGCTCGGTATGAGCGAGTACGCCTACGGCCTGGGCGCATCGCTCTTTTTCATCGGCTACTTTATTTTTGAGGTTCCCAGCAATCTTTTCCTCGACAGGTTCGGCGCCAGCAAATGGTTTGCGCGCATCCTGATCTCGTGGGGCCTTGTAACGATTGCTTTGGCTTACACGCAAAATGCCACCATGTTCTATATTCTCCGCTTTCTGCTTGGTGCCTGTGAGGCGGGGTTCTTTCCTGGGGTCCTTTATCTTCTCACGCTCTGGTATCCAGCGGCCTATCGCGGGACGATGGTCGGGCTCTTTATGATCTTCAGCGCGATCGCCAATGCTGTTGGCGCCCCGCTCGGAGGAATGCTCCTGGACCTCGACGGCCTGTACGGGATTGCTGGCTGGCAATGGGTTTTCCTCGTGACCGGTGTTCCAGCCGTTCTCGCAGGCATCGTAACTTTGTTCTACTTGTCGGACCGTCCCGACACCGCGCATTTCCTTACCGACGAGGAGAAGGCGTGGCTAAAGAAAAGGCTGGCTGCAGAAAATGCCGGCATGGATCAGCATTCGGACAGCGGGTTTCGCGCGCTCATCAATCCGCGTGTCTTGCTGATGGCACTTTGCTATATCGGATTTCCGCTCGCCGCTTATGGACTGAGTTATTGGTTGCCCACAATCGTTAAAGGTTTCGGCGTCAGCAACACGACAAACGGCTTTCTGAACATCATACCGTGGGTGCTCGTCGCAATCGCTCTCTATGCGGTTCCGGCTGTTGCCGACAAAGCCGCTTCAAAGACGCCGTTCATCGTCATTCCCGCCTTGACCGGTGCGGTGTGCCTGGTCCTTTCGGCAATCATTCCCAACCACGTGCTGCAGTTCGCCTTCTTATGCGTAGCGGCTGCAGGTATTTTCGCAGGTCAGCCCGTGTTCTGGAGTTTGCCATCGCGTTTCCTGCAGGGAGCGGGTGCCGCCGCAGGACTTGCAGCGATCAACTCTGTCGGGAATCTCGGAGGTTTCATCGCGCAGAACGTTGTGCCTTGGATCAAGGATACCACCGGGAGCACAATCGCACCGATGTTCTTCCTTGCGGCCTGCCTTGCTGCAGCAGGTCTTCTGGTGCTGGTGGTCGGGCAGTTGCTGGGCCGAACGTCCACGTCACGTGACCATGGCACGGTGAGACCATAAACCAACTAGAGCCGCTTCGCGTTTGGGGGCGGCTCTTGGCCACAGAGGCCCCGCCGATTGCGGATCTTGGTCGATATTTCCCTTGATGCCCAAGCTTTTGCTCAAGATCGATCTCGGCCTTACTTTGCCCACGTCCGGCAGCCACAGTTGCGAAAACAATGAAAGCGTCGATGAAGAGCCCTACGCTTGCCTTTGCTGCTCTGGTGGCCATTGCTTTGACGATCAGCCTTTCGCGTGAGGCCCGCGCGCAAGGATTCGTTCACGCCGATCATCAGCAAATCGTCGATGGCGACGGCAAGCCTCTAATCCTGCGCGGTATCGGACTGGGCGGATGGATGGTCCAGGAAGGCTATATGCTGACTATTCCCGACCTGGGCTCCCAGCGCGTCATCCGCAGCCGCATTTCCAAGATCATCGGCGCCCGGAAGACGGAGCAGTTCTATCGTGCGTGGCGGGACAATGCCGTCACGAGAGCCGATATCGACGCCATGGCCGGCTGGGGCTTCAATAGCGTGCGCCTGCCAATGCACTGGAACCTGTTCATCAAGGATGTGCCAGGCAAGGGTGGCCACGACAAAGTCGTCTGGAACGACGAGGGCTTTCGGAGGGTCGACGCTCTGATCGGCTGGCTGAAGGCAAATCACATGGTCCTGATCCTCGATTTGCATGCCGCGCCTGGCGGCCAGGGAAATGACCTGGCTATTTCCGACCGGGACTCAGCAAGGCCGTCTCTATGGGACAGTGCCGACAACCAGGCGAAGATGATCGCGCTCTGGACCGAGATTGCTCGGCGCTACAAGGATGAGCCGACGATTGCAGGTTATGATCTCCTCAACGAACCGAACTGGGGCTTTCAGGACAAGGCCGACATCCATGGCTGCCGCGAAACCGGCAACATCCCAATGCGGGAGCTCTACGAACGCACCATCCGGGCGATACGCGCAGTGGACCGCAACCATATGCTGATCATCGAAGGCAATTGCTGGGGCAATAACTATGCCGGTCTGCTGCCTGTGGCCGACCGCAACACGACACTTAGTTTCCACAAATACTGGACCGATACGACGCAGCAGGCGATCGAGCCGTTCCTTAAGCTGCGTGCGCAATATGACATGCCGCTGTGGAACGGCGAGACGGGAGAGAACTCCAACGACTGGTATGCCCGCGCCATCGAACTGGCAGAGAAGAACAATATCGGCTGGTCCATGTGGCCGCTGAAAAAGATCGGGATCAGCAATCCGCTCGAAATTGTCGCTGGTGACGAATACCGAAGTCTCGCCAGCTATCTGCGGGGGCAAGGCAAGAAACCCACGGCTGATGTTGCTTTCGCCGGGCTGATGCAACTGGCTCGCGCCAGCCGGTTCGACAGGAACGTCCAGCACCCCGACGTGATCGATGCCCTGTTTCGCGCCTCACACAGTAACGATCCCATTCCTTTCAAGGAACACAGGATCACCAGCACGGGAGGTGTGATCGCAGCGGTCGACTATGACCTCGGTAAGGAAGGCTTCGCCTATCACCACATCAGATCCGACGATGCCGATCTTTCGCACGGCGGGGCGCTTAGCGAAGATAAAAAGCGTGCGGTCTACCGGAACGACCCCGTTGAGATTGCACAATCGGGCGACGATTATTGGCTCAGCCACATCAAGCCGGGCGAATGGCTGCGCTACAGCTTCGATTCGGACGGTGCCTATACCTTCCCTCTCATCCTTCGCACGCGCGGAACCGGCACTCTGAGCGTGGCGCTCAACGGGCACGCGGAACAGACCGTTTCAGTCGATACGAGGGATTGGTCGGAGGCAACCACCCTGCCGCAGCAATTCCTCAAAGGCCGCAATGTCCTCATCGTCAAATCAATCGCCGGCGCTCCTGATGTTTCGAGCCTGAAGTTCAGGCAGCAAGACGAAGACCGAGATCAATAGCGAGATGGACACTCTATGCGATGGCAATGATCTCGAGCTCTTGACCGCTTATGCTGACGACATCCCCAATGGCTTTGCCCATCAAGCCCTTTGCTACCGGGGATACGAAGGAAATCGATCCTGCCTTGGGATCAGCTTCGTCCTCTCCCACGATACGATATTTCTGCACGCGTCCATCGTCACGGCTGAAGGTAACTGTGCTTCCAAAGGCAACGGTGTCAAATGAAGCAGGGTCAGGCATAAGCTGAGCCGAGCGAACCCTTGCCGCAAAGTAGCGCATGTCACGAAAGGGGTTGGCTGCTTGCCGCCGTCGCTCATTCACGTCTTCGATTGCGCTTGCAGCATCGTAGGCTTCGCGAGCTTGTCGGAGCTGCGATTCCAGAGCCTTCAATCCCGCTTCCGTAACAAGGTTCGGGTGAGGTGAAATTGGTCTCTCAGGCAGAACGGTTTCCGAAGCAGTTTCGGCACTTTCTTCCTTGATGAAGGCAACGCTCAATCTCAAACTCCGTTTAGTGCGCTCTTGCAGCGCATCGGGCGTAAGCCCTAAGTTTGCCAGAATCGGGTATGGGGTGACAATGGACGAACCGACAAATCGACCCATCGATAACAGACAGGCCCATCGTATCATTGAAAATCGCACGACCCTCTCAATGTAACCGCTCACCGGACCGCGCTGCGGGCCGCGGCCCAGAATTTTTCTGCAAGTTCGGTCATTCTGCTTCGAGGGCGCACCAGTACGATCTTGACGTCGACGGCCCATTCCGAAGACCCTGCTATGGCGAGGCGTCCTTCGGCGCCGAGCTCATCGCTCGCGAGACTGCGGGGTATCCATGCCACACCTTTTCCCTCGGTTGCCAAGGCTCTCAGAGCCATCGCCAGATGCGAGGTGAAAACGGTATGGTGTCGAAGCTTTTCGGCCATATGGTTGAACAACGTCGAAGCGAGGATTCGCCCCATGCCGGAGGTCTCTTCGAAGGCCAGAAGCGGGATGGACGTGTCTGGCTCCGCCGGTACGACGTGGAGCGCTTTGCCCGATTGGTCTCTGCCCGACACGGGAATCAGCTGGTCCGACGCAAGTTCGAGGTACAGGAAATCGGCATCAGCCAGTCGATTCCTGCTATCGGGGTGATAATGGCAAAGCAGGAATTGCGCCTTGCCTTCAAGCATCAGCCTCTCGCACTCGCTCATGTGGTCCGACAGAAGCCGAATGGGGATGCTTTGCGAGCTTCTGGTCAGCCGCTCCATCCAACCGGGAAAAAAGGTGAAAGACAGCGCGTGGGTGGCAGCGAAAGTCAATGTCGTCGTTGCGAATCTGAGTTGATCAAGCTCGCTGCGGGCGAGCTCCAGGCGACGGATGACGTCCTGAGCTGCGCCAAGCATGATTTCACCGGCTGGTGTCAGCTTGAGCCTGTGCGTTGAGCGGTCTACGAGTTTTTCCCCTGCCCACCTCTCAAGTGACTTGATACGCCTGCCAAAGGCAGGTTGCGTCACATGGCGATTTTCAGCGGCTCGGGAGAAGTTGAGACACTCTGCCAATGCCTTGAGATCCGCAAGCCAATTGCTGTCAAGATTCATGAACTCTGCCTTCTTCGGGAAGGTGGAAGGTACTTTCTGTGCCTCGGCATCCGTCGGGTGCACTTAGAACGGTTATGCCGAAACGGCATCAATAGCACTCGTTCCGGCATTGGAACTACCGCTTCCAGCATCCCTACCTTGAGCTGATGAGAGTCACAGTTGGCACGGAGGGAGGAGCCCAATGTCCAGACGTCTTCTAGGGCAGCTTTACATCCAGGTGCTGATCGGGATCGCAATCGGCATTGTACTGGCGTTGTTGTCGCCCTCCTTCGCAACGAAGCTGCAACCCATCGCCGATGGGTTCATCAAACTCATCAAGATGCTCCTGGCGCCGATTATCTTTGGCACCGTCGTACTTGGCATTGCCAAGATGGGCGATCTCAAGGAAGTCGGAAAGATAGGCGCACGTGCGCTGATCTACTTCGAGATCGTTTCGACGCTGGCACTTATTCTCGGCCTCGTGGTCGTCAATGTCATGCAGCCCGGCGCAGGGATGAACATCGACGCCAGCGCGATCGACGCGAGTTCCATTAAGACTTATCAGCAGACCGCGCTCCATCAGGGCGGATTTGTGGAATTCGTGATGAATATCATCCCGACGACGATGGTCGATGCCTTCGCCCAGGGCGCAATGCTGCAGGTCATCTTCATCGCCGTGCTGATGGGCGTGGCGCTGGTGCAGATCCGTGAAAGAGCAGCGCCTCTCATCGCGGTGCTCGACTCCTTCATGCAGGCAGTGTTCCGCATCGTTGCCATGGTCATGCGGCTGGCACCACTGGGCGCCGGCGCCGGCGTCGCCTACACCGTCGGCAAATATGGCATTGCTTCGCTTTGGTCGCTCGGGCATCTGATGCTTGCCGTGTATCTGACCTCGGTCCTGTTCGTCGTGATCGTGCTTGGAACTGTGGCCAGATGGTCCGGCTTCCCGCTGATGCATTTCTTCCGTTATTTCAAGGACGAGCTTCTCATCGTGCTCGCCACCTGTTCGACCGAAGCCGTCCTGCCGCAAATGATGACAAAGCTGGAAAGGCTCGGCTGCCGCCAATCCGTGGTCGGCCTGGTGCTGCCGACCGGCTACACCTTCAATACCGACGGCACATGCATTTACCTGACCATGGCCGCCGTTTTCATCGCCCAGGCCACCAATACGCCGCTCGGCATCGGCGAGCAGCTCGTCATTCTTGCCGTACTTCTGCTGACGTCGAAGGGCTCGGCCGGCGTTGCCGGAGCAGGCTTCGTGACGCTCGCCGCCACTTTGTCCAGCTTCCACTCCATCCCGGTCGCCGGTCTCGTCCTGCTGCTCGGCGTCGATCGCTTCATGAACGAGGCGCGCGCCGTCGTGAACCTGATCGGAAACGGCGTTGCGACGATCGCAATCGCCAAGTGGGAAGGCGCCCTCGACATGAACCGTGTCAAGGCCGTCATCGCCGAGCAGCGAGGCGAACGGCCGCGGAACATCACCTCATCGAACGCCACAATGCAGCCGTGATAAACCGCCTCATCACTCAACCCTAAAACGGAGAATGACATGCGCATCGTTGACGTATGCGAAGTGACCAAACCGATCGCCTCGCCTATCCGCAACGCCTATATCGACTTCAGCAAGATGACCGCCAGCCTCGTGGCGGTCGTCACCGATGTCGTTCGGGACGGTCGTCGCGTCGTCGGTTACGGCTTCAACTCGAACGGTCGGTACGGCCAGGGCGGGCTGATCCGCGAGCGCTTCAAGGACCGCATCCTGGAAGCGAGCCCCGAAAGCCTGATGAATGATGCCGGCACCAACCTCGACCCGTTCAAGATCTGGGCGACCATGATGAAGAACGAAAAGCCCGGCGGGCATGGGGAGCGTTCGGTTGCGGTCGGTACGATCGACATGGCCATATGGGATGCGGTGGCGAAGATCGAAGGCAAGCCGCTGTTCCGCCTGCTGGCGGAGATGAAAGGCAGGCAGGCCAACCCCAAGGTTTTCGTGTATGCCGCCGGCGGCTACTACTATCCCGGCAAGGACAACAGCGCCCTGCGTGCCGAGATGCGCGGCTATCTCGAGCGCGGCTACAACGTCGTCAAGATGAAGATCGGCGGCGCCTCGATCGACGAGGACAGAGGCCGCATCGAATCGGTCCTGGAGGAGATCGGTTCGCAGGCGCAACTCGCCGTCGATGCCAACGGCCGCTTCGACCTGGAAACCGGCATCGCCTATGCAAAGATGCTGCGCGATTATCCGCTCTTCTGGTACGAGGAGATCGGCGATCCCCTCGATTACGCCCTTCAGGCTGCGATCTCCGAATTCTACGATGCGCCGATGGCAACCGGCGAGAACCTGTTCTCCCATCAGGATGCCCGCAATCTGCTGCGCTATGGCGGCATGCGTGCGGACCGCGACTACCTGCAATTCGATTGCGCCCTCTCCTACGGGCTGGTCGAATATCTGCGCACGCTGGATGTGCTGCGGCAGTTCGGCTGGTCGCCGTCGCGATGCATTCCACATGGCGGACACCAGATGTCCCTCAACATTGCAGCCGGCCTCGGTCTCGGGGGCAATGAAAGCTATCCCGACCTTTTCCAACCCTATGGCGGCTTTCCGGATGGCGTGAAGGTCGAGGATGGCCACATCATAATGCCGGAACTGCCGGGCATCGGGTTCGAGGGCAAGTCGGACCTGATCAAGGTCATGCGCGATCTGGCAGAATAAGCATTAATGGCAGGCATACGAGCGACTGCCCTCGCTGCACCGACGCTAATTTCTTGACATGTTGTCATGTTAATTTAAGGGCGATCGCCGAACATTCTGGCGTAACTCGGTCGGGAAAGCCTGCGTTATGTCCCTGCCATTCATCGACGCGCTCGAAAGCTGGGGCGACAGGCCCGCATTCGTCTTTGCCGGCCGCAGCGCATTGACTTACTGGGAGCTTGCCGAGCGCATCAGCCGCCACGCCCGCGATTTCGGAAAAGGCCGCAAACTGATCGGCATCGAGGCAGGGACTTGCGAACACGCCATTGTCTCGTATCTTGCGGCGCTGAAGGCCGGTCATGCCGTCGCTTTGCTGCCGCCGTTCGAACCAGCCCTGGCCGACCAGTTTCGCCGGGATTTTGCACCCGATATCATCTGCCGTTTCGTAGACGGGCGCTGGCGTCGCGACGAGAACCGCGAAGCGTCCGCAACGCCGATGCATCCCGATCTTGCGCTCCTGCTGTCGACTTCCGGCTCCACCGGTATCAGTAAGAGCGTCCGTTTGTCGGCCAACGCCATTGCCTCGAATGCTGCGGCCATCGCCTATTACCTCGACCTTCGTGCCGAGGATCGCGGAGCGCTCGTTCTGCCGCTCCACTATTCCTACGGGCTCTCGGTGCTCAATGCACATCTCACGGTCGGCGCCAGCCTCTTCATCCCAGGAGGTTCGATCCTCGACGCAGAGTTCGCCGCCGATCTCGCCCGTCAAGGCGTGACGAACTTGCCGGGCGTGCCCTTCAGCTTTGAGCTTTTCGAACGTATCGGCCTGCGCGACTCCGAATTGCCGGCGCTTCGTTTCATGACAGTCGCAGGTGGACGACTTGAACCGACGCTTGTATCGCGCTACCGCGATTTTCTAGAGCGCAGAGGCGGGCGCTTCTTCGTCATGTACGGGCAGACGGAGGCGACCGCCCGGATTGCCTATGTCCCACCGCAAAAGCTTGCCGGCCATGAGGATTGCATCGGCATCGCCGTTCCGGGAGGCAGGCTTTCGCTGGTTGACGACAGTGGCCGCGAAATTGAGGGCACGGATGGGGTCGGCGAGCTCACCTATGCCGGTCCCAACGTGATGATGGGCTACGCGACGGGCCGGGACGATCTCGCGCTTGGGCATATCGTTGAGAGCCTACGCACCGGAGACCTCGCCGAACGGACAAGCGACGGCCTGTTTCGCATCGTCGGTCGCCTCAGTCGGATCTCGAAGATCGCCGGCCTGCGCATTGCTCACGATGCGCTGGAACAGGCGCTGGGACGTGAAGGAATCGAAGCGGTTGTTACCGGCGACGATCACAGAGTGACAGCTTTTTTTCGGGGCGGGCAGACCGAGGCGGATATTCGTAAATGTCTGGCAGCGTTGAGTGGGCTGACGTTGCTGCATGTCGAGGCGCGCCGGCTTGCGCAATTTCCCCGCCTTTCGAATGGCAAGATCGATCATCAGGCACTGCTCAGGTTCGCTCCGACGGCCAAACCCCCGGTGCCGGGCGTACGAGACACCTTTCGCCGTGCGTTCTTCCCGACTTCGGTTCGCGATACAGACACATTCCAGTTGCTCGGCGGGGATTCGTTGCGGTTCGTGGAACTGTCGCTGAGCCTTGAGCGCCATCTGGGTAGCCTGCCGCAAGGATGGGAGACAAGAAGCATTGCGGACCTGGCAGCGCTCGCGCCGGAACGATCGACCTTCCGGCGCGTGGGGATCGAGATCCCACTTCGGTCAATCGCCATTTTGCTGGTTGTCGTTTACCATGAGATGCTTTGGCCCATTGCGGGCGGTTCAGCGCTGATGCTGGCGTTGGTTGGGTTCTCGCTTGCCCGCTTTCAGACCGACGCTTTTGTGCGCCGCGATTGGCATGCACTGATGCGGCCACTGGCCTACGTTCTCTTGCCCTATGCGTTGATCGTTGCGGGCTATTCCCTGGCCTGGGAAACAATTCCTTGGGCATCGGTGTTCCTAATTGGAAATTTCGGTTTTGCCGATCCGGTACACCACAATATGCTGCCTTATCTTTATTGGTTCGTGGAACTCTATGCACAGGCGTTGCTTCTCTTCGTGGGCCTGTCGTTTCTGCCAAAGGCGCGAGAGGCCGTCGAGCGGGCACCATTTCACGCCGGTTTGGCCTTCCTCGCGGTTGCACTTGCCCTGCGGTTTGTCGTTCCGCCGTTTCTCGATATGGGTAACCGGCAAAACTTTACGCTATACTGGAATCTGCAGATCGTTGCTTTCGGCTGGTGCGCCCATCACGCAACGACGCATCGCCGCAAACGCCTTCTTACCGTGCTTGCCGTTGCTGTCTTTGGATACCTTGGGTTCTTCAATGCGGTCTGGATCGGAACGACAATAAAATATGCCATCGTGCTCGTCGGTGTTCTTGCACTGACGTTTATCGAAACCGTGTCGCTGCCGCGTACCATTGCTGGCTGGATCGTGCCCATCGCGGCAGCCAGCTACCACATCTATCTCTTTCACAGGCGCCGGAGGTGCTGATGGTGCCGCTCTATGGCTCCAGCATTCCTCCCCTGCTTTTCCACATCGTCGCCATCGTCGGAGGTTTAGCTGCCGGTTTCCTGGCATGGATCGCGCAGCGCCTGTTTATTCGCCGCCTGGCGGATATTCGGGCGGCAGACCCGCAGTTTGGCTACATCTGATCCGGCGCCGCCCATTGTCCGGCGTTATGCTGTCCGCTGTTTGACCGGCAAGCTTCCGCGTGCCACCATCCTCATCCGGGCCGTGCCAGCGATCTGGCGATATCGATGACGTCGTCTCGCGAGGCGGGCGGGCTCTCCTTGTTCTTGGCGACACCAAGCCAGATGCGGAGCCTAGCAACATGACGTCGAGTGAAAACACTGGCGCACTCCGAGCGGCCATCTCAGCATTTAGATCAGTGAAATGCTTACTTTTTTGCAATGAAACGGTAATCAACATTTAATTTGAAAGAAGGTCTTGAGCGGATCATATATTTCTCGACGGCAATTCTTGGAAGCCGATAGTATCCGCCGCATCACCTCGTCGATATTCGGCTCGCTTGAAAGAATTGGCGCCCCATCCGCACGACGCCCAAGTTCCTCCGGAACCACGACGCCGCAACCCACCGTTTTCGCAGAGACAATTCGCCATGCCGAAAATTCTTTCAAAGCACCGGTCCGCAGCGCTCGTCGGAGCAGCCATCATCGCTGGCGCTGCCTGCCTGCCGTTTGTGATAAACACCACGACCGCCACAGCCGCGCCGGCCGCAATCGCGGGTCCGCTCGTCACCGGCGGTTCGTTCGCGCCGATCGTCGATGCCGACAAGCCTGCCGTCGTCACCATCACCTCAATGATGAAAACCACTGACACCAGCGACCAGCAATCGCCGATGGACGAACAGTTCCGCAAGTTCTTCGAACAGCAGGGCATTCCGTTCCCGCGTCAGGCGCCTCAGCAAAACAGCCAGCGCGCCATGGCGCTCGGATCCGGCTTCATCATCAGCCCGGACGGTACGATCGTCACCAACAATCATGTCATCGACAACGCCATCGATATCAAGGTGACACTGGACGACGGCACCGAACTGCCGGCAAAGCTCGTTGGTACCGATCCGAAGTCCGACATCGCGGTCCTAAAGGTCCAGGCGCCAAAGCCGCTCCCCACCATCGCCTGGGGCGATTCCGACAAGCTGAAGCTTGGCGACCAAATCCTTGCCATCGGCAACCCGTTCGGCATCGGCACGACAGTGACGGCGGGCATCGTTTCGGCCCGTGGCCGCGATCTGCACAGCGGTCCCTATGACGATTTCATCCAGATCGATGCGCCGATCAACCACGGCAATTCCGGCGGTCCCCTCGTCGACAGCAGCGGTAATGTCGTCGGCATCAACACCGCCATTTATTCCCCGAACGGAGGAAGCGTCGGAGTCGGCTTCGCGATCCCCTCCGACGAGGCGAAGGCGATCGTGGCCAAGCTCGAGAAGGACGGTTCGATCGAACACGGCTATCTCGGTGTACAGATCCAGCCGGTAACGCCTGATGTCGCCGATGCGCTCGGCCTCGGCAAGCCGGAAGGCGCGCTCGTTGCGGCCGTAACCGGCGGCACGCCTGCTGCCAACGCCGGTTTGAAGACCGGAGATATCATCACCGGAGTCGGCAATGAATCGGTGAAAAACCCAAAAGACTTGTCGCGGCTCGTCGCCGACCTGACGCCCGGCGCGCGGGAAGCGTTGACCGTCTGGCGTGACGGCAGGAGCGTCGACCTCAACGTCACGATCGGCGGCAACGACGAGAGCCAGAAGCAGGCTTCCGCCGCAAGCGACAGCAGCGAAAAGCAGTTTGCGGGCCCCAACATCGGTGTCGGACTCGCCGATCTGACGCCGGATGTGCGGGAAGAGCTCAGCCTGCCGCGTAGCGTTACCGGCGCGGTCGTGGCCAGCGTCAATCCTGACAGGTCGGCCGCGCAAGCAGGCATACAGACAGGCGACGTTATCGTGTCGGTCAATGACAGGCCCGTTCACAACGCCCGCGATGTCAAGACCGCCATTTCCGATGCGGCGAAGTCCGGCCGCAAGTCGGTGCTGCTGCTCGTCGAGCGCGGGGGCGACAAAACCTTCGTTGCCGTTCCCCTCAAGAGCGCCTGATCCGCAGGATCACCCTCAACGACGAGATAGGGCCATGGCGCCAAGCGCCATGGCCCTATCTTTTTGCCGCAAATGTTGCCATTGCACCGGCAACCACCGCAATTTTGGTTGAAATATTCGGAACGCCTTACATTCTGTGACGTTTATTTAAAGGATCGCGCGGCGGGAACGCCCCCTCCGTTTCCCGCGACGGGAGCCCTTCCGTCCAAGCGCCGCGATCCACGGGCCCCAACTGGCCTCGGCGATGCCGAGGCTTCTTCTTTCAGGAGAGTTGCAACGGCAGCCGCGGGGGCGCAGCGTGACCGCCCCCGCGCCGTCATTTCAGCCGCTGCATCGCAGGCGGGATGCCCGCGCTATCTTTCGGCCTGCCCCCTCCTTTACGCAATCTGCCCCGAAGGCTGGGTCGTAATGTGGCAAAGCAAGACAACTTTTATTTCAGTCTTTCCTAATTGTTGTGCAAACACCCGGGCTGCTTTTGCTGCATAATTCCGTCTCTAATGCTTTCGGGTGAATTGAAGCCAAACCCCATGTTAGTAACATAACATGTAACGCCGCGGGGGATGGAAAGGCCGCCGCACTGGAGGTTGCTAGTCGGGCAGCGGCGGCCTTTTTCCGCCCTTTGCGGCGAACCATCGTCACCATTGCGGGCAAGATCTTGCCCAATCCATTATGCCGCATTGACCTTTATATAAGGAATCACTCATGATGCTGTCATGAGTGACGTCCCCTCGCCATTCGTCTCGAAGGATGATCCCGACCGGCACATCCGTTGCCAGGATGCGCTGCAGTTCGTCTTTCGCGACATGATCGACCAGGCCGTTGCGGCCGGCTGGAGCGAGCGGGAGGCCATCGCCGCCATCGGCGAGCTTGCCCATAACCATACGCTGATGCTGGAGGCAACGGACGCGGCCGCCTCGCTTTTTGAGGTTCTGCGGAAACTGTCGTGAGCCGCTTGCTCGGCCGTCCCCTCGCCCTGCGTGCGGCGAGAGGACCACGGAGCCAATTTACCTGATCGGCATTCTCCGACATTCGCTCTGGCCGACCATCGAAAAAGCTGCGATAATCTCGATTGTAATCATCGACCATATGGATGGATATGCTTCCGAACCCCACTCTTGATCAATTGCAGGTCTTTCTTACCGTTGCCGAAACCGGCAGCTTTTCGGCGGCCTCGCGCGTGCTTAATCGTGCTCAGTCGGTCATCAGCTACACGATTGCAAACCTCGAGGCGCAGGTCGAAATGCCGCTCTTCGAGCGTGCCGGTGCGCGCCAGCCGAAGCTTACGGAAGCTGGCAAGGCGATGCTGGAGGATGCTCGTCGGATCGTTGCCAATCTGGAGATCATGCGGGCACGGGTCAAAAGCCTGAAGGACGGGCTGGAGGCCGAGGTGTCGGTCGCGATCAGCGTCATGGTTCCGTCCAGGGCGGTTGTCGACGTCCTGCGCGAATTCCGCGACCGCTTCCCTTCCGTGTCGCTGAACCTGACGGTCGGAGAGCTCGGCGTCATCATGGATCAGGTCCTGAATGGCGCCGCCACGATCGGCATTGGCGGAGCGCTTCTGAAGCAGGACGATTCCCTCATGGCCGAGCGCATCGGGCACTCCTTCATGATCCCCGTCGCGGCACCGAACCATCCGCTTGCCAAACTCGGCCGGTCGCTGACGCTGAATGATGTGCGCGAGGAGATCCAGCTCGTCGTCACCGACGCCTCAGGGATCACGAAAGGGCGGGATTTCAACGTCCTGTCCTACAGGACATGGCGCGTCAGCGACATCGCCACCAAGCACCAGCTCATCCGCGGCGGCCTCGGCTGGGGCGGACTGCCGGCAACCGTCGTCCGCGAGGATCTCGCCGCCGGACGCCTGGTCCATCTCGACCTCGACGCCTACGAACAGGGCGAATATCCAGTCTTCGCCATCCGTAAAGTCGCCAATCCTCCGGGGCCTGCGGTGCGCTGGCTGATCGATGCCTTCCGCTCCAGGCTTTCGCAGTGCCCCGGCCAGGCCGACTTCGCTGCCTCGCTTGCCGCGCTCGCTGCGCCCGAGCGGGAAATCCCCGCCGAAGCCGCCGAGTAGGCGCAGAAGCGGTCCGAGGAAGGTCGCGGAACATTCCGTCGGTTTTTTCGTTTATTTCGGCTCTGGAGGGAAAATCTCATGGCGCCACGCGCGTTCTGGAAGGGATATTTAAAGCTGTCTCTCGTGACCTGCCCGGTCGCGATGCAGCCGGCAACGAGCGAAAACGAGAAGGTGCGCTTCCATACCCTCAACCGCAAGACGAGCAATCGCCTGGTCAGCCGCTATGTCGACTCCGTCACCGGCCAGGCCGTGGATGAGGATGACGAGGTCAAGGGCTATCAGCGCGGCGAAGACGATTATGTCCTGCTCGAGGACGAAGAACTCGATTCCGTGGCGCTCGACAGCACCCGCACCATCGACATCGAAACCTTCGTGCCGAAAGACAGCATCGGCTGGATCTACCTGGAAAAGCCGCATTACCTGACGCCAGACGACCCGGTTGGCGAGGAGGCCTTCTCGGTCATCCGCGACGCCATGGAGGCGACCGGCATGGTCGGGATTGCGCGGCTGGTGCTCTATAGGCGCGAGCGCGCCGTCATGCTGGAGCCACGCGGCAGGGGCATTGTCCTCTGGACGCTGCGCTACGGCGAGGAGGTTCGCGGCGAGGAGGCCTATTTCTCCGGCATCAAATCGGAAAAGGTCGATCCTGGCCTGATGGAGCTGGTCTTTAAGCTGATCGAGGAACGCTCGAAGAAATGGGATCCCTCGATGGCCGCCGATCCCGTGCAGGACCGGCTCCTGGAAATCATCGCCGCAAAGCAGAAGGGCCGGAAGCGTCCGGCCAAGGCACGGGCCGAGGAGCCGGCCGCGCCGAGCAACGTCGTCAACATCATGGATGCGCTGAGACGTTCGGTGTCGCAGGAGAAGAACGCGCCGAAGAAGAAGTAGCGGCGGCTGGTCACGGACTGGGACTAGTGATCCGAAACCGCCGCCGCCGTTCGACAGGCGCGACTGCACGAAGGGAGACAGGCTGGCCGGGGGCGGCGGCTACAGCTTGACCTTCGTACCGAAGACACCTGCCGTCTGTTAGCGATTCCAGGAAAAGTGCAGTTTCCCGTTCGGAATCGCATAAAGGCAATAGGTCAGAGCGGTTATGCGCTTCCACGAAAAGCTGAACCGCTCCAGCCGGTTTCTTCAGGCATGGGCCTCTGCGGAGGCGACATACCGACAGAAAGTTTGGCCGGCACCGGGTGCCGGCTCGAAATCAGTTCGCCGGTTCGCTGACCGGTGCAGTCGTCTCCGTGGTGACCGTTACCGTCGTAGTCGTTTCCGTGGTCGTGCTTTCCGAGGTCGAACCCGACGATGGCTCCGGAAGCGTGTCGCGGATCTGGTCGATCTTGCCGAATGCCGGTCCCACGCCAAGAATATCTTTGGCTTTCGCCAGCGTATCGTCGGTCACGACTCCGCCCTTGGAGAAGCCCGCCAGCGCCTCGCGCAACGCCTCGTCGCTCAAGTCCGGGTCCGTCGGAACCGCATTCACTCCGAACTCGTTCTCGAACTCCGCATATTTCATGGCGTAGGCCGCAACGGCAGCCATGCGCGGATCGTTGGAATTCATGTAGGCGTGATAGTTGCGGTTCAGCGAACTGAGGCCCGCCATATCGGATTTAGCTGTCTTCACGCCCGCCGTCGCCGGCTCGCCTGCCTTAAGCGCCTTGTCCGTCCTGGTCGTCCTGCTCGACTTTTTGTCATGAGAGAAAAGCGATTCCGAGGTTCGCGTGTCTTTGGCGCTGCTTTTCGCACTTGTCTTGCCGGAACGGGCGCTATCCGACTTTCCGTGACTGGAAGTTGTGCCTCCGTGGCTTCCACCATTCCCACCGTTGCCGTTTCCTCCACCGTTACCGTTTCCTCCCCCGTTGCCGTTTCCACCCCCGTTGCCGCCGCCATTGCCACCGCCGTTTCCGTCCTTGGCGAAGGCAACGTCCGCTCCGCCCACCATGACGCTTGCGAGCGGTGCGACCGTAATGGCGAACGCCACAAGGCTTCCTCCGATAACTTTGGTAATGCGCATACAGGTCTCCTCGTTGAATGCCCCGGCAGCGGATCACCGCCAGCCGTGGACCAACCGTTTGATTTGACCCAACGATAGCCTGCGCAGCACCAGGGTTCCATGGTCCTCAGACCAATGCCGCAGCGGCTAGGACTTAGGTCCGATGGACGGATCCCAAAGGTCTGATAGACGGTCCCAAGATCGCTCGCCATTGACCGCTGCGACGGAGACGGTAGGTATATGCTAGGGTGTCCTGCGTTCACGTGGCATCGCTTGGACGCAGAAAGATGCTCTGGAATGAAAGGTCGGAGCGTCTTTCGTGTCGAACACGCCGCTCTGACAGCGATTCCATATGGAATCACGCAAAGAAAAAAGCTTAGAGCGGTTCCGCGCTTCCACGAAAAGCTGAATCGTTCTGGATTGAAAAACCATGCCGCCGTCGCGTTCGGCGGCCAATCGCGGGAATTCTGGTGCGCCGCCCCGATCTGATCTCACGATGGAATTCGCAGTCGCTCGCCAGGCAATTCCTGATAATCGGCGGCGTCGTCTCGATCGCGGCGATGCTCATGATCGGAGCTTTTGTAACAAGCCTGATCGAAGACGCCGTCACACGGAATTCGGCTGCAACGACTGCCCTTTATGTTGACAGCGTTATCGCGCCGCTCCTGCCTGACATGCAGACCACAGAGACCCTCGACGACACGGTTGCGCGGGCATTGGACGAGACACTCGGGCAAGGCGCGCTTGGAAATCGGCTGATGTCGTTCCGTTTGTGGCGCTCGGACGGAACCATTCTCTATTCGAACGACAAGAGCCTGGTCGGAAAGCAGTTCCCGCTCAACGAAGAACTGAAAACCGCCTTCGCCGGCAAAATGGCCGCCCAGTTCAACAAGCTCGACGATGTCGAAGACGAGACGGAGCGCCTCGCCGGAAAGCCTCTCCTGGAGATCTATAATCCTGTGCTGCAGCCATGGTCGGGACAGGTGGTTGCCGTTTCCGAGTTCTACGAAATTGCCAATGATTTCCAGCATAGCCTGAGCCAGGCCCGGCTTCATGCCTGGCTGGCGGTCGCCGCCTTTACCCTCGCCTTCTTTGCCATGCTTTCTGCTATTGTCCTGAGGGGGAGCCGCACCATCGAAAGTCAGCGTTACGCGCTGCGGCAGCGGATCGAGGATCTTTCCGCCCTGCTCGCGCAGAACGAAGCACTGCGGGAGCGTGTCCAGCGTGCGTCTCAGCGAGCAACGGCGCTGAATGAAAGCTATCTGCGGCGTATCGGCGCCGACCTTCATGACGGGCCGGCCCAGCTGATAGCCTACGCCTCGCTTCGCCTGGACAGCAAAGCCGTCATCAGCGCCTCAACGCCCACGGACATCCGCGAACAGGAGATCGCCGCCATCAAGACCAGCCTCGACGAGGCCATGCAGGAGATCCGGACGATTTGCGGCGGTCTCGTCCTGCCACAGATTGAGACCGCCAGCCTTGCTGAGATACTGGAGCGATGCGTTCGCGCCCATCAGCAGAGAACGGGGACGGATGTGGATCTGTCGATGTCGGCTCCGCCGGCGGGTCTTTCGCCCTCGGCGAAGATATGCATCTACCGCTTTGTGCAGGAGGCGCTGAACAACGGCTTCCGTCATGGCGGCGGCGCCGGACAGCGTGTCACGCAGCGCGTCCGAGGAAGGCAAGTCAGCATCGAGGTTGCAGACAGCGGACCGGGTTTTGATCCTGACGACGTGGGACCCGCAAGCCTTGGCCTTGCCGGTCTCAGGGAAAGGATAGAGAGTCTCGGCGGCACATTCGAGATCAGCTCTGCTGCGCCAGGCACGATCGTCAGAATGACACTTAACAGCGAGGAGACTGAACAGGCATGAGCACAGGGATACGTATCGCGGTAATCGACGATCATCCGCTGTTCAGGGAAGGCGTAACGAGAAGCCTGTCGGAGATCGATGGTTTTGAGATTGTTGCTGAAGGAGGCTCAAAGGACGACGCGCTCCGGATTGCCGAACACCTGCAGCCCGACGTCATGCTGATCGATATTTCCATGCCGGGCGGCGGACTGAACGCGCTTCGTCCGATTCTGGAACTCTCGCCGTCGCAAAAAATCGTCATGCTGACGGTTTCGGAGGCCAGCGACGATGTGACCGCGGCCTTGAGGAGCGGCGCGAAAGGCTACGTTCTGAAGGGTATCGGTTCCAGAGCGCTCGCGGACGTCGTACGCGCTGTGGCCGCCGGGGAGAGTTACGTCGCTCCGACGCTCTCCGCCAAGCTGCTCAGCAATCCGTCTGCGCCTGCTTCGGATGCCGACCCGATAGCAACGCTGACGACACGGGAGCACGACGTTCTGCAACTCGTGGGAACCGGGCTCAGCAACAAGGAAGTCGCAAGAAAGCTCGACCTTCACGAGAAGACGATCAAACACCACATGACCCAGATCATGGCGAAGCTCGGCGTCAGCAACAGGACCGAGGCTGCGATGGCGTTGCGCGATGCGATCGACCGAAAGCCGGCCAGGGATTGAATGGATTGACGCTGTCAGGGACTGAAGGATTGCAACCGTCTCACGTCCGCGATGGTGGCCCGGCGGTTGATGATCGTGCGCCCCCTCGCGTCCTTCATGATGTAATGCCCCTGCCGAATTTGTTCGCTCATTCCGTCGCCGTGGCGAACCTCCATTGCGGCGCCATCGTCGCTGGCGGTGGCTGCCGTCCCGCTGGAGCTGCTCGTTCCACCTCCGGAGCCGCCATTGCTGGAGCTGGAATTGCTGTTCCCGTTACCATTGCCGTTTCCACCGGCATTGCCGTTGCCTCCGCCGTTACCGTTGCCTCCGCCGTTACCGTTGCTGCCGCCATTGCCATTACCGCCGCCATTACCGTTGCCATTGCCGTTGCCGCCACCATTCCCATTCCCGTTCTTGGCCAAAGCGGATTCGGCAATCACCGTGATTGCGGAGCCGGATATTCCGATCCTGTAGGGAAGGTTCGCCAAGGAGAAGCCCATCGAGGCGCAGCATAAAGCCGTTAAAAATTTCCGACGGGTGGTCATGACGCTTCCCTGACGTCCCGGTGCGGGCGTCCATCGCTACTGTTGAAATGCGCGCCTAAGGACAACGGCGCACGCCCAAATGCGCCGCACGCCGGTCCAATCCAGGCTCCGCGACATTGCCCATGCCCGAATCGTCCGGTCAAGCCGCGACCACCCCAAAACAAAAGCAGTCAGACCTTTCCCCTACCCAAATCGGACGTTCGTCCTACGTCTTTAGGACCAAGGTCCGAGGACAAACGGCCTTGGCGGTGCAATCGTGCCTGCCCGGGATGAGCGATTCTGCCCGCTTGGGCTGCAATGCTGAAATCGATATTTTGGAGTCCCTAATGATCGCCCAGTGGCAGATGTTTCTCAATCGTGCCCATCCTCCAGGTGCGGTCAAAAACTTTTCCGCCACTGAATTCGCTCTTGAAACCGCAGTCAATCTCCGCCTCGCTCTGAAACTCGTCAAACCCACGACGGAGTGCTTTGAACGGGCCGACGCCGTTTACGAGCGAGCAAAAAACTACGGTGAACTGCGGGCGTCCGGCTCAGGACTTGTGACTGACGCGGAGAGAGAACTGGCTGATGCTCTGAAACTGCTCGCTATCGAAATGCAGCTCTGCGATCCAGCCTGGAAAGCCAATGAAGTCCTCATCGGACTTGAGCTGACGGATAAGCGTGTAAATTCCGGTTCTCTTCAGCGGACGTGAGTCGTTTCGCGCAAGCGGGGCGCTGTTGTGGCGGCCTGCCGCCCTGCGCAACCTTAAGGCGATATACAATCAAAGCCTGCAATTTGGCGCGAGCGGCTGATAGCGGTAACATGCGCGTCTATTCCTACTCCTGACGCCAGAAGACCGTCCTCCGAAAGTTGAAACTGCGCTCCTCCTACCCCTTTTGTCTCAGTCACTAAGCCTATTTCCGCGTTGAAGAAAAACAACTTCAGAGCGATTCTTCTATTAGGGGTTCATGAAGGATTACGTCCCGTAATCCTGCATTGAAATATGTTTGGCGTATGCAATCAGGGGGAATATCAAACATGTCATCGGATATGGAACAACCGCCGCGCGACCGGGCGCGACGTCACTTTCTCGGTGTGGCCGGCGCCACGGGCGTCAAAGTTGCGGCAACGGTGGCTGCGATGACAACGCTTCCTTACTCGCCGGCCCATGCCCTGGGAAGAAGGTGGAAGAGGAAGAAAGATCGCGACAACGACAATGGCGACCCCAGGTGTTTTCTGCGCGGCACCGCCATTATGACGCCAGCGGGTGAGGTCTGTGTCGAGAACCTTCGCATCGGCGATCTCGTCGAGACCGTGCGCGGGCAAGCCGTGCCGGTGAAGTGGATCGGTCGCCAAACCTACAGGAGGAGTGGCCTGTCCTGGCAGGAGAGCGTGAAACCCATCCGCATTGCCCGCGGAGCGATCGACGCGCGCACACCGCACCGGGATCTCTACCTTTCGCCCAACCATGCGTTATTCATCGATGGCGTCCTCATTCGGGTAAAGGAGCTTGTCAACGGGATCACGATCGCACCGGCGCTGCCGACAGCCCGGGAGATAATCGAATATTTCGCGATCGTGCTCGATACCCATGAGGTGATCCTGGCCGAGGGCGCTCCCGCCGAGACCTTCCTTCTGAGAGCCAGCAACCACGAGAGCTTCAACAACTTCGCCGAATTCGAGCGCCTTCGCCCGGCCGAAGGCCTGCCTGTCATGGCGCCCTACGCCCCGATCGTAGGCTATGAAGGCGGCCGCGAGCACCTGACGGCGCTGATACGCCTCGCAACACCGCGCTTCATGCGGATGCGTGATCCGATCTGCGACGCCTATGAAAGGATTGCCGCCCGCGCCGAGGCGATGGCCGGCTGAGACATTGCTCGGTGTCACTGTTACCCAAACTCCGCCATCCTCGGGCCTTGGCTCCGAGGATCCACGCGAAGGCAAGCCGTGGAATGGGTCCTCGCCTCAAGGCGAGGGTGACGGAGCGCGGGGAGGTGAACGCGGCCAATCGCAGAGAGACCGTTCCCGTGCCCGTCACGGGTAGAAGGAGAGCCAAGAGCCGTCCCGCGCTCAGAGCGGTTGCCCGTCCGGAGCCGTATCGTCCGGCGCTGTGTCTTCCGGCTCGTCCTCGCCGGGTACCGCTTCGTCGGCAGCCTTGACCACCTGACCGTTGATGGTAATCGAACCGTCGCTGGCAATGCTGATGTCCCAGCGCTGGCTGCCGTCAGGCTGGCTCTTGGCGAAGCCCTTGGCCATCATCATGCCGAGCGAGACCTGGTTCGCGTCGGGTACGGTCTTGGCAAGCTGCTGGACCGCGGCGATCGTGTTGTCGAAGTCCCGTGCGACGACGGTCGCGTCCATCGCAAATTCCTTGTCGTTGTCGTAACGGCCCTGCGCCTTGCCGGAAACCTCCAGATCGTAGACGGCGGATTTCGCACTGATCTTCGGGAACTCGATAACGACGTTGCCGTCTCTGAACAGGGCTTGCGCGGCCTGTTTGCCGCTCTCCTCCGAATTGGCAGTCTGCGCGAAATCGATCTTGAGGAATTCATCGCCGAAGGCGGCGAAATCGAGATCCGGAACCGAGAACTCCATATCGAGCGCCTGCGGCAGGAAGGTCGAATAGACGGGCGGCAACACGGCGCTGTTCATAGTGATGTCGCGGGCCGCCATGGCAGTGCCGATGCGCGTTGCCGTCGCCGGCCCGTCGAACGTCAGGCGGTAGCTGAAGGTCTTGGCGCCGCCGCTGCCGAGCGAACTGGTATAGGTGAGATTGTTGAGCTTGAGCGTTTCATCCGCACTGGTCATCAACGGAAAGGCAGTGCGCAGCATCGACTTCAACTGCGCTTCATCTTCCTTGCTGAGCTGCGGCGCCTGGGCGTGATCCAGGAAGAAGATGACGAGGTCGCGGATCTGCTTGCCCGGAACCCCCTTCACATTGGCGTCGATATCGAGGGAATCGGCCTTGAGGTCGAGAGGCGGCATCTGCGGGCCGATGATCTTTTCCGAGAAGGCGGAAAAGGTGCCGGTAGAGGCAAAATCGGTGCGTCCGGCAAGCCCGGCGCTATCGGCCGACGACAGCTTGTAGATCATGGCGCCGAAGCCGGCATTGATCTCGGCATCCTCGGCCTTCGAAGTCATGCGGATGTCCTTGGCGGTAAAGTCGCCGGAGCGGACATAGCTGATCGCCGGATCGAAGACGGCGTTATAGATGTAGGAGCCGATGGAATAGGTAAAATCGGTTCGCTTCTGATCCGCCCCGGTGAAAAAGCCGGAGACGTCGAAGCTGTTATTGCCTTCGATGTTCCAAAGGCCGCTCTCTTGAGGTGTCACGAACATCGAGAAGGGCTTGAGCCCGTTGATGGCGAATTCGGTGGCGTTCTGCTTTATTAGCTTGGCGAGATCATAGACGATCTCGTATCGCGTCCCCGCCGGCTTGACCGAAACGACGCCGGCCTGCCGGCCCTCCTTCGGCAGCAGACTCGAAAGATTCTCCTGAATGGCCGCCGCGCCGTCCTCGTTGATCTCGACGGCCCCGGCCGTCGTGAAAAACCCGAGCGCGAACAGGCTGGTTGCCGTCACGAAATTGATCCGCATGATCGAATATTCTCCCCGTTGCCCGCCTCTTATAGGGCAGCCTCCCGCAATGAGGAAGCCGGCCGACAACCTAAAGGCTGTGCGTTGCAACAGGGTGACGCATCCAGAAGACGGATCGGAACGACTGGGATAAAACGAAAAAAGAATTAGACATTTCTAATTTATTTATGTCTGCTATGCCTAAACCCTTGTGGAAACAGATCGTTCGATGAAAAAGGCGCAGCGGGAAAAAAAGAAGAAGACAGTCATCATCGAGAGCCGCCGCATCGCCGCCGAGAAAGCGCTCACGCTGATCCGCAGCAATGGCCTGCCGGTTGAATCCGACCCGGTGTTCATTGAATGGATCGGCCAGTGGATTGCCGGCGAGATCGAGCTAAAGGATGTGCGCGAGCGCTACCTGCAGCTTCTTCATGAAAGGGAGGCCGAAAGGCAGGCACGTTTTGCAGCCCGCGTGGAAAGCGGGAAAGGAACGGCGCCCGACGCCACCTTAGACTCGGACGTCGAAGCCGGGTAAGGGTTAGGTCCATTTCTGCGGATCGCAAGCGCGTCGAACGGGCGTCAGCCGGCCGAAACAGTTCCCGGCCGCCTGGGCCGCACCCCGTCGGCGCCTCGGAAGACAAGGCGCGCGGGCGGCGATTCCTTGATGACGCTGACTTGCATCCGGGTTCGGAGCCGGGTTCGAAAGCGCGAAGCGTTGCGCGCTCCCCACACGCCGAGAAAACATTGGCCGGACTGTTCGTTCCTAAAGACCGCCGCCCCTCCGAATGCCGCCGACAATCCACCCTCGCCCGCAATGCCTCCATCGCCGTAGACCGAGATAACGCGATCATGCGGCGCCACCGCTACGACGGTGTCGCCGGACGGCGCGAAGCCGGCGCTGCGAAAAAGGTAAAGGACGCAAGGGGTCTCTTCCATGCCGCAACAATAAGAGGCTTGCAATCGCATGCAAGTGTTCGACGCGAACATGGTGAACAACGCCGATCCTGTGCAATCCCGTGGGTCCCCTCGCCCCGCCTGCGGGGAGAGGGCTAGGGTGAGGGGCAAAACTTTCAGCGAATCCGATAGTTGCGGAACGAAACTGGAGTCCCGCGAAAAGCCCCTCATCCGCCCTTCGCCCTCCGTAAGCGGAACAAACGAAAGGAGGAATCAACCACCACCAAATTTCGCCGCCGAACCCTTGCCCACGGCGATCCGCCTTCATACCTATTGGAAAATGACATGCGCCCGGCTCCTGCTGGCCGTCGCAGCCTTCTTGGCTTAAAATGCCCCGCCTCATCAGGACGAATGCAATGAACATCGATACCATTTTGCGGTCAATCGTGGCCGTGCGCTCCTCAATCCCGGAAGATGCCTTTACGGCGACGACATTGGGTATCCTCAGGGAAGGCAGTGGCGTGGTCATCAGGGAAAACGGTCTGGTGCTGACGATCGGTTATCTGATCACCGAGGCCGAGGAGGTCTGGCTGACGCGTCATGACGGCCATGTGGTTCCGGCGCATGCGCTCGCCTATGATCAGGAGACCGGGTTTGGCCTGGTGCAGGCGCTTGCGCCCCTTGGCCTGCCGGCGCTTGCTTTCGGCAATGCGGCGCGCGCCAATCTCGGCGATCCGGTGGTGCTTGCCGATGGGCTCGGTCAGTTCGTCCAGGCCAACATCGTGGCCAAGCAGGAATTCGCCGGCTATTGGGAATACCTGCTGGAGGAGGCAATCTTCATCGCGCCCGCCCATCCCTCATGGGGCGGTGCCGCCTTGATCGGCGCTGACGGCAGGCTTCTCGGCGTCGGCTCGCTCCGCCTTCAGATGAGCCAGGGCGGAAAGGTCGCGGACATCAACATGGCCGTGCCGATCGACCTGCTGCCGCCGATCCTCGACGATCTCTTGAACCGAGGCCGTGTCAACAAGCCGCCGCGGCCCTGGCTCGGGGCTTTCTCCGCCGAAAACAACGGCGACGTCGTGGTCATGAGTGTCGCCGAAGGCGGGCCGGCGGCCAAGGCCGGCCTGCGCCAGGGCGACATCATCTCGGAAATCCGCGACGGAGAGGTCGATGGCCTTGCCGATTTCTATCGCAAGCTCTGGAAGAGCGGTCCGGCGGGTGCCGAGATCCCGATGCGCGTGCTGCGCGACGGTCGCGAAACATGGCTGCGCGTCAAGTCGGCCGATCGCAACAGCTTTCTTAGGAAGCCGCAATTGCAGTGAGGCGGCGGCCCTCTCCCGGTGCTTGCCTAAACCCCGTGCCACCTCTAAAGCAGAGGCATGAACTGCGCCTTGGAGAGGACGATGGAGACGGGACGATATTACGCACCGACTGGCGGTTTGCCGGGACAGACGGAACTTCTTTCGAGTAAGGCCGTCTTCACCACCGCCTATGCGATAATCCCGCGCAGCGTCATGACGGATATCGTCACAAGCGTCCTGCCGCATTGGTCCGGCACGCGCGCTTGGATCCTGTCGCGGCCGCTCACCGGTTTTTCCGAGACCTTCTCGCAGTACATCATGGAGGTCGCCCCAGGCGGCGGCAGCGACCGTCCGGAACCCGATGCGCGTGCGGAAGCGGCAATCTTCGTTGTTGAAGGCGAGATGATCATAGAGCTCGATGGCGCGGAGCACCCGCTGCGGCCGGGATCATTCGCATTCATCCCGTCGGGTGCGGCCTGGAAGATGAAAAATCCGGGGGCCGCTGCCGTCAGGTTTCATTGGGTTCGAAAGCGCTTCCAGCAGGTCGAAGGACTGGAATCGCCGCCGGCGATTTTCACGCATGAGGACGAGCACGCGATCTCTCCGATGCCGGATACGGACGGACGCTGGGGAACGACACGCTTCATCGATCCCGCCGACGTCCGCTACGACATGCACCTCAATATCGTCTCCTTCGAGCCTGGAGCCACCATCCCATTCATGGAAACCCATGTGATGGAGCATGGTCTCTACGTCCTGGAAGGCAAGGCAGTCTACCGACTGAACCAGGACTGGGTCGAAGTCGAAGGGGGCGATTTCATGTGGCTCCGCGCCTTCTGCCCGCAAGCCTGCTACGCGGGCGGCCCTGGTCGTTTCCGCTACCTGCTCTACAAGGATGTCAATCGCCATGCGGAGTTGTGGTAAGGCGCCGCTTGCTCGATCTGCCCCCTCGCCCCGCTTGCGGGGAGAGGGCTAGGGTGAGGGGCAAAACTCTTGGCGAATCCGATAGTTGCGGATCAAAATTCGAGTGCAGTGAAGGCCCCTCATCCCCCCTCCGGGGACCTTCTCCCCGCAGGCGGGGCGAAGGGGGAACCGCACCCTCCGTCGTCCCTCACGGGGCGACAGTTGGTTCGTCGTCGCGCCTTGCTCGATCTGTCCCCTCGCCCCGCTGGCGGGGAGAGGGCTGGGGTGGGGGGCGAAGCTCTCAGCGACTCCGATAGTTGCGGGCAAAAATACCGCACCCCTCTCATCCTGAAACTCACCCCACCCAATACCGCAGCAAACCGGCGGCCACGACGCCGATCGTAACCGTGGGCAGCATCGAAAGGCGCGTGGCGGCGCCGAGCGTGATGGCGAGCGCAATCAGGTCGGCAGGACTGTTCGAGACGAAGTCGGGGGCGATGACCGAGATCAGCACGCAGCCGGGCGAAGCTTCCATGACGGCGGTCGCACGGGGGCTGAGGGTGCGGTTGCGAAGCACGAGATAGCCGCCGATGCGCGTCAGGTAGGTGACGGTCGCCATCAGCACAATGGTGAGCAGGGTCCACGGGTCGATCATGATTCACCTGAAAGAACATAGGCCGCGACGAGTCCGGAGAGCGCGCCGGCGGCGACATACCATGCCCCCGGGACGAACAGGTAGGTGACGGCCGCGACCATCAGGCTGACGAGCCAAGGCCGGGCGGCGGCGAAGCCTTTCCACATGCCGCGCAGCAGGACGAGGAAGACCGCCGGGAACGCCATGTCGAAGCCATAGGCCTCCACGTCGCCGAGGATCGGGCCGAGGGCAGCGCCGAGCGCCGTGAAGCCGACCCAGGCCACGTAGACGACTAGCGCGGTGCCGAGATAGTAAGGCATGCTGAACGCAGGCGACAATCCGCGTCTTGCCCGTTCCGTGGCGTCCGCCAGCCCGAGCGCCCAGCTTTCATCGGTCATGGCGAAGAGTGCCGGCAGCGCCTTTCGCTTCGGCAGATGCCGCAGGAACGGCGCGAGTGCGGCGCCCATCAGCAGATGCCGGCTGTTGACCAGGAAGGTGATCGCAACGATCAGGGCAATGTGCGGCGGCGACGTCCAGAGCCCTATTGCGGCAAACTCCGATCCGCCGGCGAAGTTCAGACCCGTCATCAGCGGCACCTCGGCCACGCTCAGCCCTTTCTGCGTGGCCTGCGCACCGAGCACCAGGGCGTAGGGAATCATGCCCAGCAGGATAGGAACGCAGTCGAGGATTCCACGTCTTGTCTCCGAAACGACGCGGCTCTCGCCCTCGCCTGATCCATCCGTGTCGATCGCGCTCATCATGCCCTCCCGCCGCCGATTAGCGGCCTTCTTTGCTGAGGCACCTTATATTCCTGAACCCGCGCAATCGGGTTGCGAAGATGATGTCATTCCCAAATTCTTTGGCATCAGGTATTATAAAGTAACCCCATCTTGAATTTGGATGCCAAATGCAGCTTGACGACATCGACCGTAAGATCCTGCGGGCGCTGCAGCGCGACGGCAGGATGCAGAACATCGAACTGGCAAAGGAAGTGGGCCTGTCGCCCTCACCGTGCCTTCGCCGCGTCAAGCTCCTGGAGGAGGCAGGCATCATCGATCGCTACGTGGCGGTGCTCAATCCCGCCAGGCTCGGCAAGCGGCTCACCCTCTTCGCCCGGATATGGCTCAAGGCGCAGGACGAGGACACGATCGAATATTTCGTCGAAAGGGTCCGGCAGTTTCCGCAGGTGCTGGAATGCTACCTGATGCTGGGTGACTGCGACGCGCTGGTGCGCATTGTGGCTGATGATATCGATGATTACCGGCGCTTCCAGTCCGAACATCTCAGCCGCATCAAGGGCGTGCAGAATGTAAAAACCGATGTCCCGAGCCAGATCATCAAGCAAACGTCGGAGTTGCCATTGTAACTCTTTGTTTTTACGCAATTCCTGACGGAAAACCGCTTCACACTTTTCCTGGAGTTGCTTTAGGGCCTTTCCGGCGGCCGATTATATATAAAGCGCCGCCATCTTGCGCCAGGCGCCGGCCCGGTGGGCGCGGCCGTCCCAGAAATGCAGCTGATGGCCAACCTGCTTGTCGGCAAGTACGCGGCTCAGATAGCGGTTGTTGTCGAGAAAGGGATCGTCGTTGCCAATGGTCAGAACAATGTCCATCCGGCGCAGATGATCGAGCCGCGATTCGCAGGAAAGTCCCGGCAGGAAATGCGTCGGCGTGTGGTAATAGACCGTGTCGTCATAATAGCCGTCGAAGAGATCGGCAAAGGACTCGACCTTCATCGTCAGGTCGTAGCGGCCTGAAAAGGCGACGAGCTTGCGAAACAGGTGCGGGTGACGAAAGACAAGGCTCGCGGCCTGGAAGGCGCCGAGGCTGCAGCCGTGCACGATGGTGCAATCATGCGGATTTCTTTGAGCCATCAACGGCAGGACCTCGTTCAGGATATAGTCCTCGAAGGCCGCGTGGCGGCGGATGCGCTCGGCCGGATGCTGCCAGGATGCATAGAAGCTTTCGCTTGCCAGACCCTCGATGCAGTAGAGCTGAAGGTGACCGGCCGCCACCTTGTCGGCGAGGCTGGCGACGATGCCGAGTTGCTCATATTCAAAGAAGCGCCCGTCTCGCGTCGGAAACATCAGCACCTTTGCGCCGGCGTGACCGAAGACCAATAGCTCCATGTTCCGATGAAGCCGATGACTGTACCAGCACAAATATTCACGATTCATGGCGCCTTGAAAAATCGTCCGACCCTGTCGCGCAGCGCTCTCTGCTGCACTGCACTCTCAGGGTAGTCGAAATGGCCGGCGTCCAGGATGAAGATTTCGTTAAATTTTGATTGCGGACCCGCCTTCGATAGAGCATTCGCGACCGCAAACTGACAGGGCGGCGCCACTGCCGGATCGAAGAGAGCGGGAGCAACGAGCATCGGCACCCGGATCCTTTCGGCAGCGACCGCCGCATCGAACAGGCGCAGGGTTTCGAGCACGTCCGGATGCGTCTTCGCATAGGCCTGGACGGATTGCGCGCTGCCGACGGTTGGGAGCGTGAGCCAAAGCGGCCGGTCGCCGAAGGTCGGCACAACGAGATGCCCCCGGTCGATCCGTTCGTCGAACGGGATCGCCAATGCCCCGATGCCGCCGCCAAAGCTGATGCCGCTATAGCCGATATGGCCGGATAGCCCCGGAAAAAGCGCAATGAGCGTCGAAACGGCAATCCACAGATCCTCGACGCAGCCGCCGATGATATAGGATTCCGGCCTGTCGATATCGTAGAGAACGTGCCCGGACGCGTCAGATGGAACCGGCGGACGCGCGCTGCGCGACAGCCCGCGGAAACAGGGAAACAGTAGCGCCGTATCTTCCACCGGCAGATCGAAATCCGGCTGGTCCCGCCCGCCGTAGCCGTGTCCGACGACAAGCCCGCGCCGCACTGTCCCGACGCGCGGCAGAAGCAGCCAGCCGCCGATCTCGAAGGCACCTGTCGACCGGTAGGTGATGTCGTGAACCTGCCAGGCCGGATGACTGTCCTTGCTTTCGCGCAGCACCGGCCGCGGATCGACCGCCATCGCACGGCGATAGCGCGCGCTCCAGAATTCGTCGAACCCCGGCACGGCCTCGGGCGGCGCGATGGACAGCAGCTCCTCGAGCCGCATGCCATAGGTTGGATCAAAGTCGAAGGGATGGCTTGTCGGAATGCTCATGGGACACTTGTTCCGCGAAAGATCGGGCAAGGCAAGACAGGGACGGAGACAATGCGGGGAAACTATGTCGCCGCTGAATGCGGCACCGAGAGGCGAAAAACCCTAGACCACAAAAACATTCAACCCTGATACGTCGCTCTCGATCGGTTTGAAACCACGCGCAAGATAATACGGTGAGTTGTCCGGGGTTGCACAAAGATAGCAAGACAGGTGTCCTCGACTTGCAGCCTCGTCACGGGCTGCCTCAATCAAGTTCGCGGCAATGCCTTGTCGCCTGGCTTTCGGTTCAACCCAAAGCGCTGCTATCCACGGCGTGTATTGCGGGCGATCATCAAGGTCGCATTCTATTACCAACACAGAGCCGAGGTAGGTGTCCTCGTCATGTGCAACAAGAGCAAATGGAATGCCTTCGCCCTCGATCATAGGAGTAAGGTGGGCGCGGTATTGCGCCTGTGGAACGCCGCTCTCAGTCCACCATGCATTCCAACCGCGATCCGCAACTATATCTGCATGACCTGGACAATCTTTAAGGTTGGAAATTTCCATAAGGCAGTTCCAGACGACGCTTGTTACGGTCCTTAGAATTACGGACTATCGCAAGTTGTGCAATGATCGCTTGCGGCTTAACCCCACTCTCGGGCCGTGTCCACGGAGCAAAAAAGACTCGTTCCTCGCAATTCCATTGGCGCAGCCCTCCTCCGGCATACGTACAACTATCAGAGCTTTCGCCTTTGATCTACAATCGGCCCGGTTGCGTAGGCGCCACGCAGCTATTCAAAGGGTTAGACTGAGCTTTGTGCGTCTTGCAAGACGCACGGCGCCGCAAGTGCATCGAGGTAATCGAGGTATAGGTCGGGGCTTTCCTGAGACCGCAGGTCCCGTTGGAAGATCACCCGACCTCGCAACAGGAGGATGCGATGCGTACACGAGGGATGGATAACGACAGAAGCCTGTTTTGCAGACTGGGCTCGACCGCTTTTCTTGCTGTCGGCCTTGCGACCCTTCCGATCGGCACGGCCTATGCGGCGGGCCCGATCACCGAGGAGGAAGCCCACGCCATCGGCGTGGAGGCTTACGTGTATTTCTACCCATTGCTGTCGATGGACCTCACCCGGAAGCAGCTGACCAATGCCGAAGCCAAGGAGGGCGCGATCGGCGGCCCGCCCAATCGGTTCAACAACATCCCGGAGTTTCCGACGGCGGACATGAAGGTGGTCGTCCGCCCGAACTTCGATACCCTCTATTCCAGTGCCTGGCTCGACCTGACGAAGGAGCCGGTGGTGGTCTCAGTGCCCGACACCCAGGACCGATACTACCTGCTGCCCATGCTCGACATGTGGACGAACGTGTTTGCCTCGCCGGGCTGGCGGACGACGGGAACGGCCGCGGGCCATTTTCTGATTGCCTCGCCCAGCTGGCGACCCGATCTCCGGGAAAAATTCGATGAGTTCAAGCTGCCGGAAGGCACGCAGAGGATCGATGCGCCCACCCCCTATGTCTGGGTCATCGGACGCACGAAAACGGACGGACCGCCGGACTACGCTGCCGTTCACAAGGTCCAGGACGGTTACAAGGTCACCCCGCTGTCGCAATGGGGCAGGGAGCCGAAAACGGCCGAGGTGAAGATCGACAGTTCGATAGACATGAAGACGCCTCCGAAGATCCAGGTCGACACCATGCCGATGGATAAGTACCTGGCCTATGCCGGCGAGTTGCTGAAACTCCATCCACCGCACATCACGGACCAGCCGATACTCGCGAGGCTGAAGCGGATCGGCTTCGAGCAGGGCAAGGACTTCGACCTGTCGAAGCAGGATGCGATGATCCAGAAAGCCCTGGAGACGGTGCCGCGGGATGGTCAGGCGCTCATGGGCTGGAAGCTCAAGACCCTTGCCCGGGTTGCGAACGGCTGGTCGATGAACACCGACACGATGGGGGTCTACGGCAACTATTACCTGAAGCGCGCCATCGTCGCGCAGCAGGGGCTCGGCGCCAACCTGCCGCAGGATGCCATTTACCCGCTCAACCTGGGCGATGAGACCGGCCAGCCGCTGGACGGCAGGAATGCCTACACCATCCACTTCGACAAGGACAACTTGCCGCCGGTCGATGCTTTCTGGTCGATCACGCTCTATGACGACGAGGGTTTCCAGGTCGCCAATACCCTCAACCGCTTTGCCGTCAGCAGCTGGATGCCCTTCCAGTATAACGGCGACGGTTCGCTCGATCTCTATTTCCAGCGCGAGAGCCCCGGCAAGGATAAGGAATGGAACTGGCTGCCGGCGCCCGACGGGCCTTACACCCTGACCATGCGGCTCTATGCACCGAAGGCGGACGCCCTGACCGGCAAGTGGAATCCGCCACCGGTCGCGAAAGCCGGCGCGGTATCCGTGCTGACTGCTCAATGACGCTGGATGCGCCCACCAGGCAGAGGTCGGTATTTATCGAACTCTGCCTTGCGAAACATAGTTCGTTGCTTTCGTCGCGCCGACAGCTTCGCGCTGAGCCGACCGGAGAATAGCTTTCGGACTAAAGCTGAGATTCGACAGCGGCCTTGTCTATGACGGACCATACTTTCTCGATCCGTTCATCCTTGAACTCATAGAACACGTTTTCGGTGAACGAGACTCTCTTCCCGTTTACAGGCAGGCCGAACAGGTCGCCTTTCGGCGTGCAGTCGAAGCGCAGACGGCTCGCGACACGAGGCGGCTCGCAAATCAGCAGGTCGATGTTGAAATAGAGATCTGGAACTGCACGAAAATCTTCCTCCAGCATCTCGCGGTAGCCTGACAGCCCGATCCGCTTGCCGTTGCGCTGAACGTCTGCATGAACGAACTGCCCCAAATTCGGCCAGTCCTGTTTATTCAGACAGGCAATGTAGCCTCGATAGATTTCGGAGAGGACGGCTTTCGTCATCGCATTGCTCCCGTGTCCCGGCCCGATGAGAGCCGTCAACCGCTTATTAGGACTTTATTGACCATAATCGGATCTACCGATGCGTCATGAACCCGGATCTCTGCCGGCTTCACGCGCGTCGGACGGAGATGGTTATGTCTGAGTATCCGGAGAAAGTGCTGTCAAACAAGATGCCGTGCGGCGGCTTGCCCAGGCTTCTGTCCCATATGGTGCGGCGCGCCGCACAGGCAGCTATCGCGGCATTGTTCGCAATCCCCGCCATGATCGGCTCCGCGGCTACCGCCGAAGCGGAGGATCGTGCGCTGAAGCTTTTCTTCACGCATACCGGAGAACGCGCCACAATCACCTTCAAGCGCGACGGCAGGTTTGATCCGAAGGGCCTCGCCCAAATCAACCGTTTCCTGCGCGACTGGCGCAGGAACGAACCCGCCCGGATGGATCCGCGCCTGTTCGATCTGGTTTGGGAGGTCTATAGGCGCAGCGGAGCGAGCGACTACATTCATGTCGTCTCCGCCTACCGTTCTCCGGCTACCAACAACATGCTGCGGAACCGCTCGCGCAACTCCGGTGTGGCCAAGAGCAGCCAGCACATGCTCGGCAAGGCGATGGATTTCTATATTCCGGGCGTGAAGCTCGCCACGTTGCGCGCGCTTGCCATGCAGATGCAGGTCGGCGGCGTCGGCTTCTATCCGAGATCGGGATCGCCCTTCGTACACCTCGACGTCGGTCGGGTTCGCGCCTGGCCGCGCATGTCGCGGCAGGAGCTCGCACGCATCTTCCCGAACGGGCGTACGATGCACCTTCCCGCAGACGGCAGGCCCCTGCCCGGCTACAACCAGGCGGTCGCCGACTACAGGAAGCGCGTCGGTCCGCGTTCGATCGAGATCGCCGCCACCGCGGGAGATGACGAGGATGCCGAGTCGACATCCGGCGCCAGCGCGGAAGGCAAGAGCCTGGCGACGGCACTTCATTCCGTGCCGCGCAGCCGGGCCGAAGGCGCACTGGCGCTCCAGGCCAATGCGCAGGCGACGCCAGGCGCAAGCCGCGGCCAATCATTCCCCGACCTTGCCGCATACGTGGTTCCAGTGCCAACGCTACGCGCATCCGACAGTGCGTCGACGGACCCCATCCAGACCGCTTCGATTGCACCCGTTACCGCTACTCCGGAGGTCAAGGCGCCTGCGTCGCTCCCGATGCCTGCCGGCCTCAATCCGATTGCGGCCGCACCATTGCTCCGGCAGCAGCGGGCGGAGTTGATGACCGCGCTCCCAATGGCCATGTCGCAGGAACTCGCCGCCGGCGTCAGGGAGATTTCCGGCAAGGCTCTATTGACCTGGGCGTTGCATTCTCCGGGGCAGTCCCTCGGAATGACGGCTCCCGCATTCTCCTCCGCTCGGTTCTAAGCGCGGCTCTATTAGCTTCGCGATCAGCAATCAGAACGTCATTTTCCTTTCCGAGAAAAGACGGATCGCGAGGTTCTGGAGCAGGATGATTGTCTTGGCATCGCGTATCTCGCCGCGGTCGATCATTAGAAGCGCATCGGCCAGGGCGATCTCCAGCACGTCTATGTCTTCTCCCTCGTCGGAAGAACCGCCGCCGTCGCCAATCCTGTTCGTTTCCGTATATTCGCCGTAGAAAAACGCCAGATATTCGGTGACCGATCCCGGACTCATATAGACATCAAAAAGATGTGTGAGTTCGGAAACGTCATAGCCGGTCTCCTCAATCAGTTCCGAGCGCATGCGCTTTGCTGGTTCAGCCCCGTCCAGCAAACCTGCCGGGGTTTCGATCAGCGACGCCAGCCCGCCGTTCAAGAAAACCGGCAATCGAAACTGTCTTGTCAGCAGGACATTCCCGGTCGCGGAATTATACAACAGGCAGGTCGCGCCATTGCCTCGATCGTAAACCTCGCGGGCCTGCCTCTGCCAACCTCCGGTTCTAAGCCGTAGTTCAAACTCGTGCTTGGTGAGCCGCCCCCAATCATCCGCCAACAAGCGTTCGGAAATCGGTTGAAGAATGCCGTCAGTCATATCGCCCCTCTTTCATTTTCGTGCATTCTCGTGCATTTTCGTGCAGAGTCAAGGATTAAGAATATGCTTGTGGAAGAACGGAAAGCGCAGCTTCTGCGTCTGCTGGCACAAACCGGCCGCATCATCGCAACGGACGCGAGCCTGAGCATGGGGGTCTCGGAAGACACGTTGCGCCGCGATTTGCGCGAGCTGGCCAGAGAGGGCCGGCTGAAACGCGTGCACGGCGGAGCCGTGCCGATCTCGCCGGCGACGGCATCATTCTCGACCCGAATGGAGATTGAGGATGCCGAAAAGGCCAGGATCGGGAAATATGCGGCGCATATGATTGCAAAAGGCCAATTGGTATTTTTGGACGGTGGCACAACCGCCATGCACGTGGCGCGCAGTCTACCGCGAGACCTTCATGCGACCATAGTAACCCACAGCCCAAATGTCGCTTTGGAACTGATGAACTGCGAACACCTCAACGTGGAGATCGTCGGCGGGCGTCTTTTCCGGCACTCCATCGTCACGGTCGGCGCGGCAACGGTGGCATGGTTGGGGCGCTATAGGCCGGATATCTGTTTTATTGGTGCGACCGGTCTGCATCCCGAACAGGGGATCACCACCGGCGACAGCGAAGAGGCCGAGGTAAAGCGAGCAGTCATCTCGATCTCGGGAGCATCCTATATACTTGCATCCTCGGAGAAAATCGGCGCCGTGTCCTCGTTTGAGATTGCAGATTTCAGGCAAGTGGACGGCGTGATTACCACTGCAGAATCCGATATCGATCTGACAAGAAAAATAGCATCCAAAGGGTGCAATATCTTTCAAGCAGACTGATATCGAAAGGTCACCGCAAAATGTAGAGCCGCGGCCGATGCTCGGCGAGCGCCTTCGCGAAGAGTTCGATCCGTGTAAGAGACGCCGACTTTAGCGCTGATCGGGGTGCAGGAACGCGGCAAGGAAGGTAGCGATGGCAGCTTCGGCGTGTTGGCGAAGCTCCTGCGCCGTTGGAATCGCGCCTTCTCCCAGCATCATGACCCTGTTCACGGGGTCCGCTATCAGCAGCCAGTTCAATTGTGATGCCGCAATCGCCGCATCAGAGATTCTGAGCAGTTTCTTATGGGCCAATTGTTCGAACGCTTGGCCCGTCACCTCCAGCGCGCGGCCCGGACCACGCGCGTAAAGCTCTTTGGCGAGCATGGGAAATCGCGGCGCCTCCGCAATCACAAGCCGCCGTAACCGCATGAGCTCCGGCGTGAGAACTGTCGTCAACAGCCGAACACCATAGTCAAGCAAATAGGTTTCGAGCTGGGCGCGGTTCTCCACAATGGGAAGGCCCGTGTGAACCGCAACATCCGCCTCGCCCATCAATTGGCTCATCACAGCGACGAACAGTGCCTCTTTGCTCGAGAAGTGCTTATAGATCGTCTGCTTGGACACCCCAGAACGACTGGCGATTTCATCCATGCTGGCCTCGGCGTAGCCAGTATCGAGAAACACTTCAGCCGCAGCTTGCAGGATCGCTGTGTGCTTGCGTTCCGACCGCGCGCCGAGGGAACGAGCCGTTTCAATCCCGGTATTCGATATGCCCATCATTCCAACTCCATGCCGAGTACTCTTGACACAAGTAGACTGGACAGTCTAGTTCTATGTGGGAACCAAACGGTCCAGTCTCGTTTAAGGATGGGCCGCCTGTCGCAAAATTTCGCAGGTTTACGGTGAGCAACCAGATGGCAGACAAAACGACACACCTTAGTTGTACCTGCAAAGCGTTCCGCCTCGCATTCCGAGGTTCACCTATCATCAGCACGGAATGCCACTGCAATAGTTGCAATCAGGCGGCCAGCAGGCTGGAACCGCTTACCGCACAGACCGTCCGAACGGCGCATGGCGGGACGCGCTACGTTCTTTATCGCAAGGACCGCATCGGCTTTCCGGCAGGAACCGATATGCTGCAGGAATTTCGTCTGCACCCACATGCAACCACGCGACGTGTACTGACGTCCTGCTGTAAGACGCCCATTTTCCTCGAATTTAAAGGTGGTCATTGGCTCAGCTTGTATGGCAACCTTTGGCAACAGGATGATTTGCCGCCTCTTGACCTTCGGACGATGACCGAGGACGCCGATAATCTCGTGCCAGAAGATGTGCCTGCCGGAATGCTGGCTACGACCAGCTTTTACACCAGACTATTCATGGCCTGGGTTGCGATGCGCTTCAAGGTGCCGACAGTTCTCGTAAAGGGAGTCATTGATGCCTGACGACGAAAAGATAGTCATCGAAAGCATTACCTCGCCGCATCACACCGAGAGGGTAAACAAGGCCAAGTACATGGCTATGCGCCATGCTCTCCTGGCCGTTCTCCCCGAGCAGGCGCCCGGATTGACGGTGGCCGAAGCAAATGCTGCCATTCTTCCTCATCTTTCCCAAATCGAATTTCCGGGGGGCGCGAAAGCGGGATGGTGGTTGAAGGCCGTCCAGCTTGACTTGGAAGCAAAGGGCATCATCCGCCGCAGTCCGGGAAAGCCGGTCAGGCTCTTCAAGGGGAACTGACGGATTTGCGGATATTGTTGGGCGATGCAGTGGAGATCGGCTCTTCCTGTTGGGCACATCTGATGAAGTCGAGCATGAGTGATGCGGCCGGGGCTGCGTGCGTCTCGAGCAGCAGGTGGCCGGCGTCGAAAACATGGGCTTCCATTCGAGACAGAGCCCGCATCCATGACAGGATCTCGGAGAGATCGAAGAATGCATCGTGCCTTCCCCAGAGCATCAGCGAAGGCGGCTGCCAGCGCGCGAGATAGTCGGCAATCGCGTCAAACCGGGCGACGTAGTTCGCATAGTCTGCGATGAGCGCTCGTTGTGTGTCCATCCGACCCGGCAAGCACATCACCCGCCAGTCCTCCTCCCAGCTTTCGGCTGGAATCCGCGCGGCCACGGCCGGCGGAATGTTCGCGAGGTACTGGTCGCGCGTGCCTTCAAATGTCAGATGCGCGGTCGCCACCGCCTCGTTTTCCGGGCTCGGCTGTGACCAATAGGCCCGCGTCCCGGCCCATTGCGGGCCGAGCCCCGTTCGATGAGCATTGGCGTTCTGAATGATGAGGCCCAAAACCTGTTCCGGCGCCTGCATGGCGATGTGGAAACCCACGGGAGCTCCGAAATCATGGAGGTAGATATAGCGCGGTCCGATTCCAAGCCGGTCCAGCAGTTCCGAGATTGCTTGACCGAAGGCGAAAAACGAGACCGTCGGCAGGACATCGGACTCTCCAAAGCCGGGCAGATCGGGCGCGATCACATAAGCGGCCTGCGACAGCTCGGGCACAACTTCCCGAAACGTTCGCGCGGAACTCGGAAACCCGTGCAGGAGCAGCACGACGGGTTTGGACCCCTCACCTGCCGTGATAAAGGATAACTCCGTGCCGCCGGATAGGCGAACTCGTTGCCGGGTCGCCGAGCGCATTGCAGACCCCTTGTCTTGAATCGTCTGATTTCCCGCAACGTCAACGCCGAGGCAAATGTTCCAGTGGATGGCGCAACTCGCCAACGGAAATGATTTCGGCCGCTACCGGCCCATTGCAGGCATCTCGGCACTAAACAGACCTGGCGGCTCCCCTGAGCGCCTCACGCAGCACATCGAAGACACGCTCGTCGAGCGTCTGCGAAACATTGAACCGCATGAAACCCGTGGCGGACTGCGACAGGCTGAATGCATTGCCCGGCGCCAACACGACCTTCCTGGCGAGTGCCGCGCGCGCGACCTCGGCGGCGTCCAGCCCGTCAGGCAGGCGGCACCACAGGAACATACCGGCCTGCGGCTCGAGCCAGGGCCGAATTCCCATGATTTTCAGCCGGGCGGCAACATCGAACATGGCGCGGGAGAGGCGACCGCGCAGGCTCTCCACATGTTTGCGGTAACTGCCGTCGCTCAAGACATTCAGCACCAGTTCCGCGGTCAAGCGGCCGCCGCCGAACGACGTCGCGATCTTGAGATCGGTGAGCCCCTCGATCCATTCCGGTTTCGCGGCGATAAAGCCGCAGCGCGCCGAAGCAGACAGGGTCTTGGAGAAACTGCCGATGTGGATGACACGGTCCAGCCCATCGAATGCCGCAAGACGCGGTGCGGCCGTGAGCTCGAAGTCTGCGAATATGTCGTCCTCGATAATGGTGAGCGCGAATTGATCGGCGAGCTTCAGCACCCGGTGCGCCGCGACGGGCGATAGCGTTGCGCCGGTCGGGTTATGGATTGCGGAGTTCGTAATGTAGAGCCGCGGCCGATGCTCGGCGAGCGCCTTTGCGAAGAGTTCGATGTCGGGGCCGGAAGGCGTGTAAGGAACGCCGACGATCTTGGCGCGGTGGGCCCGCAGCAGGGCATGGAAGTTGAAGTAGCAGGGATCGTCCACCAGCACCGTGTCCCCGGGTTCGATCAGGAACCGGCACAACAGGTCGATCGCCTGGGTTCCGGATTCGGCCAGCATGATCTGATCGGGAGAGACCTCGATGGCCCGTTCGGCCATGCGCCGGGCAATGAGCTGGCGGAGCGGCGGCAGGCCAAGCGGCGAGCCGTAGTCGGCCAGGGTGGGACGCTCGGCACGAGAAAGCGTTCTGAGTGCGCGCCGAATACCCTCCTCAGGGAACCACGAGGGCGGGAGCCACCCGCAACCCGGCTTGAGATCGCCGTCGCCCGCTTCCAAGGACTGCCGCGACACCCAGAAGGGATCGATGGCGCGGTCGAGCTTCGGGCCAATATCCGAGAGCGACAATGGGGCCGTCTGATTAGCGACATAGAAGCCGGAACCGGGTCGTGAGAGGATCGCGCCCTCGGCCACCAGACGCTCATAGGCTTCGACAATCGTCGAAGTCGACACCTTCAATGTCCCGGCCAGTCCCCGGATCGATGGCAGTTTCGCACCAGGCGTCAGGCTCCGCCCGGCAATGCGCTGTCGGATCGTCGCCATCACCATCCCCACGCGGGTGCTCCCCACCGCCTGTTCGTCCATCCGTAGTGCCCTTTCGACCATAACAGTTTGACGCAACTGTACCGGATTGTCACTGGTGGCGCCAGCGGCAGTAACGGATAAGGGCTGCACAAGCGAAGGAGTGCGACATGGACCGGACGGCGACCGGATGGATCAATGGTTTCATTGGCGTGGTGATCTTCAGCGGATCGCTCCCTGCCACACGCGTGGCCGTGATGCAGCTCGATCCTGTATTCTTAACGGTCGCCCGGGCGGCCATTGCCGGTATCCTGGCCTTCTGCCTGCTGCTCGCCTTCCGGGAGAAGCGCCCTGCCCGCCAGGACATCCTGTCCCTGGTGATCGTCGCGCTCGGCGTCGTGGTCGGTTTCCCCCTCTTGACCGCGCTCGCGCTCCAGCACGTGACGTCGGCCCACTCGATCGTCTTCGTCGGCCTGCTTCCGCTGGCAACGGCGCTCTTCGGCGTCATTCGCGGGGGCGAACGGCCAAAGCCGGCCTTCTGGCTGTTCTCATTGCTCGGCAGCACGCTGGTGGTGGGCTTTGCACTCTCGCAGGGCCTGACGGCTTCGCCCGCCGGCGACGCCCTGATGCTGGCTGCAATCATCGCCTGCGGTCTCGGCTATGCCGAAGGCGCCAGGCTCTCCCGCACGCTCGGCGGTTGGCAGGTCATCTCCTGGGCCCTTGTGCTGTCCCTGCCGGTCATGATCATCGCGGCAATCGTCTACAGACCGCCGACCTTCTCTGGCATCGAGCCCCCCGCCCTGGTCGGCCTCGCTTACGTCTCGCTCTTCAGCATGCTGATCGGCTTCATTTTCTGGTATCGCGGCCTTGCACAGGGCGGGATCGCGGCGGTTGGCCAGTTGCAGCTCCTGCAGCCGTTCTTCGGCCTGGCACTGGCCGCGACCCTGCTGCATGAATCCGTAACCTGGGCGATGCTCGCCGTCACCGTCGCCGTCATCCTATGCGTCGTCGGAGCGCGCAAGTTCGCGAGATAGGTTGCGAAGGGTAACGGGAAATCTGCGGGCAATCGATCCGCGGCTGTCGAATTCGCCGAAAAACCCCCTCACCCTCAACAGGTCGAAATACGATTGCCGCCAATGCCAGATTTTGTCATGGTGCCGGTCAGGGACAAATGACCGTTGAGGCAACATGTCGTCCATAACCTCGCCCGACACCAGGCAATATGGCGACAGTCGGAAGCTCGCTGCGCGGGCGCGCCTCAACAGGGAATACACGATCGCCGAAATCGGCTGGTTTCCATGGGTTGCCAAGCAGTTGCCTCTCACCCGGAAGCCGCATCCTCGATATCGGCTGTGGTCCCGGCTGGTTCTGGGAAGCAGCCGTAGGCGTTCTGTCGGAAAAGCTTGATCTGACCCTCGCCGATGCGTCGCCCGGCATGGTTCAGGAGGCTTTGGAACGCTGCCGGGTCTTGCCGTTCGGATCGGTTCGGAGCCAGCAGGCGGATGCCGCCGCCCTTCCCTTTGAGGATGGCTCCTTTGACGCGGTCATTGCGATGCACATGCTCTATCATGTGCCCGATCCTGCGGCCGCCATCGCTGAGATGTTTCGCGTGCTGAAGCCGGGAGGCTTCCTGGCGGTTACGACCAATGGCGCCGGCAATATGCGCAAGCTCTACGAGCTTGCGACCGTATTCGGCAGCGACCCCGTTGATCCGGCTGCAGCCGCCTTCGGCTATGACGCTGCCGACCGACTGATGCGATCCCGTTTCGGCAACGTCGCCATGTCGCAATATCCGGCACGCCTTCGCATCACCGTCCCGGAAGATGTCTTCCTGGCGCTCACATCCTATCCACCGGGAGACAATGCCAGCGAAGCTCAGCTCATCGCGTTCCGCAAAGCCATTGCGGATGCATTCCAACACGGCAATGGAGTGCTCGAGACTGATAAGGAGACCGGGCTGTTTCTCAGCAGAAAAATGGCCTGATCGGGGCGAGCGAACTGTGAATCGGTTGCCATCGTGAGGGACGATTGAGGGCGCGACTCCCCCTTCGCCCCGCTTGCGGGAAGAAGGTGGGGGCTGTCGCGGCACTCGAATTTTCATCCGTAACTATCGGATTCGCCGAGAGTTCTGCCCCTCACCCTGGCCCTCTCCCCGCAAGTGGGGCGAGGGAACGATCGGGCAAGCGGCGTTTCACCGTCCCGCGCTGGCAATGCGCTCCGGCACGGGGTCGCCGAGAACCTCTTCCGGGTCGCCCGGCTGGACGAGGTGAATGCGCATGCCGCTCTCGCCTGCCCCCAGTCCCGCTTTCAGCACCTGCTGCCCGTCATAATGGCCGCCGTTCTGGGTGCGGTAGGCGATCGGCCTGTCTGTGAAGAGGCCGGTGATGCGGCTTTTGTAGGCCTCGGCGACCGCAGGCCATCCATCCTCCGTCAGCCTGTCGCTCTGGTAGACGACGAAAGGCGGCAGGACCTCAAGACCCGGGTAAAAAAGAATGCCGTGCTGGATAGGCCACAGGAGATCGTCTAGCCGGCCGTTCACGCCTCGCGGGCTATAGTGCGGCTCGCGGCCGCCGATCGTGACGGTGAGCATGGCGCGACGCCCGCTGAGCACGCCTTCGCCATAGCGGTCGCCCCATCTCTCGCCGCCGTGGGCGCCGACCCCATAAGCGAAGCCGTAGGCAAAGACCCGGTCGACCCAGCCCTTCAGGATGGCCGGCATGCTGAACCACCACATCGGAAAGTTGAAGAGAACGGCGTCGGCCCATAGGAGCTTTTGCTGCTCGGCATCAATCTCGGGGGACTGGGTGCCCGAAGCGAAGGCATGACGCGACTCCGCTGCGTAGCTCAAACGCTCGGGCCGGGCTTGCCCGATGAAGTCGCCACGATCCGCGACTGCCTTCCAGCCAGCCCCATAGAGATCGGAGACCTGCACGCTATGCCCCTGTGCGGTGAGTGTCTCGACCGCCAGATCCTTGAGCGCGCTCGTCAGCGACTTCGGTTCGGGATGCGCATGGACGATCAGAATATTGCTCATTCAGTATAATCCTCGATGATTTTCCATAGTGTCTGCCTGTTCGCGGAACATGGGACTTTCGCTGCAATTCTTGAAATCGAAGTTTTGATGTGCTGCTATAATTCCTATGGATATCGAAAGGCTCGATCTGAACCTGCTAGTCACGCTGGACACGCTGCTTGCCGAGCGAAATGTCACGCGTGCAGCCAAGCGGCTGAACCTGAGCCAGCCGGCGCTTTCCGCGCGGCTCACGCGATTGAGGGAGATTCTCGGGGATCCGCTGCTGCTGCCGGCGCAACGCGGCATGGTGCCGACCAAACGTGCCCTTGAGCTGCAGGCGCCGCTTCATGATGCTCTGGAAAGCGTTCGCCGAGTGGTGGCCGAGGGCGCTCCATTCGCGCCGGCGAGCGCTGTCGCCACGATCGCGGTCGCGGCAAGCGATTACGGCCAGTATTCGATCCTGATGCCTCTTGCCTCAGCGCTTCGAAGGGAGGCACCGGGGATCAGGATCACCTGGCGGACCCTCGATGCGTCGACCTTGATGATCCAAACGGAGCGAGGCGATGTAGACCTGGCGCTGATGACGCCCGAGACGGCGCCCGAGCTCTTGCGCATGAGAAAACTGTTTCATGAGCGCTACGTTGCGATCGTGCGCGCGGGTCATCCCGCCGTGCAGGGAGAGATCGACCTCGATCTCTTCTGCAGCCTTGATCATGTGATCGTCTCCCCTGCGGGCGGCGGTTTCAGCGGGCCGACCGACGCCGCACTGGAAGCCGTCGCCCGCAGCCGCCGTGTCGTCCTGTCCGCTCCCGGCTTTCTCGTCGTTCCGGAGCTCATCGCCCGATCGGACATGATCGCGATCGCTCCCTATCGCATTGCCCGTGATCATGCCGACCGGCTGCAGATCCTGGAACCGCCGGTCCCCGTTCCGGGCTTCGAGATCGCCATGGTCTGGCACGACAGGGCGACGACGCACCCGCTTCAGCGCTGGCTGCGGGAACGGGTCGCGGCGGTCGCAGGCAGCGATGACGCGGCGGCGAGGATGGAATGACCGAACGCGCCGCTCTCAATTAAAAAGTGGGAGCGCGGGATGTCGCCCGAAAACCGCGCACTTTAAGGCATCCTGCTCCTAGAAATGCTCCATCGCCGAAGAACGGTTCGACACCTGCGCCCAGCGCTTCAGCGAGTCCTCGGCAAGCTCCGCCAGTGTGATCGTTCCAAACCGCGCCAGCAGAATGGCTTCCGCGTCCCTCATCGCCTCAGCGAGAGATGCATTGACAGCCTGTTCGACGACGCAGTCCGGATTGTCGCCCGCAAGGCCGATCGAAAAGAGCTCCGGTGAGCCAAGCGCACGATGGATATCGAGGAGCGTGATGTCCCGAAGGGGACGGGCCAGGACCCAGCCGCCGCCATGGCCTTTCTCGGATCGCACATAGCCCTGTTCCCTGAGTCCCGCCATGGTTCGACGCACGACGACGGCATTGGTGGACAGCATGGCTGCGATTGCCTCGGAAGTGGCGGCCCCTTCGTGCCTTTCCATATGGATCAGAATATGCAGCAAGCGGGAAAGTCGGGTGTCGTGTCTCATGGCGGGTTCCGATCCTGTTTCCGATTCTCTACCAAGCGAGCAGTGACGTAACAAGAGAAGTTGCGTGACTATTGACGCGCCATATCACGTAACTTTATAAGTGCCATGACATAATCCAACCTGACGAGGAAATCCGTATGAACAGAACAATCTCTATGCGCTTCGATGTCATAATTGTTGGCGGCAGCTATGCCGGTCTCTCGGCCGGCCTCCAACTCGCCCGTGCGAGGCAGAATATTCTGGTGATCGACGCCGGAAAGCGCCGCAACCGCTTTGCCGCGGCGTCGCACGGCTTTCTCGGACAGGATGGCCGCGAACCCGGCCAGATCGTGTCCGAGGCCCGCGCCCAGCTCGAGCGCTACCCGACCGTTCATTGGCTGAACGCCACGGTCGAATCTGCAAAGAGGATCGCCGGCGGTTTCGCAGTCTACACCGGCGGCGGGCATATGGAGAAAGGCCGGCGCCTGATCTTGGCGACCGGTGTCGTCGATCGGCTGCCGACTATCCCCGGCTTGCAGGAGCGCTGGGGAAGATCGGTGTTCCATTGCCCCTATTGCCATGGCTATGAACTGAACCAGGGGCGCATCGGCGTCATCGCATCTTCGGAGCTTTCCATGCACCATGCGCTGATGCTTCCCGACTGGGGCACAACGACATTTTTCACCAACGGCGCATTTGCTCCCGATGCCGAGCAGTTGTCGCAATTGCTCGCGCGCGGGGCGGCGATCGAGGATACGCCCATTCGCGAAATATCCGGCGAGCGCGCGGATGTCCTGCTGCAGGACGGCCGCGTTGTTGTCATGGATGGCTTGTTTGCACTGACCCGGACCTTGGTACAGGCGCCATGGGCAGAAGAGTTGGGTTGCGTACTCGAAGAGGGCCCGCTTGGCCAGTTCTTAAAGACGGATGCGCTGAAGGAGACGACCGCGAAGGGCGTGTTTGCCTGTGGCGATGTTGCCAGAGCCGCGGGCAATGTGGCTCTTTCCGTTGGCGACGGAGCCCTCGCCGGTGCCGCCACGCACCGCTCTCTTATGTTTGAAGCCGATTGATTGCGGCTCTCGTGTTGCCATCAAAAACCCGGGAATCGCGCGTCTGATCTTCTCCGCAGGGGCTGATTCGGGGGAGCGGCAAAATGATCCTTGGCAAATGGCCATACAAGACACTCTGCATTTCCGGCCTGTTCGCGCTATCCTTTGCCCCGGCCTGGGCAAATTGCAGGTCGGCGACATCCAGCCCCGAGTGGCCCTTTGTGGCCCGCTCGGTTGCTGAAGCCCAATTGTGTGAACAACTCCCGGTCGGCCCCAATCGTACACGAAGCCTCAAGGTCGTATCCGCCGATGTCTGTTCCAATGGGGGCGGCATATCGACCGTCAAGGCGACGGCCCTGCTGACCTGCGAGTCCGACCCGGACTCCCTCTTTCAGACGCCCCCGTTAGAGGGTGACGTGGTCGCCACCGTGAGCCTGGATGTGGCGGCGTGCCGGATAACGGACAGTCGAATTGAAATCGGTGGAGATATCGGTACCCTTTTATCGGGCTTGCAGGATACGCAGGACTTCGCGCGAAACTGGGCGCAATCGCAATTATCGCGTCTGTGCAATCTGCGATAAAATAGAGCAATTCGTTAAGGGAGAATTGGGGACGGGACCGACCAGATGGCGCAAGATATTGTCAAGACTACACGTGGCTCCTGTCATTGCGGGGCTGTTCACTGGGAGTTTCGCGGCTCCATTCCGGATGCCACGATCTGCAATTGTACGGTTTGTCGCCGCTATGGCGTGCTGTGGGCCTATGCCTATGACGGTGATGGAATTGAGGTGAAGGACCAGAGCGGTGCCCTCAGCTGCTATATCCGCGGCTCGCAGAAGATCTCCTTCAATTTCTGCAAGCGCTGCGGCAATCTCGTCAGCTGGCGCGGCATGGAGCCCAGTAAGAACGGAAAAACGAGAATAGCCGTCAATCTTCGTCTTGCCGAGCCGGACGATGTCGCCGACATCCGCCTGCAGCGGTTCGACGGCCTCCACAGTTTCGACGATCTGCCCGACGATGGCCGCAGGGTGGCGGATGTCTGGTTTTAGGGCAATCCTGATCCTCGATGGCTCTTTGCAACTGGCCGATGCGATCGAGTCTTTTCGCCGTGCAGACGCACGGCGGCTGGATCCCTGTGACAAGCACAGGGAAGAGGGAATGTGAGGGACCGCCGGTGTCCCGATCACCGCCTGAGATCTTGGAAATAATCGAACCGGTGCCAAGCCGCCCGTATTCCGAAGGCAGTTGTTTGGCGCGGAAGGCCCCCAAACTCCCTCTTCCCTGTGCTCGTCACAGGGATCCAGCCGCGCCGTGTCCACGGCGCGAATGACTCACTTTTTACGATGTCGACCGCGTCCTTCACCATGACCGGAAGACCGGCGGCTCGTATCAATCCGCCGCGCCACAACTCGCAGCATTGAAGCGCAGCCGCAAGTGCTGCCGCACTGAATCGTCGGTCGACAGTCCGATGGCGATCTTCAAGGCCTCGCAACCGGCGTCGATATTGCCTGCACGAAGGTTCAGATGGCCCAGTGTCGCCCAGTAGGGCTGATAGTCGAGCATGCGCTTGTCTGTGGAAATGCCGGACAGTTCCGCCAAGGCCGCATCCGGGCCTGCGAGCTCGGCCAACGCGGCAGCGCGGTTGAGCACCACCACCGGAGAGTTCGTCAACGATACCAGATGATCGTAGAGCGACACGATCGCCGGCCAGCAATTCGCGCCGGTGAGCCTCTGCGCGATATGAGCCGACTGGATGGCTGCTTCCAGCTGGTAGCGCCCAGTCGGTCCGGATCGATTGCAGGCGTGCAGCAGGTTTTCGGCATTGACGATCTGCGCTCTGTCCCAGAGGGCGATATCCTGCTCCCCAATCGGGACATAACATCCTTTTCGATCGCGACGCGCGTTGCGGCGAGCCTCGGCGTATAACATCAGTGCCAGCAGCGCCTTGGCTTCCGGTTCCTCGGGCAGCAGATCGGCAATCAGGCCGCCGAGCCAGATTGCCTCCGGGGCGAGATCCGATGCCCCTTCCTGGGCCGCGTCCCAGCCGGTGGAATACGCCGCGTATATCGCTTCGAGCACCGCATGCAATCGCTCCGGCATTTCGTTTCGCTCGGGCACGCTGAAAGGAATGCAGCTTTCCTTTATATGAGCCTTGGCCCTTACCAGACGCTGGTTCATGCTGCCTGCCGAAACGAGAAAGGCCGATGCGATCGTCTTTGCGGCAATGCCCAGAACTGTTTGCAGGATGAGGGGCGCCCTTGCCCCGCGTTCGATCATGGGATGCGCGCAGGCGAACATGAGTGCGAGACGCCGATCGGGCAATTCCTCTAACATCCGCGCGGCCTCTTCGATCTCGCAAGCGAGCATCTGCAAATGAGGCTCACCCTCCATTCGGACCTGTCCTCTGCGCAGAAGGTCCACATGACGTCGCTTCGCAACGGTTAGGAGCCAGCCATCGGGGTTGACGGGTATGCCCTGGATCGGCCATCGCTCGAGCGCGGCAGCGAAAGCTTCCGCAAGCATGTCTTCCGCGGCGGCAACATCGCGTGTCCTTGCGACGAGAAGTGCAACGAGGCGCCCGTAGCTTTCGCGTGCTATCCGCTCGACAACCCGGCGCGCCTCGTCACTCTTCATAGCGGCTCGCTATTGTCCCACGTCCATGATCGGGCGGACCTCGACTGTGCCGTAGCGGGCGCTCGGGCACCGTTGAGCCCAGGTGACAGCTTCTTCAAGGGTCGCAGCATCGATCATGAAATAGCCCGCAAACTTTTCCTTGGTGTCGGCATACGGGCCGTCAATGACGTCGGTCTTGCCGTCGCGTACGCGAACGCTCGTTGCCGCCGAAGCAGGCTGAAGCCGCACCCCGGAACTGCCCCCGGCCTTGGCGAGCGCTTCATTGAAGGCCGCATAATCGGCCCAAAGCTCCTTCTGGTCCGCGCTTGCGAGGGCAGCATCATCATGGTGGATAAGCATCATATACTTCATCTCGTCTCCTATCTGTTTCGCAGAGCGCTTGGCCCCGACCAACCAATGTCGGGCGAGACAGGCCCATTTCGACATTCCGCGAGATGAAATCCATCAGATTGGCGCGGCCGCAATTCAAAGCGTGAGCTTATACCCGATATGACTGCCGACAAACCCGAGCTTTTCATAGAAGCGGTGTGCATCGGGACGCGCCTTGTCGGTCGTCAGCTGCACGAGGTTGCAACCCTTTGCCCTGCATTGATCGATTGCCCATTCGAACAAGTGCTGGCCTAGTCCCGATCCTCGATGGCCCTTTGCAATCCGGACACCCTCGATCTGCCCCCTCCACGCCCCCATGCGGGCCAGCCCCGGGATGAAGGTAAGCTGGAGGGTGCCGATTATCTCGTTTCCCAAAGTGGCGACGGCCTGCAGTTGGTGGGGATCGGCATCGATGGCTCGAAATGCCTCGACATATTTCGGGTTCGGCGGAGAGCAGGCATCCTCCCTCTGCTGCCCCAGAATATCATCGGCGAGCAGGGCGATGATCGCGGGAAGATCGGCAAGGAGTGCGCGGCGGACGCTTACGTCTGACATCAGGGCTGTCTCCGGTGGCTAATCGATAGTGCTGCTTCCCTGATAGCGAAGGAAATGGCTTGTTGCGATGCCCACCATGGCGTCAGCGGGCGAACTCGCTGGCCAGCAGGCCCATCATGACGTCGTCGTGCCAGGATCCGTTTACGAAGGCGGCCTCCCGCTCCCTGCCTTCCAGAACAAACCCGCATTTCTGGTAGGCTCTGATGGCCCGGTGATTGTAGCTCAGCACGCGGATGCCGATACGGTGAAGCCGCAGCGTATCGAAGGCATGGCCGAGCACTATCGAGATGGCCTCGCTTCCCAGACCTTTGCCGAGGGCGTTCTTGTCATAAATACCGATCGCCATCGATGCGCGGCGATCGCGCAGGTCCACCCGGTCCAGCCGTATCACACCGATGAGCTCACCATGCGCCTCGATGATCCACGCGTGAGGCTGCCCTGCGATCCCTTGCACCCACTTCGACGCAGCATCCCGCGAGATTTGCGGGACATCAGCGCCACTGACGCCGAACATCTCGAAAATTTCGACGTCATTGCCGAGTTTAAATCTCGCTTCCGCGTCCCCCTCTCGCGGCGGACGGAGGATCACATTTTTGCCAGTCAGTGTCGGGATCATTTAGTACAGAGCCTATTTCGGAAAACGACGTCACACCTTCTAATACTGAATGATAGGCTGTCATGATGGCGTATGCCACACTGACCTGATCGTCTCGCCGACGCTCGCGATTGCCCCTCACCCTAACCCTCTCCCCGCAAGCGGGGCGAGGGGATGATCCGAGCAAGCGGTGGGCTGCAAACCGTCACTGCCGTGAGGGACGACGGAGGGCGCGACTCCCCTTCGCCCCGCCTGCGGGGAGAAGGTGCCCGAAGGGCGGATGAGGGGCTGTCGCGACACTCGAACTTTCATCCGCAACTATCAGATTCGCCCAGAGTTTTCCCCTCAGCCAGCCCGCGCCTCCACCCAATCGTGCCAGTCGCCCTCGTCGCCGTTGAAGACATTGAGGTCGATCTTGCCGTCGACGCCGTCGGAGAGGCCGGAGCCGGAATATTGCCAGAAGAGCCATTTGCGGCCGGGATAGACGTGGGCGGGATGGGCGGCCACGGAGCGCAGCCAGAAGGGATAGTTGAGGAGTTCGCCGCTCAGATTGTCGCGGTAGAAATCCGGCGCGGTATAGATGATCGGGCGCTGCCCATAGTGCCGCTCCAGCTTATCGAGGAAGACCTGCATCTTTTCGAGAACTCGCGCGCGGGAAATTCGCCTCTTGCAGCTCGATTCCCCGTTCCATTCGACATCGACGACGGGCGGCAGGGCGCCTGCTTCCTTCGGCACGTTGCGGATAAACCAGTCGGCCTGTTCGCCGGCGGTGCGGCACCAGTAGAAGAAGTGATAGGCGCCGCGCTTCAGTCCCGCCTCCTTGGCTCTCTGCCAGTTCTTCCTGAACATCGGGTCGAGATGGTCGCCGCCGTCGGTCGCCTTGATATAGGCGAAATTGGCCCCCTGCATGCGCAGCGTCGCCCAGTCGATCTCGCCCTGCCAGCGCGAGACATCGACGCCGTGCACGGCGAGCTTGCGCGGCGAGGACCTGCCGAAATTGATCGGCTTTGCGTCACGGAAGCGATGGCTGTAGATCCGCGAGCGCGTCCGAGGGCTCGGGTCGATTGCGGGCGCGGGCATTGCTGCATTGAGTGCTTCCGCCGGCCGCTCCGCCGGGACGGGCGTGGCCGCCATCCCCGGCGCATTCACGAAGGCCTTCGGCTGCGGAACCTGCCCCGCCCAGGCCAGAACCTCCTGCTGCGCCGCCTGCGGCACGGCCGGGGCAGCCGGTGCGGCCGCCTCGCCGACACTGCCGGATGGAACGGGCGCGGCCGGCCGGGAGACGGAACTCGTCGTCTCCGGCGACGGCAGCCCGGCCACTAGGCTTTCCGGGCCGGAATTGGATGCGCAGCCCGACAGGGTCAGGCAGGTGAGGAAGATTGCTGGCACAGCCGAGAGACGCATGGACACCCGTACGCAAGACAACGATCCGACGGCGGAAATCCGTGCCGTCGCGAACCATGAAAAGTCATTGCTAACAGGGAATTACCAAAAAAGACTGAATCCGATCTTTATCGTCGGAAATGAGATGGGTGTGGCTCCTTTGCGCCGTCAGGCATGCGGGCAATTCTGCGGTATTGCGGCCGCACCAGCCGGTCGTCACGACCGGCTGGTGATCTGAAGGCCTGCCGCTATTCCGTCCGGGGCGGCGCTTCGACGGCCCAATCGGGATCGGCGCCGAAGGGGTGGTCGATGAAGAAGGCCCATGTGCCGTCCGGAAGCTTCCGGTGCACTTCCATGCCGTGATGGTGCACCTCCACCGGATTGCCGTCCCTGTCCGTGCCCCTGATCAGCCATTGCGAGCGGGTCATGGCGAAGTCGCCGGCGACGGTCGTGTGATGGGTGACGACGTCCATATGCGGCTTCATGCCAATATAGGCCGCCATCGTCTCGCGGATGCCGGCCGCACCACGGGCCGTCTTCGTGCCGCCATGGACCTGGTCGACCTGAACGATCGAGGCATCGGGATGATACATGGCGGCCGCTGCTTCAGTATCCTGCGCGTTAAAGGCTCGCGCGAGCCAGAGGTTGCAGAGTTCGGGTGACGGAGCGCCCATGTCGATCTCCTTTCGTTTCCCTTTCCCCACGGCATATGGGCCTTCGCGCCTTGCAAGAACACCCGGCATTCGGGAAAGCTGAGCTTTCATGAAGCGCAAGATGACCGCGGGCGCGCACCATGGCATGATGTGCCGATTTCGAAAGCTCGGATTGCGGGATATGCAAGGCGTTTTGGCACTGGACGATCTGCGGCTGCTACAGGCAATCGGCGCGGCCGGCACGCTCACTGGCGCGGCCCGCCGCCTGGCGGTCGATCACTCCACCGCCTTCCGGCGGCTGGGAGCCATCGAAAATCGCCTCGGAGTGCAGCTTTTCGAGCGCGCCCGCGACGGATACACGGCCACGCCCGCCGGCGAAGCGACGCTCGCGGTGGCGCGACGCATTCTGGACGATCTCGGCAATCTCGAGCGTCGGCTTGCCGGCGAAGACATGCGGCCCTCCGGCATCGTGCGCGTGACAACGACGGACACGCTCCTCGACCTGACGAGCCCGATCTTCGCCGCCTTGCGCGCCGAGCACCCCGAGATCACGATTGAGCTCGTGGTCGCCAACGCCTTCTTTACCCTGACAAAACGGGACGCCGATATCGCGATCCGCCCGATCGCCGAAGCACCCGAGAATTTGGTGGGCCGGCGGCTCACCGCACTCGCGACGGCGCCTTATGCCGCACCGGCCTATCTGGCGCGGCAGCCGGGCCGGACGCCGCTTGCAGCGCATGAATGGCTTGGTTTCGAAGAGAGCCTCAGCCACCTGCGCTCGGCACGCTGGGTGGAGGCGAACGTGGAAAACATCGTCTACCGCGCCGACTCTCTGCTGGCACTACGGGCCGCTGCGCGCGCCGGCATGGGTGTCGCGGCGCTCCCCTGTTATCTCGCCGACCCCGATCCCGCACTTCGGCGCTTGCACCCGCCGCTTCCGGAGATGGAAGTGTCCCTCTGGCTGCTGACACATCCCGACCTCAGGCGCGTCGCCCGGATCCGCACCGTCCTCGATTTTCTCGCGTCGCATCTGGTCAAACGGCGAGCTCTGATCGAGGGACACGAGCCGCGCGATTGAAGCTGTAAACCTCAGGCCAAGGCTGCAGGGCAGTCGCCGATGCCGGACACCGTATTGTGAAATGCCTTGAAAGAAAGCCCGCGCTTTCCATGCCTTGTTTTTGTCATATTTTGCAATAAATACAACCTTAAAGAGTAGCCGCTGAGACCTCCGCCAATTCCCCGCAAGGGATTGATCAACAACGAGTTTTGAAATTCCGCATGATGCTCGCATTCGCTGCCGCGCATCCTGGCTCGAAGACCGCTGGACCCGGTTGTGCTGATGAAACGGCGCAGGATTATTCACTTCCTTTTGACACTGATTTCAGGATCCTGCGTCTTTTTCCGCCTTGGTCCCGCACCCACATCAGAAGTTGTAAGCATCGCAAGGTGCTTGCCGTAACGCATATCATATCCGGAGCGCCCAAGGAGCGGCCGGGCATGAATGATTGATCGTGAGGAACTCGCTGGTGCGGTTGACCCCAAGCAACGCACGGTTGGTTCAGGAGGAATAGACATATGAGCAAGATCACGAACATCACGATGGCAGCCGCCATCCTCGCTTCCACAGTCATCGGCGGCGCGGTTTCGGCCTCGGCATCCGATTTCTACGGTATGGACGCATCCCCATACTCTGGCGGCGGCTCGACTATGTCCTCATCAGCAGGCCACGTCATGGGCGCGCCTCGCGCGAACAGCATGAGCCGCACGGACAGCATCAGGACCGGCTCCATTACGGCAAAGGAGCATAGCAAGACTATGAGGGCCTATCCGTATAATCATCAGCATCGCCGCGCACACTGATGCGTCTGTAATCGGCATGATTGCCACGGCACGCCTCTCCGACGCGCTTTAGTATAAAAGATGCCGCGTTTTTGCAGAACCCGGCATCTTTTCGTCTTCCGATTTGCTCATCATTCTAACCCTCTCCCCACAAGCGGGCGAGGGGACGATCGCGCAAGCCCCCGCTGACGACGGGTCAATGCATCAGTGCGGAGCGAACAAAGGATGCGCTCCCCTTCGCCCCGCTTCCGGGAAGGTGCACGAAAAGGCGGCGCCCGCAAGCCGGCCTGAATTCGGACCATCGGCAGATCATTCAACCAATCGGTTGACTATCTAATGTCTTGCGCGTATATTCAACCACATGGTTGAATTACAAGCACTGCAGATGAATTCCGTCTTTCACGCCCTCGGCGACGCCACGCGCCGGCACATGCTTCGCGACCTCGCCGGAGGCGAGCGTACGGTGAGCCAGCTAGCGGAACCCTTTTCGATCTCGCTCGCAGCCGCCTCGAAGCATATCAAGGTGCTGGAGAGCGCCGGGTTGATCCGCCGCGAGGTACGCGGGCGAACTCATTTCTGCCGGCTCGACCCTGGCCCGCTCGCCAATGCCCATGAGTGGCTGAGCTTCTACGAACGCTTCTGGAGCGGTCGCCTGGATGTGCTCGAACGGCTGCTGCGTGAGGAAGACGCACGCAAATCCCCAAACCCGCAGAGAGGAGAAGACCAATGACCGAAATCGCAAAGCTCGACGCCTATGGCACGCTGACCGAGCCCGCCACGCTGAAGCTCCAGCGCATTCTCCCCGGCCCCATCGAGCGCATCTGGGCCTATCTCACGGAAAGCGATCTGCGCCGCGAGTGGCTGGCGGCAGGCGAGATGGAGATGAAGGTCGGCGCGCCCTTTGAGCTCGTGTGGCGCAATGATGAGCTTACCGACCCGCCCGGCGAGCGGCCCTCCGGCTTTCCCGAGGAGCACCGTATGCAAAGCCGCATTCTCGAGCTCGATCCGCCTCGCAAGCTCGCGATCTCCTTTGCGGAGAGCGGTGACGTCTTCTTCGAGCTGGAACCGAAGGGCGATCAGGTGCTGCTCACACTGATCCATCGCCGGCTGCCCGACCGCGCAACCATGCTGAAGGTCGGAGCCGGCTGGCATATGCACCTCGACATTCTGGTTGCCCGCGCATCAGGCAAGGAGCCGGAGCCGTTCTGGGATGGTTGGGCCCGCCTGAAGCAGGATTATGACCGTCGGCTGCCGGCCTGACGGTTCGCTAGGATGTGAGCGCCGCGCGTCTTACAAGGTGCCTAAAGGTCGCCATCTCCGGACTATTGGAGGCGTGGTCGCAAGGCCATGCCTTCTCGCTACTCCCGGAGCCATTCACGTGGCGGCCGCGGTGGGCCTACTTGCACGACCGTGACGGGGAGATGCCGACCATTTAAGGAAAGACCGGCTATTCCCCACCCCCCGATGCCAATGGCGTGCCGGGCAGATAAAGCGAAATCGGCCTGATCTCATAGACTGCCGTCGGATTGGTGCGCCGCAGCTCGCGTGCTGCGGCGACGGCTTCCTCAAGCGTTGGAAAATCCACGACATAGAGGCCGAGCAACTGCTCCTTGGTTTCAGCGAAGGGGCCATCGATGACGATGCCATCTCCCTTCCCCCTGAGCGTCACGGCCCGCTGTGTGGGACCAAGCCGCGCCGCCGGGCCGAGACGCTTCTCCTCGACAAGGCGATCATTGACCTTGAGCAGGTCGGTCATCAGGGCCGCATCCTCCTCCTTCGTCCAGGATTCGACCACTCCCTCTTCGTGATAGGCAAGGATGGCGTAATACATCGATTGTCCCCTCCGTCTATTTTCGCCGTTCGAGCTTCATCACACACACTCCTCGGAGTCCAGACTATCCGACTGAAATTGGGGCCGTGTCCAGCAAATGGAATTTCATCACAAGGAGCAACGGTCACTTGCGATAATCAAACAGCACAGCCAAAAACGCTTGAAGCGCTAATTCATGTGAGAAATCGCCCAAGCAAGGAATCGACATGTGCGAACTTGAAACCGAACGGCTGCTTCTTCGCCGCTGGCGGCCCGAGGATCGGGAGCCGTTTTTTACCATCAATTGCGAGCCGGAGGTCGTCCGCTACCTGACGCCGAGGACACGCGAACAATCCGACGATATGACCTTCAGGATCGAACAGCATTTCGAAGACCATGGATGGGGGTTCTGGGCCCTCGAAGACAAAGCGCAGTCGAAGCTGATCGGCCTTTGTGGATTGAGCACGATCGATTGGAAACTGCCATTTACCCCGGCCGTCGAAATCGGATGGAGGCTTTCCACGCCTTGGCAGGGCAAGGGCTATGCCCGCGAAGCGGCGGAACGGGTCCTCAGCTTTGCTTTCGACGACCTCGGACTCGACCGCGTCGTCAGTTTCACCGTTCCGGACAACCGCAATTCCTGGGGGCTCATGCGCCGTCTCGGAATGCGACAGGTCGGTGAATTCAGGCATCCCAATCTGCCAATGGACCATCCGCTGAGCCAGCACGTGCTCTACGAGATCAAACGCCCGATGACTTGAATGGTCGTGCCCCAAACGGAGCAGGATACAATCCTGCTGCTCGACCCCTCCCACGGCGGTGCCGGCGGCCTGCGCGACAGGCGGGGCGGACGACGCGGATCGGCCGCACAGCTCGCGGGTGTCACCCTTCCGTCGCCACGGCCTTCATCCAAAGAGCCACTGCGACAGCGCCACCGTCCGGATGGCCAAGGGCGCGGTCTCCAAGATAGCTTGCACGTCCGAGTCGGGGCCGCATGTTCCGGGTAGCCTCCGCGCCGGACAGCGCGGCGTCGGCCATCGCTTCGATCCTTTGAGCTGGTGAAAGGTCTTCGCCGGAGATCGCATTCAACGTCTCGGCGGCAGGTTTCAGGGCGTCTACCATCGTTCTGTCGCCCGGCTTTGCTCCCCCGAGATCCGACACGGCCTGGACGGCCGCGGCGAACGCCCGCGCCCAATCCAGGCTGGATGGCTGCGGGATATCCGCGAGGTACCGCGAGGCACGCAGCAGTGCGGTTGCATAGAACGGGCCTGAGCTTCCGCCGATCACCCGCCTCAGCGTGTTTCCGATCGAGGCCAGTCCGGACGCCGGGGTCGTGAACTCGGACGCGGAAAGCGACAGGATTGCTTCCGCACCCCTTTTCATGCTCGTCCCGAGGTCGCCGTCGCCGGTTATGCTGTCGAGCTCGGTGAGTTTCGGTTCGGCGACAATCATGGCCCGCGCCGCGCGCTTGGCCAGTTCGTGCAGCAGCCTGCCCTCGAGCGACTGCTCGCCGGGTTCGTCAAGCCTTTCGACGCGATCGCCAGCGTTGTGAGCAACGATCTCCGTGTTGACCTGTCCGCTACCCGGCCATGAAGGCGCATTGGTAGGCGCGTCGAGGAGGTCGATGAGATCCCCGTCGAGACGGAGAACCGAGAGCGAGAAACCGGGCATGTCCAACGCTGAAAGCAAGGTGCCGCACCAAGCGCGTTTCACGCAAACGTCCATCGCCTGTAGCTGGCGCAGCGCGCCTTGCGCGATGATGGCAAGTTCCATCGGAGGGGTTGTGCCCAAGCCGTTCACCAGAAGAGCGACGCTTTCGGAGTTCGAAAACGCGCGATCGGCGGCCATCGTGTCGAGGATCAGCCGGCACAAGTCGTCCGCCGATCCCATCGTCATTCGCCGCACGCCTTGTTCCCCGTGGATCCCAAGTCCGACTTCGATCTCATCCGCGCCGAGCTTGAAGCCGGGTTTGCCGACCGCAGGCAGCGTGCATGGGCCTAGGGATATTCCCATGGACGCGACATTGTCCGCGGCATCGCGCGCGATGCGCGCGACCTCTTCGAGCGGCAACCCCTTGTCGGCGGCGGCTCCTGCCACCTTGTGAACAAGCACGGTTCCAGCGATTCCCCGACGCCGGTCTTTCGTTACAGTATCTCTGAGGGCCACGTCGTCGGCCACCACGACCATTTCGACCGGGATGCCGTCGGCGCGCGCCATCTCGGCAGCGAGACCGAAGTTGAGGCGATCGCCGGTATAGTTCTTGACGATCAACAGAGCTCCCGCGGGACCGCTGACAGCCCTGATCCCGGCAAGCACGGCGTCGGTGCTCGGCGAGGTGAACACATCACCCGCGACCGCTGCCGCCAGCATGCCGAGACCTACATAGCCCGCATGGGCAGGTTCATGTCCACTTCCGCCACCGGAAATCACAGAAACCTTTCGGTCGCCGGGTTCGGGCAGGTCCGCCCGCACGACAACGTTCTCGTTCGAAAGGATCGCCGCTCCCGGATTAAGGAGAACGACACCCTCGAGCATCTCGCGTACAACGTGGGAAGGATCGTTGATGAGCTTCTTCATATCGGCCCCTATCGTTTAGTTCGCCCGGGCGAGCAGCGATCGTTCGGTCGTCGGATCGAAGGCATGGACAGCGCCCGGACGATGCACCAGCGTGACGTCCCGTCCGACTTCGATCCGGGGACCGCGTTCAAACTGTGCGGAAACCAGCCTGTCGGCCACCGCGACTTGAATCATGACCTGCGACCCGAGGGGTTCGATCAATTCCACGCGCCCGCGTACCCAGCCGTCTCCTCCGGCCTCCCGGTCCGAAACCGGCGAAAGGTGCTCGGGACGGATTCCGGCCACCACTTTTCCCTGACGCTGGCTCAGCGCCTGCATGAGTTCCCCGTCCGCCCGGAGCGAGAAGCCCTGGCCCGCGATCGTTCCGGTCGGTTCGATCGTTCCGTCCAGGAAGTTCATCGGCGGGCTGCCGATGAACCCGGCGACGAACTGGTTGACGGGACGGTCGTAGATGTTTTGTGGCGTATCGATCTGTTGCGCCACGCCCCCCTGCATGACCACGATCCGGTGTCCCATCGTCAAAGCCTCGAGCTGGTCGTGGGTCACGTAGAACGTGGTGATCTTGAGCCGCCTGCAGAGCTTGACGATCTCCGCGCGCATTTCGATGCGCAGTTTGGCGTCTAAGTTCGAAAGCGGCTCGTCCATCAGGAAGACGCGGGGCTGTCTTACGATTGCGCGGCCGAGGGCGACGCGCTGCCGTTGCCCTCCGGACAGTGCGGCCGGCTTGCGTTCCAGCAGCGGTTCGATGCTCAGGGCTTTGGCGGTGCTGCGGACCTGCTGGTCGATCTTGTCCTTGGACCATTTCCGGACCCTCAGGCAGAAGGCCATGTTCTCGTAGACCGTAAGATGCGGATAGAGGGCATAATTCTGAAAGACCATCGCGACATCGCGCTCGGACGGGGTCTGTTCGGTTACGTCCTCGCCGTCTATCTTGATCGAGCCGGAACTCGATGTCTCCAATCCGGCGATCATGCGCATGGTGGTGGTTTTTCCGCATCCCGACGGCCCGACAAGGACCACGAACTCGCCGTGTTCGGTGACGAGGTTGAGATTATGGACGGCGTGGAACGCGCCGAAGCTCTTGTTCAGGTCCTCAATCGAAATTACGGACACATCTTCCTCCCATGGGATACATGCCCCAGGTCACGCGCCAGCGCGGTCAGGGGTTGAGTTGAATTGCTGTCGAAACAGATCGTCGTAAATGACAGCCCAGTCCTCGTCGGGCTCCATCGTTTCGATCGAGATCGTGCCGGAGAGGTCGACGACTTCCCCGATTCCTTCGGCCGCGAGCAGGGCCGCGCCGACCACGCCCGGCTCCTGTTCGCTCAGGATGTTGATCGACTGGCCGAACACGCTGGCCCTGAGTTCAAGCAGACTCCGTGAACGGCTCCATCCTCCGGTCGCAAAGATCGCTCCCTTGGGGACACCAACATCGGACATACGGTCCATCATCCTGCGGGCGGTGAGGCTGGCCGTTTCGAAGACTGCACGCGGGGCGGCTGCCCCGATGGCGGCTGTTCGCACTTCTCCGCTCGCATTGGGCGCGCCTGGCATTCGCGAGAGCGCGAGAAATGAGCGGATGTCGACGCCCTGGTCGATCAGCGACTGGACCGCCGCTGAGAATTCAAAGACGCCCAGACACGCTGTTCCCGCATCGGCTCTAACCGGCACCATGAACGCGAGAAAGGGATCGAAATGATCGAGCTTCATGTCGCGCGTTTCGCCATAGACGACGTTCGCCGTGCCTATCGAGTCCACCCTGGCAGTCGGGTCGAACCTCTGAATGTACGACGCGGCGACCGGATGGTCATGACCGCCCGCCACCACGACCGTCTCGGGTCCGGCAGCACCAGATTCGAGCAAGCGCCGGCCACGCACCGGACCAACCACGTCGGACGCCCGCAGTACAGGCGGCATTGCGGCAGCGCCGCACACTTTGAGCAAACCGTCCAGCCAATCACGCCGCTCTATGTCGTAGCACCCCGTGCGTCCGGCCAGACTTTCGCTGATGAACGGGCAGGACGACCAGGCCACTGCCGGATAATCCGTTAGCGCGATCCAGTAGCGCGCACGCGCGACGGTCTCGGGTTCATGCTTTCGAAACCAGAGCCACCTCGCTCCCGTCCTGGTATGGTCCATCTCGACGCCGGACCTCGTCGTCGCCTCCGGGCTTTCGCGGATAAAGGCCGCCTCGGCTGCCGCGCTGCGGTCGAACCAGGGTATCGCCCACGACAGCGGCTCCAACGCCTCGTCCACGTAAAGCCCATCCTCGCCGACCCCGGTCGTGGAGATCGCGGCGAAAGGCTTGCCTCCGCCGATGGCGCGCCAACCTTCGATTACGAGGTCTTCGACAGAAGTGATGATCGCCCGGCCGTCGGCCGCCAGGCGTTCGGCGGCGGCCCGACGCGGCGTCGGAACGGAGCGCGTCCACTGGGAGCGACCAAAACGATCGACAACGCAGACCTTGAGGTTTGTCGTTCCGATATCGACTCCACAGAAAAGCATTCGCGCTCCCTCCTCTTTCTCGATTTCACCAGCGGCGCATATACTTTTCGCGGGTGATGCGTGCGATCTCGCGGATGACTTCCTTCGCCTCGCCTTCGGGACGCTGCCAGACCTTGCGACCGACGACAACGCCTTGAGCGCCGGCGGAGATCGCGTCCTCGACATCCTTGAGGGTGGACCTCGCGTCGCCGCTCAGCGGACCGCCGGCGACGACCACCGGGATATCGAGTTCGTCACAAAGCTTCGCCGTCGCGTCCGGGCCCGGGAACGTGATCTTGATGATGTCCGCGCCAAGATCGTAGCCCACGCGAGCCACCTCGAGTTCCTTCTCGATGATCTCCGGCGTGCGCGGAGAGTTGAGGAAAACGGGTTCGACCATCACCGGAATGTGCCACTTGGAGGCTTCCGACACGACCTTGCCGATGCGCTCGCAATAAAGCACTTTCTCGGCGTCGTTGACGTTCCAGGGCAGCAGGAGCTTGACGCAGTCCACGCCCATGCGGACGGCGTCCTCGACGCTGGTGACGATCGCACCAGTTCCCGTTTCCGGAGCGCTGGTCGGCCAGAAGGCGTCGATGGCCAGAACGCGGGCGAGCGCGGGGGCCTTCGCCATATCGACCTCTGTCGCCTTCACGATGCCGGTGCTGACCATGAAGCCCGTGATGTCTTCGCCCATGTAGCGACGCAGCACCTGAACCGGAGCTTCGAGCGCCTTGACGCGTCCCCATACCAGACCGTGATCGATCGGAACGATGAGGGATGCGCGGTCCTCGCGGAACACGCGGTTCATGCGGTAATTGGTCGAATAGCGGTTTGCCACGTTAATTCTCCTTTCAGTGGATGGTGCTGCTCGTCATCAGAACGAGAGTTGGGTTTTGACGGACTTGCCCGCCTGCATGCTTTGGACGGCCTCTTCGAAATTCCAGACGGGGAAGGTCTCCCCAAGAAGGAGGCTCGCCTTTTCGTGGATGTCCGCCATCAGGTCGACGGCGGCGGGGAACCTGTCGGCGCAGGAATTCGAGCCGATGAAGCGCAACTCACGCTCGTACAGGCGGAACGGATTGAAGGTCGCTTCGGCGTGCTCGTCATGGACGCCAACCTGGACGAGGGCTCCGGTCTTCTCGATGTGCTGCAGGGCCTGGTTCAAAGCGGATGCAACGCCAGCCGCCTCGAATACGACGTCAAAGAGCTCGGCTCCCAACGTGTCGAGAGTCACCGTCTCGTCGATTCCTGCACGCCGCGCGATCTCCAGTTTGCCGGAGGCCGGGTCCGCCAGAGTGACACGGGCCGCGCCTGACATTTTTGCGGAGATCGCAATAAGCAGTCCCATGGTGCCGCCGCCGAGCACGAGCACATTCCGATTCTCGATGCCTTGGGAGGACTCCACGGCATGCAGCGCGCATGCGAGCGGCTCTATGAGGGCTGCCACGCCGTGGCCAATTGATTCCTTCACAGGAAAAGCATTGCGTGCAGGAACAGCGACATATTCCGCCGCCGCCCCTGGACGTCCGACGCCGATCGGCGTGAGGTCGACGCAGAGGTTGGGGCGACCAGCCCTGCACCAGCGGCAGGTTCCGCAGACCACGTTGGGATCGACCGCGACAAAATCGCCTTCCTTCACGTTCCGGACACCGGCTCCGACGGCGACGATATTGCCGGAGAACTCATGGCCGGGCGTGACCGGGTAATTGGTGCCGACGAAACCATGCTTGAGGATATGGAGGTCCGTACCGCAAATCCCGCAGCTTACTGGTTTGACGAGCACTTCGTTCGCCTTCACCTTGGGGACCGTCGTCTCGATAACGCTGATCTGGTGATCCTGCGTGATACGAATGGCCTTCATTTTTCCAGAGGACGCGCCGCTGAATAGTTTGTCGAAACTCATCTGACTGCTCCAAATGTTAGTCCTCGGGTCAGGCTCTTCTGCGCCAGCCATCCGGCAACGACCACAGGGACGTTGATTAAGGTCGCCACGGCGGCCACCTGCGCGGTGTAGAGCTGTCCGAAGCTGAGGAATTTCTGCAGGAACACTGGAAGCGTGCTGACGGTTGTCGTCAGATTCACCGCGAGGAAGAACTCGTTCCAGGCGAAGATGCCGCACAACAAAGCCGTCGATGCCAGACCCGGCTTGATGAGCGGGACGATGATCTGCGCCATTTCCCTCCAGCGACCCGCCCCGTCGACTTCCACCGCGTCGAACACGTCGCGGGGAATTTCGACCATGAACGAGCGGATCATCCACACGGCGAGCGGCAGGTTCATCGAAACATAGACGATAATGAGCACGGTCGAAGTGTTCAGGAGGTCGAAGGCGCGAGCGACGAGGTAGATCGGCACGATGCCCGCGGCGATCGGCATCATCTTCGTCGAGATGAAGAAGAAGAGGACATCGCGCCACTTTGGTACGGGCCGGACCGCCAGCGCGTAGGCGGCGGGGACCGCAAGGATGATCACGATCGCGGTTGAAACAAACGTCACGAGCACCGAGGTGATCGCGAAGGACGCGAAGTCGTTCTCGAAGATGCGGCGGTAGTGATCCAGCGTCGGCGTGAAGAAAATCTTCGGCGGATAGCTGACCGCGTCCTGTTCCGTCTTGAAGCTGGTCACGACCATCCAAGCGATGGGGGCGAACATGACCAGGGTGCCGAGCCAGGTCAAACTCGTCAGGATGATGTCGGTGTATGTGGTCTTTCCGCGTCTCATGCCCGACCACCTTCCTTGAAGATGCCGGAGACAATCCGGAGCATAGGTACGGTGAGCACAATGGCCAGCAGAAGCGCCATCATGCCGAAGGCGGACGCCTTGCCGAGATCGAACGCGCTGAAAGCCTCGAGATAGACGTAATAGGACAGATTGGTCGTGGCATAGGCGGGACCGCCGTTGGTCAGTATCGCGATGGCTGCGAAGTTCTCAAGGACATACATTGCCGTCAGCAATGCGGTCAGTTCGATGAACGGCCTCAGATGAGGGAGCATCAGACGTCGGAAGACGTAGAAGCGTCCCGCGCCGTCGACGGCCGCGGCTTCGGTCACCTCGGTCGGGAACGACTGCATTCCGGCGAGCAGGATAAGAAGCGCGAAAGCGGACCACTGCCACGTGGTGAGGATGATGATGGTCAGCTTCGGATACTGGCTTGCCCAATTCAGGCGGCCGATGCCCACCTCGTCGGTGATCCATCCGAGAATGCCGAAGCTGGGATCGAATACACCGGTCTTCCAGAACAACGCGGCCGCGACGGGCATCACGAAGAATGGCGTGATCGCAAGCGTCCGGGCGAGCGTGCGGCCGCGGAACTCGCGGTTCAGACCAGCTGCGAGCAGTCCGCCCACGATGATCGACGCCACCACGACGGCTGCCGTCATGACCGCGGTGTTCAACATGGCCTTCAGAAATACGTCGTCGCGGAGAGCGTTGGAGTAGTTGCGAAACCAGACAAACCTGGGCGCGTTCGTCGAGACGAGGTTCCAGCGCTGAAGACTGTAGTAAAGGGTGATCACGAAGGGCAGTTGCGTGACGCACAGGACGAGCGCGAGAGCCGGAACCAATGGCAGACGGTTCCACCAACCTTTCATGAAGTTTTTCCGGGTGAAAGCCGCACGCGATACAGCCTGCGGCAGCGACGTCGTTGCCATCGGAGTCATCCAAAGTTCGAATGTGAGGGGGGCCGGCGGACAGCGGGAGGTAGCAGCCCGCCGGAAGTGCGGGTTACTGCATATAGCCCGCGTCGGTCATGATTTCCTTGATCTTCTCTTCGCTCGCGGCGATGGCCTCATCCGCGCTCATCTGGCCGCTGATCGCGCCTGCCAGCTGCTGGGAGGTGAAATCACCGATCTGCTCGAATTCCGGGATCGTCACGTATTGGACGCCAGTGTAGGGGACCGGATCGACCGTCGGCTTCAGCGGATTGGCCGCGCTGATGGACTTGAGCGTCAGGTCTGCGTAGTCGGCGGCCGCCTTCTGGTACTGCGGAATCTTGTAGGTCGAATTGCGCGAGCCCGGAGGGATGGTGCCCCAGCCTGCCTCCTCGCCGGCAAGCTTGATGTACTCCTCGCTGGTCAGCCAGGAGATCAGCTTCCAGGCTTCGTCCGGATGCTTGCTCGTGTTGGGGATCGAAAGGCCCCAAGCCCAGAGCCAGCCGGAACCCGGCTTTTCCTTGATCGGGGCAAGAGCGAATCCGACGTTGCCCTTCACGACATCGTTTGCCTGGTCGAGCACGGGACCGGAGAAGACCGTGTCGTCATACCACATCGCCGCCTTGCCCTGCGTGAAGAGCTGCAGGCATTCCTGCCAGCCGTCCTTCGCTGCGTCCGGCTGGCCGTGCGTCTTCAGGAGGTCCACATAGAAGTTGATGGCTTCCTTGGTCTTCGTCGAACTCAGCTGCGGCGCCCACTTCTCGTCGAACCAGCGACCGCCCCAGGTGTTGATGACCGTCGTGAGAGGCGCGAGGCTCTGGCCCCAGCCGGGAATGCCGCGAAGGCAGATACCAGCTTGATTCTTGGACTTGTCGTCGAGCTTGGCGGCGAATTCGGCGATCTGATCCCACGTCGGCTGCTCGGGCATGGTCAACCCGGCCCTCTCGAACAGGTCCTTGCGGTAGAACATGAAGGACGAAGAGCCGTAGAACGGCGTGGCGTACATGTTGCCCTTGAAGGACACCAGGTCCTTGATCGGCGTAATCAGGTCGTCGACCTTCCAATCCGGGCTATTGCCGACATAAGTCTGGCTGAGGTTCACGATCCAGCCTTTTTCGGCCCAGAGCGGAACTTCGTAGGCGCCGATCATGACGATATCGAACTGACCAGACTTGGTGGCGACGTCCTTGAGGACGGTTGGCCGCAACTGGTTTTCCGGAAGCGTCTGGAACTTGACCTTGATGCCGGGGTACTTGGCGTAAAAGTGGTCAATCAGCTTGGCCGCAGTCTCCATCTGGGGGTTCGCTGCCAGGGCGACCGTCAGGTTGACGTCTTCGGCATGGGCGGCCTGCGTTCCGAGCATCCCGAACGAAAGCGAGAACGTACTTATCAACGCGCCGGCAATGGCCGGTCGCCGCATAGTCATAGACATTGAGCTAGCTCTCCCAAAAATTCCGGCTACGGCCGGAGGCTCCCTCGCGGCGCACTCCTCGCACCGCGCATAGCAAGTGTCGTACATATTATCCGTAACAGACCTACTGTGCGTCTTGTACGTACAATACTTACAACAGGGAGTCAACGGCTGCTGGACCCCATTTGCAAAATATTGTACGGTCTGTTCGTACAATTCAATTTTCCAATGACGAGACCATGCAGGCGATCGACCGTAACTCCGCAGAGCCTTACTACCAGCAGCTTGCGCGCATCCTCGAGACCAGCATTAAGGCGGGTGAATACAAGCCCGGCGAACGGTTCCCCGGCGAAACCGAGCTTTGCCGCTCCTATGATCTGGCAAGGTCAACGGTGCGCGAAACACTCAGGACCCTGGAACAGAACCGGCTTATCCGCATGGTTCCGCGCCGCGGCGCGTTCGTGGCCGATATCAGCGACAGTCATTGGAAACTCCAAGTCACCCAGGGCTTCCTGGAGCCGGAAGCCCATTCGCCGGACCGGACGATCAGGACGACGGTGATCCGATCGGGGTTCGAACCTCTCCCGCCTCAAGCCACCGAGGCATTGGGCCTTGCCGATCGCGAGGAGGGATTCGTCCTCGAGCGCGTCCGCTACATGGACGCCAAGCCCGCCATGTATTCCACGAACTACCTTCCTGCCGATATCGGCGCGGCGCTGGTCGGCAAACCGGTCCTCCAGGGGACGGCTTCGCTGAACCAGACGCTTCGCGAAGCGGGCTACTCGGTCTTCGCCGCCCGTCGAGAGGTCGCCGCGGTAGCCGCAACCGCCCCCGTCGCCAAGCATCTGCAGCTCGGAAAGGACGCGCCGATCCTGTTGATCGAATCGATTTCGCGCACGGAAACCGGACGCGCCTTCGATTTCTATCAGTCTTTCGTGCGAAGCGACGTGGTGACGATTTCGGTGGATGCGGAAGCGCGGACGCCATCTCAAAACGAATGAGACTTGGATCACCGAACGCTCTCGTCATGGCAGCTCGGCAACTCCTCAGGGGGTCATGACTTCAATGCGAGAGTATCTGTCTGAGAGTTTCCAGGAGCCGATCGCATTCAGCATCCGTCCCGATGCTTATGCGGAGGAAATCGCGAATACGTTCCTTGGGAAAATGCCGGACCAGAATTGCCTTCTCCCGCAGGTCCCTTGCGAGGTCCGCGCCGGCTTTTTCGGAATGCCGTGCAAACAGAAAATTGGCGGATGATTTGAGAACATTGAAACCGAGCCCCTGGAGAGCCATTGCAAGACGCTCGCGGCTGGCGATGATCAGATCGCAGTGTTGCTGAAACCACTCCTTGTCTTCCCAGGAGGCAACGGCGCCTGCGAGCGCGAGCCTGTCCAGCGGATAGGAGTTGAAACTATCCTTGACCCTTCCCAGCGCTTCGATCAGCGGCCGTTGTCCCACGGCAAAGCCGACGCGCAGCCCGGCGAGGCCCCGCGATTTTGAGAAAGTCTGGATAACGAGAAGGTTCGGATATTTCCTGACGAGCGGAATGGCGCTTTCACCGCCGAAATCCACATAGGCCTCGTCGATAACGATCACCTGATCGGCATGTTCCTGGACCAGGGCTTCGATTTCGGCGAGCGGCTGCGCAATACCCGTGGGCGCATTGGGGTTCGGCAGGATGATTGCCCCGCAAGGCTGCCGGTAATCTTCAATTCGAACTCGCATGTTCCCGTCCAGGGGGATCTCACGATATTGGATTCCGTACAGGCGGCAGTATGTCGGGTAGAAACTGTAGGTTATGTCGGGGAAGAGCAGCGGATTTTCGTGGTTGAGCAGAGCCTGGAACGTATGCGCCAGTACCTCGTCCGAGCCGTTCCCGACAAAGACCTCGTCCGCATGGAGATCATGGCTTTCGGCAATCGCCTTGCGTAGCCGCAAGGCTGTCGGCTCCGGATAGAGCCGAAGCGTATCATTTGCCGCTTCCGAGATCGCGGTGAGGGCGCGCGGCGACGGGCCATAGGGGTTTTCATTGGTGTTCAACTTCACCAACCCGCTGATTACGGGTTGTTCCCCCGCGACATAGGGGGTCAGGGAATGAACAAGCGGGCTCCAGAAACGGCTCATTTTGCTTTCCAAATCTACACTGTCGCAAATATCACGATCCAGGGTGACGTTTCTGCATCCGACATTTGCGGCATTGCAGAATAGGGACTTCTGCGATTGTGGCAATCACCGCTGTTTGCAGATCTGACGCGACTCTGCCGCGGGACATCAGGAATTCGTTCATGAGCCGTTAAGCTTGAACGTGCAATTTGAGGGCCCGCAGGGGTTAGGCTCTAATCTCGACGGAGATGGAATGAAAAAGCTAGTCTTGTCCATGCTCATCGCCGCCATGGCGGCTGGCAGCGTTTTCGCTGTGGCCGATACTGCCTCCGCGCAGGAATGGCGCCGGCGGCATTACGACGATCGCCACCACCATCATAACAACAATGGTGCCGCCATTGCCGGCGGCCTGGCAGCCGGTGTGATCGGCGGCCTGATCGCCGGAGCGATAGTCAACAACAGCGGACCGCGATACATCGATCCGCCACCGCCTCCCCCGCCGCGCTGCTGGTTCGAAGACCGTCGCGTCCCGAACGCCTATGATGGCGGTTGGCACGAGGAAAGCGTTCGCGTCTGCCAATAAGCAGCCTGAACCACGAGAACGGCCGGAGCGACACACGCTCCGACCGGGAGTAATTCCCGAAAAGTGTGAAACGGTTTTCCGTCCGGAATTGCCCAAAAAACAAGGGCTGCGGCGACGTGCGTCTTTTCAGGCGCACGAAGATCGCACTAGCACCTTGTATCCGCTTTGACATTTGTCCTCCGACTGAGTAGGAACGGCGCAATGTTAGGCTGCGCTCCTGCAGCCACGGCGCGCATGCGCACGCAACTCCGAAAGACCGAGAGATGACCGATCACAACGGCGCCGTTCCGGCGATCGCCAAGGCGTTGGCGAAACGCGGCTACACAACGCTGACCCCCGTCCAGCAGGCGATGCTCGATCCGGCTCTTGCCGCATCCGACGCGCTCGTATCCGCGCAGACCGGCTCGGGCAAGACGGTCGCCTTCGGTCTCGCCATGGCGCCCACACTGCTGGGCGAACGGGAGCAATTCGACGCCGCGGGGGACCCTCTGGCGCTCGTCATTGCGCCCACGCGCGAGCTCGCGCTGCAGGTCAAGCGGGAGTTGGAATGGCTCTATGAGATGACGGGGGCTGTCATCGCCAGTTGCGTCGGCGGCATGGACATCCGAAGCGAAAGGCGGGCTCTCGAGCGTGGCGCCCATATCGTCGTCGGCACGCCCGGCCGTCTCTGCGATCATATCCGCCGCAACGCGCTCCAGATCTCCGAACTGAAGGTTGCCGTACTGGACGAAGCCGACGAGATGCTCGATCTCGGCTTCCGTGAAGACCTGGAATTCATCCTCGAATCCGCGCCGGACGACCGCCGGACGCTGATGTTCTCGGCAACCGTGCCCGCCGCGATCGCCAAGCTCGCGAAGCGCTATCAGCGGAATGCGGTTCGCATTACGACGGCGGCTGAAGAAAAGCAGCACGTAGATATCGAATACCGCGCATTGGCCGTTCTGCCCGCTGATCGCGAGAATGCAATCATCAACGTTCTTCGCTATTACGAAGCAACCAATGCCATCGTGTTCTGCTCGACCCGTGCGGCCGTCAATCATCTGACGGCGCGTTTCAACAATCGCAATTTTTCCGTGGTCGCGCTTTCCGGCGAACTGACGCAGAACGAGCGCACCCATGCGCTGCAGGCGATGCGCGACGGCCGCGCCCGTGTTTGCATCGCAACCGACGTCGCTGCCCGCGGCATCGACCTGCCCGGTCTCGATCTCGTCATTCATGCCGACCTGCCTACCAATCCGGAAACGCTACTCCACCGCAGCGGCCGCACCGGACGGGCGGGGCGCAAGGGCATCAGCGCATTGATCATTCCAATCAACGCCCGCCGCAAGGCTGAGCGCCTGCTTGGCGATGCCGGCATCGCTGCCACCTGGGCGCGCCCGCCGTCGGCCGAAGAGGTGATAAGCCGCGACCACGAGCGTCTTCTGGCGGATCCGATCTTCGAAGAGAAGCCGCGCGAGGAAGAGCAGGAGCTGATTGCCAGGCTGGTTTCCAGCCACGGGGCGGAAAAACTCGCCGCCGCATTCGTCAATCTCTATCGCGCCAAGCTCGCCGCGCCCGAGGAACTGACCGAGGTTTCGATCCAGCCGAATGCCGTTCGCAAGCCTCGCGACACGCGTGGTGATCAGGCGGAATTTCCGGGGACACCGCGTCCCCCGCGCGACGCTTTTGGCCCAAGCGTCTGGTTTTCCCTGTCGGTCGGCCGCAAGCAGAAAGCTGAACCACGCTGGCTTATCCCAATGCTCTGCCGCAACGGCAATCTGACCAAGCGCGAAATCGGCGCCATCAAGATGCAGACCGAGGAAACCTTCCTCGAGATCGCCGCCGATCACGCGGACGGTTTCATGCAGACGATCGGTCCGAACAAAACGCTCGAGCGCGGTATCCGCGTGACGCGGCTGAACGGCGCACCCGATCTTAGCCGCGGGCCGGAGGTCAAGCCAGCCGCCAGGAAATTCCGTGAGGATCGTTCCAAAGATGCCTTCCGCGATGACCGGCCGAAAGGCAGGTCGAAAAAGGCGGCGGCCGAAACGGCTGAAACGCGCGACGCAAAGCCTTTCAAGAAGAAGGGAAAGCCTAAACCGGCGAATGGAAAGAAATTCGACCGCCGGAAATAAGTAGGGGCGCCCGTGCCAGGCCGGGCGGATGAATAGAACGGAAAATGCACCGGACCGGCAGCAATCTGCTGGGATTATGAAGAAGCGAGTCATTCGCGCCGTCGACACGGCGCGGCGAAAGACTCCTGTCGGATGTCGTCAGGAACTTCATTTGGCGCACGGCTTCCCCGCACTCCGTCCTCCTTGGGCTTCCCTGACGCTGACAGTGCCGTCTCTTATCGGTTCTCTGGCAGCAGGACCTGTGTAATGACCTTCCAGGCTACCCGGCCAAGTCTCGCATCGGCTTCGTCGCTACCGCCGTGCGCGTGAAGCGATGATCTTGGTCGCGTTTCGCCCGGCAACAGGACCCGATGCCCTGCATCGCTGTCGTAGACCAACTCAACCTCCTTGCCGAACATCTGCCGACGTTGAGCTATTGATCGCGCAAAGAAATCCGATTGCCAAAGTGCATCGCGTCCGCCCGCTATGACGACTGTCCTGGCGGCGCTGAGTTCGACGGGAATGGTCGCGGCCGGCACATGGGAGGCAAAATGTTCAAGGCAGTACTCGAACAGTCCGCGATAGGAAATCAGCCCATCCTTGTATTCCTTCCGCCAGGAAGGATCGGCCGGCACGAAGGGGAGAGGCTCGTTTTTCCACGTCCATGATGAGCGTTCCGGCCAGGTGACGCCGTCCCAGCCTGGTCCGATATTGCCCCAGACGACAGAGGTTGGACTTATGGCAAAGAGAGCTTCCACGCGTTTGTCGCGGGCTGCAACAAGAAGTGCGGCTTCAGCGCCTTTTGATGTTCCGATGATCGCGATGCGCCTGCTGCCTGCTTCCTGCAGCCTGGCGATGGCATTGGTGAAAACTTCTAGCGGAACCTCGCAGATGCCCGGAACCTGGCCATCGCCGCCAAACCATCGCAACGCCAGCGATATGGCGCCGAGGTCCGCAAAAAGGGCGGCCCGCTCCACATCGACATGTCCACTCGATCCGCCAAGAACGAGGACGCCCCATTCGCTCGACTGCTTGGGGATCAGGAGCGTTCCTTGCACCTTTCCCGTCAGATTGGTTTGCGAATACGTCGGCATTGCGCCTAATTTGCTCAATTTTGATTTGAAACCGTACAAATTCTCTCGCTAAAGTCACGGGGAATAGCAAGGTTGTCAAATCATTGGGAGCTGTGAATGGAATTGCCCGGAGCACCGGCCATCTTCGACCGCATCCTCATCATGGGCAACGGCGGGGCCGGCAGGACATGGCTCGCCCGCAGGCTCGGCGACCGCCTTCACCATCCGATCATCCACCTCGATGACATGCACTGGGAGCCGGGTGGTTACGGCGTCGCGCGCGACAGGGCGCTCCGGGACGAGATGGTCCAGGCCGCGGCCGAACGTGACGCCTGGATCATGGAAGGTGTCTACGGGCAGCTGGTGAACATGGTGTTCAATCGCGTGACGGCGCTGATCTGGATCGATCTGCCGGAGGAAGCCTGCATCGCCAATATCGAGGCGCGAGGCATTCAAGGCGGCGGGACTCGAACGCAGTTCGATGGCCTTGTGAAGTGGGTGGCCGAATACAGGACCAGGACAAACAACTGGAATTCCTTCGAAGCCCACGCGCGCCTGTTCGCCGCATTCCCCGGTCCGAAGTTGCGAATCTCCGGTCGTGAAGGCGCAACGGGCTTTGCGAATGATCTTTCGATGGACATCGCAGACCGTCGCCGGACGTTCGAGATGCGCAGGCAAAGCGACGATCTGGTCTACACGTTTGTGAGGAAGCAGGATGCCAGCGGGCGAGATGCGTATCAGCGGCAGGATAAGGACATCTGGGTGTCCTATCGGCAGAAATGGGGATGGGTGATCTGGGACGATGAAAATGACGCGTGCCTGGGTCGCCCATGGACTCTTCTGCCACATGAGCAGGGAGATCACCCACCGGAGGGTGACTGGGTCAGCCGCAAGGGTTCAAAATCCTATGTTTATACGATGGTCTATGTGGACTGACGGCCAGGCTAAGCGACAGCCATTGGACGTGCTGTCTGGAGGGATCACCAATGAATAAGTCGGCCGAAGACAGCGGGATCTTGAGCTCCGAAATGAAGGAGCTTCTGAAGACGATCGCGGCCGAAACCGGGGCACTGCCGGATCCGACGACGCTGCCGCCGCAGGAAGGGCGCGACCAGACCGCCCTTACCAATGCGCGCTGGAACGTCGCCATGCCTGATATGCGACAGATCGAGGAAATCTGGATCGCTTCCGACCCCGATCTTGGTTCGGCGCGTACCCGCCTGCGCATTCTCGTGCCGCACCAAAGCGACGCCAGCGTCATCCTGTTCGTCCACGGAGGCGGCTTCGCCTTCTGCAGCCCGGATCCATGACGACGAGTTATGAGTCTTCGGGAGGTTGGCCGCGTTGCCGCGAGGTGCTATTTTCAGTGGCAAACGAGGCAAATCCCGCCGGTGACGCAATCTCCGGGAGGCATCCTGTGCCAAACAACCGGCTCTGAAATACCGAAGGCTTGCCGAAACCTAGCGCGACGCCGCCACAGCACCCTCCTGCGCCTCCATCATCTCGGCGGCCTTTGCATATCCACCGTCCATCCCATCCAGGAAATGCAGATGCGAATCCGGTCTGTCGGAGGGCACGAGGCACGTCATGAGGGCGTGGGATTGGCGGTGCAGCCCGTAGCTGATCTCGCCGCGAGCCCTTGCCTCGACCAGGATGGCTTCGACCGCAGCGATCTGTTCCGGCGTGCAGTCCAGCGTCAGGCGCAGGACATCGTCATATTTGCGGAAATCCGAGTTCGAGGCGATCTCCGACCAGCTTCTGGAACCCGTGCGTTTCCGCTTGTCTTCGGGAATGGCCATGTCGCTCGGCAAGGGATGAGACTGTCGGTGCCCCATATCGAAGACGGCGAGCACGCGCCTTGCGAGCGCGGCAAAGACCTCGGCATTCTTATGCTCATGCGGCTCGACCAGCAGCGACAGGATCTCGCCACGCTGGCTCGGGATGGGAGTCCATTCGCAGGTAAGCCCGGTCAGGTCCGGCTCCGACACCTGCTTGCCAGGCTTGACCAGATACAGTCCGTTCTTGATCTGCCGCTCCGCCCATGTGAGCCCTCCCCCGGCAAACATCGCATAGGTCGCGCTTTGCGAGGCCGCGTAGCGCGCAATTCTCACGTCATGCCCGCCGGCACGGATTTCGCGCACGGGCAGCAAGCCGATGCGAAGGTCGAGGCCGAAGCTGGTTTTCGCGAAATTCGCGACTTGCCGCAGCACAGAGGCCGCGGTCATGATCCCTTGGGGCGGCAAGGCAAAGGCAGCGCCATCTCCACGAAACACGAATGGGAAATCAAACGTACCCCAGGCGTTGCCGAGGGCGGCAATGACGGACACACCTGTATAGTTCACGTCCTTGTAGCGCCCCGACTTAATCGCTGAAGTCGAGTCGACGACATCAGTTATCCCGATGATCCAATCGTCGGGCAACGGCTCATAAACGGATGGGTCGAGCACGAGCGAAAATTCGCTATGCGCCTGGGGCGGGTGCGCGTGGGTGTTGGCCATCGTGTGTTCTCCAGATCGCGTTTACCGGCAAGTTTGGCTTCATGTTTTGGCGGGGCGGGTCTGCCCGGTCGGCGGGCAGACCCGGCTTTTCCCTCAGAGCAGGTTGGTGGTCACGTCGATATTGCCGTGGACGGCCTTGGAATAGGGGCAGATGCCGTGCGCTGCATCGATCAATTCGCGCGCGACCTCGCGGTCGACGCCCGGCACATGGACGTTAAGGCGCGCCCGCAGGAAGAAGGAGCCGTCGTCGACGTTGAGATCGATTTCTGCATCGACTTCGGGTTCGGCCGGAAGCTTGATCTTCCTCTGGGCGGCGGCAAGCCCGATCGCTCCGATGTAGCAGGCCGACCAGGCGGCGCCGAAGAGCTGCTCGGCAGCCGGATGCGGCTGCGGCAGCTTGACATCCAACTGGCCATCGCTGCTACGCGCAGCGCCGTCGCGGCCGCCGGTGATGTGGGTCTTACCGGTGAAGAGAAGCTTCTCAGTCATGTCGAAATCCTTTCCTTTCGATTTAACACGTATCCGATTTACTCGGATGCGAGTTAAATAAATCGCCTCGAAAGGCATGTCAAGCACTTCCGATTTAATCGGATACGATTTATATAAGGCCAACAGCAATGACCCCTGAATAGGATAACGCCCATGCCTAAGACCAAAACAGCAAAGAGCCTGGATAAGCCCCTGCCCGCCCGCGCGCAGAAGAGCAGCGAAGGCCGCAAGCTTTCGAGTTTTCTGTGCTTCGCGGTCTATTCGGCCAATCTGGCCTTTGGTCGCGTCTACAAGCCGGTCCTTGACGAGCTTGGCCTGACCTACACCCAATATATCGCCATGGTGGCGCTTTCCGACGAGGACGACCAGACAGTCAAGGCGCTCGGCGAAAAGCTGTTCCTGGAATCCAACACACTGACGCCCATCCTCAAGAAGCTCGAACAGGACGGCTACGTCCGCCGCCAGCGCGATCCGGCCGACGAACGGCAGGTGCGCGTGGGCCTGACGCCCGCCGGCCGTCGCCTGCTGGTTGCAATGGATGAATCCGCCGCCTCGCGTGTCGACGCTACCGGGCTCGGTGAGGAATTCCCCGTGGTGCAGAAGACCGTGGCAAGGCTGCGCGACAACCTCCTGCGCGCCACCTCCGCTGACGCTGGTGAATAGAGCGGATTGGTACGCAACTATCGGATTGGCCGAGAGTTTTGCCCCTCACCCAAGCCCTCTCCCTGCACGCGGAGCGAGGGGACATCGTTACCCATCTTTGGTTGGACAAGGCCCCGCTGCCGATCGAAGGCTAGAAACCCCACCTCGCCTTCACCCACGCATCGAGCGAGAGCGGCCCCGCTCCGCCGAAGCAGAGCGCGACAAGGCCGGCCACATAGAGCAGATCCGTCTCATAGCCCGGCTGACCGAAATGGGCGCCGGAAGCGTCATAGGACATGAGTTTGATCGAGCTGAATCCGTTCGGAAGATGGACCGTGAAGACCGCAACCAGCAACACGGCGATCATCGGTACGGACGCGAGCGGAACGAAGGCGCCAGCCAGGATCAGCAGTCCGCCGACGAGCTCGACGAAGATCGTTGCCCAGCCGAAAAGCTCCGCGAAGGGCATGCCCATTGCATGCAGGATCCCGATGAAGTCGTCGGCGCCGCGCGAAAGTTTGGCATAGCCATGCTGAAAGAAGCCGAGGCCGATCATCAGCCGGAGCGGCATCGCATACCAGCTTGTCGGCACTGGAATCGGGGCATGGATGCATCTCTCGATGATCGATCTGAAGCTTGCGTCGGTTCTTGCCACGAAGCGGCCGCGTACGATGGTCATGACTTTTCCTTTCATGGACAATTGCCGTTACGGTGGCGCTTTCGGGAGGCGATTGAGCAGCGCCAGCGAAGGCCCGCGCCTGTACCTCTCCGAGTTCGCAGCAGCGCCTGCTTTTGTTACAGGAAAAAACGTCACTTCCGCGTGATTGGCGACCTCGCGGGCGTCCCCCTTACCGAACAAGAAACCCGAGCACGGCCGCGTTGGCGAGATCGATGAAGAAGGCGGAAACGAGTGGCAGGATGATGAACGCGATGGTGGCCGCGCCATGGATCTTGGTGACCGCCGTCATGTTGGCGATCGCCGTCGGGGTCGCTCCGAGCGAAATCCCGCAGAAGCCGGCGGAAATGACCGCCGCATTGTAGTTGCGCCCCATGGCCGGGAACACGACCAGGATAATGTAGAGGACGGCCGCAAGGGTCTGTATCGCCAGGACGATGGCAAGCGAAAGGCCGAGCCCGCTCAAGCCCCACAGCTGCATGCTCATCAGCGACATCGCCAGGAATACGTTCAACGAGAGATCGGATATCAGCGAGAGCGCGCGTGTGCGGGTCGGCCAGGGCAAGCTGGGCGCAAGCATCGGAATGGTGTTCGTCATCACGATGGCGACCAGCAGGCAGACGACGAAGAGCGGCAGGTTGATGCCTGCTTCAAGGATAGCCTCATGCAGGCCATAGCCGATAATGATCGCGATGTTCGTCACCAGCAGCGTTCGCAACAGGCTGACGTAGCTGACATCGTCTTCGTGGGTCACCGCGGCCTTTTGCGGCACCCCAATCGTCAGTTCCTCGTCCTTGGGGCCGCTCAGGCCATTCCGGGTGATCAGGTATTGTGCAATCGGTCCGCCGACGAGGCTGGCAACCACCAGACCAAGCGTTGCGCCGGCAATGCCGATTTCAAGCGCGTTCGGCAGACCGAAACGGCTCGATACGATCGGAGCCCAGGCAATCGCCGTACCGTGTCCCCCGATGAGCGAGATCGAACCGAGCAGGATCCCCACTCCCTGCGGAAGGCCGAGCATCAAGCCCATTCCGAAGGAAATGAGATTCTGGATGACAAGAAACACGAGCGTAAGTGACAACAGGATGAGAAACGGCTTGCCGCCGGCGAGCAGATCCGAAAACCGGGCATTGAGGCCGACGCCCGTGAAAAAATAGAGTAGCAGCAGGTCGCGCGCAGCGAGCGCGAAAGTGATCTCCGCGCCGAAGAATTCGTAGGCGGCAAGCGTCACCAGCGCCGCGAGAATGCCACCCGTCACCGCCTCGGGTATGCTCCAGCGGCTGAGGACGGGTATGTAACGATTGAGGTTCGAGCCGGCGAAGAAGACGAGGATTGCTATGGTGAACGACAGCAGCCCAGGGACCTCGATTGTCGACATGTGCCACCCTCATTAGAGCGCCGTGCGTTCGTCAGAACGCACAAGGGACGCTCTAACTCATTAGTTTCAAGGCATCTTTCTGCGCTCATCACCTGAACGCAGAAGGATGCCTTGTCGTTGCCGCGCATCAGCGATTGCAGGGCGCCACTCTGACATGCGTCATACAGCGGGGCTAGTGGAAAGAGTTTCACCTATCTCATCCAAAGGGCTTACGTTGCGGGCACCGGCAGCGCCCTCCCCGCTCAACGTGGCGGCACATCCCAATTTACCTCCAGCCCGATGGCGGTATTCTCTTCCGGGTTTGCAAGCCAGTAGCCGTGTTCCCGAACGAGCTTCAGGAAGCGTTGGGCATGCGCCAGCGGATCCGCCGAGTCGTCATGGATCGCGATGTCACGAAGAAACCGGCCTATCCGCATCGTCGTCACGCAGAGCATCGAGACGGTAGTTCCGGACGCATTCCTCCAGGCATGCCTGACGCCGTCCTGCGCATCGAACACATCTCCCGGACCGAGCCTTTCCCAGTGATCGCCGACGAAGGCATCGGGGTTTCCGGACATCACATAGAAGGTCTCGCGGTCCGCATGGCTGTGGAGCGGCACGACCACGCCGGGCGGCAGGCTGCACAGGATAAGGCAATAGTCGCCATCGCCGTCGGTTAGTTCGGTCAGATACCGGTTGGCCGGCCGCAGATCCTGCTGCGGCGAGAAGATTTCCTGGTTATCCGGCTGGTGGGAATTGGAAAGGCTGCGATGTTCTGACATGTCGGGGCGTCTCCTTATGCGTTATGCTGCCGGCGGGCTGATGCATGCGCGACAAGACGATCGCAGGTATCGCCTTTCGGTCGCGTCCGCGGCTCTAAGGAACGTCATGGCCATGCGTTGGATACGTGTTTCAGCATGGGCCGAAGGGGTTACAGCTGAAATAGGGGGCGTTGTTGGAACCTTTGTCAAATAGCTCTGCCGGGCCTCCGGTCATTCAGAGGCAATTGTCTGGCGCAAAAACCGCCAAGGTCCCTCACCAAGTCAGTTTGCGCATGGAATTGCATTAACTTCATATTGCAACCGCAG
>NZ_JAULLL010000025.1:0-89310 GCF_041357635.1 Sinorhizobium sp. CB7
GCGGTAATCGGAGCACGGGCGGCTCTCACCCAGCATAAACTGACTTGATGAGGGAGACGGGGCGACGGCGGCGCCAAACAACCAACGATCCTGGAAATGGTGGGATTGCCCTGTAGGCCACCCCTCACGGAAATCCCGACCTCACTGATCAGCACGGACAACCTCCTGAGAGTCCACAGCAAGCGGACGCCAACGGTGTGCGGTTTTCGGGCAACATTCGGTTCGAGTGCATGTTTTGCCCAGGTCCGAAATGGGCCCAGCAGCAGTCGCACCAGCTGCGCTGAACAACAATGTAACCTCCGCCAACACGGCATCAGCATTGGTATCTCCACTGCTTCGGGAGGCGCGTCGCAACACTCGGTTTTTGATTCCAGGGTAAGAACCGGAGTTCGAGAAGACTGCCTCGCGCCTAATCCTTTGCTCAGGTCATCGAGCAGTTTCGATGATCCTCCCGAACAAGATCAAGAGGACCAATTCCATGAGCAAGGAAGAAGATAACAAGGCCATCGTCATTCGCTGGTTCACCGAATTCTGGGGCAAGGACGTCAACCTTGCCGTCGTGGACGAGATCGCAGCGCCGGACATGCTGCTCAAATATTCGCTGCATGAACCTCGCCGCGGTCATGAGGATATCAAGGCATTCATGACCGATTTCCGTGCCGCATTCCCCGATCTCAACTTCTGGGGCACAGCCGATCTGATCGCCGAGGGCGACTACGTCGTCGGTCAGTGGGAGGGCGGCGGCACCCATACGGGTCCGGCCTTCGATGACTTCCTGATCGGCGGTCTGTCGGCTGCGACCGGCCGCAGGATGCATTTCACCGGCACTACCGTGCTGAAGGTTATCGACGGCAAGATCGTCGAGGAGATCGGTCTCGACGACGGCGTGACCGCGCTGACCCAGCTTGGGCTGATCAAGGCCGCCTGATCGACGTGGCCGCCACCTGTCGACCCCGGCAGGTGGCGGTTCGCCCTTCGGCCATTCTTCACGTCGCTCCGGCAGAAATCGGGTGGCCGGCAATCGGATTTAGAGGCAAAGATCGGAGTGTGCCGGACAGAAATTTCCGGCACGATCGCCTCAACACCATATGAGAAGCGTAAGACATGACCACTGCGCTCGCCATAACACGGAAAGCTGCCATCTCGTCGGTAGCCGACGATCCTCGCTGGGGACGCATCATCGCGCGTGACAAGACGGCCGACGAGCACTTTTGGTATTCGGTTTCGACGACGGGCGTCTATTGCCGGCCATCCTGCCCTTCCCGTATCGCCAATCCCAGGAACGTTCAGCTCCATGACACGCTTGAAAGCGCCAGAGCGACCGGTTTCCGCCCTTGCAGGCGCTGCAATCCGGATGGGCCCTCGATCGAATGCGAGAATGCGGCTCTGGTCGCGAAGGCATGTCGGATCATCGAGGAGAGCGAGGAGGAACCCTTGCTCGAGGAACTGGCCGATGCGGTCGGCCGCAGCCCCAGCTATTTCCATCGTGTGTTCAAGGCCGCCACCGGGCTGACGCCGAAGGACTATGCGGCCGCCGACAGGGCGAAGAAGGTCCGACGGGGACTGGCCTCCGGCAACACCGTCACCGAAGCGATCTATGACGCCGGCTTCAATTCCAGCGGACGCTTCTATGAAAAATCGACGGGCATGCTGGGCATGACGCCATCGCAGTATCGCGCCGGCGGTGCCAATGAGGAGATCAAGTTCGCCGTCGGGCAGACGTCGCTCGGCGCCATCCTCGTCGCGTCGAGCAGGAAGGGCGTGGCGTCGATCCTGCTCGGAGACGACCCGGACGAACTTGTCCGCAATCTTCAGGACCGTTTTCCGAAAGCGCGCCTGGTCGGCGCCGACCGAGACTACGAGGCCTTGGTGGCTCGGGTCGTCGGTTTCGTCGAGACACCGGGGATCGGCCTCGACCTTCCACTCGATGTCCGCGGCACGGCCTTTCAGCAGCGTGTCTGGCAGGCGCTCCAGGAGATCCCGGTCGGCGAGACGGTTTCCTATGCCGAAATCGCCCGGCGCATCGGATCGCCGAAGGCCATGCGTGCGGTTGCCGGCGCCTGTGCGGCAAACAAGTTTGCCGTCGCCATCCCCTGCCATCGCGTCGTCCGCAATGATGGTGCCCTTTCGGGCTACGCCTGGGGCGTCGAGCGCAAGCGCGTTCTCATCGACCGGGAGGCTTCGCAAAGCACATGAACATTGCCGCCGTCCTGCGGCTGTGAGCCGCGTGTCGGCCAACCAGGACAAGGAACGTTTCATACAATGTTTTCGCGCGGCGGATTCGATGCGAAGAGGAGGCGGCGAAGACTTCGCGGCGCTGACGCCACATCCGGCGCCGTTGCCAGGCCCTTGCACGCCGATCCCGCCAAAGCGCTGGTGATGGCCTGCTTCGATCAAATCGTTGCGGACGGCTTTGCGGAATGGATGATGCTCGACAATGGGGATATCCAGCTCCGCTTCAATACCGGAGAGACGTTCGTGCTGACGGAGACGGTGATCATCCGTCTGGCATAATCAAAATCACAATCCGATGGAAATTGCCGGGTGTGAAACCTCAGCCATGTTGCGCGACCTAAGGTCATCAGTGTGCCAGCGGCGCTGCTGTTTTCGATTTGAAAGCAAGGATCGGATCGGCCTCACCATCACGGGCTTCTATTGTCTCGGCATGAACCAGTTCAAGGAGCCGAAAATGCGCGAAATCATCCGCTTTGCATGGGGGATCAGTTCCCTCGGCGACTTCATCGTCGCCATGTCCGAAAGGGGGATCGTCGCCCTCGAATTCAGCTCGAACCGCACTGCCATGGAGGACGCATTGCGCGTCCGCTTCCCAGAGGCCGACGTCATCGACGCCCAGGAAGCATTGAACAGTATCGTCGAAAAATTGGCCCGGACGATCGAGGAGCCGCATTTCGATCCTGCTCTTCCGCTCGATCTGCGCGGCACACCTTATGAAGTCGAGGTCTGGTCGATGCTGCGAACCATACCTATTGGCGAAACGACCAGTTACGGCGCCCTCGCGGCCAGGCTGGGCACGCGTGACGCGCGCCAGGTAACAGAGGCGATCGCCTGCAACCCCGTTGCAATCCTCGTGCCCTGTCATCGGGTCATCAAGAAGGACGGCTCGATCTCCGGCTATCGCTGGGGTTTCAAGCGCAAGCGCGAACTGCTGGCACGTGAGCAGCGGCTCAATTGCCTCCAACCTGTCTGAGAGCGGCATGTTAAGCAGCATGGCTCGTCGCGGACGGAGCAAGGTCGCGATGCTTGCACTGCTCCGTCCGTCCTGTCAGCCTCGAGCAGCCACCATGCTCACTGCTACGCGGCAGCGACGCCATTCCCGACAGGCTCTCAGTGAGACCAATACGTCGATGATGAAGTCCACTGGCCCACTGCCGTCGTTCAGCGCTTGAGATGGGCATTCAACGCCCGGACGTACCCGCGGCGATACGCGTCGGGGATAGAAAGAGCCCAGATGAAAAGACCACCAGCGTGACGCCCGATGAATGATTGCTCGTTCGTGGTCGTCGCATAGGTGAGCATGGCAAACAGGAGGACGAAGAACGCGAAGGCAAGTCCGCGCCGCGGCTCACCGACAACGACATGCCCGGCGCCTGGTAGAAGCACCGCAACCGCCAGCACGAGGTAGGGTTTCATCGGTTTGGGCATCGATTTCCCGTTCCTAAGTTAAGCTGCCTCTGTCGTCCGCGCCGGCTCGGTTTCCGGCAGGACTGCCGCCAGCGCGCGGGCAATTGCGATCGCCGTTCCCATATCCTCGGCAGGAACCGATGCGATGGGAAAACGGGATTGGCGCAGGAAGAGATGCGCTGGCCGTTCGCCCTGCGCGGCCTGGCGAATGATGCGAACACCGTTTGGGCTGATCACCGCCTCCTTGACAAGAGAATCGGCGAACAAGGTACTGAAATGGAGTAGCACCCGCTCTGTCTGCCACGGCGCGGCGGAGCCGTCGCCGCGCACCAGGACCGATGCCATGGCGTCAGGTGGTGTCATCCATTCAGGCATGTCATGCACAAGTGAATAGTATTCCGCTCCAGTGGGGCGGGCCAATGCACCGATTACCGGCCGATGACGCGGCGCGGGCTCATATAGGGTCAGTCTGAGCCAGAGTTGCGGCAACCGCCGGGGGATCATGCTGTCCGGGACCAGTTCGATCTTCACAAGCCTGCCGTCGGGAATGCATCCCGAGGCGGTCGGAAATCCGTCGGGCCCGGTCGTGATTCTGGCGCCGGCAAGCAGGCCCTCGGCTTCGTCGAGAAGCCGCCGGCGCAAGGCCATGGCATGCCGGTGCTCGCGAACACCGCCAAGGCAGAGCCACACGCACATCGCCATCGATAGGATCAGCAAGGCGATTCCGGTGGTCATCCCGATCGAACCTCCGCTTTACATCTCGTCGACAGCCGCTCCGCCGGAAATCGCATCAATATCCCTGCGGCTTCGGCCACGGCATTGTGAACTGGTCGCCGCGGCGTACATAGCGGTAGCGCCGGAAATGAAACCAGAGCGATGCAACGATATAGAAGCAAATCATTGCGATGAGCTGCGTGCCGTAGCCGAGGAACACCGCGAAATAGGCCGTGGCGCAGAGCAGTAATAGCACGATGGTCGGCAGCGGATGCAGCGGATGCACATAGCCGCGCTTGATCGAGCCAAGCGGCCATTTGTTGCGGAACATCACCATGTTGAAGGTCATGAAGGTGTAGCCGAGCAGGCCCGACAGGATGGAGAAAGTGACGACCTGGTCGAGGGGCGCGCCCAGCGCAAAGATCAGCGCGATTGGCACCAGGAAGACGATCGAGCGATACGGCGTGCGGTAGACCGGATGGACCGCGCCGAACCATACCGGCAGATAACGGTCACGGCCCATGGAGAACCAGGCCCGCGACGCATCGTTGATGCAACCGTTCGCAGAGGCAAGCGTCGAGAAGATCGTGCCGATGAAGAGCAGCACCATCAAGCCGCGGCTACCGGTGACGCGCGCGGCGTCGAAGAGCGGTGTACCGGCCTGGCCGAGATATTCCCAGGGGATCAGGCCGGAGCAGACATACCAGGTCATGGTCGCCGCTATCAGCAGCGTCATGATGCCGGCCATGGTGCCATAGGGCAGCGAACGGGCGGGAGAGCGGACTTCTTCCGCCGCCTGGCAGGTACCCTCGATACCGAGATAGTACCAGAGCCCGAAATGAACGGAGGCGACAATGCCTATCCAGCCGTAGGGAAGCGCATCTGTCGTGACCGCCGAAAAGTCGAGCGGAACGCTCGAGGCGCCCATCTGCACCACAACGAACAGGATCACGATGGCGAGGAAGGCGATGGCGGTGATGACGAGATTGAAATTGAGCGTTGCCAGCACGCCGCGATAATTCAGCCACGCCAGAAACATGATGGAAAGGATGATGAAGGGTTGTTGGTGGAGGCCCGAGTGACCCTGAATTCCGGCGACCGTGTCGAGCAGGAAGCCTATGGTTATCGCATTGCCGGCTTCGAGCATCGTATAGGCCATGACGAGGAACAGGCCGACATTGAAGGCCATCAGCGGCCCGACAATGTGCTTGGCCTGGGCATATTGCCCGCCGGCAGCGGCAACCGTCGAGGTCACTTCCGAGTCGATCATGGCAACGCAGGTATAGAGAAGTCCGGCAAGCCAGCAGGCGACAAGACCGGCGATCATGCCGCCCTTGCCGATGGAGAAGTTCCAGCCCATGTATTCACCGACCAGAACAATGCCGACGCCGAGCGCCCAGATATGGGCCGGGCCGAGAACGCGCAGCAATTGAAGCCGCTGGGACTGGCCCGTGGTAGGATTCGCATCTGCCATGAAAGCCCCCTCAGATCGTATGACGTTCGGCTGCCGCCTCGATTTCGCCTTCGCGTGACGAGGTCAGCAGATCATTGTCGTAGGTCATGTCGATGCCCACCATGTCGTAGAGCATGAGCCCGCCGAAAAGCACGGAAAGCGCCCATGCCGCGTATTCCAGGATCGTCCAGATATCCATGCCGCGCCCCTATTTCTTGGAACCGAACCGCTCTTCGATGACCTCCCGATATTCCTTATCGGAAAGCCGGACGACGAGAATGAAATAGCCGATGACGAGCGCCGCCATGGTGATGAGCGCGGTCCAGCTGAAGGAATAGTCGAACCGCGCCGTGATGATGTCATTGGCCGAAGCCGGGTCCGCAATGCCGAGTGCGGCCCACTGCTGCTGCTCCGTGACGTTCTGGCCAAGCGCTTCCCAGGTCGGGTTGGCGATTGGGGCAGGCGTTTTGGCGGCGCCGGCGAGCCCGAGGTAGAGGGGGACATAAAGTGCGCCGACCGTCAGGACGAGAAGCGTGATGACGTCGAAAACCTGCGCCACAAGACTCTGTTTGGGCGGTTGATAGGCCATAATTGTCTCCCTCTTCAGCGCCGGCGTCGACGCATCTCGTCGAGATGCTTCAGGTCGAGGCCATAAATGAAGTGCTTGTCGTCGGCGTAGTGGCGCAGCATGGCGACAATGGCTGCGGTATTGAAAATCAGAACCAGGCCGCAGGTGATGGCCAATATGGCGCGAAGGGCCGGAACCGAGATGAACGGCCATATAGTGAACAATGCGAACAGCAGAGTGCACCAGAGGACGACAACGAAAGTTATGAGACCGAGCCGGTCGCGTGCGTGCATCCTGTCGATGCGCTCGGTCAACAGCGCATCGAGGCCTTCCTCAGCCGATGTCATATGTCCTCCCATGCCCGCAAGGGGCCGATCGTACTTGCCTCCCAGGCAAATTACTTTCTCAAAAGGAATATAACAGGGCGATAGTGCTGTCAATTCGAAAGCGTAGCGGCTCGACGCTACGCCTTCGCGCGTATGATCGGTCAGTGTGTCACAGCCGGCTTGGCCTTCTTCTCGGTCCATTCAGGCGGCGCACCGTAATTGGATGCCACGGCCCCCATTATTCCGGGCGCTCGACCAAAGGCGTCGCAGGCGGCGTATTTCGGTTTTCCGCCGAGCCACGATTGCATCCGCTGCCTCGACGGGACCGAGATGTCCAATCCTTCCGGCTCTTTGCCGACAATGAGCATTCGGGAAAAGTCGCTTCCAAACTTCGAAGCCAGGCTATAGGCGTCCCCGACCTCTGAAACGCGGGGTTTGTTCTGGATCGAGTTCGCCCCGCGAGCCCATAGCATTGCCGCGCGCTGCGTGCCGCCGCTGTCAACTGCCTCCGCCTCGACGGCAAGTCCGCCGAGGCCGACGGGCAGGCGCGGCACACTGACGGGCAAGACAAAGCCAGTACCGACGCTTACGGCGGTTGCTACCCCGGCCGCCGTCTTGTTCGTCGGAACGATGTCGGTCACGACGGACCGGATCGTCAGGTCCGCCGGCTCGCCGGCCGCGACCATCTGGTACTTGTCGCTGAGCGCGACACAGAGCGCCCGATCCAGCGCATTCGACACCAGCGAGCGGTCGGCTTCCGATTTGACGCGCGATGCGGCGCTGAACGCGAAGGTTGTCGGCACGATGCTGACCGTTTTCACCGCGGCGAGACCCTGCCCATCGACGTAAATGCGCGACTTGGACAACTTTCCCTTGGATGCGCCAAGATTGTTGTAGGAAGTGAGTGTCCCGCCTTCCTTCAGGGACACCGAGGTACATCCGGTCGCCGCCAAGGCCAGGGGCAATGCTATACATAAAGATCTCAGCGGAAAGTTTGGCAGGCTTTTGAAAAATTGGAGAAATGAATCATTCGATGGATTGCTGCGCACGCTTTGGCCTCCGTTACGGATGTCCTAGAGCGGGATGCCGAAAAGTGTGTGCGGTTTTCGGGCGACATCCCGCTCTAACTTTTTGATTGAGAGAGCCGGATGATTTCAGGTCGAATCGACCTGAAATCATCCGGCTCGGGCGACAGTGCAAGGGAAGGATTGCGGCAACATTACGGGCCGTTTCGATATGGATGATGCCGATATGCAGCACCCGCTACCGAACCTAAGGACGTGTCACGAGATGGCGCGGCGAGAGAGGCGCCGGCTTCGATTCGAATTGGCGAGGAATTTTCCTTGTCAGAGCTGGATCGCCACTTGCGTCCCGGTCAAGTCGCTTCTGATGCTGACTTGACCGCCGTGATTTGCGACGATCTGCTTCACCAGGCTCAAACCAAGACCTGCGCCTCTGCTCTTGGGGGTAACGCGATAGAATGGCTCAAAAACCAGCTCCCGATGTTCAGCCGGTATGCCGGGCCCTTCATCGGCCACGCTGATCTCACCGTCGGCCGAGACCGAGATCGTGATCATTCCGGCATTGCCGCCGTGGTCGATCGCATTGCGAATCAGATTGCTGATCGCTCTCGGTAGAGCGGAGGGGCTGCCTTTGCGTTCGAGGCTTGCCACCTCGCTTTGAAAGGAAATCTGGTACCCGGCCGCGATCGCCAGCGGCGCGAGGTCGGCAACGGTCGTTCGTGCGATTTCGACGAGATCGACAGTCTCATTGAGGCCGGTCGCCTGGTCGTTGCGCTCAAAATCGAGGAGCTGTTCGGCCGTCTCGGCCAGACGCGCCACGTCATCAAGCAATCGCCTGCGCTCCTGGCCCTCGGCCATCCCATCGATCCGCGTCTGCATGATGGCGATCGGAGTTCTGAGCTCATGAGCCGCATCGATCAGGAAGCGCTGGCGTTTCCTGAATTCGTTTTCGAGCCGTTCGAGTGTCCCGTTGAACGCAATCACCAGCGGAGCGACCTCCTTGGGGATGCCGTCCACCGGAAGGCGTGCGCCGTGTCGACGCGGTTCGATCTCCGACGCCTTGTCGGCGACATCGCTCACCCTTGCGAGCGCGCGCCTGACGATGCGTGGAACGGCAAGGAAGATCGCAGGCAGGGCAACGGCGATCAAGGAGATATAGATCGGGTAAGTGCTGACCAGAATGGTAAGAATGGGCCAGCCTTTGTCAGCGAAGCCGCCGAACAGAATTCGGATCTCACCCACCCCAGTCTCCGTGTTTTCGACCGAGGCAATTTCATTCGTACTGGTCGATCCCCGGATGTCCGCGGATCGGAACAGGTGCGCCAGGTGCGTGAGATCACCATAGGGGGCGGGTGGGCTGCCATAGGATACCAAGGCGCCGTCGGTCGTGGCCACGACATACCAGAGCCCGCTGTTCTGCTCCTTGAGCGACGTCAGCTTCGGCGTATCGCGGAGTTGAAACCTTCCTTGCGGATCGCGTTCCACTGCCTCCGCCATCACGGCCCTGATCTTGTGCTCCATGGCGACGTTCGGGGAGAGGAGCATGGAGCCGTAGATGCAAAGCCCGATGATCACGGCGGCAATCACCGCGAGGATGACAAGACTGAGCTGCCAGCTCAGCCTCCACCAAAGTGACGGATTCGATCTGTTCGCCGCGCGCATTATTCTTCCTTCAGGAGATATCCGACGCCCCGGATGTTGTGGACCGCGACGCCGGCGCCGGCATCCAGCAGTCGCTTGCGTAGCCTGGAGATATGCGCATCGAGCGCGTTCGACTGGATTTCTTCTTCGTAATTGTAGACCGCCTCTTCAAGCGTCGATCGAAGGACGGTTTTGTCCTTCCGCTTGGCGAGTGCCGCCAGAACGAGAAGTTCGCGTCTCGGCAGATCGAGCGGGACAGATTCGACGGTCACGCTCAAATGCAGGGGATCGATCACCATTCGGCCCACCTTGATCTGAAGTTCCGCCAGGCTTGGCGGTCGCCTGAGAACAGCCCGCAAGCGAGCCATCAGCTCTTCGACAAGAAAGGGCTTGCCGAGATAATCGTCAGCACCCCGGTCAAGACCTTCGACACGCTCCATCGGCTCATTGCGCGCCGTCAGCACGATGATCGGCGTCTCCGTGCCCGTCCGCCTCAACTGCGGGATGAAGGCCAATCCCTCGCCATCGGGCAAGCGACGGTCCAACAGGATTGCATCGTAAACATTCTGGCGCGTCAATTCGACCGCATCGGCGAGATGCATCGTGTGGTCGGTGACGATGCCATGTTTGCTCAGCGCCACCGACAGCGCATCCGCCAGTTCCTTCTCATCCTCTATCAGTAGAATTCTCATCGCCTTCCCGTTTTCCGCTTTCTCTCTCTTTGTTTCCACTACCAGGGTTGCAGCAGCATTGCGGAGCTTGAAAGGCAGAGAGGGATGCCGAAAAGTGTGCGCGGTTTTCGGGCGACATCCCGCTCTCGCTTTTGATGCTGAGCCGGATGACTTCAGGTCGATTCGACCTGAAATCATCGGGCTCTAGCGCAGGTAATGCTGCCGCAATTGTCCAAGCCTAGCAAACAACACATCAGCCCGCCGGACGTCGACATCGACGGTTCGCAAAAGTGAGCTTCTGTTTGCCTGGAAAGAAGGATTGGTTGTTATGGCTTTAAAATGGACGAAGAGATTGGCCAAGACGGGCCTCGCCATTGCGGCTGCGGGCAGCGGCGGGCTCATCAGTTCCACGATCCTGACCCTTGTCGTAATGCCTGTCATCTTATCCTATATAGACAGTATGACGCGCTGGTTTTCTCGAACGATGCAGACGCGACAATCGGGTGAGAACCTATCCCGAACCTCGTCACAGGGGCGTAGAGCAGCACGATGATTCATCTCAAATCTATTCTTCGTCTCCTGGCCAGCTATGCTCCAACGGCCATCATACTGGGTTCGCTTTTGGGAGGACCGCTCCTTATCCTGCTCGTAGAGTTTCGATGAAAGTACGAAAGGCGTTTTTCATTCGCGGCGATCTCGTCGCGGCCGAGTCCAGCTCCTTTCACGTGCAGCCAGCATCAGGCTTAATCTTCGTCCGCTTGGGGCCATTACTGACCGGAAATCATTTCCGCTTCGCGCGCCACAACCGGTCATTGCCGATACCGCAAAGCTCTCTATCTTGCTGAGCAACCGTCGCTTCGATTGGAAATCCGCATAACCACGGAGGCTCTAGTGAAGGATTACTTGCCCTATCTGGTCGGTGGGTTGGCAGGGTTGCTGGCGGCCTTCCTCCTGTCCAGCCTGTTGACCCTGAGGGGGACACCACAACTCATCCTTTTCGCATTGCTGCCGGCAATTGGCGGTGCAGTGGTTGAGCGTATTTCCCAACTGCGGTCGCGCAACTCGTGAAGCGTGACGCAGCCTTCGTCATTTCCTGTCGATGATCGTTTGAAAAAGTTTGGAGAGCGGATGTATGGGGCGGCTGAAAGAAATCGTCATCGACTGCGATGTTCCCTCGCGCGTCGCCCGGTTCTGGGCCCAGGTGCTCGACGATTACGAAATAGCGCCCTATGACGACGCTGAACTGGCCCGCCTTGCCGCTCTGGGACTCACACCCGAGACCGATCCTACTGTGATGGTCGAAGGGCCCGGCACCCGCCTCTGCTTCCAACTTCGTCCGGGAGAGCGCCCCGCCCGCAACCGCCTTCATGTCGATGTCGCGGCCACCGATCGAGCGAAGGAGGTGGCGCGGCTCTTATCCCTCGGTGCGACCTTCGTGCGCGAAATGGACAGCTACACCGTCCTAAACGATCCGGAAGGCAACAATTTCTGTGTGACGTCTGAATAGACCGCTTCGGGGCCGATAGAAGCCAAGTTCATTGGTCTCCTCCGCAAAGGTATATCTGGCGACCTATAAAGCCCTCGCAAAGTGCTCAACGATGCAGTCGGTGGCGCGGCCGCAGATCACTTTCCGAATGTCGACATTTGCCTATTCCAACATGCCGCAGATCGATGAGCCAGCGCAATCCGCTGGCGACGGGTATTCGGATGTTTGTCCAATTTGGACCGAAAGCTGCTATTGGTGGCATTTGCCATCCAATTGCGTATTTTTATGGATCGAGCGTGCCGCTATCCCTTTCAGGCAGGCTGGACGAGGTTGGCCATCAGCCTGAAGGCGCCAGGAACCAGCTTGTCCAGCTGGTGATGGAGCACGAGGCTCGTATGCGTATGCCGGCCCTTGCCGATCCGGGCCGACAGAAGTGCGCCCTGCAGCGATTGCTCGTCGGGGTCGTGCATGGAGAGTAGCGGCCGATAGGCGTCATCCCAGCTCGAGGCGAAGTAAAGGCCGCGTTCTTTGTCCCACCCCGCCCAATCTTCGAGGCCGATCCGGTTCGGCCCCTGAAGCAGCGGGTGTTCCGGCTCACGCATGGTCACGGCGGCATTGGGATCGGTCACGCGCCAACGGACGGAAGGGGAACCGATCTGGAGCGGAAGGGGCGGCGTGCCCTGCTGGTCCCACCCGTCGCCCGGCCGATGATAGAGCGTCAGGAGATGGCCGCCTTCCTCGACGAAGCGGTGGAGGCGCAATGTTGCGGCAGCAAGATCCTTGCGGATGCCGAAGGCGAAAATTCCGACGACGATGGTGCTGAAACGGGACAGCTCTCCGGCGAGTCCTCGCTCGTCGAGCTCCTCGACGTCGAACCCCATGCGCGCGAGCCACAGGCCGACGCGGTCGGCGCCGCCGCTGACATAGCCGATCTTCGCGCCCTCCGGCAGCTTCAGATCGAGGGCAAGAACGCTGAGCAGTTCCGGCTCGCGGAAGCCGGTCCGCCCGATATGCGTGTAGGCGATCGGCAGGATTCGCATGCAGCGTTGTCCGTCGACGATCGGCGTGATCGTGACCAGACCGGGCGCAATGATTGCAGGAGCGGACAGACGATAGGTGCCCTGACTTCCCTGAACGGCCCATCCGGCCGGCGTCTCGAAACCTATCTCTTCGGCGGAGCTTTGCGCCTTGAATTCCCAGCTGCGCACATTGCCCGACGATGAAACGATGACGGCATTGGGCGAGAGCGTGAGCGCGTGGGTGGGAGCGATCGTCAAAGGCTCCTCCAGATCGACCGCCGCCCTGACAAGACGACCCCCGATACGGACGCCGATCTCGACGAAGGCGTCGCCGTTGCCGCCAAGGCTCGACCATGCCGGCGCATATTGCCGGGTGGACGGAGCGTCCGATGCGGCGGAAAGCGTGAACGCTACCTCATGCTCCAATGCCCCCCGCCGCGTCGCCGAAACGCCTGCCGGCAATCGAACACTCGCATGTTCAAGCTCCGCGTCACCCTGTCCCAGTCCGTAGACCCTCAGCAAGCCGGTCATTCCCGGCGCAAGCGTGGCGGGCTCAGACGCAGCCCGCAGGGAGATCCGCTCCGCTTCGATCAGCGCGGCGTCGATCTCCGCAAGCTTTCGCTCCAGGCGATGGCCATGGGCTTCCAGGAAACCGGCAGGTGCACCGGCGAGAGCAGCCTCGACGTCCGTTGCGGCGCGCAGAAGCGCGCCTGTGATGGCCGTCCGATCGGGAAAATTGGCGATTGCCTCGCAGATCGCGGCATCGGCGCGCGTCAGCGCCTCCGCGGCGGCCCGCGGCAATGCCTTGTCCTGCGCCAGCCCGGCGAGCGTCGCGGGAAGGTTGTCGACGATCGAGGCTTCCGGCCCGTTGCCATGCGGACCATGCTTCAGATGAAGCGGCCAGGCCGTCCGCGGGACATCCCGCCAGCGACCCATGCCTTGCGAGGCATGATAATAGCGCGACCATTCGCCGATGTGATCGTAGCTGGCGCCCGTCACAGGTTCGAGACCACTGGCTCCCAGGGCAAGCGTTGCGGCTGGTGGCGGCAGTTCGTCGTCATAGGTGCCGCCGCCACCGGACCATGCCGGCAGATAGAATTTGGAGACCCGCCAGGGCTTCAGGCCTTGATCCAGATGCTCGGGGTGCGCGGCGGGATCGGCGGCGAGATCGAGGGCCGTCTCGGCCGCCCGCGTCATGGCGCGGTGATGGCCGTGCTGGCCCGGAACATCGAGGAAAGTTGGCAGGACGATATCGGGCCGCTCCGCGCGATAGGCGCGGACCAGCCTTTCCACGATGCGCTCTTCCCCCCATCGCGCAAAGGTCTGGTCGCCGTTCTTGGAAAAGCCGAAATCGTGGATCGGATCGTCCGGACCATGGCCCAGCCAATGGATATCAGCATCGAGTTCGCGGGCCGCCTCCTCCATCTCGCGGCTGCGCAGGATGCCGAGCGCACCGAGCCGCTCCGGCCCAAGCGCATTCTGCCCGCCCTCCCCGCGCGTCGAACAGGCGACGATAACGCGAAAGCCGAGCGCGAGACGAAGATAGGCAAGCAGGCTGTTGTGCTCATCGTCAGGATGAGCGCCCGTATTCATCATCGTCACCGTCGAATTGAGCCGCGAGAGTGCACGGTGAAGCCTCACCAGCAATGAGCTTTGCTTCTGCTTTTCTATGCGTTCGCGATCGGTCAGCATGGGTCCTCCATCGGAGCAATTCCAGGAAAAGTGCGACGCGGTTTTCCGCTCGGAATTGCGCAAAAAACAAAAGTTAGAGCAATACGAGGCTTCAGGCGGCGCTGTCGGCAATGACTGTCGGTGAAATCTCAAGCTTGGGTGTAACGACCTCGAAGAGCGGCAGTGCAGCGGCGCCGAGCGCCGCCGTCAACTGTCCCGCCTGGCCGCGGATGACGCGCGGCAAGGCGCGCGCTCTCCGGCTGGCCACCGAGACGGGCAATTCTTGCATGGCAGCGACGATATCGTCGATCACGGCATCCGGCAGAGCCCCTCCAAGAATGACCGTCTCGGGATCGATGACGTTTTCGAGCATGGCGACCATGGGCGAAAGGCAGTCGGCGGTCTCCGCTATCCATTCCCGCAACACGGGATCGCCATCCCTGTGCAGCGCTTCGATCATCGAGAAATCCACATTGCGATGGCCCGCCAGGGCAAGCTTTTCCCTCAGCGCATGAAGCGAGGCGTAGCCCTCCAGGCAGCCATGCTGACCGCAAGCACAGGGCTTTCCGCGGGGCGCGACCACGACATGGCCGATTTCGCCGGCATTGCCGAACGCGCCGCGGAAAAGCAGGCCATCATGGATCTGCCCCAGGCCGACACCGACCCCGAAATAGATCATGCAGAAATTCGAGATCGCCCGACCGGCGCCGAAGAGACGCTCGCCGACGGCTGCGGCATTGGCGTCGTTCTCCACGATCACCGTCTCGCCGCTCGCCTCGCTGAGCACGGCAACGGGATTGGTCACACTCCAGCCGGGCAAAGTCGTCGGGCCGACGGAGCTCATGCCTTCGATCTCGAAGGGGCCCGGCATGACGACGCCGGTGCCGAGGAGCTTCAGGGGAAAGCGCCTCTTCATCTCGGCGATCTGCCTTGCGAAGAGCGGCACGATATGCGCCGGTCCGGCATCCGCCACCGGCGTGATCGCCTTCGACCGTATCTGCCCGGAAAGATCGAGCACGGTGGTAACCATGTGGTCGGCGGCGATCTCCACGCCGATGGTGATCGCACCGTCCGGATTGACGGCAAACTGGATCGGCGGCTGACCGCGACCGGAACGCCGCCGACCGATTTCCATCAGGAACTTTTCACTGACGAGCTCATCGACGATGTTGGCGACCGCCGGAGCGGTCAGATGCGAGAGCTTGGCAATATGCATGCGGCCGAGCGAGCCATGCATGCGCACGAGGTCCAGTACGACCCGGCGGTTGTGATCGCGGCTCCGCTCGGGATTCTTGCCGATCGCGATCTGCTGCTTGCCGGATTGCCGCGCCATATCCTTCCCTCACGCCTAGACCGGTATGGATAGCGCCACTTTCCGCAACCTCGCAATAGAATAATTAAACTAAATTATCTTATTGACAAACTCTCCCGCCCGAAGGAGCCTGAGAGGATCGCAAACATGCGATGCCGAGGGGAGGAGCGCCTGCGGGCGGAACTCACTTTCCCGGAAAATCAAATCGGGGCACCGGGGTCTTGCCGGTAGCTCTGGGGAACCGAATGAGCCCGAGTGGCGGAGAACCGCCTTCCGCGGGAATGGAGGGATATTATGCGTCGTGGAATTTTCTTCGCCGGCCTTTTTGCCGGCATCAGCATGGTCGCGGTCAACAGCGCGCAGGCCGTCGAAATCGAATATTGGCAGTATGTCTATGACACGCGCGTCAAGGCGATGGACCAGCTCATCGCGAATTTTGAAAAGGCCAACCCGGACATTACCGTCAAGCAGACCACTTTCCCCTATGCCGACTACCAGACGCGTGTGGTTGCGGCCAACCTTGCCGGCAAGGGTCCGGATGTGATGCAGCTATTCTATGGCTGGCTCGACCAGTTCATCGCCGGCAGCCTCGTCCAGCCGCTGCCGAAAGATGCCTTCCCGCACGACAAGATCGAAAGCGAATTCTTCCCGATCGTCAGCGCCATGAAGCGCGGCGATGATTATTACGGCCTGCCCACCGCAGTGCGTTCACTCGCGCTCTTCTACAACAAGAAGCTTTTCCAGGAAGCGGGTCTCGACCCGAATAACCCGCCCAAGACGATCGATGAATTCGTCACCGCGGCCGAAAAGACCGCCAAACACGATGCCAGCGGCAACCTGACCATTGCCGGCACGACGCTCGACATGGCTGGGCAGGACCATCAGTGGTGGCGCGAAGTGCTGATCCGCCAGAATGGCGGCGAGCCCTATTCGCCGGACTATTCCAAGGTCACCTACAACAGCGATGCCGGTCTGAAAGCGCTGAAATTCTATACGAGCCTGCAGACCGAGAAGAAGGTCGGGAAGGTTGGCTTCATGGACGAGGGCCAGGCCGCGTTCCGTGCCGGCATGGCCGCCATGACGATCGACGGAACCTTCCGCCTCGGTTCGTTCAAGAGCATCAAGGATTTCGAATGGGGCGTCACCGAACTGCCGGCCAGTGCCGATGGTGTGCGCTCGAACTATGCGAGCTACTTCGCCAATGCGATCGGCGCAAAAGTCGAAGGCGAGAAGCTGGAGGCCGCCAAGAAGTTCCTCACCTACGTCACGTCGCCGGAAGCCATGCAGATATGGCTGCAGACGGTCGGCGAACTGCCGGCGCGCCGTTCCGCCGCCATGACGGAAGCGAACATGGCCGATCCGGTCTATGGCCCCTTCCTGAAAGCACTCGATTACGCGCATACCACACTCTTCGTCGACGAGGCCGGCCAGCGCCAGACCGCGATCGACATGGCCAACCGCGTCCTTCTCGAAGGCCAGTCGCCGGAGGATTCGCTTGCCCAGGCCGCAGCTGCCGAGCAGGAGATCATTGACAACGCCAAGAGCAAATAGGCCTTGCCATGAGCTCCGCATCCGCGAACACGGAAGGGACGGCCTCGAGCCGCCCCGCCGCATCCTCCTGGGATCGGCTTTCGATGCGCCACAAGCGCCTCGTCTGGGTCTGGACGTTTCTGGCGCTGCCGATCCTGTTCTATTGCGTCATCCGCTTCTATCCGACGCTGCAAGCCTTCTACCTGTCCTTCACCAACTGGAACCTGCTGAAGCCGCCGAAATTCATCGGCTTTGCCAACTATGTGAAGCTCTATAACGATCCGCAGTTCTGGAAGGTTTTCCGCAATACGTTCACCTATCTGATTATCGGCACGCCGCTGAGCCTCCTCATCTCCTTCACCGTCGCCTTCCATCTCGATCGCGTGCGTTTCATGCATGGGCTGATCCGGGCCCTCTATTTCCTGCCGTTTCTGACAACCGCAGCAGCGATGGCCTGGGTATGGCGCTGGTTCTATCAGCCGCCTCCGATCGGCGTCATCAATAACGTTCTCGGCCTCATCGGACTGCCACAGCAGCAATTCATCCGTTCCGTCGATCAGGCGCTGCCATCGATCATGGTGACAGCGATCTGGGCCGGGCTCGGCTTTCAGATCATCATTTTCATGGCCGGCCTGCGCGCCATTCCCTCGACCTATTACGAGGCCGCGCGCATCGACGGCCTCGGCGAATGGCCGATCCTCTGGAAGATCACGCTGCCGCTTTTGAAGCCGACCACTGTCTTCCTCGTCGTCTTCTCCTCGATCGGCTTCCTGCGCATCTTCGACCAGGTCTACAATATGACGACCAACGACCCCGGCGGGCCGCTGGGTTCGACCAAGCCGCTTGTGCTGATGATCTATCAGACCGCATTCTCCTCCTACAATATGGGCTATGCGGCCGCACAGACGGTCGTGCTCTTCGCGATCCTCCTGATCGTCTCGCTGCTTCAGCTCTGGATATTGAGGGAGCGCAAATGACCGCCATGACCGAAACAGCGGTGCCACTGCCGAAGGCCAATATCCGCCCGGGCCGCATCATAGCCTGGACGCTGCTTTTCATCGGCGGACTGATCATGATCACGCCGCTGCTCTTCATGTTCTCGACCTCGCTGAAAACGGCGGACCAGGTCTATGACCTGCGCCTGATCCCGGCTGCGCCGACGCTGCAGAACTACATCGCGGTCCTCTCCGACGGCCGCTTCCTGCACTGGTTCCTGAATTCGGCGATCGTCGCCTGCACGGTGACGCTCTCGAACGTCTTCTTCGACAGCCTTGTCGGCTATACGCTTGCCAAATTCGAGTTCCGCGGCCGCTACCTCATCTTTCTCGCGATCTTGTCGACCTTGATGATCCCGACCGAAATGCTGGTCATTCCCTGGTACCTGATGTCGAGCCAGCTCGGTTGGCTGGACAGCTACTGGGGCATCATGTTCCCCGGCATGATGACGGCCTTCGGCACCTTCCTGATGAAACAGTTTTTCGAAACGGTTCCGAATGATTTCCTGGAGGCTGCACGCATCGACGGGCTCAACGAGTTCCAGATCTGGTGGAAGGTGGCGATGCCGCTCGTGACGCCGGCTCTCTCGGCGCTTGCCATCTTCACCTTCCTCGGCAACTGGACGGCCTTCTTCTGGCCGCTTATCGTCGTCACCAGCCGCGAGCTCTATACGCTTCCGGTCGGGCTTTCGAGCTTTGCCGTCGAGCAATCCATCCAATGGGAAATGATCATGACCGGCGCCGCTCTTGCGACATTGCCGACGCTCGTCGTCTTCCTGGTGCTGCAACGCTACATCGTGCGTGGCGTCATGCTGGCCGGCCTGAAGGGATAATCGCATGACCGATACCGATCCACGCCTCTCCGACGACAGCGTCTTCCCTGATCCCGTTTATAAGGAAACCGTGCTGCGTCCGCTCTTCGACGGCGCCAAGACCCATCATGTCGACGGCTTCCGCCGGATCGACCGCGCCCATCTCGTCATGCTGGTCGAGACCGGCATTCTCGACAAAAGCCAGGGAGCACAGATCGCTAGCGCCCTGGACGCGATCGACCGCGACATCGATCCCTCGAAGCTTGTCTACACCGGCGAGGTCGAGGATTTCTTCTTCCTCATCGAGAAGGAACTGAAGGCCCGGATCGGCGCGGACGTCGCGGGTCGTCTGCACACCGCCCGCTCACGCAACGACATCGACCACACGCTTTTCAAGCTTGGCCTCAGGGAGCGTATCGATGCGCTGATGGTCAAGGGGCGCGTCCTGCTCTCCGCCCTCATCGAGACGGCCGAGCGGAAAAAAACGACCCTGATCGTCGCCTATACCCATGGCCAGCCGGCGCAGCCGACGACATTCGGCCACTATCTTTCAGCTGCGATCGAAGTCCTGATCCGCGACATCGAGCGCTTTTCCGAGGCACGCCGGATCGTCGATCTGAGCCCAATGGGTGCCGCGGCGATCACCACCTCCGGCTTCCCGATCGACCGCGCCCGCGTCGCCGAGCTGCTCGGCTTCTCCGCGCCCTTGCGCAATTCCTACAGCTGCATCGCAGCTGTCGATTATACGACCGCCACCTACAGCGCGATCGAGCTGATGTTCCTGCATCTCGGACGCCTCATCCAGGATTTCCAGTTCTGGACGAGCTTCGAGGTCGGGCAGATCTACGTGCCGAATGCGCTGGTGCAGATCTCGTCGATCATGCCGCAGAAGCGCAACCCCGTGCCGATCGAGCATATGCGGCATCTGGCGAGCCAGACCTTCGGGCGCGCCCGCACCGTGCTCGACGTCATGCACAACACGCCTTTCACCGATATGAACGACAGCGAAGGCGAGACCCAGTCGATGGGCTACGAAGCCTTCCAATCCGCCGGCCGCGTTCTCGATCTCATGGCAGCCTTCGTCGCCTCGATCCGCATCGATCCCGAGCGCGTCGCCGGCAATATTCGCCGTTCCTGCATCACCATCACTGAGCTTGCCGATTCTCTGGTCCGGCTCGAAGGGCTGTCGTTCCGACAGGCGCACGAGATCGCCGCATCCGTCGCAAGGGCGGTGGTCGCAAGGCAAGCCGGACTTTCGGATGACGGCTACGATCCCTTCCTCGAGGCTTTCCAGGGCGCGGTCGGACGAAAGCCTGCAATAGATCGGCGAAACTTCGCCGAGATCGTCTCGCCTGAACACTTCGTCGCCGTGCGTGCGCGTTTCGGCGGGCCGGCTCCGGAGCCAATGGCGGACGCACTGGCCGCCTATCGCGAGAAGGCAGCAGCACTCGCCCGCGAGGCGGACGAAAATGCCGCGCGGGAAGCAGAAGCGGCGCATGAACTGCAAACCAGATTCAAGGCACTGATGGGAGCGGTCTGATGGCGAATATCGAACTGCAGGGCCTCGTCAAACGCTACGGCAAGACGGCTGTCGTCCACGGCATCGACCTCGCCATTGCCGATGGCGAATTCGTCGTCTTCGTCGGCCCCTCCGGCTGCGGCAAATCGACGACGCTCAGAATGATCGCGGGACTGGAAGACATTTCCGGCGGCACGCTGAAGATCGGTGGCGACATCGTAAACGAACGTGAGCCGAAGCAGCGCAACATTGCCATGGTTTTCCAGAATTACGCCATCTATCCGCATCTGAGCGTCAGGCAGAACATCGGCTTCGGCCTCTATACGTCCAAGCTGCCCCAGGCCGAGAAGGACAAGCGTATCGACGAGACGGCCGAGATCCTTGGCCTGACGGACTATCTTTCACGCCGCCCCGCCGCCCTATCCGGCGGTCAGCGCCAGCGCGTCGCCATCGGTCGCGCCATGGTGCGCAATCCCTCGGCCTTCCTTTTCGATGAACCGCTTTCCAATCTCGATGCACAATTGCGCGCGCAGATGCGCATCGAGATCAAGCGGCTGCATCAGCGGCTCGGCACCACCATCGTCTACGTCACGCATGACCAGATCGAAGCCATGACGATGGCCGATCGGATCGTGGTTATGCGCGACGGTCGCATCCTGCAGTCGGGAACACCGATGGATATCTACGAAAACCCCGTTGATATCTTCACGGCGCGCTTCATCGGCAGCCCCTCGATGAATCTCGTTCCCGGGATGTGGAACGGAACCCGCGCCGAAATCGGCCAGAACCGGGAACACATGATCGGCGTGCGGCCGCATGATCTCGTCATCGACGGTGTGGCGGACGGCGGCCTGTCGCTTTCGGGAATCGCCACCGTCGTGGAACCGCTCGGCGCCGAGACGCTGGTGCATTTCGACGTCGCCGGCACATCCGTGATCGCCACGGCGCCCGGTAAAATGATACCTTCCATCGGCAGCGAAGTCCGCGCGCACGCCGCACCCGGCTCGCTCTATATCTTCGATGCAAGATCGGAAAAGGCCCTGGGCCGTCATTAGAGCAATTCCAGGAAAAGTGCGAAGCGGTTTTCCGTCCGGAATTGCGTAAAAACAAAGGGTTAGAGCGGTTCTGCGCTTCCATGAAAAGCTGAAACGCTCTAGTGATGACAATGGGTTCTGCGGAGGTTACGCCATGACGGAGTATCATCGCTGCAGCTGGGCGGAGGGTGATCCGCTGATGCGTCCCTATCACGACGAGGAGTGGGGCGTGCCGGAGCGCGATTCCCGCATGCTGTGGGAAGTGCTGATGCTGGAAGGATTTCAGGCCGGCCTCTCCTGGATCACAGTCCTCAAGAAACGCGAGGCCTTCCGCGCCGCCTTTGCCGGCTTCGACCCCAGGAAGGTCGCCGAGTTCGGCGAGGCGGATGTCGAGCGCCTGATGGCAGACCCCGGCATCGTCCGCGCCCGGGCAAAGATCAAAGCGACGATCCAAGGCGCCAGGATCTACTGCGAGATGGAGGATCGCGGCGAAAGCTTCAGCGATTTCTGCTGGTCCTTCACCGATGGCAACGTGATGAAGAACGACGGGCAAAGCTGGGTCGCATCCTCACCGCTTTCCGAACGGGTCTCGAAGGAATTGAAACGCCGTGGCTTCAAGTTCGTCGGCCCGACGATTGTCTATGCCTGGATGCAGGCCGTCGGCATCGTCAACGACCATTCCAGCGGCTGCTTCCGCCGCGCCGAGGTCGAGGAAGCAAAATCCGCATAGGGTCTTAATGAAAGCCGGTGCGAAGGCACCGGCCCGTTAGTTACGGACGTCCATCCAGGAATCAGGCTGCTGTCCGGACGTTGGAGATCAGCCCGATGAGATCGTTGACGATGCGCTCGATCTGGCTGCGATCGTCGCCCTCCGCCATGACGCGGATCAGTGGTTCCGTGCCGGAGGGGCGGATGACCAGCCGGCCATTGCGCGAAAGCTCGCTCTCGGCATCGGCGATCGCCTGCTGGACGTGAGTGTCTTCGAGCGGCTTGCCGCCGGTAATGCGGACATTGCGCAGGAGCTGCGGCACCGGCTCGAAGCGGCGGCAGACTTCGCTGACCGTCTTGCCGGTGCGCTTGACGGCGGCAAGGATCTGCAGCGCCGCGACAAGCCCGTCTCCGGTCGTGCCATAGTCCGAAAGGACGATGTGGCCGGACTGCTCGCCGCCGACATTGAAGTTGTGCTGGCGCATATGCTCGACCACGTAGCGGTCGCCGACCCTCGTGCGGGCGAGGATCATGCCCTTCTCTTCGAGGAAGCGCTCCAGGCCGAGATTGGACATGACCGTCGCAACGATCCCGTTGCCGCGAAGTTGCTGGTTTTCCGCCCAAGTCTCGGCGATCACAGCCATGAGCTGATCGCCGTCGACAATCGTGCCGGTCTCATCGACGATGATGACGCGGTCGGCGTCGCCGTCGAGCGCAATCCCGATATCGGCGCGCACCTCATCCACCTTCTTCTGCAGCGCGACGGGATTGGTCGAGCCGCAATTCAAATTGATGTTGGTGCCGTTCGGATCGTTGCCAATCGTCACAACGTCGGCGCCGAGTTCCCAGAGCACGGCCGGCGCCACCTTGTAGGCCGCCCCGTTGGCGCAATCGACTGCGACGCGCAGGCCCTGCAGCGTGACGTCGCGCGGCAGAGTGCGCTTGACGTGCTCCAGATAACGGTAGATGTCGCCGTCGACGCGCTTGGCGCGGCCGATTTCCTCTGGCTTGGCGAGCTGCCCGGACATGTCCTTGTCGACCAGGTCCTCGATCTGCAACTCGATGTCATCGGAAAGCTTATAGCCATCGGGGCCGAAAAGCTTAATGCCGTTGTCCTGATAGGGATTGTGCGAAGCGGAAATCATCACACCGATATCGCAGCGCAGGGAACGGGTGAGCATGGCGACGGCGGGCGTCGGGATGGGACCGAGCAGAAACACATCCAGCCCGGCGGCGGTAAACCCTGCAACCAGGGCGTTCTCCAGCATGTATCCCGAAAGGCGCGTATCCTTGCCGATGACCACGCGATGGCGATGGGCGCCGTTACGGAAGATCGTCCCCGCCGCAATACCGACCCGCATGGCGAGGTCTGGCGTCATTGGAAAGATGTTGGATTGCCCCCGGATGCCGTCCGTCCCGAAATAACGTCTTTTCATTTGTACTCCCGCGATTCCCGCGCGCCACCACCCGGCCGCGCGATGCGTAAACAAGCCCGATACACGGACTCACATAGGGACATTCACAATCCCGCTTGATAGCGGCATGCCACAAATTGCGGTTCGCATCACGTCAATTAACAAGAAAAATGATTATATCCCGTTACTAATATGTAAAAGACCAGCTTCCGGTCGGGGAAGCTGGTCTTTGGTTTCTGGCCTCGTCCAATAGTATCAGCGCGGCTGAGGCTCGAAGCCCCCTTCCGGCTCGTCGCCCTTGGCCACAGAACCGTCCTTCTTGACGCCGGCCTTGGGAACAGCCGAGCCGCGGCTCGGAGGCGTATCGTCGCCGAGATCTCGCGAAGGCTTCTCGCCGCGGATCAGAGCCTTGATCTCTTCGCCCGTCAGGGTTTCGTATTCGAGCAGCCCTTCGGCAAGCGCCACGAAGTCGTCGTGCTTCTCCGTCAGGATGTCGCGCGCCTGCCGGTAGGCCTGGTCGATCAGGCGGCGAACCTCATTGTCGATCTTCTGTGCGGTTGCTTCCGAAACATTCTTCGATTGCGAAACCGAATGGCCGAGGAAGACCTCCTGCTGGTTCTCGCCATAGGCGACCTGCCCGAGTTCGTCGGAGAAGCCCCATTGCGTGACCATGGCGCGGGCAAGCTTGGTCGCCTGCTCGATGTCGGAGGATGCACCGGAGGTGATGTTCTCCTTGCCGAAGGTCAGCTCTTCGGCGACACGGCCGCCCATCATGATGCAGAGGCGCGAGATCATCCACTTGTAGCTCATCGAATAGCGGTCGCCTTCGGGAAGCTGCATGACCATGCCGAGCGCCCGGCCACGCGGTATGATCGTGGCCTTATGCAGCGGGTCGGCGACGGCAACGTTCAGCGCCGTGATCGCGTGGCCCGCCTCGTGATAAGCCGTGAGCTTCTTTTCCGCCTCGGTCATGGCCGAGGAACGGCGCTCGGCGCCCATCATGATCTTGTCCTTGGCGTCCTCGAATTCCTGCATGGTGACGAGGCGCTTGTTGCGGCGCGCCGCCATCAGGGCTGCCTCGTTGACAAGGTTCATCAGGTCGGCACCGGAGAATCCGGGCGTGCCGCGGGCAAGCGTCTTGAGATCGACATTCGGCGCCAGCGGAACATTGCGGGCATGCACCTTCAGGATCCGCTCGCGGCCGACGATGTCAGGATTCGGAACGACAACCTGCCGGTCAAAACGGCCCGGACGCAAGAGCGCCGGATCGAGAACGTCGGGACGGTTGGTCGCCGCGATCAGAATGATGCCTTCGTTTGCCTCGAAGCCGTCCATCTCGACCAGCAGCTGGTTGAGCGTCTGTTCGCGCTCATCGTTGCCGCCGCCGAGTCCGGCACCGCGATGGCGGCCAACGGCGTCGATTTCATCGATGAAGATGATGCAGGGCGCGTTCTTCTTCGCCTGCTCGAACATGTCACGGACACGGCTTGCGCCGACACCGACGAACATTTCGACGAAGTCGGAGCCGGATATGGTGAAGAAGGGCACATTGGCCTCGCCGGCGATCGCGCGGGCAAGCAGTGTCTTACCGGTACCCGGAGGGCCGACAAGCAGCACGCCGCGCGGAATGCGTCCGCCGAGGCGCTGGAACTTCTGCGGGTCCCGCAGGAACTCCACGATTTCCTCGAGGTCCTGCTTGGCCTCGTCGACGCCTGCGACATCGTCAAAGGTGACACGGCCATGCGCCTCCGTCAGAAGCTTGGCCTTGGACTTGCCGAAGCCCATGGCGCCGCGCGAGCCGCCCTGCATCTGCCGCATGAAGAATAGCCAGACGCCGAGAATCAGAAGCATCGGCAGAAGGGTGCCGAGATAGCTCAGGAAACCGGAGGAACCATCCGTTTCCGGACGGCCGGTGATCGTCACGTTCTTCGACTGCAGCCGCTCGAGCAGAGCGTCGTCGACGACAGGCGCATAGGTCTGGAATGTGGTGCCGTTTTCAACATAGTTGCCGAACAGGCGATTGCCCGTCACGGTCACATCGCGCACGCGACCAGAGTCAACCTCACGCAGGAACTGCGAATAGGGAATCTCACGGGAGCTCGTCTGCGCCGGCGCGGTCTGGAACATGCTGAACAGGGCAATCAGCAGCAGCGCTATGATTGCCCACAAGGCGAAATTACGTAAATTAGGGTTCATCGAACTCCCCAGCACTGGAACAGCTCACCTTCTGGCGGCTGCTATACTTGCCCCTTAACATAGGGTTACGCCATGCCATTGCCAAGGCAAACCACACTGTCAAATGCGTTTTCCGTCAATAACGCCTAAAGCGGCAAGGTCAAATAACTCTTTCTTGCGAAGACGGCCGCAACGCTATTTGCGAAGGTGAGGTCAAATCGTGTCAAAAAACGGTCGAACGGCGCCAGAACCGGCATGACCGCGACTTGTCCTTCCATCTGCGCGGAAATTTCGGCTCCCATCGCGTCCAGGATCTTCGGCTGGACAGCGGCTGCGCGCTGACGGATGCCCTTCGGAAGCGTCGCAAAAAGCGCTCCCGCTGACTCATCTCCGTCCCCGGCCTCGACACGAATGGCTGCCGCCGAACCGTTGACGATCTCGAAGCGGCCATCCCAGATGCCGCTTTGTTCGGGCTTGAGAAGAAGCGGCAAAATACTCCGGCGCTCGCGCATCAGATAAAGCCCGTTGCGCCTTAGATCGAAGACGACCCTGCCCGCCGTCATCCGCCCGGGCGTCCCCGCGGCTATAAAGGCAAGAATGCGTTGAAGTGCGTCCCGCCCCGGCGGAAAAGCCTGCCCGCCCAGGACGGCAACAAGATGCCCGAGCGCATAGGAAAGAAGTGCAGGATGGGCGACAAGCGCCTCCGGCGACAGATGGCCGACAATGCCGCCATGGAGCGTGAAGGCGGCCTCCAGCCATTCGGCGGCGGCGGTCGATAGCCGCAAGCGACGCTCGCCGCCTTCGATCGGATCCGCCGGGCTCCCCTCCTCAGCGAGCTTCCTTCGCGTGCGCACGCGCTCGTACTTCAGGTCCTCGTTGCTCGGATCTTCGATCCAGGAAATGTCCTTCTTTTGCAGAGCGGCGCGGATGGCGGCGCGGCGGCAGGAAAGAAACGGCCGCAGCACCCAGATCCGCCGATCGAAGAGGACCGCATCGGCAATGCCGACGCCGGCGCTTATCCCGCGCGTCGCGCGCATGGCAAACGTCTCCTCCTGGTCGTCGCGGGTATGCGCAGTGACGACGAGGTCGGCGCCAAGTTCCCGCGCCGCATCGGCAAGAAGGTCGTAACGGGCCTCCCGCGCGGCGGCCATGATGCCGGTTGCCGGCTTTTGTCCCTGCCAGAGACGGGTAACATGCTCAATACCGAGGCCGGCACAAAGGGCGGCGACCTGACGCGCCTCATCGGCGGAATCGGCGCGCAGGCCGTGATCGACGGTCGCGGCGCAAAGGGAAAGGCCGGGCTGGCTATGATCCTGGAGAAAAGAGGCGAGTGCGACGAGAAGCCCGGTGGAATCGCTGCCGCCCGAAACGGCGACGAGAATGCGCGCGGGTGTCTTCAGCGATGTCAGGAAAAGGCCGGCTGCCGCCTCAGGAGAGATGATCTCAGGGGAAATGATATGATGAACGGGAGTCAAGGCTGGCCGTTCAGCAGGCCAGACGCTTCTGCTCACTGGAAACCTTGGTGATGACGGCGCGCGAGGCCTTCGGATAGCGCCGCGTCACTTCCTTGAGCGTGGCGCAGGCCGTGTCCTTGTTGTCGAGGGCGGCAAGCGACATGCCGAGCTTCAGGAGCATCTCCGGCGCCTTTTCGGAGGTGCCGTATTTCTGGTGGGCATTGAGGAAGGTCTTGGCGGCCTCGTTGAACTTGCCCTGCGAGTAGAGCGCCTCGCCGAGCCAGAAATTGGCGTCGGCCGCACGCGTGCTCTTCGGATAGGAGGCAATGAACTGGCCGAACTCCTGCTCGGCGAGCGCGTAATCGCCGGAAAGCACATGGCCATAGGCCGCCTTGTAGGTGTCGTTCTCATTGCCGAGCGACGCAGTCTGCTGCGGCGCTCCCTGCTCGCTGCCCGAAAGCGGGCGGCTGGCATTGGACTGGCTGTTTCTGGTTGCACCGATGGTGTTGCCGCTCTGGTCCAACTCGATGGAGCCGAGTTCGGATGGGGGCTGGCCGAGCCCCTCCTCCTTCTGTACGTCATTGGAAGGCGCCGTCTCCATGTCCTGCGGCGCCTGGATGACTCTCGCGACATCGTCACCCTGCTGTCCGCCCGCCGGAGGCGGCACGTCGGCCTCGCTCTTGCGGGTGCCTGCCGGCGTCGCCTTGCCGCCTTTTTCGAGCTGCTGGAAGCGGAATTCATTATCCTCCTGCGTCTTGCGCAACTGCTCCTGCATCTGGAGGAGCTGATAGCTCATCTCCTCGATGCGGCCGTTGAGCTGGCGCATCTGCTCTTCCATCTGCTGAAGGCGCATCTCGGCGTCACTGCTCTGCACCTTGATAACCGGTCGGTCAAAATTTCCGCCCTGGCCCTGCGGAATTTCGACGGAGGGGCTTTCGAGGGGCCGGTCCTGAGCCGGCTTCCCGCCCAGATGCAGGCCGAAGATCGACAGCGCATAGGCCGTTCGTTCAGTACCCGCTATGGTCGCCAGACAAAGCATGCCTGCCACGACTAGTTTTCTCATATGGTTCGTCCTGTCCCTGTGATTCTTCGCGCGCGACGCGCAACAGGAGATTTTTCCAATTGCCTCCAAAAAGCAACGGAGTCTGGCCAAAGTGTGTTCAAAAAGAAAAGGCGGCCTCCGGAGAGGCCGCCTTCTGAATTCCTGAAAATTTCGCAGCGATCAGCTGCCGGCGCCACCGAGAACCGTGACGGCGCGGCGATTCTGCGACCAGCAGGAAATATCGTCGCAGACGGCGACCGGACGTTCCTTGCCGTAGGAAATCGTCTTCATGCGACCTGCCGGGACGCCGCGCGAAGCGAGATAGTCCTTGGTGGCGGCCGCACGGCGTGCGCCGAGAGCGAGGTTGTATTCGCGCGTGCCGCGTTCGTCGGCATGGCCTTCAACAGTGATCTGGTAGTTCGGATAGCGGGCGAGCCACTGTGCCTGACGGTCGAGCGTCTGGGCCGCATCGGCGCGAATCGACGACGAGTCCGTATCGAAGAAGATGCGGTCACCGACATTGACGGTGAAGTCCTGCTGCGAACCGGGCGTTGCGGCGCCACCAAGGCCGAGCTCTCCGGCGCTGTTCGGCATATTCTTCTTGGAGGCGCAGCCGGCCAGGGCCAGTCCGGCGACAAGTGCGATCATGACGGGATTACGGACAAAAGACTGCATGCGGCCCATGGCCTGAGTTGTGGTATGGCTCAACGCCGGTCTCCTTGCGAACTTCATAAGAGCAAACTTCATTAGGGTTGCTGGACTGTAACCGCGCTCGGTTAACCTGCCTTCAACAATTATGGTTAACAAAATTTTATCTTGTCCCTGAATCGCTCAATTTTCAGCACTTTGCGGCGACAAAGAGGCAAGCCTGTGAACAACTATTCCATCAGCGGAGACCATGCCGGGTCGGAAGCGTAGCCGGGCGTCTTGACGAGCTGTTCGTTGTAGCCGGTCAGATCGATCGAGTAGAGCTGCGGACCGCCCGCGCCGGCCGCCTGGCGGAAGAACATGATGACGCGCCCGTTCGGAGCCCAGGTCGGCCCTTCGTTATGGAAGCCCGTGGTCAGGATGCGCTCGCCGGTGCCGTCAGGCTTCATCACGCCGATCGAGAACTTGCCGCCGGCCTGCTTGGTGAAGGCGATGAGATCGCCGCGCGGCGACCAGACGGGCGTCGAATAGTTGCCGTCGCCGAAGGAAATGCGGGTCTGGCCGGAGCCGTCGGCGTTCATGACGTAGATCTGCGGATGGCCGCCGCGGTCGCTCTCGAAGGCGATGCGCCTGCCGTCAGGCGAATAGGAGGGCGAGGTGTCAATCGCCGCCGTCGAGGTCAGCCGCGTCGTCGTGCGCGAGCGCAGATCCATCGTATAGATGTTGGCGTTGCCTTCCTGCTGCAGGCTCATGATGACGCGCTGGCCGTCCGGCGAGAAGCGCGGCGAGAAGGTCATGCCCGGGAAGTTACCGACCACTTCGCGTTGCCCGGTTTCGAGCTGCAGCAGGTAGACGCGCGGCTGCTGGTTGGCGAAGGACATGTAGGTGACTTCCTGCCGGCTCGGCGAGAAGCGCGGCGTCAGCACGAGGTCGCTGCCATCGGTCAGCGTACGCACGTTGAAGCCATCCTGGTCCATGATGGCGAGCTGGCGCTTGCGGGCGGTCTTCGGGCCGCTCTCGGAAACGAAGACGACGCGCGTATCGAAATAACCCTCTTCGCCGGTAATCTGCTTGTAGATCGCATCGGCGATGATATGGGCGACGCGGCGCCAGTTCTCCGGCTGCGTATAGAATTGCTGGCCGGTCATCTGCGAGCCGCCGAAAGTATCCCAGAGGCGGAACTCGGCGCGAAGACGCCCGTCGCCTTCCTGGCTGACGCGGCCGGTCACCAGCGCCTGCGCATTGATGACCTTCCAGTCCTCGAAGCGCGGCTGGCTGTCCGGATTGGAAATCTTCTCGATGAAGGCCTTCCTGTCGATCGGCGCGAACAGGCCGGAACGCTGCAGGTCGGCAGCGACAACCTGCGAGATCTGCGCGCCGAGGTCGCCGTTTGAAATGAAGTCAGTGATGGCGATCGGCAGCGGTTCGATATTGCCCTTGTTGATGTTGAGTTCTACCACCGCGCTCGCGGGTGTCGCGATAGCCGCGGCCATCATGCCTGTCAGCATGAGAAGGACGCGGATCAGGGAACACTTAGTCATATCTGCCAGGCCTTTCGGGATTACATTGCGAGATCGCTGGCGTCGAAATGAACGATCATCTCATGCCAGGTATCGAATTTAGCGGGGTCAAGTTTGAACGGCGCGGATTTCAACACGGCGCGTTTGGCTCCGCCGGAAAGGGCGCTCTTGGTACCGTCATTGGCGTCACCTGAAATTTCTACTTGTGGATCGCCGATGATCGCGCCGCTCTGGTCGAGTTCAAACTTTACCGTCACCTGTACCTTATCCATATCCGTCAAGCCGGGCAGAATGTTCCAGTTGCCTCGAATAAGGCTGCGCAGTCCCTCCATCTCGTCAGCACTGAGCTTCTGCCCGCCTGTGCTCTTCTTGGCGCCGAGCGAGGCAACTTCGGTCGACCGCTTGGCGCCACCGTTTGACGGATCCTGCTTATTGAGAAGTGCGGCGATCTCGTCGGCATTGAAGTCGCTCTGCTTCGAAGACGCGGCCTTCGCCATGTCATGCTTCTGATCGTCTTTCTTCCGGTCGCTCGTCTTGTCGGCGACCTTCGGCTGATCCGGCTTCTTTTCCGGAGGCTTTTCCACCGGCTTCTGCTCCGGCGGCTTCACCTGCGGCTTGACCGCGGGAAGAGGAACATTTTCCGGGAGCGCCTCGGCATCCGGCTTTTCCTCAGGCTGGGCCTGCTCCTGCGGCTTCGTTTCCGGCTGGGGCGGCGTCGGTGTCACCTCAGGCTTGCTCTCCGGAATTGCGGCAACTTCTTTCGGGTCGGTGACATCCGTCTCTTCCTTGGATATTTCCTTGACCTCGTTCGGCACGGGATCGGTCTTGGGAAGAGGCTTCTCGGTGGCCTTCGGCGCCGCAGCGCTTTCGTTGTCGTTAGGCTTGGCGTTCGGCACCGGCGGTGTCTTCACGTCAACCTTGTTGTCGCCCATGTTCTCGGCTTTTTCGACTTCGGTCGGGCGCGTCGTCGGCTTCGGAGCCGGCTTCTCCTTGGGCGGTGCCTTCTGGTCGCCCTGAGCAGAGAGCGAATCAGCCGAAACGATATCGACCGGCATCGCCTCGGTGTCCTCGACCTTGAAAGACTCCGGCGCCCCAATAGTCACCAGTGCCCAGGTGAGCACCAGGCCGTGCAGAACAGCAGATGTGACGACGCTGGACCTCATCTTTCTTCGCTACTGGTCCTTCTTCTGCTGCGTCACCAGGCCGATATTCTTGTAGCCCGCCTCTTGGATGCGGGCCATGACGTCGGCGATCACGCCGTAGGGCGCGGTCGCATCGCCGCGCACGAAGATGCGCTCGTTATAGCCGGTCGTCGCGATCGCCTGCAGCTTGCCGGCCACTTCCGCGACCGGGATCGGCGTTTCCTGCAGGTAGACCTCGCCGTCCGCCTTCACCGAAATGGTGATCGGTTGCGTATCGGCGTTGAGGGCCTTGGCCTGGGTTTGCGGCAGGTCGATCGGCACGCCGACCGTCATCATCGGTGCCGCCACCATGAAGATGATGAGCAGCACCAGCATGACGTCGACGAGCGGCGTCACGTTGATCTCGGATACCAGCGCCTTCCGGCTGCCGCGACGACGACGCCCGCCGCCATCGCTATTGCCACCAACAGACATTCCCATGGGTTCTACTCCGGTTCCGTCCGTGACTTACTGCGCGGCCTGACGCGGCTGCAGCTTCTCGTCGATCTGGCGCGAAAGGATGGCGGAGAATTCGTCCGCGAAACCTTCCATGCGCGCCGAGAGCTTGGCCGCATCGGCAGAGAACTTGTTGTAGGCGATAACCGCCGGGATAGCGGCGACGAGGCCGATTGCCGTCGCAAGCAATGCTTCCGCGATACCGGGAGCAACCACCGCGAGGTTGGTCGACTTCGAACCGGCGATCGCCTGGAACGAGGTCATGATACCGACGACGGTACCGAAGAGGCCGATGAAGGGCCCCGCCGAGCCAATGGTCGCGAGCGAGCCGAGACGGGCGCTCAGAAATTCCGACTCACGCGCAAGCGTGACGTCCATGGCGCGGTCGATGCGCATCTGCAGGCCGATCGGCGAACGGGCGCCGCGCTCGAAGGATTTCTTCCATTCGCGCATGGCCGAGACGAAGATGGCGCTGAGACCCGTATTCGTGCGCTCGGAGAGCGTGCGATAGAGCTCTTCGAGCGACTGTCCGGACCAGAACACCTGCTCGAACTTGTCGAACTGCCGACGGGCTCTGCCGAAGGCCAGGTATTTGTCGATGACGATCGCCCATGTCCAGACCGATGCCGCGATAAGCCCGAGCATGACCAGTTTAACGACCAGGCCCGCTTGCATGAACAGCGACCAGAGGGTCACGTCGGCCGTTGCTGCTGCCAATCCAACTTGTTCCATAGATCCAAAATCCCCGAATCCAAACGCCCGGTGCAGGACCGGGCGGCATGAAGTGATTTCGCAAGAAATGTCCGGCAGCCGCCGCTGAACGCCCTGGTCAAGCCTCCAAGCTCTTGTGCCTTCTCTTGCCGTCAAATTTGGTCAAAGGAAGGCGTGCACCGCACAATCTGTGACTTAGTCACCATGACACTATTAAGAGTAATATGGTTAAGGGAAGGTTAGTGTCTCAATATGACAGGATTACAGTGGCGGATATTTTGGCCATGGAGTTGCTCGACCGGACCTTCTCCGGCGTCGGCGCGGCGCATGACTTGCAGCGCGAAAATTCCTTCACATGAAATTCAAGTTTTTACAAGCCTGCATTTTGAGCGGGTGTGATTTGCCCCTCACCCTAGCCCTCTCCCCGCAAGCGGGGCGAGGGGACGATCGAGCAAGTGGTTAGATCAATGCCTCAGTGAGGGACGACGGAGGCTTCAACTCCCCCTTCGCCCCGCCTGCGGGGAGAAGGTGGCCCGAAGGGTCGGATGAGGGGCTTTCGCCGCACATCAAAAAAACCCGTTTCAGGCCCCCGCTTCCGACGCTACCAGCATCTGCCGGGCGAGCGCCTCCGGCAGCCGGCGTGGGCGTCCCTTGGCGTTGATGACGGCAATGATAACCTTGGCGGCGATCAGCGGCGTATCGCCGCGGCGGATTTCCTGTGACAGCACCATCTTGGCGCCGCCTGCCTTTTCCGTCACCGTGCGGATTTCCAGGATGTCGTCCATCCGCGCGGGGCTGCGGAAATCGATCTCCATCCGATGGACGACGAAGACGAGACCCTCCTCGTCGGCGGTGATCAGTTCGCGTTGCTCGACGCCGAGACACCGTAGATAGTCGGTGCGACCGCGCTCGAGGAAGTGCAGATAGCGCGCGTGATAGACCAGCCCGGAAAAGTCGGTGTCCTCGTAATAGACCCGTTGCATCAGGCGATGGCCGCCTTCGGTCAACTCTCCCGAGATCGGAAATAGCGCACTGTTCATCTGTTTCTCCACTGTCGCCGCGTCTCTTTGGCGCAAGACTGATTGACAGGCAAGCGTTGAACAATTGTCATAATTCCTAATTATTCCCGACAGTGATACCGACAGGAGATGAAGTCATGAAGATTGCGGTAATGGGCGGCGACGGTTTCATCGGTTGGCCAACATCGCTGCATCTCTCCGACGCGGGTCACGAGATCCACATCCTCGACAATCTTTCCCGTCGCTGGATCGACACCGAACTCGGCGTGCAGTCATTGACGCCGATGGATTCCATCCAGGAGCGCACGCGCATCTGGCATGCAGAGACCGGCCGCCGCATCCATTTCAACCTGATCGACCTCGCCAAGGACTACGAGCTTCTGAAGAAGTGGCTCGCCGAGCACCGGCCGGATGCGATCGTCCATTTCGCCGAGCAGCGCGCCGCGCCCTACTCGATGAAGAGCGACCGCCACAAGAACTACACCGTCAACAACAATGTCAGCGCCACGCACAATCTGCTGAATGCGCTCGTCGAGCTCAATCTCGACGCCCATCTCGTCCATCTCGGCACCATGGGCGTCTACGGCTACTCGACCGTGGGGGCCGCCATTCCGGAGGGCTACCTGCCCGTCGGTATCGAGACCGAGGATGGCCGTACCGTGAGCCAGGAAATTCTTTATCCGGCTAATCCCGGCTCCATCTACCACATGACCAAGTGCCTCGATCAGCTGCTCTTCCAGTTCTATGCCAAAAATGACGGCCTCAGGATCACCGACCTGCATCAGGGCATCGTCTGGGGCACGCATACGGAGCAGACGCGCCGCCACACGCAGCTCATCAATCGCTTCGACTATGACGGCGACTATGGCACGGTGCTGAACCGTTTCCTGATCCAGGCGGCGATCGGCTATCCACTGACCGTGCACGGCACCGGCGGTCAGACCCGCGCCTTCATCCACATCCAGGATTCGGTGCGCTGCATCGAGCTGGCGCTGAAGAACCCGCCGGCACGCGGCACCCGCGTCGAGATCTTCAACCAGATGACGGAAACGCATCGCGTGCGCGATCTTGCCGAAATGATCGCGAAGATGAGCGGGTCGGACATCGTCTGGCTGCCCAACCCGCGCAAGGAGGCGGCGGAAAACGAGCTCGTCGTGAAGAATGCGAAATTCCTTGATCTCGGCCTCAATCCGACCACCCTGCAGGCGGGCCTGCTCAGCGAGATCGTTGACGTCGCCCGGAAATACGCCTATCGCGTCGATCGTTCGCGTGTGCCTGCCGTCTCTGCCTGGACGAAGGACATCGCCGCGACGATCAATCACGATCCCGAAGGCAAACGTTTGAAATCCGTGTCATGATGATTGGCAGCGAAATGCTTGAAGGCGTTCGCGCCCGCACCAGCCCGCAGGCGCGACAGGCCTTCGTCACCCTTGTCACCAATGGCGACTATGCCACGGGAGCGCTGGCGCTCGCCCGCTCGATCTTCCTGACGGCGACCAGAGCCGATGTCGTCGTGCTCTATACCGGTGGCGTCGACGACGCTGATCTGATGCCGCTCGAAGCGCTTGGCTGCCGGATGGTCGAAGTCGGACACCTGCCGCTGTCAGACGAATTCAACGAGCGCCACGCGCGCGGCAATCTGCATGGCCTTGCCCCCTTCACCAAGGGCCGCAAGCCGGTCTTCCATTCGCCGCTCGACAATTTCTGCAAGCTCAGGCTCTGGCAATTGATCGAATACGATACCTGCGTCTTCATCGACGCCGATGCGCTCGTGCTCAGGAACGTCGACCGGCTCTTCGACTATCCTGAATTTTCGGCCGCACCCAACGTCTACGAAAGCCTTGCCGACTTCCACCGGATGAATTCCGGCGTCTTCGTCGCCAAGCCCTCGCTTTCGACCTTCAAGACGATGCTGCGCTCCCTCGACCAGCCGGGCGCCTTCTGGCGGCGGACGGACCAGACCTTCCTCCAGACCTTCTTCCCGGATTGGCACGGCCTGCCGATCTTCATGAACATGCTGCAATATGTCTGGTTCAATATGCCGGAACTCTGGGACTGGCAGAGCATATCCATCCTGCACTACCAGTATGAGAAGCCCTGGGAGAAGGATCATCCGAAGGCCGAGCGGCTGCAGCCATTGATTGATCTCTGGCACCGCTTCCACGCCGGCAAGGACGTGCCGGATGTCGCAAGTTTCATTAATCCGAAAGAGGCCGCATGAGGATACTGGTATCCGGGGGAACGGGCCTCGTCGGACGCTATATCGTCGAGGACCTGCTTTCCGCCGGCTATCAGGTGACGGTGGGCGGCCGTAATGCGCCCTCGCCCGTCCTCTTTTCGCATCCCGTCCAGTTCGTACCCCTGTCGCTCGACCCTGGCATCGACCAGATCGCCGCTTTCGACGAGGCCTATTTCTTCGTGCACGCCGCCTTCGATCACCTGCCCGGAAAATACCGCGGCGGTGAGGGCGGCGATCCCGACGGCTTCCGTCGCCTCAACCTCGAAGGCTCGGTCAAGCTCTTCGAGACGGCCAAGCGCGCCGGCACCCGCCGCTCGGTCTTTCTTTCCAGCCGCGCAGTCTATGGCGAACAGCCGCCAGGCACGATGCTCGCCGAGACGACAGCGCCGAAGCCGGAAACGCTCTACGGACAGGTGAAGCTCGACGCCGAAAGGGCGCTCGCGGACCTCGCCGCCCCCGGCTTTGCCACCGCCAGCCTCAGGCTGACCGGCGTCTACGGCGATCTGCGCCCCAACAAGTGGGGCGATCTTTTCGCCGATTATCTTGCCGGCCGGCAGGTGCCGTCGCGCGCCGGGACCGAAGTGCACGGCCGCGATGCGGCCCGCGCGGTGCGGCTGATGCTGGAAACAGAAAGCGCCCGCATCAGCGGCGAGGTCTTCAACGTTTCGGACATCCTCACCGACACGCACGATATCCTGGCCGTGATCCGGCGGGAGGCAGCCTGTCCGCATCCCCTTCCAGCGCCTGCCGACCGCGCTCGCGTGAACGTCATGGCGACGGAAAAAATCTCCGCCCTCGGCTGGACCGGAGGCGGGCTGGAGTTGCTTAAGGAAACGCTTTCCGCCCTTGCTCGGGACCTGCGACCTTAGAGACGGATGTCGCTGAAAGGGCCCCTCACCCTAGCCCTCTCCCCGCAAGCGGGGCGAGGGAACGATCGAGCAAGCGGCGCCTACGAACCAACCGCCGCCGTGAGGGACGACGGAGGGCGCGACTCCCCCTTCGCCCCGCCTGCGGGGAGAAGGTGCCCGAAGGGCAGATGAGGGGCTTTCACCGCACTCCAATTTCGATCCATAACGTCGGATTCGTTGAGAGTTTTCCCCACCCTAACCCATGATCTTTTCTTCGCTCCAGCCCATTGCCGCGAGTTCCTCGGTGCGGAATCTGCCATCGTCGGCGACAATGAATTCGTCGAGCTGCGGCGGCTTCACGGTGGTTCCGGCCATCATGGCATGAACCTGCCCGCGATGATGCGTCTGATGCTGGAACAGGTGGCCGAGCACATCCTCCCTCCGCTCCTCCTGGATGCGGCTGATGCGGTTCAGCGCCACGGTGGCGGAAAGCTTCTCCGGTGTCAGCGCCTCGCAGACCGCGACCAGCCGCCGGTCGACCTTGGCCTGCTCGGCGGCGAGGGCGTCGATCGTCTCGCATGGTTCTTCCACCGCCCAGGCCTTCGGCCCGAGCGTACCGCCCTCCAATCCGTCGACATAGAACCAGTCGACCGTCAGGATATGGTTGAGCGTTGCCTTGATGGAGGGAAAGAAACTGGTGCGCGGCGCTTCGAATTCGCCCTCGCGCAGGCGGGCGCAGGCCTGATGCAGGCGAAAATTCGCAAGCGCATTGTTATAGGCAAGCTTGCGAAATGCGCGGCAAGGATCGGACAGCATGGCTGATCTCCCCAATTCGGAAGCCGATAAGGTTAGCCCCGGCGACCTCCTGCGGCAAGGCGCTTGACGTGAAGTCCCGGCTGATGGGAGAACTCGAAACAGGAGCGCTCCACCTATCGCCCATGGCTTTCGACTGGCGCCGTTTGGATTGGCAGCAATGCATCTTCGACAGCTCAAAACCTTCCTTGCCGTAGCGCGGACCGGCAACGTGACACGGGCGGCGGCCGAGCTTCATCTGTCGCAATCGGCCGTAAGCGACCAGCTCCAGGCACTGGAAACCGATCTCGCCGCCACCCTGTTCGAGCGCTCGAACCGCGGTCTGACGCTGACCACGGCCGGAGACACGCTCAGGACCTATGCCGTCGAACTTCTGGCATTGGCGGAAGATGCACGTTCCGCGGTCGCCGATGCCGCCGGTGCGACGGGCGCGACGCTTACCATCGGAGCACTGGAAACCATCGCCGCGGCGAGGCTTCCGGCATTCATGGCCGCCTTTAGCCGCAGCCATCCGGCAATATTCCTGCAGGTGAAGATCGCCGGAAGCGGCGAACTACGCAGAAAAATCGAGGATGGCGAAATCGATCTCGGATTTGCCTTCTCAAACGGGACACGCTCGAATCGGCTGGTCAGCGTCAGGATCGCCGACGAACCGCTGGTCCTGATCACGCCGCCTGGAGGAAAATCGGCGCGCCGCCCGGCGCCCACCGTGGACGATCTTACATCGGAACCCTTCATCGCCACCGAAACCGGATGCGTCTATCGCCACCTGTTCGACCGGGCTTTCGCCGAGGCGGAAATCGCTCCGCCCAGGCTTGTTGCTGAAGTCGACAGTATCGGCACGATCTGCCGCCTGGTGGCAAATGGGGCCGGCAACGGCCTTGTCCCGCGTCTTGCGGCCGCCGAAGCCGTAGAGCGCGGCGACGTGGTCGAGAAGCCATGGCCGGGGGGCATCCAGCGGGCCGCCCTTCACATGATCTGGCGCCGCAGACGCGTTCAGCCCCCGGGGCTCAGATCCCTGATCGATGCGGCAAAAGTCGGGCTGGAAAGCTAGCTAGATCAGGCGGTGGCCGCCTTCGACGTGCAGGACGGTTCCTGTCGTAAAGCCGTTGCTCATCAGGAAGGCGATTGCATCCGCAATGTCATCCGCCTGCCCTATCCGGCCGACCGGAAGTCTTTTGGCCATCGCCTCCAGCCGCTCATCCTTGGCATCGCCGGCCACGAACGTCCAGATCGGCGTATCCACCCATCCCGGCGACACGGCGTTCACCCGGATAGGCGCGAGCTCCACAGCGAGCGCCCGCACCAACCCTTCAAGGGCCGCATTGATGGTGGCGACCGCAGCACCCCTTGCCAGCGGCCGATAGGCGGCAATGCCGGAGGTAAACGTGATGGAGCCCGATCGCGAAAGCCGCGGCACGCCATGCTTCGCAAGCAGGATGGGTCCGAGGACCTTGCTTTCCAGCGCGCGCTGCACGGCCGCCAAGGCAAGGTCTGGAAGAAGCTCGTAAGCACCGTCGATGTCTGCGGCAGTGCTGACGATGTGATCGAGCTCACCGACCTCACCGAACAACCGCGCGACCTGCTCCTCCTTGGAAATATCCGCCGCGCATATCCGCACGCGTTCCGGATCCGGCAGCCTGTTCCTTGCCGCGGACAACCGCTCGCCGCTGCGGCCGACGATCGTCACCTCGGCGCCTTCCTTGAGCATGCGCGCGGCAAGCGCCTCGCCCATGCCCGAGCTGCCGCCTGCGATAAGGACTCTCTTCGTTACGCCCGTTGCATGATTCATCTTCTGTCTCCACTGTCGTTAGCGCATAGCCCCGAAAATCGGAATCGATTTTCGGAAAGGTCTATGCGCCGATTCAAAGTTGTAGAGCGTCCTTAGCGCGTCCAATCGGACGCGCGGCGCTCTACGACGGAGCAGAAGCACACAACGTTCGGGGCAAGGGAAACGGGAAGTATCGATAGCATCATCGGATTTTCCGATGATGTAGGACAGTCAGCCGGTCCCGTCAGGTGTCGAACAGACCGATCGTATCCGCCACCAGCAGCGTATCGACGAATTCGAGATAGTCGACCACCAGCCCGTTTCGGAAGGTCAGCTTGTCCAGAAGCTCGGTGGGCGTCACCTCGCCGGACGGAATGAAGCGGATCTCTCCCGTGCGGTGAACGAAGACAGTGTCTCCGTCGACATGAAGGCTGGTGATCCTGACGTTGGAAAGATCCCAGGTGTCGACCAGCGTCGTCACCGCTTCACGTAAGGCGGCCTGCCCGTCGACCTGCTGTGTTATCGAGCCGAGTTTGTCGCTTCCGGCGATCCGGAAGCGGCAGGCCGGATCGAAGAGTGCCATCATGGCATCGATGTCGCCCTTGTCTCGGGCCCGATAGAACTCACGAATGGTATTTTCGAGTTGCTCTCGATCACTCATGGCAGATCTCCCCCTTTGCCGCACAGTCTGCGCCCGGATGGGGAGCGATGCAATCGGTTGCAGCCGGAGGCCGGTCAGTCGCGGCACACCCACTTCTGCGTCGTTCCGCCGGAAAGGCCCCACTCCGGATTGGAGTGAGGCTATTGCAGAAAGCGTCAGTCTATGTCTGACCTGCCGGCCGTGAGAGCCTCGTCGGTCGCATCGATGCTATCCAACTCCGTGACGTCGATGCCGTGTGTGTCAAACCACCATTGCGCCGGCTTGTCGGGATGCCGAGGCTTCAATCGGGTATATCGCTCGCGCAGCCGTTCCTGCCGCCGAAGCTCGTCCCTGAAGAACGGATGATCGAGATGACCGCCGGAAACCGCCAGTCGCCGCAGTAGTTTCCGCAGCACATAGCCCTGCTCCTTGTTTCCCGGGCGATAGCCGCTGGCGATGATGGTCTCGATCGCCTCGACCAGGATCGTTTCAGGACTTGCGGGCGGCGTGCCGTTGACCAGCATGTCCAGACGCTCGAGCCCGAACCCGGCGTCGATGCAGGTTCCAAGCGGGTTGACGATGTTCCCGATCTCGACGCCATTCCGGTAGAACTCCGTGCAATAACCCTCGACGTTCCCGTCGCTCCAGGTGCATTCCGGGTCCGCAACGATGGGAGCCGATCGCGGTAGAGCGGCTCCCAATCTGAGAGCTTGTCGGGATGGATCGTCACGTGATCGGGCCGGGCGCCGATCCGGTCGAGAAACGCGAGCCAGAGATCGATTGCTTCGCTCACCGTCATCTGCCGGAAGGAGAAGAGCCCAACCATGTTGAAGTGGAGAAAATGCGTGCCGTCTCCGATCTCATCGAGATCGCCAAGCCGCAGGCAAGGCTGAAGATTGGCAAAGGTCCCGCAATAGGCGGGGTCGGAGAAAAGCGGCTTGAACTGCTGCATTCCGGCACTACAGAAGAGGGTAGTGCTATCAAAGGGCCGAACCGACCGGCTCAGCGAGAAATCAATACCACGATCCTGACAGAAATCCTGGTACTGGCGGATCAGGCGTCCCGCGATGACATAGGCAACCTCCTATTGTTTGAAGACGCCTTAAAGTAGTGATCGGTGCTCCCGATTGCAAGCTCGCTTGACCGGCTGCCGCCGCCGTCATACGCTTCCGCAGGCCATGCTCATGACTAGATGCGCCGCGCGTTAAATTGCACGCGTCAAGGGCGCTCTATCACTTTGAATCCGCGCATGATCCTTTCTGAAAATCGATTCCGATTTCGGGATCATGCGCCAGGAAAGGCAGTCACGAGAGGAGGCGCGGCCATGGATATGTCGAGCAGCAGTCAGGTCAGAAATGATGTGCCGTATATTCTCGCACATTCAGAACGCGAAATAGCACGTCTCAAGCATCAGGCAGATATCATCAATCCAATCACGAAACGGATCCTTCTTTCAGCCGGAATAGGTTCCGGCATGCGCGTTCTCGATGTTGGCTGCGGCGGAGGCGACGTGACCTGCCTCGTCTCCGAGATGGTCGGCAACAAGGGCAGGGTCGTCGGCGTGGATCGCTCGCCCGAAGCGGTGGACGCCGCCAGGCGTCGCGCGGCGGCTCACAGCCTTCACAACGTCAGCTTCCTTGAAGGCGATCCCGCAATGCTTGCCTTCGACCGCCCCTTCGATGCGGTGATCGGCCGTTACGTGCTGATGTTCCAGTCCAACCCGACGATCATGCTGCGAGCGCTGGTCCGCCATCTTCAGCCCGGAGGACTGATCGTGTTCCACGAGCCGGACTGGGCCGGCTGCACGTCCAGTCCGCCGGCGCCGATCTACGATCAATGCTGCCGCTGGATCGTGGAGACCTTCCGGCGCTGCGGGATCGAAACCCGCATGGGCATCAAGCTCGAATCGGCCTTTCGCGCGGCTGGCCTCGCCGCGCCCGCCATGCATTTGGAGGCGGTCGTCGGGGGAACCAGGGGCGGTTCGGATTGGCTGCACCAGACGGTCGAACTCGTCGCCACCATGCTGCCGGACATGGAGAAGCAAGGTGTCGTAACGGCAGCCGAGGTCGACATCGACACGCTCGAAGAGCGGATGCAGCACGAAATCGCAACCGACAGCGTGATCGTGAGCCGCTTCGAGGTCGGCGCCTGGTCGCATATTGCGCCCATGCACTGATCGGTGCGCGGACAAGCAATAGGTGCCGCCTCGCCCGGCGGGAGTTATCCACGCCACTCCACCAAAGGTGCCTCGCCCGGGACATAAAGCGAATGTCTCGGGCTTCCATCCCGGTTTGTGCCGAAACACATGAGCCGATGCCCGGCAGCCCTCAGATGATCCGCGACCATCCGACCGTAGGGCGCAAGCACCTTGTCCAGCCGGCCATGGCAGAGGATGATTAGCTCCGCCCTCGCCGCCTCCTCCAGGATCACCGCGAGGTTGCGCTCGGAAGCCGGCACGACACCGAACTTGCGAAAGTCGGATGGAAAGGTCGCGCGGTAGTCGACGGTATTGCACTTCACCAGGCCGTCAAAGCCTTCGCGCTCGGCAAAGCGCCAATCACGCGTCAGCGTCGGGTCGTCGACATCGGCCGCCGCTGCACTCGGATTCATCCCGATCGATAGCATGAAACGGGTCGGGAACGCCGGCCCTTTCCAGCGGCGAAGCCGGGGCCGGTAGCAATTCATCGGTCCCCAGAATTCGGCATCGCCGCTGACACCCGCCGGCAGCGAGACCATTCGCCTGCCGCCGGGATCGTGATCGATCGCTTCGAACACCGATGGATCCTGTCGCATGGCGGCCTATCCGAGATCGATCACCACGATTTCCGGCGGGCAGCCGAAGCGGACGGGAGCGATCGAACAGCCGAGTCCGCCGGAAATGATAATATCCCTGCCGTCCTCCACGACATGGCCATAGGCGTAGCGGTCGCCGTAGCGAGAGGGAACCATCGGCGCATAATCGAGCAGGCGGACCTGTCCGCCATGGGTGTCCCGGAGAGCGTCAGCGATACCCGCTTCGGCACGTCGGGGAAGATGTCCGGCTCGTGCGCGAGCAGGATCACCGGCGCGTCGTCCGTCACTTGCGCCAGCGTTCCATCAAGGTCGGCGAGCCCCGTCGTGCGTGTCCGGTTCCATTTCCTGCCGGGCAGCAGTGCGAGCTGGTCCTCCAGACCCGCCAGCCAGAAACCATAACCGTCCTTTTCCAGGCGAACGGAGCGGTTGGAGTAAACCGGGATACCGACGGCTTTCAGCGCCCTGTGGCCGAAGGTTTCGCCGCCGCCATTCGCCTGTGCCGTTCTGTCCTCCCACCAATCATGATTGCCCATGACGGCATGAACGCCGAGCGGCGCCTTCAGCGTGGAAAGCGCCTCGGACCATTCGCTGGAATGAACATATCGGGTAACAAGATTCATGCCGGAGACATAGTCGCCGAGCAGCAGGATGACATCACCGCCGAGCGCATTAGCGCGGGCGCAGACGGAACGGATGCGATCGGCCGACATCCAGGGTTCGCAGGCGTGAAAATCGGCAAGCACGACGAGGCGGAGATTGAGACCGGGAGTCCAGCCCGGCGGTGTCAGCCTGTATCGGGTGATGTCGAGCCGCCCGAGCGGCTCGTAGGCGAAGGCGTAGCCGCAAAGCGTCGCGAAACTTGCGACGCTGCCACCCAGAAGCTTCAGGACGCCGCGCCGCGTGATCACTCAATCATCCTCCTGGAACAGGCGGAACTGCGCGGCCTCCAGGTCCTTGGGCGGCTGCATGCCGAGATGCTTCCACGCGTTTGCGGTCAGCATCCGGCCGCGCGGCGTGCGCTGGATGAAGCCCTGCTGGATCATGTAAGGCTCGATGATATCCTCGATCGCGTCGCGCGGCTCGGAGAGACCGGCTGCGATCGTCTCGATGCCAACAGGGCCGCCGCCGAAATTGACCGCGATCATGTTGAGATAGCGCTTGTCGAGCTGGTCGAGGCCCATATTGTCGACCAAGAGGCGGGTCAACGCCTCATCCGCGATCTCGCGCGTCACCGCTTCGGCCTTTGCCACTTCCGCGAAGTCGCGCACGCGGCGCAAAAGGCGCCCGGCGATACGCGGCGTGCCGCGGGCGCGCCTTGCGATCTCGCGCGCGCCGTCGTCGGTCATCGGCAGACCCATCAGCCGCGCGCCGCGGCGCACGATCAGCTCCAGTTCCTCGACGGTGTAGAAGCTGAGGCGCACGGGAATGCCGAAACGGTCGCGCAGCGGCGTGGTCAGCAGCCCCAAGCGGGTGGTGGCGGCAACGAGCGTGAATTTCGACAGGTCGATCTTGACCGAACGCGCCGCCGGACCTTCCCCGATGATGAGATCGAGCTGGAAATCCTCCATGGCCGGATAGAGAATTTCCTCGACAGCCGGATTGAGCCGGTGGATCTCATCGATGAAGAGCACGTCGCGCTCTTCGAGATTGGTGAGAAGTGCGGCCAGATCCCCGGCCTTGGCGATGACAGGCCCGGAGGTCGAGCGGAAGTTGACGCCGAGCTCCTTTGCCATGATCTGCGCCAGCGTCGTCTTGCCGAGCCCGGGCGGGCCGACGAAGAGCACATGGTCCAGCGCCTCGCCGCGGTTCCTGGCGGCCTCGATGAAAACCTTGAGATTGGCGCGCGCCTCTGCCTGGCCGGTGAATTCGTCCAGCGACTGGGGACGCAGGGTGAGATCCAGGTCTTCGCCGCGCTTTTCCGACGATATCAATCTGGCGGCTTCGCTCATGTCAGAAGTTCCATTCCGGGAATATGCTTTGCGGCCTTCTCATCGAAGGTCATGGTGGAGGCACAACCCGCGTTGCGGTTGCGCAATGCTATGAAGATATCGGCGAATTCGCCCTGCGACACCGCCATTTCGGGGGCTTTCTCGATATTGGTATCAATCCAATTCATTTCTTGCCCATAACACGATCGGCGATGGCTTTGCCGATGACTTCATCCATCTCCTCGATCGAAATCGCGGCCCGGCTTGGATCGTGGAATTTTCCTATAAGATCGATCGCCCGCTTGTTCTTAGCCTTCATGATGATCTCACCATTGCGGTTCACGTAGCGGATCTTATCGCCGGGCTTCAGCTTCAGGATCTCGCGGACCTCGGCCGGCACGATTGTCTGCCCCTCGGAGGCCATCGTTCCGTAATAAATACTCATGCCTTTTCCTCCTTACAATTCGAGGAAGGTAAGAAAAATAATTTTTGCAAGGAATCATCGCGCCAATTCCTTCAACCCGAGCCGGATCAGCTTTGCGCTGTCTGCCCCCTCGCCGGCCGTCTTCACCGCCGCCGCCACGGCATTGGCCGCCTGATCGCGCGAATAGCCGAGATTGGTCAGCGCCGAGACCGCGTCGGCGACCGGCGCCGAAGCCACGCCCTCGCCGATCTCCTGCTTGAGGGCAATGTTGATGGCCTCGCCGGCATAGGCAGGAGCCTTGTTCTTCAATTCGGTGACGATGCGCATCGCAACCTTCGGCCCGACGCCGGGCGCCCGTGATACCGCCGTGCGGTCCTGCAACGCGATCGCATTGGCAAGTTCCGGCGGGGTCAGCGTCGAAAGCACGGCAAGCGCCACCTTTGCCCCGACCCCCTGCACGCTCTGCAGCAGGTTGAACCATTCGCGTTCCAGCACCGTCATGAAGCCGAAGAGCTTGAATTGGTCCTCGCGCACATAGGTCTCGATGAAAAGGACGCAGACCTCGCCGGCCGAGCCGAGCTTCGACAGCGTTCGCGCCGAACAGAAGGCGACATAGCAGACGCCGTGCACGTCGACCAACACATGGTCTTCGCCGATTTCCTCGATTGTGCCTTTGAGCTTGCCGATCATGAACAGGATCCGTCAGGGATGGGTTTCGGGGGTGATGAGACCAAGCATCGGAAAATAGCTGCGATACCGGGCGGGGTCCCGGGTCAGCAGGCGATAGCCTTTCACCGTTGCATGGGCACCAATATAGAAATCGGGAAGCGGCGACCGCTTCTCGCCGCCAGCTTTCCTATATTGCAGGAATGCCTGTCCGGCCGCATAGGCCGCCTCCCACGGCAAATCCTCCCGCTCGAAAGCAGTCGGCGCCATTGCGGCATCCAGCGCGCCAAGGGTGGCGAAGCCCGCCGCCATTTCCGCGTAGATCAGGGGATTGATAATCAAAGCGCCTTCGCGCCGTGCCTTCGCCAATTGCAGGAGCGACCAGTCCTCGTAATCGCTGCCGCGATGGAACACGTCGATCAGTACATTGGTGTCGACCAGGACCGGCATCAGTCACGCAGCATCTTGTAGAAAGCGTCGCCGTCCATATCGCCGAGAGACATCGACCCCTTGTGGCGACGGATATGATCGACGAAATCCTGCACGTCGCGTTCCCGTTCGTCATGGGAAGGTTCTACGCGCCGCAGCACCGCCTCTCCCTCCTTGAGCACGAATTCAACCTCGCTGCCCGTCTCGATATGAAGACTGGTGCGGATGTTTTTCGGGATCGTCACTTGGCCTTTTTCCGTCACGCGCATGGTAATACCTCTAAAGTAATACCTAAGCGCCCTGCGAGAACAAGTCAAGAACGAACTACCCGGCCAGTGCCTGTCGCATCCTGTTTGCCCCGCGATGATGCGCATGGCAGATGGCGATCGCGAGCGCATCGGCGGCGTCATTGCCCTTGAATTCGGCCTTGGGCATCAGGATTTTGAGCATCATGTGAATCTGCTGCTTCTCGCCGTGGCCGACGCCGATCACGGCTTTCTTGACGGCATTGGGCGCATATTCGGCAACCGGAAGCCCGGCGCGCGCCGGCACTAGCATGGCCACCCCGCGGGCCTGGCCGAGCTTCAGCGTTGCAACCGCATCCTTATTGACGAAAGTCTGCTCGACGGCAGCCTCGTTCGGCCTGTGACCGTGGACGATATCGGCGAGCCCGTCATGAAGCTGGCAAAGGCGTGAAGCGAGATCCATATCGCCATCCGAGGTCACGGTACCGGAGGCGACGAATCGCAATGAATTGCCTGATGTATCGATGATTCCCCAGCCGGTGCGCCGAAGTCCGGGATCGATACCGATGATGCGAATCGTATTTTGCATGGGAAAACCTAGCTGTTCTCAACAGCTACTGCCAGCAATATGTGAACAAAGCGAAAACGAAATTCGACTTTAGGCTTACATTTACTGGGATTTAAGGACATTGCCGAATTCTGATCCCCAAAATGTCGGGGCTTGCCGGTCGCCACGTCCGCCGGAGTTGGTTCAGAGGGATTCCTGTTCATGGCTCGAAGATTTCATTCTTTGTCCTTCAAGGTGATTGCAACCTTCATGTTGCTCACCGTCCTGTCGATTGGCGTCATCAACGTGCTGGCCTATCTCGCCACCAGCCGCATCTCTCACGAACAGGCGCTTAAGGCCAAAGAGAGCGTCCTTATCTTCCGTGGCGACATGCTGAAGGATCAGCTTGGCCAGATCGAAAACCAGGCCAATTCGATCGCGCGCATCGAAGCCCTGCAGATGGCGATCACGAGCCTGCGCAGCGGCTGGAAGACCATCGAGAAGAATTCGGGGAACGCGCGCACCGAGCTCAGGGACGTCTTCATCACGAAGAATCCCAATCCCGCCGATCAACGCGAAAAGCTGGTAAAGCCGGAAGGACCGAGCGGCTTCTACTATTCCAACCATGAGAAGACGCAGATCGAGGTCGCACGCGATCTGCAGGGTACCGCCTTCAGTGATCTGCTGATTGCCGACATGGACGGCTACGTCCTTTATTCCTACAAGAAGGGCGACGCCTTTGCGGAAAACCTGAAGACCGACCAGTGGAAGTCGACGGGCGCAGGCACGGCTTTCGCCAAGGCGGTCGAGAATGCCGGCAAGGCGACGGACGATTCCGCGCCGACGGCCTTCTCTGGCCTGACGATCGATGCGACAAGCGGCAGGTCGGCGATCTTCTATGCCGTTCCGATCATCAAGCTCGGCGCGCCGAAAGGCATCATCCTCTTCCAGGTCCGTGACGACATCCTTGCCGGCATTCTGGCCAAGGGCAATGTCGCCGGCAGTTCCGCACGCTCGGCCGTCATTTCCGCTGACGGTTCCGTCGTCGGCCTCGATCAGGCAGGGCGGCTTGCCAGGCTCGATCCCGCTCCCTTCGCCTTCTACAAGGATGCGCTCGCCGGAGACAGCATGACGGTTGCCGATTTCGAGCGCGCAGACGGGCCGGCGCGGGCCTATGCGCGGCCGATCGAATTCGCCGGCTCCCGTTTCCTGGTGGTCGAAAGCGTGCTGAAATCCGAACTCAATGCCGGCTCGCTGGAGATCGCGAAACTGCTGACGCTGATCGGCCTCGGCGTGCTGATCGTCACCGCGTTTGCGACCAGCGGCGTCATGAAGCTGCTGTTCTCGCCGCTCGTTCGCCTTGCCGGGATCACGCGCGACGTCGCCGACGGAAAGCTCGACAGCGAGATCGGCAGCCAGGATCGCCGCGACGAGATCGGCACGATGGCGAAGGCCCTGCAGAGCTTCCGCACCTCGCTGATCGAGCAGCGCGCCCTTGAGGCGGCGAATGCCGCGACACGCAATGAGGCCGAGCGCGAGCGTCAGAAGAATCTCGCCGAGCGCGAGGCTGAGGCAAGAAGCCTGCAGGAGGTGGTGGAAGCCCTTGACGATGGCTTGAATCATCTTGCCGGCGGCGACCTTTCCTTCCAGATCGATCGCCGCTTCCCGGAAGAGCTCGAAGGCCTGCGCATCAATTTCAACCAGGCGCTCGCAGCCCTCAGCGACACCATGACCTCGATCGGCGGCAACTCCATGGCCGTGCGCTCGGGTTCGGAAGAAATGCGCAACGGCGCCGACGAGCTCGCCGGGCGCACGGAACGCCAGGCCGCCTCGATCACGGAGACTGCCAACGCCATCGACGCCATCACCCAGTCGGTCCGCGTTCAGATGCAGCGCGCTGAGCAGGCCGGAAAGATCGCCCGCGATGCGCAGAGCGAGACGGAGGGTTCCGGCCGGATCATGCGCGACACCATCGCTGCGATGGAAGCGATCCAGGCCTCGTCGCGCCAGATCAACTCCATCATCACCGTCATCGACGACATCGCCTTCCAGACGAACCTGCTGGCGCTGAATGCCGGCGTCGAAGCTGCCCGCGCCGGCGAAACCGGCAAGGGCTTCGCGGTCGTTGCCCAGGAAGTGCGCGAGCTCGCCCAGCGCTCCTCGAGCGCAGCCAAGGAGATCGCCGACCTCTTAAAGAAATCAACACACGAGGTCGAGACCGGCGTCGCCTTGGTCGAGAAGGCAGGCAGCGCGCTTCAGGGTATCGGCGAACATGTCGAGGCGATCAACGGCCGGATCCGTGAGATGATGGAATCGACCCGCGAGGAAGCCGAGACGCTGCGCCAGATCAACACATCCGTCGCCGAACTCGATTCCATGACGCAGCAGAATGCCGCCATGGTCGAGGAGACGACAGCGGCGATCCATCGCCTCGCTTCGGAGGCAAGCGAAATGGACCGCCAGCTCGGTAATTTCCAACTCGCGGAAACACCGCACCAGCACACGGCTGAAATTCATCTCCTGCGACGCCATGGCTGACGCCACTCCTGCTGGCACGAAGGGACGGCTGAGGCGAGCGCGGCTGCCCTCTCATTTTACAGCTCGACACTGGCCTCGAAATCGGTGGAGAGGCTGAGATCACGCCATTTCTGATCGGCCTCCGCCTTGGCGCGATCGGCCTGTTCCACCGCACGAAAGGCATCGCTGCCCAGCAGCAGCCGAAGCGGCGGCTGATCGAGACCGGCCACATGCAGGATGACGGCGGCTGCCTTTCTGGGATCGCCGGGCTGCTTGCCATCATAGTCACGCTGATAGCGCACCATGGCCCCGACCGTCGCCGCATATTCCGGGCGTCCTTCGTTGAAACGGGTCGAGGACCCGGCGAAATCCGTGCGGAAACCACCCGGCTCGATGACCGTCACCTTGATGCCGAGCGGGCCGACCTCCTTCGCCAGCACTTCGGAAAAGCCTTCAATGCCCCACTTTGCCGCCGCGTAGGGAGCGCGCCCGACCGGGCCGATGCGACCGCCGACGGAGGAAAATTGGATAATATGCCCCGCCCCCTGCTCGCGCATCAGCGGCAGCGCCGCCTTGGTCAGGATGATCGTGCCGAAGAGATTGGTTTCGATCTGTGCCCTGAAATCGTCGAGGCTTGTATCCTCGATCGGGCCGACATTGCCGTAGCCGGCATTGTTGACGAGCACGTCGAGCCGGCCGAATGTCTCGACTGCCGTCTTGACCGCCACGCCGGCGGCCGCGGGGTCGGTGACATCGAGCGTGATGGCAAGTATCCGTTCGCCGTATTGCGCCTTCAGATCCTCGAGTTGCGAGGGAACACGCGCCGTCGCCACGAGGCGGTCCCCCGCAGCCAGCACCGCTTCGGCAAGCGCTCGCCCAAGACCGCGGGAACTGCCTGATATCAGCCAAACCTTCGTCATAAAACGCTCCTTCGTTTGTTTCATGACGCCATCTAGGGCTTATTGTTTCCAGTTGAAAGAAGGTACCTTTGAGATCTATACATTCCCTATGGTAACTTACATTCAAAATGATACCTTTGATTTCTGCGAGACCCTGAGCGACGAAGAGGACGCACTCGCCCGCGAGATGATGGAGCGCGCATCGGCAAAATGGCCGCTGCGCGTGCTGCATGTCCTTGCCGAGGCCAAGGGTCCGCTGCGCTTCTCCCGCCTGCTCGAACGCGTCGACGGCATCAGCCAGAAGGTACTGACACAGACGCTTCGCGCGCTCGAAAGGGATGGGCTGGTGACCCGCAAGCTCTATCCGCAGGTGCCGCCGCGCGTGGAATACACGCTGACGCCGCTCGGCGAGGAATTGCTGGTACAAGTGGTGACCCTCTGGCGCTGGATCGCCGGGCGCGTGCCGCAATTTGCCGCAGCGCGACGACAGGCGGAACTATCCTCCTGTTGATGCGAGATCTTGCGCTTGGAAAGGCGCCAGCGCGAACCTACATCAGCGGGCACGCCCCTTCGGCTCCGCGCCCCATCGATAGGTTTTCCCATGGTTCCCTTCTCCATCCTCGACCTTTCCCCCGTCGCCGAAGGCAGCGACATCCGCCAGTCCTTCGAAGGCTCCAGACGCATGGCGCAGAAGGCTGAGGAACTCGGCTATACCCGCTTTTGGCTCGCCGAGCACCACGGCATGCCGGGGGTCGCGAGCGCGGCAACGGCTGTCGTGATCGGTCATGTCGGTGCCGCGACCTCGCGCATCCGTGTCGGCTCTGGTGGCGTGATGCTGCCCAATCACTCGCCGCTGGTGATCGCCGAACAGTTCGGCACGCTGGAAGCGCTTTTCCCAGGCCGCGTCGATCTCGGCCTCGGCCGGGCGCCCGGCACCGACATGCGCACGGCCCAGGCGCTTCGGCGCAACATGGAGGATGGCGCCCACAGCTTTCCGAACGATGTCGTGGAACTGCAACGGCTTCTCGGCCCCGCCCAGGAAAACCAGGCGATCCTCGCCGTTCCCGGCAATAATGCCAATGTGCCGATCTGGCTGCTCGGCTCCAGCCTCTACAGCGCCCAGCTCGCCGCCATGCTGGGCCTGCCCTATGCCTTCGCCTCGCATTTCGCGCCGGACTCGCTGCTCGATGCCATCGCCATCTACCGCGACCGCTTCACGCCCTCGCAGGCGCTCGACAAACCCTATGTGATGGTCGGCGTCATGGGCGCCGCCGCTGAGACTGACGACGAAGCGCAGTATCACTTCACGTCGGCGCAGCAGCAGTTCGTCAACCTACGCCGCAACGTCCGCGGCCCGTTCCCGAAACCCGTGCGCAATATGGACGATTTCTGGACGCCGATGGAAAAGCTCAATGTCGAGCACACGCTACGCTACGCCGTCGTCGGCGCGCCGGATACCGCGGAAGCCAAGCTCTCCGGTTTCATCAACGAGACACAGGCCGACGAGGTCATCATCTCCATGCCGATCCACGACATCGAGGCGCGGCTGAAGTCGCTCGAACTCTTTGCTGGCCTGCCGTCGTTTGAGAAGGCGGCGTAGTCAAGGAGTCCAACTTGAAGATTGAACCGGAGACATGATCACAGTTCCGGTGCTGTTGATGCATCAGTGAGGGACGACGGAGGTCGCGACTCCCCCTTCGCCCCGCATGCGGGGAGAAGGCGCCCGAAGGGCGGATGAGGGGCTTTCACCGCACTCTATTTTGGCCCGCAACTATCGGATTCGGCGAGAGTTTTGCCCCTCACCCTAGCCCTCTCCCCGCACGCGGGGCGAGGGGACCGCTGTTCACCACGCGGCAATATCTCAATTCTAAAAAATACTCACATAGCGCAGATACGGCTTTACCCTCTTGATACCCTGTGGAAACATCAAGGGCGCCAGTTCATCGGAAATTGATGGTGCCACGATGACCGGATCGCCAGGCTTCCAGTTCACAGGCGTAACCACCCTGTAGGAATCCGACATCTGAATCCCGTCAACGACACGCAGGATCTCCCGGAAATTCCGGCCGATATTCGCAGGATAGGTGAGGATCAGGCGCACTCTTTTGTCCGGATCGATGATGAAGACCGACCGGACTGTAACCGCTGGGTCGCTGGCCGCGTGGACCATGCCGTAGAGATCCGCAACCCTTCGATCGGCATCCGCCAGAAGCGGGAAATTGAGGGCATGACCCTGTGTCTCCGCAATATCGGCCGCCCATCTTTCATGGGCTTCGAGCAGATCGACGGAAAGGCCGATCACCTTGACGTTCCGCCTGTCCCATTCGGCGCGCAGTCGCGCGACCTCACCGAGTTCGGTGGTGCAGACGGGCGTGAAATTCCTGGGGTGACTGAAGAGGATTCCCCAGGACTGGCCGAGCCAATCATGGAAATGGATCGGGCCCTCCGTGCTGTTCTGGGTGAAGTCCGGTGCTGTCTGTCCGAGCTGTAGCATCTGTACCTTCCTCCGTTACCGCGCAACATGGCGGTTTCGGGTTCCAGCTAGATGCGACGGCGGCTACAGGATTGTTTCAGGACCGCCGCTTGAGGTTGCAATCGCAATCTGCAATCAGCCATCAATGCGGGGTCTCCCTTCGGGTGAGCAACCAGACTAGATAGGGGCCGCCGATCAGGGCAGCGAAGAGCCCGACCGGCACCTGATAGGGATAGATGGCGACGCGGGACAGCCAGTCGGCCGCCGTGAGCACGCCTGCGCCGATCAGCATGCTGGCCGCAAGCTGGAAGCCGGGCGTCCGGAAGCCCACGAGCCTTGCAAGATGCGGCGCGATCAGTCCGGTGAGGCTCAGGGGCCCGACAAGGAAGGAGGCGATCGCCGTCATCAACGCAGCAATTGTCGCCAACGCCAGGCGGCTTAAGCGAACGGAAAGGCCGAGAGCGCAGGTTGCGCTGCCGCCAAGGGGCAGAATGCTCAGCCAGCGGCGGAGGAAAGGCAGGGGCGATGCCAGGATGGCGAGCGAAAGGATCGCCGTCCAGGCTTCGAAGGTGCCGGCTCGGTTCGTCGAGCCGGAGAGCCATGTCAGCAGGATATAGCCGCGCATGTCACCCTGGGCCAGCACCATGGTTATCACCGCCATGGAGAAGGCGCCGATGGCGATGCCCGCAAGCAGGAGCCGCTCCGGAGCAAACTGCGTGCGCGACGCGATCGCGATCATGATGAGGAAAGAGAGGAGCGCACCGATCGCCATGCCGAGGAGCATGACCACCGGGGAAGGAAAGCCGAAGAGGAAGAGCACCGCCGTCAATCCCGCTCCGCCGCCGGCGCTGACGCCGAGCACTTCCGGGCTCGCAATCGGGTTGCCGGTCACGCGCTGCATGATGAAGCCTGCGGCCGCGAGCATGGCGCCGGCACCGCCCGCGACCACGGTTCGCGGCAGGCGGAAGGGTAAAAGGTCGGCAAGGAGCGATCCGCCTGCGATCTGCCAGCCATCATTGCCGGGGGCGACGGTCAGTACGATCACGAGCAGGATCGCCAGTCCCAGGATCAGCAGCGCCAATGCGCCGACGGGCCTGCGAAGCTTTCTGAAAGAGGCTGCCGATTGTGCCGTGACGGTCGAAAAGGAATGGACGCGCGGCAGCAGGAAAAGCAGCATCGGACCACCGAACAGCGCCGTCGCCGCACCTGCCGGGGCAAGGTCCGAGAAACCGGGGCCGAAAAGCTGCATGACGCTATCGGTGAAGAAAAGCAGTCCAGCGCCGGTCAACGGTGCGGCAAGCATGATCTGCATTGCCGTCCGCGCGCCGGCAAGCCGCGCGACCGCCGGAGCCGCAAGACCGAGAAAACCGATAATGCCGACCTCTGCCGTAACCGAGGCCGAAAGCCAGACCGCGAGCACGACGGTCGCAAGACGGGTCGAAAAGAGCGCGAGACCGAGGCTTCTTGCGCCGCTGTCATCGAGCGCGAGAACCCGCAGCGGTCGCGTGAGCAGGAGAGCGGCGGCAAAGCCGACCAGGAGGCGCGGCGCGAGCGAAAGCACACCGTTCCAGTCCTGCTGGCTGAGCGAACCCGCGCCCCAGATATAGATCGACATCGCATATTCGCCGCGCGCCAGTATGACGGTGACGCTGAGCGCGGAAGCAATCAACGTCACCACCATGCCGCAAAGCGCGACGGTCACGGGGTCGAGCCCGCGGCGCCAGCTGAGCGCCAGGACCAGGGCAACGGCTCCAAGCCCGCCGCCGAAGGCGACAAGCTCACGGGAAAGACCGACCAGTAGCGGGGAGACGCTCATCGCGACGGTGAGCGCCAGTTCCGCGCCGGATGCGATGCCGAGCGTCGAAGCGTCGACGATCGGATTGCGCAGCACACGCTGCAGCAGCGCCCCCGAAAGCCCGAGTGCGGCGCCCGCAATCAGTGCCAGGACCGCGCGGGGCAGCATGCTGTCCCAGAGGAGGATGTGATCGAGGGCGACCGCCGCGACGCTGTCCGCTGGTACCCGCGGCCGCAGGAGGACAAGCAAGGCGAATGCGACAATGCAGGGAAGCGCAAGCGTCAGTATGCCGGCGACGGGCACACGGGACGCATCGGCCGGCCGGGGGTGGCTAACCATTCCATGCATGATTGAGCCCTTCCGCGAGAAGATCCGCAAAGCGCATGGCGGCCGGCAGGGCGCCATAGGGATTGATCGAACCGAGCGTCAGGACACGGCCTTTACGCACAGCGGGGAGCGCATTCCAGAAGGCGCTATCTGAAAGCGTCGCAAGCGCATCTTCCGGCTGCGGCGGGATCATGACGATCCAGGCGTCGGGCATGCCGGCGAGCGTTTCGATGCCGACCGGAGCCATGGCGGAATAGCTCGTAGCACGCTGCCAGGCATTGGTAAGACCGACCCGCTTCAGCACCGCGCCGAACATGCTGTCCGACCCAAAGACGCGGTAATGGCGGGCATCGCCGAGATTGATCGGGATGACCGGCCGACCGTCGCCTGCAGCGAAAACGGAGCGATAACGGTCCAGCTTCTGCGCCAGCCTTTCAGTGAGCTCAGCGGCGGCGGGCAATTGCAGCCGCTCACCGATGGCAAGCGTCGTCTGCCAGGCGAGCATGAATGGATCTTCGCCCTGCCTGTAGATCGCGTGGCTTGCGACCGGCGCGATGGTGCCCATCCGGGCATCGGCCCAGCCATAGAAATTGGAATTGAAGATCAGTTCGGGTTTAGCAAGGCGCAGAACCTCGAAATTTGGTGTGCCACGCAGGCCGAGGTCAGCGACTGTGTCTGGAACATCGGGCGTAACGGCGACCTGCCGGAACTGCCGCAGCTCCGTTCCGGCAACGACCTTCGCCCCGATCGCAAGCAGCGTTTCGAGAAGCGCCCAGTCGAGCGTTGCGACCCGCGAATTTCCCGCCGCCCTGGCAAGGGCAGGTGCGGCCAGCGATGCCGCGGCGCAGACGAGGAAATTTCGGCGCGTCAGCTCGGCCATGCACATGTCACAGAAGATAGCTGACGGGTTCGCCGCGGGACGGATGCGAAAAGACCCCCATCCCGACACCGAAGATCGTCTGCAGCATTTCGCTCTGCATGATCTCCGAGGGCGTGCCCTGGGCAGTGATCTCCCCGCGATTGAGCGCGATAATCTCGTCGCAATAGCGCGAGGCGAGATTGATGTCGTGCAGCACGATCACGACCGTCAGCCCGCGCTCGTGACTCAGCGACTGCACCAGCGACAGCACGCCGGCCTGATGGGCAAGGTCGAGTGCCGACGTCGGTTCGTCGAGCAGAAGGCAGCGGGAGTTCTGCGCCAGCATCATCGCGATCCAGGCCCGCTGGCGCTCGCCGCCGGACATGTTCGCCACCATCCTGTCGGCAAAATCCGCAAGGTCGGTGCGGGTAATCGCCTCCTCAACCAGATCCCGGTCGGAGGCGGTGAAGCGGCCGAGCGTTCCGTGCCAGGGAAAGCGGCCGAGCGCCACCAGTTCCCTGACCGTCATGCCGTCGGTTGCCGGCGTGAACTGCGGCATATAGGCGACGCTGCGCGCAAAGGCGCGATTGCCCCATTCCCGTGCCGGCTTGCCTTCGATCGAAAGGAAGCCCGAGATTGGCGCAATCTGCCGGGCGATGATCTTCAGAAGCGTGCTCTTGCCGGAGCCGTTCGGCCCGACCAGCCCATAGATCCGCCCGGCTTGAAGCGTCAGGTCGATCCCCGAAAGAATGGTTTTCGAGCCGATCGAATAATCGACATCGGACATGGTCAGAAAGGGCGTGGACAAGACAAGCCTCCGCTGCGCTGCAAATAGGAGTGAGAGGGCTTGCCCTTCTCGCGTTCCACAGCTTCCTGCAAAACTATACTCCTTCTGTCAACTTACCATTTCTTGGCCAGCTTGAAGGTGAATGTCCGTGCGTCGCCATAGCCGCAGACCGTCAGGCCGCCGCATCCTTCGACATATTCCTTGTCGAAGATATTGGTGACGTTGAGCGACGCCGTCCAGTCGTCTCGCTCGTAGCGGATCGCCGCATCGAAGAGTGTTGCCGCAGGCACTTTTTCGGTATTGGCCTCGTCCGCCCAGGACCATCCCTGATGACGCACGCCGGCACCGAAGCTCAGGCCCTCGAAGGCAGTCGTCGTCACGGTATAGTCGATCCATAGCGAGGCCGTGACTTTCGGAACGATATAAGGAGATTTGCCGATAAGCGACGGATTGAGATCGTTCTCCGTGATCTCCATGTCGGTATAGGCGAAGGAGCCAAGCAGCCTCCAGTTCTCGTTGATGTTGATCTTGCCTTCCAGTTCGGCGCCGCGCGACTCGACCTCGCCGAGCTGCGCTTGTGCGAACGTAACCGGGTTCGTCACCGTGTTGTTGCGCTTGGTGATATGGAAGACGGAGGCCGTGAACGAGCCGTCGATGAAGGTCGGATCATATTTGATCCCGCCTTCGACTTGATAGCCCTCCTCCGGTTCGAGGGCGCCGGAAACACCGGTCCCGATCAGCGGATTGAAGAAGGTCGCAACGCTGACATAGGGCGTCAGGCCGTTGTCGAATTCATAGGCGAGACCGGCCCGGCCGCTGACGGCGCTGTCGTCGGACTTGTAGGAGGTGCCGACGACGGCGTCCGCATTCGTATCCACATAGTCGTAGCGGCCGTTCAGCGTCAGCAGCCAGCCTTCGCCGAAATGGATCTGGTCCTGGGCATAGAGGCCGACCTGCCGCTGCGTCACGATCTGGTCGATCTGCACGTCGTTCGGCGGCTGGGGGAGCCCGTAGATCGGATCGGTCGCGCTGATCGGCGTGGCGGTCACTGGCCATGTCGGCCATTTCTGGACATGATCCAGCCGGTAATATTTATAGTCCAGGCCAACCATGAGGTTGTGCGTGGCGCCGCCCGCCTCGAACTCGCCTTCGAGCCTGTTGTCGATCGCGAAGGTGTCCACTTCGGACTGACCCTCGAAGCCGATACGGGCGAGATAATAATCCGGTCCCGTCGGCACGCCGCCGACCCAGCCGTTGAGATACGGTCCGATCTCATGCTTGTTCAGGTGGCCATAGCGGAAGTTCTGCGAAAACCTGATGCCGTTGTCGAATTCGTGCTCGAACTCGTAACCGACCATCTTCTGGACGTAAGTGCCATTATCGATATCAGGCTCGCCATAGAAGGCATCGCGGTCGATCTTGCCGAAGGGGGCATTCTTGACGGTGCCGACATAGGGGAAGAAGCCGTTGCCGGTATGAACCTGATCGAGGCCGCCCACATAGCCCCAGGCCGTAAGGCTGGTGCCATCGTCAGGCGAAATGGTGATCTGCGGCATGATGAAGCCGCGCAGGTCTTCGGAGAAATCCGAATAATTGTCGCCGCCCGCGACCTTGCCGGTGATGCGGTAGGTCATGGTTTCGCTGGAGCCGACCTTGTCGGAGATGTCGAAACCGGTAAAGGCGTTGCCGTAACTGTTGATGCCGATATCGGTATAATAAAGCGGCTCGTCGAGCGGACGCTTCCGCACAAGGTTGATAATGCCGCCGGGGTTCGCGCCGCCATAGAGCACGGAGGCCGGCCCCTTCAGCACTTCGACACGCTCCAGCATGAAGGGGTCGATCTGAAAGCCGCCGAAGCCGTAGCTGAAGAGTTGCAGGTTATCGAGGAAGACCCCCGTCTGCGTCGCGTCGAAGCCGCGGATATAGAACCAGTCCGTATCCGGATCGCTGCCATAAGGCTGTGCGACGACGCCGGGCGTGTAGCGAAGCGCCTCGTCCACCTTGTTGGTGATGCCTCGATCGTCCATCTCCTTGACGCCGATGACCGAAACGGATTGTGGGATCTCGTTGATCGGCGTGTCGCTCTTGGAACCGGTCGACGACCGCTTGGCCACATAGCCCTGCACAGGGCTCGTTGCGGTCGCCTCTCCCGCCGCGCCTTGGATGATGACGGGTTTGAGTTCCGTAGCCTCCTGCGCCCAACCGGATGCCGCCGATGCGGTAACGGCAAGAGCAACGCCCGCCAGCAACTTCGCCCTGAAAGTGAGACCCCTGGTCTGCCCGCGCATGTAGTCTACCCCATTCACGCCGCCTGACGTCATCACGACGGAAGCGGTCGATAGCTTTCGAAATAAGGTGAGTGATTAACTCAATTTTAGTGGCGCAGCTTGTCGCGATCCGGGTCAAATTGAACGTTCTTGGGCAAAATTTCGCGACGCGGACAATTGCCCTGCAGCTGTGGCGATCTGGTCACTTGTGCCTTGAAGTTGTCAGGCCGCTTGCGCCTTTTTCCAGTGCGCGGGCGTCGTTCCCATGTTCTTGCGAAAGACACGGGTGAAATGCGCCTGGTCGGAAAAGCCCGTTTCAGCGGCAATGACAGTCAGGGGCTGCTTGCCCTGGATCAGCAATTGCTTGGCCCTCTCCAGGCGGGCGTTCACCTGCCACTGATGCGGCGCAATCCCGGTCGAAGCCTTGAAAGCATGGCTGAAATGGGACTGCGAAAGACCGGTCAGGCTCGCCAGCTCCTCAAGGCGGATATTGCGCAGGCAGTTTTCCTCGATGAACTCGGTCGCCCGCCGAAGCTGCCACGCCGCAAGCTTGCTGCGCTTGCGCTCGGTCGCCCTGGTGAGCTTCAGCACGTCGATGATCAGCGACAGGGCGAGACCGTCGCCATAGAGATCGTGCAGGGGCTGCGGATTCGTGCATTCGGCGGCAATCAGTTTCGCGAGCGTCAGAATACGCTCATCCGCAAACAGCAGTCGCGCATTGCTCAGCCGTTCGGGATCGATCTCCTCCATCAGCCGACGGCTGACGATATCGGCGTCGAAATGCAGATCGAGATGCCGGACGAACTTCAGATCGACCAGATCCGCCCAGAGTTCCAGACCGGCCGGAACATAGGAGATCGGACGCCTGTACGTATCCTGGACCGTGCCATCGCCCTTCGGCGTCATCCGGACCCTCGAATTGCCCGTCCCACGCGCCTCCAGCAGAATGAAAAGTCTCGGATCGTCAGCGACATAATACCCGCCGGCGTAAGGCGCGCATTCGACATCCCACAGATCCGCGACGATGCCGTTCCAATGTCTGCGACGCAATCCGCCGATGACGGAGAAACCTTCGATCCTGTTCTGCATGCGAGGCTGAAACGTCATGAAAATCCCACTCCGGTGTCAGCCGGAATAACATGTGTATTTTACTCATGTTTATTTATCGAACTCTTTATCGCGTGACTGGAGAATCCGCAATCGCAAAAAGGAGACGGCGTGTCTCGCCAGCCGCAATCCGGACCGGATAGATAGGTAACAGAACGGGCCGGTTACAAAGGTGCTACATCGCAGTGAGGGACGACGGAGGGTGCGACTCCCCCTTCGCCCCGCCTGCGGGGAGAAGGTGCCCGAAGGGCGGATGAGGGGCCGTCGCGGCACTCGATTTTTATCCGCAACTGTCTGATTCGCCGAGAGTTTTGCCCCTCACCCTAGCCCTCTCCCCGCATGCGGGGAGAGGGGACGATCGTGGTTACCTCCGTCTATCCGACCTTGTACCGGTAGAAGCCGACGGTCGGCTCCACGGGTGTCTCGGCGGCGGCCGGAGAAACGGATTCCCGTTTTGATGAAAGGCCAAAGGCGGCGGCCGCAACGGCGGATCCGAGAACGGTGCGACGTTTCATGGTCAGCATCGCAACATCTCCCCTAGGTTGGTAGCGTTTTGCGCGGCAGAGACGCGATTGCCTCGTGCCTCCACCGATGAACCAGATCGCTTGCAGCCGATCGCATGCAGCCGATATCTATTCCGGCCTTCCGGCATCAATTCGCTAAAGGGTTGGCGTGGAACGCAAAATTCATCGGCTTCAGAAAGCCGGCATCAAAAAGGGCAGCATCTCGGGAATAAAATCGCGGTCGGCACGGTCTAGGCGATAGAGGATGAGATTGCGCCCACCACGGACCAGGGCTTAAAATCTGCCGCGGCGGAGCCGAGGGAACCAGGAAGATGATGACCGACGCCCGGAATGCCTATCCCGCCCCGTTCGGCTGGCGTTTTTTCATGGCGATCATGCGCTTCCCCCCAGTATCGGTGCTGGGTGCTGACGAATCTCGTCCCGGGACATCGTCGGCACCGTCGGTACTCAAGATGCGGGATCAGTCCCGGCATGGGGTTGCGGACGCCTGCGCCGCGGGTGACCGGCTGCGCCGGTTTCAACAGACGATCGTTCCGCACCTCGACGCCGCCTACAACTTCGCGCGATTCCTGAGCCGCGATGCCGATGCGGCGCAGGATATTGTCCAGGATGCATTCCTGCGCGCCTATCGCGGCTTCGAACACTATCGCGGCGGCGATCCGCGTTCATGGACCTTTGCGATTGTCCGCAACTGCTATCATGCCTGGCTGCAGCAAGGCCGTCGCAGGGGACGCTACGAAACGCCGATGACCGACGGCGGCGATGCCGAAACACAGGACCCTTCGGCCGACCGGATCGCCTCGCAGGAAGATTCACCGGAAATGACGATGATCCGAAAGAGCGAATCGCAGCGCGTCCGTGACGTCATGAACACGCTCTCCGATCCGATGCGCGAGATCCTCGTGCTGCGTGAACTCGAGGAACTTTCCTACCGGCAGATTGCCGAAATCACCGAAGTGCCGATCGGGACCGTCATGTCGAGATTGGCCCGGGCACGGCGCGAATTCGGCGATGCCTGGAATGCGCGGCAGCGCAGCGAGGCAACACCATGACCGATGTAACTGAGGATAATTGCCCCGAATGGAGCACAATGCTGCATGCCTTCGTCGACGGCGAACTCGATTCCGTGCATGCGGCGCAATTCGAGGGTCATCTTGCCACCTGCCGGCAATGTGCCGCCGAATTGGAAAGGCTGAAGGCAATGCGAGCGCTTCTCGGTCAGGAGGGCGTGAAATGGCAGGCGCCGGCCGAGGTCCGCACGCGCGTATTGACCGCGATCGCCACCGACGCACCGTTCGGCTTCAGCCCCGGACTATCCGGCGAAGCGCCGTGGCGGCGCGCGCTGCGCTTCGTCAGGCAGTGGAGCTTCATACCTTCGCTCGCGGCTCTGGCGGCAAGCATCTTCATCGTGATGAGCGCGCCTGGCGAGGATACCTCGCTGCGCGATCAGATCGTGGCAAGCCATGTCCGCTCACTGCTCGCCGACCATCTGACCGATGTGCAGACCTCCGATCAGCATACGGTCAAACCCTGGTTCAACGGCAGGCTCGATTTCTCTCCGCCGGTGGTCGATCTGGCAGCGCAGGGCTTTCCCCTGGTCGGCGGCCGCGTCGACTATATAGGCGACAGGGTGGTGGCCGCCCTCGTCTACCGCCGGCACGGCCACATGATCAATGTCTTCGTCTGGCCGGGCGCACCGGAGCTCGCGACGGAAAGCACGCATGACGGCTACAACATCTCGGAATGGTCGGGCGGCGGAATGACGTTCTGGGCAATATCGGACGTCAACTCCGCCGATCTCGCGGCCTTCCGCGAAGGCTTCCAACAGCAGGCGGGGATGTGATCACGCACAAAAAACCCGGCACGCGACACGGCCGAGTTGTTACTGCATGTCGCGCAAAAGTGTACAGCTGTTTTGCGCGACAGGCTTTAGAGCGATGGGGAACGGATCAGGCCGAAAGCTTGGCCATGATCTCTTCGGAGACTTCGAAATTCGAATAGACATTCTGCACGTCGTCGTCGTCTTCCAGGCTGTCGATGAGCTTCATCAGCGACTGAGCCTTTTCTTCATCCACCGGCACGGTGTTCTGCGCGCGCCAGATCGCCTTGACGGTCTCGGCCTCGCCGAGCGCGGCTTCCAGAGCCTTCGAGACTTCGCCGAGGGATTCGAAGCCGCAGAAGATGGTATGGCCTTCCTCGTCGCTTTCGACGTCGTCGGCACCAGCCTCGATCGCCGCTTCCATTACCTTGTCGGCATTGCCGACGTCAGGCTTGTAGGTGATCTCGCCGACGCGGTCGAAGGAGAAGGAGACCGAACCGGTTTCGCCGAGAGCGCCGCCGGCCTTGGTGAAGATCGAGCGGACGTTCGAGGCGGTGCGGTTGCGGTTGTCGGTCAGCGCCTCGACGATGATCGCCGTACCGCCCGGACCGTAGCCTTCGTAGCGGACTTCGTCGTAGTTCTCGCCGTCGTTGCCCGCGGCCTTCTTGATGGCGCGGTCGATATTGTCCTTCGGCATGGACTGCGCCTTGGCGTTCTGGATCGCAAGGCGCAAGCGTGCGTTCATCGAGGGGTCGGGCAGACCGGCCTTGGCAGCGACGGTGATTTCGCGCGCCAGCTTTGAGAACATTTTCGATCGCACGGCATCCTGACGGCCTTTGCGGTGCATGATGTTTTTAAACTGTGAATGGCCAGCCATGGCACCCCTGTCACGTCTCATTGTTCGGAATGGGCCGCCTTATAAGGTTGAAACCGGCCTTGTTCAAGGGAAAAGCAGCCGCTACGCCCTCACCTGTTCGCGACAAAAGGCAAGCGGAACAAAGCCGCCAAGATCACGTTTCACGGTTATTCTCGCAACGGAAAGGAGCGCGGCCATGGCAAGCTTCAGCGAAGCCCGGGAACGTCCGGCACGTCAACTGTGGGATCAGGTGAACGATGTCCCTGCGGGTATGCTGGGTGTCGACGGCGTCGATATGCACATGCAGCCTATGGCCCCGCATGCCGATCCGACCACCAATACGATCTGGTTCTACACCAAGACCGATGCAGACATTGTCCGCGCCATCAAACCTGGTACACGCGCCCATTTTTGCGTCGTCGGAAAGGATCACGACTATCACGCCTGTCTCGCGGGCAAAATAGAGGTCCGGCCTGACCCATCCAAGATCGAAGAATACTGGAACTCCGTCGTTGCGGCCTGGTATGTCGACGGGAAGAAGGACCCGAAGCTGACCATGCTCGCCATGCATGTCGACGACGCCGAAATCTGGGTCTCGACCGGTAGCAAGCTGAAATTCGGCTGGGAGATAGCCAAGGCCAACCTCGATGACGAGACGATGCCGGAAGTCGGCATCAAGCGCCACCTGCGCTTCGCATGAGTTGAACGCTACGCGCCGTTCACTGCATGCCTGGCGGCACGTAGATCGTCGGTTTCTTCGGCAACGACCGCATCGAGACGGTAATGCTGTTGTCGTCGGCGTAGATGATGTCGAAGTCTTTCCCGAACATCGACAGGAAGCTGCGAAGCGGCCGGCTCTGATGCATGGGCAGAATAAGAGCCGAACGCAGGCGTTTGATGACCCGGCTCATGCTGTCGGAGCCCATCGTCAGTCCGCCGTCGACCGGCACCATGACGATATCGAGCCTGCCGATCTCGGTATAGTGGCTATCGGTCAGCTCGTAGTGCAGATGGCCGAGATGGCCGATGCAGAGGCCCGCCACCTCGAAGATGAAGATCGAATTGCCGTCCGGCTCCGCGGCGCCGTAACCCGCCCGGATATCCGTGGTCACGTTGCGGATATAGGTGTCACCGACCATGAGCCGGATCTTGGCTTTCTCCCCCGGCACGTCGCTCCAGCCGTGCAGCACATATTTGATGCCGGGGTCTGGAACGAGCGTGTAATGGGAGGAATGCGCTTTGTTCATGGTGACGACAGTCGGCAATTCCGGCGGCCTGTACCAGCCGCTGTAATCGGTTGCGATCGAGATGCCGGCCGGTGTCTGGATATCGAAGGTCGAATGGCCGATATAGGTGATCTTGACGTCCTCGCCGACCAAGCCCGCCTTTAGAGGCAAAGGCGCCGATCCTAAGAAACTCGCAAAAGTGGCGCCCGGAAGAGCCTCTGCGACAGCCTGGCACTGGCTGACCACGGGACGATCTTGCGGCGGACCCGCCCCCTCCTGCGACGCGCTCTGGGCATGTGCCGGACTGCCTTCGGCAAGGAACTGGGTGGCAGCGGACAACAGGCATGCGACAGCGAAGACAAGAAATCGCGGCATCGTGCCATCCCCTCGACGCTTCCGATCGGGCAAGAGGATGCTGCAGGGTGCCATACAGGTCTAGACGAATTCTGGGGCTTGCGCTCACATTTTCGTCATCGCGCATTTCGGGCGATCAGCCAGCGACAAGAGTTTCAACGCCAGAATTCGGGAATGGTCTCGGCCAGCCGCGGACCGAGCCTCAGTGGCGCTATCTTTTCCGCAAGGCCGGTCGTGTCGGAGATCTCGACGCCGACACCACAGATGGTGGCAGGGCCAGTCGCCGCCTCCATGCGTCCCTTCGGTACCTTGGAGATGAAGCGATTGAGCGGCTCTTCCTTGTCCATGCCGAGTGAAGAATCATAATCGCCGCACATGCCGGCATCCGTCATATAGGCTGTGCCGCCGTTCAGGATCTGCGCATCGGCAGTCGGCACGTGGGTGTGCGTGCCGACGACGAGGCTCGCCCTTCCGTCGACGAAATGGCCGAAGCACTGTTTCTCGCTGGTCGCTTCGGCGTGCAGGTCGAAGACAACGGCATCGACCTGCACCTTCAGCGGAGCGGCATCGAGAATAGCCTCGGCGGCCTTGAACGGATCGTCGAGCTCGGGATGCATGAAGACGCGCCCCATGATGTTGGCAACGAGCACGCGCGCGCCGTTGCGGGCATAATAGATGCCCGAGCCGCGGCCGGGCGTGCCGGCAGGGTAGTTGGCGGGGCGCAGGAATTGATCGTGACGCGCCGAGAAGACCACGGCCTCCTTCTGGTCCCAGACATGATTGCCTGTTGTCACCACGTCGGCGCCGGCATTGATCGTCTCCAGGAAAATGTCTTCGGTGATGCCGAAGCCGCCGGCGGCATTCTCTCCATTGACGATGACGAAATCGAGCTTCAGGTCGGAGATCAGTCCCGGAAGCCGGTCCCAGACGGCCGTCCGTCCCGTCTTGCCGACCATGTCACCCAGAAAAAGCAGACGCATTACTATCCATTCCAAGAGGAAAAAAAGCGCAGGCCGCTCTCCGTCAACATGGCGTCCAAGCAGATGTCATGCGGCTCATCGGGTACATGTGCCACTTCTTGGCAATCGAATGCAATGCCGATCAGCTTTGGGTTCAGCCCTTTTTGCTTAAGGCGATCGATTGCCCGGTCGTAATAGCCTGCACCATAGCCGATGCGATGGCCTCTCCTGTCGAAGGCCGACAGCGGCACCAGCATGATGGCGGGATCGAGAACGGCGGCATCCTCGCCGGGTCCCGACGTGCCGAACCCGGTCGAAATCAACGGTGCGCCGGGGACGAGTTCGCGAAAGACGATCGTCAGCTTGTCGAGGATGGCGGGAACGCAGAGACGCGCGCCCCTTGCCCGGAAACGCACCATCAGCGGCCTGATATCGACTTCGGACTGGATCGGCAGGAAGCCGGAAACGATCGTCCCGGGATCGAAGGCAATGATCTCTCCGGCATGCTCGGCCATGTCGATGCTCTTGTCGATGCGCTCATCCGTTGGGATGGCGTCCCTGAGCGCGAGGCGCTCTGCGCGAAGCCGCGCTTTCAGTTCCTTGGGGGTCATTCGGCTTTATCGGCTCCGTTGCTGCAGCGACCATAAAGTCGAAAACGCTGTTATTGCAACCATGCATCCTGTCGCAATCCACGACAGGAACCGGCATCACGCGGGGAAGGGCTCAGATGACGAAGCTGGTCGATGTGGCTGCAGAAGCGGCTGACCCGAAGATGCCCGCCACAGCGCCCGTATCGAGCCTGCCGAGACCGTCGAGCGCATCCTGCGCGTTGCTACCGGTTTGCCGACTCTTGCGCAGCTCGCTCATCGCATCCTGCAGGACCCTCTTGAGTTCTCGCGCCAGCGAGCGAAATTCTTCAAGCGCCTGGCGATCGCCGTCCGAAAGACTGAGCGATTGGTCCGCATCCTCCATCACGTCCCTATAGGCCGAAGGAGTGGCAATCCTGTCGTCGGCCGTTGAGGATGCGTCCGCCGTTTGATCGTCCGTTTCGTCGGCGGCGCCGGGATCGGTCTGCGGCGAGGCAACCGCATCGCCCGTTGCATCTGCCGTGCCGGAATTGTCTGCACCGGCGGCTACGGTCGCCGCAGCGGTTGTGCCCCCGGCCGAAACCGCGGCTCCGTCGGCGCCGATGGATTGCGCGCCAGCGACGGATGCGAATTCGGCCGCAGCCGCGCCGAGCTCTGCCGCAAGCGATGCGGCCAGACGCGCGATCACTTCCGGAGGAAGGCCGGACATGCGCAGCCAGCGCAGCTGATCCTTTGCCTGTTCCAGCCTCTGCTGTGCCCGCGCCTTTCGATCATCCGTTCCACGCGACTGCAGCTGCTGCACCTGGTCGAGCGCTTCCCGCGACCGCTTCAGTGCGGGATCATCCTTGTCGGCAAGGCTGGACAATGACTTATCCGCCGGTATAGCGGACGGCTTGAGGATCCCGACAGCCAGGCTTGTTATCTGCATGAATCGAACCCCAGATTGCACTGCGGCAGACGATACATCGCAATTCTTGTGCCGAGCTGGACGGATCGCAACCTGACGGGGACGTGGAAGGATCACCCGGACCCATCTGTGGCAGGATCGGCATTCGCAAGCTTCAGCATGATCTCCGAAGCCCTGAGAAGGATCTCACGCTCCTCCGCGCTGAGCGACGCGTCCATTGCCTTTTCGAGCCAGAGACGGCGTGCCCGAATATCCGCAAGAAATACGTCCCTGCCGATCGGGGCAAGCTCGATAATGATCTCCCGTCGATCCCCATCGCTCCGCGTCCGCCTGATCCAGCCCTTCCTTTCCAGGCCGGCGAGAAGCCGGGTCAGGGATTGCGGCTGCAGGCGCTCCTCGGCGGCGAGCCGGAACGACGCCATCGGGCCTATCCTGTTCAGCGTGGCAAGGATACCGATTTCGGAAAGATTGGCCGAATGCGCCGGTCGCTCTGCCCGCAAACGGCGGCCGAGCGAAAGGACGCCCCTGATAATCGATGTCACCGGATCATTCTTTGGTGTTGCCATATAGTACGCATAGCGTATTAATTTGACCCCGTCCATCGAAGTCGTTTGCTATCGAGGCGCAGGATTGGAGAGGCTATGGAAAAGGCCGTCACGCATCTTCGTGAGGCATTTCGCTGGTCGACCGCCGCTGGAGCGGAGAGGATGGAACCGCTTGCCGCCGGCATTGGAATGGCCGCGCCCGTCTTCGCCGGAGCGACGACGGGCCACCCCGGCGCAGGGCTGATTGCCGCGGTCGGAGCGATGGCGATGAGCGGCGCCAGCCCGAGTGCGAATAGGCGGGCGCAGGCAAGGCGCCTTGGCGAAATCTTTCTTGTGGTGCTTGCCGCCGCCCTTGCTGCCGCGATAGCCGCCCGCCACGGGAAGATGACGGATGTCATCATCATGGCATTCGCCGCCACCGCGGCTGTCATCGGCGGCTACAGCCGGAGCCTTGTCGAAGCGACGATGCGCTTCATTCTCTATGTCGTCCTTGTGAGCGGCATCGCCGCGACCACAGCGGATCAGCGCGCCGCCATGGTCATGCTGGTCGGTGCGGGGGCGCTCTGGGCGGGGTTGCTCGCTTTCGTCTTCGCTTCCGCTTCTCGCGCCATTGTGCCGGCTCCGCGGCAGGCGCAACAGATCGATCGGGCGCAAAAGCCCGAACCGACAGCCTCGCAAAAATTCGCCCGCTGGAAGCGCTCGCTTCGGCAATTGGCGGGATGGCAATATACGCTTCGCCTCCTGCTCTGCCTTTCCGCGGCAACCCTGCTCAAATGGCTGTTTCCGAGCCATCATCTCCACTGGGTCACCCTCACCGTCGCCCTGCTTCTGCACCGGCAGGCGGAGACGCTTCCGTTGAAGGTAACCCAGCGCGCGCTCGGCGTGGCTGCCGGAATAGGCGTCGCCATGGCGCCGCTTTTCTTGGGCCTGCCCGCCTGGGCAATGACCCTCTTCATCGGCATCCTGGCGGGGGCACGGCCGGTACTGCGCAATCGGAACTATCTTGCCTATTCGGTCGTCGCCACCGCTTTGATCATCCTGGCCATGGAGGCGAACCGGCCTCCGTCGGCGGCAATACTCGCCGACCGCCTTGTTGCGACCCTGATCGGCGCAAGCCTTGTGATTGTCGCCAATTGGGGCGCAACCAGACTCCTGAGATCCACGGAGTAACAGGCAAGCGCCCCCTCCGCCACCGCGCCGAGCGAACGGCAGCGATCCGCGTCCAGGCGACGATCAAAGCTGCCGTATAAAAGCGGATCGGCCCGATAGAAACGCGTATTGCGTGTATCCGATCTTCTCTCTTCCATTCCGAGCCACATTTATTAGCGGATGCTTGTATAAAACAAGGCTGAGGTGCAGAATGCCGCCCCGGCGGGAACGGGCCCCGCTGACTAGGGGAGAAAATCATGGACAATTTGAATCTCACGACCCTTCAAAGGGGGCAGACGATGGTTTCCGACGTGGCCATCGATGCTCTTGCGACAGGATTGCGCGGCAGGCTGCTCAGCGGGAAAGATGTCGACTACGACGATGCACGGGCCATATGGAACGCCATGATCGACCGGCGACCGGGGCTGATCGCACGTTGCGCCGGCGCGGCCGACGTCATGAAGACAGTGCAGTTTGCCCGCGACAACGGCCTGCTGCTGGCTGTGCGCGGCGGCGGCCACGGCATCGCCGGCAATGCCGTCTGCGAAGGCGGTGTCGTCATCGATCTGTCGGCGATGCGATCGGTGCGGGTCGATCCGGGGACACGGCGCCTGAGGGTCGAACCGGGGGCAACCCTTGCCGATGTCGATGCCGAGACGCAGGCCTTCGGTCTGGTTCTGCCGACGGGAATCAATTCCACGACGGGAATTGCGGGTTTGACGCTCGGCGGCGGCTTCGGCTGGACCGCCCGCAAATACGGGCTTACGATCGACAATCTGATTTCGATGGACGTCGTGACCGCCGAGGGCAAGCTGATACGCGTCAGCGAGAACGAAGAGCCGGATCTGTTCTGGGCGATGCGCGGCGGCGGCGGCAATTTCGGCGTCGTGACCTCCTTCGAGTTCCGGCTTCACGATCTGCCCGGCAATGTCCTGGCCGGCCTGGTGGTTCATCCTTTCGCCGATGCCGAAAAGGTTCTGAAGGAATACCGGCAGGCGCTGGAGACCGCTCCCGACGAACTGACATGCTGGGCCGTCATGCGGCAAGCGCCGCCGCTGCCCTTCCTGCCTGACGAATGGCATGGCAAAGAAATCCTGGTGCTTGCCATGTGCTATTGCGGCGACATTGCAGCGGGCGAAGCTGCCACCGCGGGGCTTCGCGCCATCGGCAATCCGATTGCCGATATCGTCGGTCCGATGCCCTTTGCCGCCTGGCAGCAGGCATTCGATCCGCTGCTGACGCCCGGCGCACGCAATTACTGGAAGAGCCAGGACTTCGCCGAGCTGTCCGATGCCACAATTGGCATTCTGCGCGACGCGATCGTCAAGCTCCCAGGCCCGGAATGCGAAATCTTCATAGGCCATGTCGGGGGGGCTGCGGGCCGTATTGCGCTGGAGGCCACGGCCTTCCCGCAACGCAGCTCGCATTTTGTCATGAACGTTCATGCGCGCTGGCGCGAGAACGCCATGGACGGGGCTTGCGTCGGCTGGGCGCGCGAGCTTTTCGAAGCGACGAAGCCGCACGCCATCGGCACCGCCTATATCAACTTCATGCCGGAGGATGAAACCGATCGCGTCGAGGCAGCCTATGGCGGCAACTACGAGCGCCTCAGCGAAATCAAGCGGCGCTACGATCCGCAGAATCTTTTCCGCATGAACCAGAACGTGAAACCGCAGGCGGAGATGCGGGCGGCTAGCTAACCGTCAGCAACTCGGCGGCCGGAGACGAGGACCGGCCGCTTCCGGAAGGATTGCGACTATGTGCTTGTGGGGCCAAGTGCATCGCCCCAATCACTTCTGCGCGCCTGCTTGAAGGCGGCACCGTCGCGTTTGGTAACCAAAACCTCCGCGGCGGTGCCGTCCGTTTTGCAGAGCTTCAATCGCACCATACCGCTCGAGACCTGCGGTGGCGCAAGCACGCGGGCTGCGGCAGGCGCGACCACACTGCGTGAGGCAGCCAGAAAGATATACTTCTCGTCCTCCCACGGCACTTCACCCTCCTTGACGAGCCGATGCAGGCGCGAACGTGCGACACGGCGCGAGAAATGGCACCAGTCCGGGGCGGCAATGGGACAGCCGAGATTATGCGCGCAGGGCGCTATCAGATGCGCGCCGGCATTGAGCAGCATCGAGCGCGCGGCGAGGATCCGCTGCCAGCCGGCCGGTGTGCCCGGTTCGACAATGACGAGCATATGCCGAGTCAGCGCCCAGAGATTCGATACAATGGGAGGGATATCAGCTCCGGCTACTTCATCGAGTACATAGGCGAGTGTCACCAGATCGGCCGGCGCAAGCGCCGGCAATCCCTTCACGAGATTTCCTTCGACCCATTCCGTCCGCACGGGCAGCGCTTCGGAAAGCGTTCTGCCGACATCGCGAATTGCGGCACTCGCCTCGACCATGACCGCGCTCTCGACCCCAGGCCAGCAATCGGTCGCCGCCCAAAGCGCGGAGCCCGGACCGGCGCCCAAGTCCAGGAGGCTCGACGGCGCGAAATCCGTGTCGGCTTCACTCACCGCTTCCAGCGCGGCACGAATGGCGGCGAAAGTTGCCGGCAGGCGCGTGGCGAGATAGGCCTTTGCGGCCAGCGCGTCGTGGATATGGAAATTGCCGTCGCGCACCTCTTGCCGGTAGCGACTGGAAAGGCGCGCGCTCGCACGCCTGAGTGTCTCGAGCGGCTGGTGCTCGAGCATCCGTTCGATCGATTGCCGAAGCGCGGGCGGCAGCTCCATCTCAGCCTTTCAACCGCGTTTTTAGCCCCGCGACGATCCTCTTCGCGAGCGCTTCGTAGTCCTCGTCGAAATGATGCCCGCCATCGATGCCGATCGTCTCCATTCCGCTATCCTTCAGCTCCGGGCAGGCGCTGTCCTCATCATCCGTGCCGTAGATGCACTGGACGAGTTTGGGGTCGACGCCTTTCAGGTCCTCGACCGGATCGCCGCCCGTCCCGTCCGTCTTGGCGCCGAGCCAGCCCATGACCGAGATCTCGTAATCGACCTCGTGCGACAGCGACAGCAGCGACAGCTGCGCCACACTCGCCTTTACGGCAGGCTTCAGCCGGTTGTAGGCGGCAGGCAGAATATCGGCGCCGAAGGAATAGCCGACGAGCGCGACGTGCTTGACCTTCCACTGCTTGCGGTAGAAATCGATAATGCGGCTGAGATCGTCGGCCGTTTCCTGCGGCTTGCGCTCAGCCCAGAAATAGTGGAGGGAGTCGACCCCGACCACCGGAATCCCTTCCGCCTGAAGAGCTGCGCCGACCTCCTTGTCGATGTCTCGCCAGCCGCCGTCACCGGAGTAGACCACGGCCATCGTGTCGAAGGCCGGCGTCGCTTCCAGAATGGCAAGCGGCAGGCCGAGCGGATTGTCCGAACCGCCGGATGCCGAGACGAGGTCGGAAAGGATCGAGGCGAGCGTCGTCTGGGCGTCGTCGTCCGCATCGCGGATCTCGATGTCGGGAAAGTCTTTTTTCAGCGCCTCGACATGCTCGCGGCCATCCTTCGGCGCGGTCGATGTGAAGGCGGTTATGATCGGATCCGGGAGCGATCCTTCCGTCAGGCCGTAGATGGTGCGATCGCCCACGACCTTCTTGTCGGCCGGCGTGCACAATTCCTTGGTGAGCGGGATACCGGCGACCGGATCGACGGCCAATGTCTCGCCGATCGTCGCATCCGGCGTCTGGGACGCGATCGCGAGCGCCAGCGCTGCCCCCTCGCCGACGCCTGCGACGATCGGCAGATGATAATTGCTGTTGCCGGCAGCGCGCTGCACCTGCTGGCTCAGCGTCTCGATATCGGAGACGAGATAGATGCAGCCATCGTTTTCATTGACGTCGTAGTTTCTGAGCGAGGTCATGTAAGAGGGAAAATCGATGCCGATGACGACCGCGCCCTCCGAGGTGAGCTTCTGTGCTTCCTTGTCTTCGTTGGCGCCCCAGCCTGCCCCGTCCGAAATCAGCACGACGGCTGCGCTGACATCGCCATCGGGCAGCAGCACATGCGGCGACGGTATCAGGCCGCCGTCGAATTTCGTCGTCTGGCTGTTCTGCGCCATCGCTGCCGAGGCCATGAGCCCGAAGGCGCAGGCCGCCGTCAGGAGAAATTTTCCGATCATTTCCTTACTACTCCCTTCAATCCGCCGCCGATGAGCAAGGTCGCGTCCACCAGCGCAATCATCGGATTGCCTCCACCGGACACCGCGAGATAGCGCGGTTGCCAATGCGGATGAAATTTCGATTTGAAAGCCCGCAAGCCCTTGAAATTATAATACCGCTCGCCGTGCTCGAAAACAGTGCTGCCGATCCGGTCCCAGACGGGGGCCACTTCCCGCTTCGACATGCCCGATAGTGGCGCCATGCCGAGATTGAAGTGCTGGAAGCCGGCGGCGCGCAGATATTCCATGATTTGCACGAAGAGGAAGTCCATCGAGCCTTTCGGCGCCTCCGGCGAAAAGCGCATGAGATCGACGGAGCCTTCCTCTTTTGTCTCCGTCGTCAGGATATTGGCGAAAGCGACGATCCTGCCATCCTTCCTGAGAACACCGACCGGTTGCGAAAGTACGTAATCCCGATCGAACGAGCCGAGCGAGAAACCCTTCTCCTTGGCGTTGTGATGGGCGAGCCATGCGTCGGAGACTTGTGCAAGCTCGTCAATGACGGAGGCGACTTCCTCCGCCGGAATGACGGCAAATTCAAGACCGTCGCGCAGCGCACGGCTCGCCGTCTGCCTGAGGTTCGCCCATTTGCCGCCCTTGAGCTCGAATGTTTTCAGATCCGTAACCGCCAGCTCACCAAGCTTGAAGGCGCGCAGGCCCGCATCGGCGCAGTGCGAAAGCAGCGTCGGCGAAATCTGGTAGAAGACGGACCTGCAGCCCGCCGCGCGCGCCTGCTCGACGAAGTTCCAGACGAGTTCCGGCACCGCGTGCCGATTGCCGATCGGATCAAAGAGGGCGATCCAGGATCGCCCCTGTTTGCCGTACATGATGAAGGCATCGCCCTTCTCGGAAAACAGAAGGCTCTTGTCGCCCATGCGCACCAGATTGGCGTCCGCAAAACCCTGTCTCTGTGCAATCGCGACAGCCCGCTCCAGCACCTCGCGGGAAGCGGGCTTGACCGCACCCGGCGCCGGACGCAGCAGGTTGAAGATCGCGATCGCCGAAGACAGGATCGAAAGCCCGAGAACGGCGCGCAGGCCGCGCGGCGCTTCGGCGGCGAACTCGAACTGCCACCAGAGCTGGTTGCTGTATTCGACGTCGCGGTAGACGAAGAGCAGAATGACGGTGGCGCTCACGCAGATGACGGCGATCGCCAGCAACCAGGGCGCCGTCAGAGTCTGGTTGAGCAGCGAGGCCGGCCGATTGAAGAGGCGGCGACTGACGAGAAGGCCGAAGATCAGGAAGCCGAGAAATCCCGCTTCGACGAGAGCCACCGCCTTCAAGAGCGACAACAGGAGAGCCGCAAGGGCCGACAGCACGGCGACCCACCAGGCGCCGTCGAGGCGAAGGCCGAGCCCCCGGGCGGCGACGACAAGAGCAAGCCCGAGAAGGCTCGACAGGAAATGCGCCCCCTCGACGATCGGCAGCGGCAGGTAGTTCGCCAGGAATTCAAGGTTGGTGTCCGGTGTCGGCGTCACGCTGGAAAAGACCAGCATCACACCGAGCAGCAGCGCGAAAGCGGACAGAAGCTGCGGCATCAGCCGTCCGCCGATGCGCCGCACGATGGAGGCGGCCGGATGATCCACGAAGCGCCGGAGCTCTGCAATAGCGACCACGATGATGGCAAGCAGCAGCGGCAGCACATGATAGATGAGGCGATAAAGGACGAGTGAGCCCAGCACCGCGTCGATGTTCACCGCATTGCCGAGAGCCGCGATGATGACCGTCTCGAAAACGCCGAGACCGGCCGGCACGTGGCTGAGCACGCCGAGACCGACGGCGATGGCATAGACGGCAAGGAAGACGGGCCAACTGACCGCATTCTGCGGCAGGAGGACATAGAGCACGGAAGCCGAGGCCGCGATATCGAAGGCCGTGACCAGGAACTGCCGTGACCATGTGCGCGAGTCCGGCAATCGCAGCACGATCGGGCCGATCTCCAGAACGCGGCCGTTGCGTCCGACGATCAGGAGGCCGGCCAGGACCGCCACGATCAGGGCCGCGATCCCGCGCAGCAGCAGACCGCTTACTCCGATCAGCGGTCCGATCTCATTGGCGATGATCAGCAGCGCGATCGCCGCGACACCGGCAAGCCCGAGGCCGAAGGAAAGCGTGACGAAGGCGATGACCCGGGTGATGTCCTCGGGGGATAGTCCAAGACGCGAATAGGTCCGGTAGCGGATCGCACCGCCGCTGAGTGCGCCGAAGCCGGCAGTATTACCCACGGCATAGGCGGCAAAGGCTGTCAGGGCGACGGGTCCGAAGGGCAGCTTTTTGCCGATATATTCGAGCGCGTTGAGATCATAGAACATCAAGGCGACGAAGCTGAGGCCGGTGAAGAACAGCGCAAGCAGAACCGACGTCCATTTCGTGGCGGCAAGTGCGGCCACGACGTCGTCGTAGCGCACTTCCGTGGTCAGCTCCATGATCGCCAGCCCGACCAGACAGAAGACCGCGAGAGCCACCAGAGCCGACAAGGCCGTCCGGTAGCGCCGGATCAGTCCACGCAGAGAAAAGCCCTGCGACAGGTCATCCTCGGATTGATCAGGATTGTGTGAGGCCGACATTTTCTTCTCGCTGCCAGGCACAGGAGCTCGGGTTGATCTTTGAGTTGCTTCGAATTCTCGTGAACCGGCCGACATCGCCGACAGTCTTCATATTCTACGCGCCATCGCCGCCTCATCATTGGCAATTGGGGCATTTTTATCGCAAGCAGCTTTTGCCAGCATTGTATTTTGGTAATCAAGTCAAGATCACGAAAGTTCTACCGTTTTCATTCCGTTTTTTTGGAACCTCCCTACGCTCCCCCGCTTTAATCGAGAGTAAGTGGCCCGGGGTATGTGGCAAGCGTAGAAATGGAGAATTCCAATGTTTTTGAAGATCGTTGCAACAACGGCCCTCGTCGTCGGCCTTGCAACCTCAGCCATGGCACAAACTATCCGCGTTCCAGGCTCGTCGAACATGAATGGCATGGGCACTAGCGGCCGGTTCACGCCGCCGCCTGTCGGTTCCCCCGGAGGAGGCGCATTCAGCAGGTTCAGCACTGATCCCACCACCACTGGCAGCACGACCAACAACGGAGAAGTCAACCTCCACAGCCGCGGCAGGACCATTGGGCACGGTGGCACGTACCAGCCCGACACCGACTGCACGACCGATAGCGCCACCGGCCTTCTGACCTGCCAATAACACTCCTGTGCTCCTGCACGGTTCCTCCAACCGGTAATTCAAGGCGTTAGGGCGACATTGGTGTCCAGGGACGCGCGGCGCTGTAAAGAAAAGGCGGCTACTGCATGTTTCCTTAAATCGGGAACGATTTAAGAATAAAAATATGTAGCAATTCAAAGTGCTACAGCGACCGTTGTGCGTTTGAGAAGACGCACGGCGTTGTAGCGGCCGCCGCCTTTTTCGATGCTTTGCGATCCGTCGCGTGACTATTTGCCGCCTGGCTTCTCGACGTGGCCGCCGAAGCCAGCCCGCATGGCGGAAAGCACCTTGTTGGCGAATTCGTCTTTATCGCGCGACGAGAACCGTCCGTGCAGTGCTGCGCTTAGAACCGGCGTCGGCACGCTTTCGTCGATTGCCGCCATGATCGTCCAGCGCCCCTCGCCGGAATCGGAAACACGACCGGCATATCTGCTCAAGCCAGCGTCGGCATGGAGGGCATCGGCGGTCAGGTCGAGAAGCCAGGAGGTAATAACGCTGCCGCGGCGCCATACTTCTGCGACCTCGGGAAGGTCGAAATCGTAGCGGTAGTATTCCGGATTCTGCAACGGCGCCGTTTCCGCATCCACCTCATGGGTTTGCGCGCCGACATTGGCATGTTTCAGCACGTTCAACCCCTCGGCATAGGCCGCCATCAGGCCGTATTCGATGCCGTTATGAACCATCTTGACGAAATGGCCTGCACCGTGCGGACCGCAATGGAGGTAACCCTGCTCGGCGGTGCTGGCGGCGACCTTCTCGCTGCTGCGGTTCTGCGATACCGGAACATCGCCTGCCCCCGGCGCGAGAGCGGCAAAAATCGGCGAGAGATGCTGGACGATATCCTTCTCGCCGCCGATCATCTGGCAATAGCCGCGCTCAAGCCCGAAGATGCCGCCGCTGGTGCCGACGTCCACGTAATGGATGCCCTTGGAGATGAGTTCCGCGCCGCGCCGGATATCGTCATGGTAATAGGAATTGCCGCCGTCAATGATGATATCACCGTCATGGAGCAACGGCACGAGGGTCGCCAACACCTGGTCGACGATCGCAGCCGGCAGCATCAGCCAGACCGCACGCGGCCGCGCGAGCTTCGCGACGAAATCCTCGAGCGAAGCGCTGCCTGTGGCGCCGAGTCCTTCGAGCTCGGCAACGCTTTCCGGCCTCGCGTCATAGACCACGCACTCGTGGCCGTTTCGCATCAACCGCTGGACCATGTTGTTGCCCATGCGGCCCAAACCAACCATGCCAAGCTGCATCTCCGTATCTCCTGGTATTTGAAACGATATCGGAAAACTAGCACTGGCACGGCGTCAGGCAAGCGAAGTCTGTGTCACATTCTAACGAAGATAGTGGGTGCCGTCGCCGGCCAGAAGTAACTAGACTGGTTTTCGAACGACGGTATCCTCGGCACCGAGGCGGCGTCCGTCCTTCGATCGAAGTTCCAGCCTGCCGACCGGCTCTCCCCGCGCGGTATCCACGAGCACCGAGCGACGTTCGTTCGGCGCAAAGAGACTGGCTTCGCCCCATTGCCGCAGACCGACAATCACAGGAAACAGTCCCCGTCCCATTTCCGTTAGCACATACTCCTGATAGGCGCTGCCATCGGCGGCTGGCGCCAACTTCATGACCCCGGCCTCCACCAGGCTTTTCAGCCGCGTTGCCAAAATTCCCTTCGCAACCCCAAGGCTCTTCTGAAACTCACCGAAACGTCGCACCCCATCGAAGGCGTCGCGAATGATGAGGAGAGACCACCAGTCGCCGATCGTATCAAGGCTGCGCGCGACGGGACATTCGGCCCGTTTCAGGCTGGTTCTCTTTACCAAGTTCGCCTCCATCCAAATTGGTCTCATAATAGGACTAGACAAGTCGCAAGACAACTAGTCTTATTATAGGACCATATTCAGAAGGAGATTGCCATGACCGAACGAAGAGGTGATCCGGCCTACAGAGGATTGAGCGGGACAGATATTCTGCTTTTCGCGATGGCGTGCGGCCTCAGCGTCGCCAATATCTATCTCGCCCAGCCATTGCTCGATGCAATGGCTCGCGATCTCGGCGTTAGGCCTGCAATGATCGGCACCGTCGTGACCGCGACCCAGCTAGGCTACGCTCTGGGCCTGATCTTCCTCGTGCCCCTCGGCGACCTCGTCGACCGGCGCCGTCTCATCGTCCTGCAGACCATCCTGTCGTCACTGGCGCTCTTGGCGGCCGCGACATCGTCGGACTTCATCATCCTCCTGGCAGCATTGTGCCTTGTGGGGCTGCTCGCCGTCGCCGTACAGGTTCTGGTCGCCTTTGCCGCCGCGCTCGTCGTCGAGCGCGAGCGCGGCAAGACGGTCGGCGTGGTTACCAGCGGCGTTGTCATTGGCATATTGCTGGCGCGCTTCGTTTCCGGCGTCCTGGCGGATATAGCCGGCTGGCGAAGCGTCTACTTGGCCTCAGCCGCCCTGATGCTGATCACGACGGCGATCCTTGCTCGAAGACTGCCGACCGAAACCGCGAAGCGGGCGCGCACATCCTATCCGCACCTTCTGCGGTCCGCCGTGATGCTCCTCGCCGAAGAGCCGCTCTTTCGCACACGTGCCATTCTCGCGCTTCTGATCTTCGCGACATTCAGCACTTTCTGGACGGCGATGGTGCTGCCACTCACCGCACCGCCGTTGTCGCTGTCGCATGCGGGGATAGGACTTTTCGGCATCGTCGGTCTGGCAGGCGCTCTGGCGGCCGGAGCTGCCGGTCGGCTCGCTGACCGGGGGCTTGCTCAATGGACGACCGGCATATCGCTCGCGCTGATGCTTTTCTCCTGGTTGCCCATCGCCCTGTTAAGTCATTCCCTTTGGCCGTTCGTATTCGGCGTCCTTATTCTCGATTTTGCCATCCAGGCCGTTCACGTCACCAATCAGAGCGTGATCCTTGCCTTGCGACCGGATGCGCAAAGCAGGCTCATCGGGAGCTATATGGTGTTCTATTCGGCAGGGAGTGCATTCGGCGCCATCGCTTCAACAATCGCCTATGGCTGGGCGGGCTGGACGGGCGTTTCCGTCCTCGGCGCCTGCATCAGTGCGACGGCTTTGCTTTTTTGGCTGGTGACCAGACGGCCGATAACCGCGGCATCGCGAAAGCGGGCGCCATCGACAAGTCGCCTATGATCCTCGTCACTACCAGGCGTCCGCCTCCCGCACCATGTGCACGATATTGGCTGGATTGACGATCCAGCCGCCGCGAAAGCCTTCGGGGAGCGCCTCAATGGCGTCGCAGCGGACGACCCCGGCGCTGGCGAGATGCGCCGCCGCGCGGTCGAAATCCTTGCAGAAGAGTTCCAGCCAGACCTCGGCCTGGCTCATCCCCGGCGCCTCGTCGATCCAGAGCCGAACGGGGCCGAACGCGAAGCCGACGGCGCCTTCTTGCCCGATTTCCTTAAGGCCGACGACCTTTCGGTAGAACGCAAGTGTGTCGTGGTATTGATGCGGCGGAATCTTCATCGCGATGTCGAGACCGCCTTGAAGCAGCTCGGTGCTGTCCGTATCGTCGCTCATATTTGTCATCGCGATCGCCTCCTTTGACCCGGATGTCGCCCGAAAACCGCGCACTCTTTTCAGCATCCCCCTCTAGACGTCGGGTTCGCGCGCAGGCTTGCCTTTCATCTCGCTGAGATAGAAGCCCTCGCGCAGATTGATGCCATATTCGACGAAAGCCTTCATCGAGCAGAGCATCTGCGTCCAGCCCTCGCAATTGAGATAGGTGCCGCGCCGCCCGGCCTCGTCGTCGCGCCAGCCGGATTCGGCGATCGTCACCATCGTCCCGCCGTCCTCAAGCGCATCGAAGGTCATCTCCACCAATGTCTTGTAGGCCACACCGCTGGCGTCCTTGCCGCCGTCCCAGCGAAGCACGATGCTCCGCTCTGGCACGACCTTCTCGACCTCGACGGGCGCCTCACCCCACCATGTGACCCGCGTGCCCTGAACGAGCGGCGCGCTCGCCCCGCCGACCGTCGTGAAATAACCGCTCAGCTTCTCCGGATTGACAACCGCATCGAAGACCTCGCCCACGGGACGACCGATGCGTCCTGAAACGCGAATATTGAGGGACATCGTCGTTCTCCTCTTCACCGTTGATCCAAAACCAATTACGTTATAAAAATATAACATGTCAAGCGAATCAGACAATGACCCTGTTTTCAAAGCGCTCGCCCATTACCGGCGGCGCGAAATTCTCGATCTTCTAAAGGATGGACCGAAGACAACAGGCACGCTGTGCGAGGCCTTCGCCGATATGGACCGCTGCACGGTCATGCAGCACCTGAAGGTTCTGGAGGATGCAGATCTGGTGATTGCGAAGAAAGAGGGCCGAGAACGCTGGAATCACCTGAACAGCCTGCCGATCAAGCACATCTACGATCGCTGGATCAGCCATTATGCCGGCCACGCCCTGTCGATCATCGACAGGCTCAAGGGGGAACTGGAGAATCCAGCGTGACCGATTGGCCTAGTTCAGTGAATTCGCACGCCCTGGCGCTGGAGCTCGGCCTGGACAGGGACGATATCGACTTCCCTTGCACTTTGCCCATGCTTCACCGACAACGCGGCCGCGACACCGGCGCCCTGCCCCGATACCGCGCAGCAGGCCATGTTGCGGGTCGCCGCATGCGCAATGCTGTCGCCGCCGATGGCGCGGCCGGCGATAAGCAGATTTTCCACCGCCTGCGGCAGCATGGAACGATAGGGAATATGCATGTAGCGGCCGGTCGTCGGCAGGATCAGCACGCCGTAGCCATCGATGAATTCCGGATAGATGCCGATCGTATCGTCGAAGCGGGCCTCGCCGCGCACGTCCTGCTCGGTCATATTGTAGACAGCGTCGAGCTTGCGCGTGTCGCGAATGCCGATCGTCATGCCGAAATTGCGAAGCCTGGCATGGCTGCAGCCGGGCGTATATCGCCGCAATGCCTCGATCGCCAGCATCGACTGGCGCCGCCCCTCGATCTCGAACCGTGTCATGCTGTCGGGATCCGTTCCGTCGCAGCCGGCAAGATGGATGAGGTTCATATAGGTAAGCTCGCCGGTATCGTGCAGCGCCCCCCACGTACCGGAGATCGTATTGAGATGGGCGGGAATGACGCCATCGCGGATCGCCCGGGCGAAAGGCTTGCCGAGGAAAGGCGAGAACATGGCGTCCTCCTTCCCGGAAGTCTCAATCTGCCATTCACCGGTCGACCAGTCGCCATAGGTCTGCGGATCTGTCCGCACGCCTGCGAGGAAGGCCTGCTTGTCGACGCCGGCCAAATGAAACATCACAGAAGCGGCCTGCATGCGCTCGATCGGCGTCTTGATGGTCGGCGCGCCGGCGCGGGTCGCGACATCGGCGTCACCTGTCGCGTCGATGACGCGGGCCGCAAGGATCGCCTCGCGCCCTGCCTTGGATTCGGTGATGATGCCCGTGATCAGATTGCCGTCCATGATCGGCGCGACGAACTGGCGATGCAGCATCGGCCGGATACCCGCCTCCTCGACCAGCCGGTCGGCGACCAGTTTGAAGCCTTCCGAATCGAGCTCGTAGCTCAGTGACTGGCTCTCGGGCACGGCGGCGCCCATCTCTTTGGCACGTTCCTCGAATTCGCGGCCGATCCCGCCCGCCTCTATCGTCTTTTCGTGCCGATACCAGGCAAAACCTTCGACCCCAACGACGGTGATATTGCCTCCGAAACAACCGAAGCGCTCGACAAGCGTCACATCCACGCCTGCCCGCGCCGCCGCGAGAGCCGCCGCCAAGCCGCCCGGCCCCGACCCCACGACCAGGACATCGGTCTCATGGATCACCTCGACCCGGCGCTGCGGCTCGATGATATAGGCGGAACTCATCATGGGATGGCCTGGAAACCCGAGGAAAAGCTTAGCCGGCATAGCTGTTTGCGTCGAGACTAACGCACTTGTCCGGGGCGGTCGGGATTGGCTGCGACACCGGCGGGCGCGGCTGCGCCATTCCCGTGTCCGGCATGACAGGGAGCGCGCTCGAAGCCAACGCGTTTTGACCTCGCTACGTCCGGCAAACGCATGGAAAGGAATCGATGTCGGAACGTTTCTTCCGTAAGGTATCCGAGGGAGGATAGTCCAATGGCCGACGCAACCCAAACCTATGAGCTCGACCGCTTCATCGAAGCGCAGAACGGCGTCTATGGTCAGGCTCTTGAAGAGCTGAAAGCCGGACGGAAGCGATCGCACTGGATGTGGTTCATCTTTCCCCAGATCGCAGGTCTCGGCGCGTCCCACATGTCGGAGAAATACGCCATCCGCTCCGCCGACGAAGCATCTGCCTATCTGGCCGATCCGATCCTTGGGCCGCGGCTCAACCGATGCGTGGAAGCGATGCTGTCTGTTCAGGACCGGACGGCCCATGCCATTCTCGGCTCGCCGGACGATCTTAAATTCCGATCCTCGATGACCCTTTTTGCGAGCATCAGCGAAGCCGGATCGCCGTTTCACCAGGCGCTCGACCGCTTCTATGACTCACAGCCTGACGAAAGGGCGATAGCCTTGTTGAAAGCCGGCGCACCGCCGCCTCAATAGGCCTGCCGCTTCTCGATTTCGGCGATCTCCCTGGAAATCTCGTTGATCCGGTCGATCAGCTCGGCTTCCGTGCCGTCCTCGATCTCGCCTTCGCCGAAACAATAACGTGCTTCGTGCAGTTCGAGCTTGTTCTCAAGCTCGATCCGCTTGACGTACAGACTGCGAAGATAACGACTCTTCATGGCCATGCGCCTTTTTTCCTCCCCCTGATATAAGAAATGGTGGCGCGTTTGTTAGGTTCCTACAGGATCGTGACCTCTTTGTGATCGCCTCAGGAAAGGGGCCGCAAGTTTTCAGTTTAGAAAACAATAATGCACTTATAAGTTGCCATGCCGAGCTACGAAAAGGCTGCAACAAAGACCAAATGAACATAAATCATCAGATGATGCCGGCAGCTTCGTCAAATGAGACATGACTCGACTCCTCTAAAAGTTGCAGTATCATCCTTTGAAAGGTGGTGGAAGATGCGCGATGAAAGCTGTCGGATTTCATGGAAGCCCACTTGTCTTTCTTCTGGCCTCGATTTGCGTCACCTCGCCGAGTTTCGCAGCCGGATCGATTGGGGACGCTGTCAATATCATTGCACCGGGAGTTGGCACGGCCCTCGATGAGGCAAAGAGGCAAATCGAGGACCTGGTTCCTGGATACGCGGAGGCGGACCAGAGCCTTTCAAACGTCGCCAACGAAGCCCTGGTCCAAATTGCGGCTCCCGCCGTCCAGCAACTCATCGCAAGATCGAGGGACGACGCACTGGCCAGCGGGGTGCAGCCCATACCCACCAATATTCGAAACGAACTCGCAGGTTTCATTCCCGATCATATTCTTGATATTGCACGCTTCAGGGTCGGTGGTGGCGGCGACCTGACCCTGCAGGCCAATGCCATCAAATATGTCGGGGCTTTCGCCATCACACTCGACTATGTGATCGTTTTCAGAAATCAGGATGATGCACTTCACGACCCGGTCCTATGGGTGCATGAACTAACGCACGTAATGCAGTACCAAGACTGGGGGATGCTGGAATTCGCCAGACGCTATGTCAGAAATTACACATTGGTTGAGAAAGCGGCGTACGACGCTCAAACGCGTTATATGGCGTGGCAGCAGTCCCGCAATCACCCTCGAGCCCGGAAGCAATTGATCGGCCGGCCTTGAAGGAAACGATCGCAAGGAACCAGCGTCCCCGCCGGTTTCACGACGATCCAGAAGGTCTCCTCTGAGGACGAGCGGTAGCGCGCACCGATGTGTTCAGCGCCACGGCGGCGCGAATGAGCGCCTGCAACGCTTCTTCATCAATCTTGTCGCCCTCATGGAAATCGATGGCACGCCTGGTGTTGCCTTCGAGACTGGAGTTGAAGAGGCCTGAAGGGTCCTCCAGCGAGGCCCCCTTGGCGAAGGTCATCTTCACGACATTCTTGTAGGTCTCACCGGTGCAGACTATGCCGTCATGCGACCACACCGGAACCCCTCTCCACTTCCACTCTTCGAGCATTTCGGGATCCGCCTGCCGGATGAGCATTCGAATGCGGGCAAGCATGTCGCCCCGCCAATCGCTCAACTCCTTTATTCTCGCATCTATCAGATGAGAGGGAGAATCTTCTGTCGCTTCCTTCGAGACGCTCTTCTTCATGGTCGTAGCCGCTTTCTTCATCGTTGTTGTCGCTCAAACAGAGCGGGATGCCGAAAAGTGTGCGCGGTTTTCGACATCCCGCTCTAACTTTTTGATTTAGAGGCGGATTCAGATTTCAGGTCGAATCGACCTGAAATCATCCGGCTCTAGCCGCTCACATTCGTTCGCCGGGCAATTGGCTGGCTTGCCTCACCCAGGCGGTGAACTGAGCTTCGTCGAGCTGGTCGTCCTCATGGATGTTGAGATAGCGCGTCTCCTCAGTTTTGGACACGCCGGGGGGAACGGGACTGAGCGATGTGCCGCGGAAGAAAGCCACCTTGATGTACTTCGTGAAGCAATGGATGCCAAGAAACCAGCCTTGGCCCTCCATTCCGTACAGCGGCGAGTTCCATTTGACCGCCTTTTGGACGTCGGGGACGGTGCTTTCGATCAACGCGTCCAGACGGCGCCCGACGTCGCTTTTCCAGCCCGGCATGGCCGCGATGTAGGCCTGCACGGGGGCATCGCCGTATCCCTTCGCGATCTGAGGGTTGCCACCTGAAAGAAGGGTCGGCTTCGCGGCCGCTGCGGGCGCCTTGCTCTTGGGTGCGGTGGGTTTGGGCACAGCTGCGTGCGCCGACGATTTCTTCGCCGCGGCGGCCTTCCTTGCGACCTTCGTTGGCTGGATGGACGTCTTGCCGGTCATTGCGTTCACTCCACTGACAGACGAATAAAAGATCAGTGATGCTTGATTTCGAGCTCATTTTGCCCCGTACTTTACGGCAAAAGGATAAGGCTGCCGAATTAGGTCGCAAATGCCACAAGATTCCAAGTTTAAAAGTGTTACTCCTGATTGCGCCAATGGAGCGCAAGCGTGACGTCGACCGTCGAGGAAGGAGCACAGTCAATGCATTCACTTCAACGCAACGGCGTGGACCTCTCCTTCGAATTCACGGAAGTGGGCGATCCCAACCTGGTATTTATTCACGGATGGTGCTGCGACCACACCTGTTTCAGTCCCCAGATGAGGCGATTTCAATCCCTCGACTATCGCGTGATGGCTGTGGATCTGCGGGGGCACGGACAAAGCGGCCAACCGCGACAAAGCTATTCTATGCAGGTTTTCGCAGACGATGTCGCCTGGCTCTGCGACGAGTTGGGGATGGCAAAGGCGTACTTCATCGGCCACAGCATGGGAGGTAGTGTCGCCTACGAACTTGGCCGTCGACGGCCCGACCTGGCTGCTGCGGTTGTCATGATCGACAGCGCGGTTGCGCGCCCGGCCGCTTCCCGCGCGGCAATCGAGCCCTTGCTCCGCATGCTCAACGGTTCTAATTATCGTGACGCCCTCAAGTCCTACGTGTCGGAGGCACTTGCGATCCCAACCGACGACAGGGGCCGACTTGCCGATATCCTGGCGGGTATGACTTCCGTGCCGCAACATGTCATGATCTCCGCATTGGAAGGATTGCGCGACCACGATCCCGCCTCGGCAGGTTTGAGGCTCACTTGTCCTGCCCTTTATATCGCGGCGAACGGGCCGCAGCCGAGATCGGACATGACGCGCCTTCGAGAGTTGGTACCTGGTCTGGCCTACGGCCAGACCGTCGGATCCGGTCATTTTTGCCAGCTCGAGGTCCCGGACCAGGTCAACGCCATGATTGAGCGATTTCTGACGCTGCAGGCAAAAGTGTGACCGTCAACAATCTGGATGAAAGATGGCGATGCAGAATTGCTTTATTCGTAGGGACGGGCGGAAAACGGGCCATCCTGATGCTCTCTGAGCATCCGACCCTGGTTGGCTCAGCGCGTTCGACGCATTTAACGAGGTACAGACCCTAGTCTGCTTCACAGGAGGCGATCGCGATCGCGCAGGCCTTTGCAAACTGCTTGCAGCAGCCGGCGCTGCCCATCGCCTGGCGGCTGATACGCGCACCTTCCAGAAGAAGCAACAGCGTATCGGCAAGAAGTTCCGGCTCGCGCATTCCGGCATCCGCACAAAGCCGGGCAAGCCGCTCCCGCTGCGCCTGCTTGTGCCTTTCGATGACCTCGTGAGCGCGATGCCCCTCGCTCTTCAGTTCCACGGCGGCATTGGCGAGATCGCAGCCGCTGGGCTCCCCTTGCAGCCTTTGCCCGACAGCTTCCACCCAGGCCTTAAGCTGGCCATGCGGATCGCCGGGATGTGTTTCTTCCAGATGGCGCCATATCGCTTCGGCTTTCTCGGACGCGCGGCGCAGCGTCTCGCAGACCAGCTCGTCCTTGGAGCCAAAATGCCGATAGAGCGTCATCTTGTTGGTGAGCGCCGCATCCGCGATGGCGTCGACGCCAATTCCTCGGATTCCATGCTCGCGGAAAAGCTCCAGCGCCGTCGCAACGATCCTCTCACGCGGTGGTACGCGCTCGCCGGCGGTTTCGCTGGAAGACGCCTCGGGGACATGATTCAATTTTTTTGCGGAAGAAGTTCTTGACATCGATGTGACCGCCCGGTAACAGGTATGTTGTTACTTACCGGTAACACCGTGATGCGATGGTGTCAATGCCCGGACATATTATCCACCGGCCAGCACCGCGATAGCGGAGACAGGGCGACCGCCCATGAAAGGAGGAAGAACCGTGACCAAGACCAGGAATGATCTGACCCTAGATGAAGTATTGCGCGATCCCCTGATCGCGTTGATTCGCAGCGCCGACGGCGTCGGGATAGACGAGTTCAAGAATCTCCTTGAGACGGCGGCCCGAAACCACAAAGCAGAGCGGTCCAAGGCCGAAGAAATGCTCGCCAGACTGACACCACAGGGCGCGCATTCCCTTCCCCTTTATGCCTGCCTCGGCTGAGGCAGGCGGGACCGGGCCATGACACTCTCCGGACGCGTTCTGCGGCGCATGCGATTGCTGGCCGGCATCAAGCAAAGCCATCTGGCTGAGCGCTTGAATGTCAGCCAGGCGACCGTTTCGCGCTGGGAACGGGGCCTCCTGACGCTCTCGGCTGATCAGGCCCTCGCCGTGCAGGCATTTTTCGCCGTCGCACCCGATCCGGCCCGCGATGCCGCGCTGAAGCGGCTTGTCGAGAGTTCATCCGCAAAGGTGCATCTGATCTGCGACCGAACGCACCGGCTTCTTGCCGCCTCGCCTGCGCGACAGGCCGAATGGCGGGCGCCGCTCTCCGCCTTCCTGGGGAGATCGCTTCTTCCCTATGCATCGGCTGAAATCGCCGCGGCGGAAGGGACACTCGAAGGGATCGGCTGGCACGAGGGATATGTGAATACCCTTGCCGTCGATACCGGCATGAACAGCGACCCTCTTCTGCCGATCGCCACCGGCCGCGTGCTCTGGGAAAGGATCAGCCTTGCCGACGGAAGCGCCGGGCGCCTGGTAACGACAATCGCCTGAATGCCGCGATGCATATTTTATGCGTTGCCCCGGCCAAATTCGCTTTGCTAGCCTTTTCACCAGTTAGAGCAATTCCAGGAAAAGTGCGAAGCGGTTTTCCGTTCGGAATTGCGTGGAAACAAAGGTTAGAGCGGTTCTGCTATTCCATGAAAGCTGAACCGCCCTAGTCGTGGAGAGACACAATGACGATTCTGGTGACGGGAAGCGCTGGCCATCTTGGCGAGGCCCTGATGCGGACATTCCATGCCGCCGGCCGACCGGCGCGCGGCCTCGACATCAAGCCCTCTCAATTCACCGATACGGTCGGCTCGATCACGGATAGGGCCTTTGTCGCCGCTGCCATGGAAGGCATCCGTTCGGTCGTGCATGCGGCAACGCTGCACAAGCCGCATGTGGCAACCCACGACAACAAGGACTTCGTCGACACCAACATGACCGGCACCTTGAACCTGCTGGAGGAAGCCGTCCTGGCGGGTGTCGAGAGTTTCGTCTTCACCAGCACCACCAGCGCATTCGGCGAAGCATTGAGCCCGGCGGCGAACCAACCGGCCGCCTGGATCACTGAAGATGTCGTGCCGGTCGCCAAGAACATCTATGGCGTCACCAAGCTCGCCGCCGAAGGTCTTTGCGAATTGTTTGCCCGCAAGAGACATCTGCCCGCCATCATCCTGCGCACCTCGCGCTTCTTCCCCGAAGAAGATGACAATGCCGAGATCCGCAACCGCTATACGGCGGATAACGCGCAGACCAATGAATTGCTCTATCGCCGGGTCGATATCGAGGACGTCGTGAGCGCGCATCTGCTGGCGCTCGAAAAGGCACCTGAGATCCGTTTCGACCGGTATATCATTTCGGCAACGACGCCGTTCACGCGAGACGATCTCGCCGGACTGCGCCGCAACGCCCCGGGCGCGGTTGAAAGACTGTTCCCTAACCAGCCCGAACTCTACGCCGGCCTCGGTTGGAAGATGTTTCCTGAAATCGACCGCGTCTATGTCAACGAACACGCGCGCCAAGCGCTTGGATGGCATCCCCGCTATGATTTCCGGCACGCGCTCGAATGTCTCCGTGTCGGCAAGGATTGGCGCAGTCCGCTTGCTGGCGTAATCGGCAGCAAGGGCTATCACGACGAGGTCTTCGCCGACGGTCCCTATCCGGTTACCTAGATGTGAGCTTTCAGGAGGTTGTCCGGGTTGATGGCGAGGTGGAATTCCATGAGGGGTGATATGCAGGGCAAATTTCGCCGATCCACGATCTCATAGGTGGTTAAGTGGCGTTGACGCTCCCCAACTTCCCTCTTCCCTGTGCTTGTCACAGGGATCCAGCCGCGCCGTGTCCACGGCGCG
>NZ_JAULLL010000026.1:0-77386 GCF_041357635.1 Sinorhizobium sp. CB7
TGTCGACCGCGGAGACAACCCTGCTCCCGGCGCTGGACAGCTTTGAAGACAGCATTGCCCAACCAATCGAAGATGTCGCGTTGCCCGTTCTCAAAAACGGCCAATGCCGAATGCCAAAACGGCCCTTGACGAAGGCAATGCGATTAGACAACCGCTGCACACTCTTGCGCGACATGCATTAGGCCATCGATTTTGCGAAGGGGACCCCACCTCCGGCGCATGGTTAACACGACATTAACTCCCATGCGGTTAGGGTGGTCGGGTGTATTGCGCGACCCGGCCGGTCTTAGGCCGATTCGCCCGAAGTTGAGTAACGGACGGATAGGACATCATGGGCAGAAGCACCTCGGCAGCAATCGACGGCCGCTCCGGCCGCTTTACGCTTTCGACATTCGTCTGGCGGCAGATGCTGGGGCTCGCGGGCCTAGTGCTCTTCGTGCTTCTGGCGCTGGCGGTGGCGGCGCTCGCGACCTGGAATGTCATGGATCCGAGCTATTCCTACGCGACCAGCAATGCGCCGACGAATATCCTCGGTCGGCCTGGCGCAGAATTCGCCGATCTCATGATGCAGTTCCTGGGCCTTGCCAGCGTGCTTGCCCTCCTGCCTGTCGTCGCCTGGGCGCTTGCATTGATTTCCGGGCGGCGGATCACGCGTCTGCCGGCGCGCGCCGGGGCCTGGGTTGGGAGTATCATTCTCGCATCGGCGGTCGTCGGCTGCTTCCCGGCGCCGCTTACCTGGCCTATCCCCAACGGGATCGGCGGTGTGATCGGCGACATGATCCTTCGATTTCCGGCCCTGTTCGTCGGTACCTATCCGACCGGCACCTTCGCGACCGTGCTCGGCTGTATCTTTGCGGTTCCCACGACATGGCTCATGCTGTTTTCGGCCGGCCTGGTCCGCAACGCCGTCTCCGAGGATGAGGAAGATATCGACGATCTACCGAGCAAGGCCCAAACTGTTGGCGACGATGATGAGGATGATGATGGCTATTCCGGGCTTCTCGCGCTCGGTGCCTTGACACACGCCTGGTACACGGGACAAGCTCGCCTTCGTCGCATCTTCGGCATGGGGCCGCGCAAGCGCCCCGATCGCGATTTCGATTCTCCCTATGATTTCAATGATGATGAATTCGGCAGGTTGAACGAACCCGTTCGCGCCAAGGCGCCGGTCGCGCGCGAGCGCATGGAGCCTTCCATGGGATCGGCCGCGTCCCGAAGGATCGTTTCGGCGCCGGCCATCTCCGTCGACGAGGACGATGGTCCGCCCTTTGACACGGACATGCCGCCGCGCCCTGCCGCCATCTTGCCGGATGACGACGAGGATGATGATTGGGCTCCCATGCCGACGCCGGCGAAAACGGCAGCACCTGGGATTGCGCAGCCGCGCGTCGTACCCCCGGCAGGTCGCCCGAAGCCGGGTGCCCGCCTGGAGCGCGAAGCGCAGGGGTCCTTCATCCGGCCGCACGGTTTTCAGCTTCCGTCGATGCTGCTTCTGGCCGAACCGAAGAACGTAGTGCGTGACCCAACGCTGACGAGCGATGCACTGGAACAGAACGCGCGCATGCTCGAAGGCGTGCTCGAGGATTTCGGCGTCAAGGGAGAGATCATTCACGTCCGGCCCGGCCCGGTCGTGACCCTCTACGAACTCGAACCGGCGCCGGGCATCAAATCGTCGCGCGTCATCGGGCTTGCCGACGACATTGCGCGGTCGATGAGCGCGATTGCGGCCCGCGTCGCCGTCGTTCCGGGGCGCAATGCGATCGGCATCGAATTACCGAATTCGACCCGCGAGACCGTCTATCTGCGCGAGCTGATCGCCAGCCGTGATTTCGAGGGCAGCAAGGCCAAGCTTGCCATGGCGCTCGGCAAGACGATCGGCGGCGAGCCGGTCATCGCCGACCTCGCCAAGATGCCGCATCTTCTCGTCGCGGGCACGACGGGTTCCGGTAAATCCGTGGCGATCAACACCATGATTCTGTCGCTGCTCTACCGCATGACGCCCGAACAGTGCCGTCTGATCATGATCGACCCGAAGATGCTCGAACTCTCCGTCTATGACGGCATCCCGCATCTCCTGTCGCCGGTCGTCACCGATCCGAAGAAGGCGGTCGTCGCGCTCAAATGGACGGTGCGCGAGATGGAAGAGCGCTACAAGAAGATGTCGAAGATCGGCGTGCGCAATATCGACGGCTTCAACACGCGCGTCGAGCAGGCGCTTGCAAAGGGCGAGGCCATCACCCGCACCGTGCAGACAGGCTTCGATCGCGATACGGGCGAGGCGATGTACGAGACCGAAGAATTCGATCTGCAGCCGATGCCCTACATCGTCGTGATCATCGACGAGATGGCAGATCTGATGATGGTCGCGGGCAAGGATATCGAGGGCGCAGTCCAGCGACTGGCGCAGATGGCGCGTGCGGCCGGCATCCATGTCATCATGGCCACACAGCGTCCCTCGGTCGACGTCATCACCGGTACCATCAAGGCGAACTTCCCAACACGCATCTCCTTCCAGGTGACGTCGAAGATCGACAGCCGCACCATTCTCGGCGAGCAGGGAGCCGAGCAGCTGCTGGGCATGGGCGACATGCTCTACATGGCCGGTGGTGGCCGCATTCAGCGTGTACACGGTCCCTTCGTCTCGGATACCGAAGTCGAGGAGATCGTTTCCTACCTGAAGACGCAGGGCTCGCCCCAATATCTCGATGCGATCACGGCCGACGATGACGACGACGATATGGACGGCGGGCCCGCCGGCACGTCCAACCTTGCGGATTCCGACGATCCCTATGATCAGGCGGTGGCGATCGTGCTGCGCGACGGCAAGGCTTCCACCTCCTATGTCCAGCGCCGCCTCGGCATCGGCTATAACCGCGCCGCATCGCTGATCGAACGCATGGAACAGGAAGGCATCATCGGCCCCGCCAATCACGCGGGAAAACGGGAAATCCTGGTGCCGACGGAGGCCGACATCATCGATCGCTGAGCATCGTAAATATCAAATATATTGACGACTTACGAAATCCTCATGAAACTTGATGCGCTTCTCGCCCGTTTCTGTTCAGACAAAATGCACGCCATGAAGACGCCGCGTTTCGGCATCATGGAGATCGCACAATGGAGAACAACATGAAAGAGCCTCAAGTCCTTCTTTCGCCGATCAGCGCGCCTATGACGCGGCGCGCCCTCTTGGGCGCTTTCGGTGCCGTGACGATCGCCAGTGCCGTTCCATCGGCCGTCTTCGCCCAGGCCGCCGCTCAGCCGGTCGGCACGGCCCAGGCGATTGCCGATCATTTTTCCGGCGTGATCACCATGCAGGGCGAGTTCGTGCAATTCGGGCCGCGCGGGGAGCAGTCGGGCGGGAAATTCTACATTGAGCGTCCCGGCAAGCTGCGGTTCAACTACAACGATCCTTCGCCGCTCAGGGTCATCGCCGACGGCAAGAGCGTTGCGATCGGCAACGTCAAGCTCAAGACCTGGGATCTCTATCCGCTTTCAAAGACGCCGCTGAGCCTGCTGCTTGCAAGGCACATCGATCTTTCGGCCGATATGGTGAGGGGCGTCAAGGAGGAGCCGGATCTGACGACGATCGCCCTCGGCAACAACAGCGTTTTCGGCAATTCGCTGATCACCATGATGTTTGATCCGAAGACTTACGATCTCAGGCAGTGGACGATTACGGACAATCAGGGCAAGGACACCTCCGTCATGATTTTCAACGTCAGGACCGGTGTCCAGTTCGACGATCGCGTCTTCCGCATTCCCTATGAGGATATCCGCAAGGGAGGTTGAGGGAGCGCCTTGATTCGACCGGCAGTGCAGGTGCAAATTCTGCGCCTCGTGCTTTTTCCGTTGAAGAAGTCGGATGACGGTGCAAGGCCGCTGGTTCCGTCGTCGCCTTTGCTCTAAACCCTTTGCGTTTGACCGCAGAAGGGCAGGGCATGGGGTTCTCGATCGCGACGTGGAATATCAATTCGCTCAGGCTGCGCATGCCGCTCGTCGAGCAGTTCGTCCTCAAACATCGGCCGGATATTCTTTGCCTGCAGGAGACCAAGGTTCCAAACGACCTGTTTCCGGCCTCTCCGCTTCGGGCGATGGGATACGACCACATCATCATTCACGGGCAGAAGGGCTATCACGGCGTTGCGATCGCTTCACGCGTGCCGCTCCTGGAAGATCATCGGCAGGATTATTGCGGCGTCGGCGACTCCCGGCATATCTCCGCAATCTTCGAGCGCGGGGGCCGCAGGATAAGGCTGCACAATTTCTACGTCCCCGCAGGGGGCGATGAACCCGACCGCACGATCAATCCGAAATTCGGGCACAAGCTCGATTTCATCGAGGAGATGAAACGGCTTCATGCCAATGCCGAGCCCGGGGTTTCAGCCATTCTCGTCGGCGATCTCAATATCGCGCCACTCGAGCATGACGTGTGGTCCCATAAGCAGCTCTTGAAGATCGTCAGCCATACGCCGGTCGAAACCGAGGGGTTGCTGGACGTCATGAAACGTGGCGCCTGGCTCGATCTCATGCGCCAGAAGGTGCCGGCAAGCGAAAAGCTCTATACCTGGTGGAGCTATCGCGCCAAGGACTGGGAGGCGGCAGATCGCGGGCGCCGCCTGGATCACATCTGGTCGTCCTCCGATCTCGGCCCCTTGCTGCAGCGTATCGAGGTGTTGAAGGATGCCCGCGGCTGGGACCGCCCGTCCGACCATGTGCCGGTCACTGCTCATTTCGAGCTTTGAAGGCGCTTCAGGAAAACCGGCTCAGCATGGAAGCGGCCTGCTTCGCCATCGCGACGAAGTTGTCGCGGATACGCGACTCTATCAGCTGCGCTGCTTCCGGATATTCCTCGATCAAGCGGTGAAACAGGGCGCGGGTAATCCGGATGACATCGGACTCTTCGGTGGCGACCGCGGTGTATTTGCGTTCCACGAGTGTTATCAATGCAAGTTCCGACAGGAGCGTGCCTGCCGTTGCCGTCGCGGCAACCTCCGGCTTTCCACCATCGCCTAGCACGCTTAATTCGAAACGGCCGCTTGCAACAACATAGGCGCATTCGGCCGGCGACTTTTCACGAAACAGCGTCTGGCCGGCGGAGATATGCCGGCGATCTGCGCCGAAAGCGATCAGACGAAGCTGGTCCTCCCCCATGTTCTGAAAGAGGGGAAGCTTCGAAAGCAGTCGGATATCATCGTTAAGCGCCATGCTTTTCCTGGATCACGGAATGATCTTGTAGCCGCCATTTTCGGTGACGAGGATCTCCGCATTGGAGGGGTCACGTTCGATCTTCTGGCGCAGCCTGTAGACGTGGGTCTCCAGCGTGTGCGTGGTGACGCCGGAATTGTAGCCCCATACCTCTTCGAGCAGGACGTCGCGCGTCACGACCTTCTGGTCGGCGCGATAGAGATAGCGGATAATCGCCGCTTCCTTTTCCGTCAGGCGAATCTTGTGGCCGTTGTCGGTGGTCAAAAGCTTCTGGCTCGGCTTGAAAAGATAGGGACCGACGGTGAAAGTGGCGTCCTCGCTCTGTTCGTGCTGTCGGAGCTGCACCCGGATGCGGGCGAGCAGCACCGCAAAACGGAACGGCTTCGTGACGTAATCGTTGGCGCCGGCTTCTAGACCGAGCACCGTATCCGAATCGGTGTCGTGACCGGTGAGCATGATGATGGGCGCCTTGAAGCCGCCCTTGCGCAGTAGCTTGACCGCCTCGCGGCCATCCATATCCGGAAGACCGACATCCATGATGAGCAGGTCGATCGCACCCGATCGCGCCGCCTGGATACCCTTGCCGGCCGTGGCTTCCTGCAGGACCGTGAATTCCTCATACAGCGACAACTGCTCGCTCAGGGTCTCGCGCAGGTCGTCATCATCATCCACCAGAAGAATAGTGCGTGCTGTCATGCGGCTCTTTTCCTTGCGGTTTGTCTTTCATGTCCTACGCCAAAATCAATTTTTGGCAAGTCGTGCCCGCGCGCGGGCTTTGCCGCCTGATCGAAATTGCTATGGTTCGAACGAATCCAATGGCAAGACATGGGAGAAAAATGGAAAAAGCAAGGCAGCCAAGCGGGATAGCGCGATCGACTATCATTGTGCGTTCCGCGCCCGGCAGTAAAAGCCGGGCATTCGTCCGTTTCGGGGCGGTTACTGTCCCCGCCGCAATCGGGCGTACCGGGCGAACCATCTCGAAGCAGGAAGGTGACGGCGCGACGCCGATCGCTTCGATGATGCTGCTTTACGGCTTCATGCGCGGCGACAGAATCCGCTTCCTGCAGACATCCCTGCCGATGAAGAGAACCCGGAAGGAGATGTTGTGGTGCGATGAGCCGAGAAATGCCAATTACAACCGACTGGTCAAGGTACCCTTTGCCGAGGGCCATGAAAAGATGATGCGGAGCGACGGGCTCTATGACATCTGCCTCGTCCTCGACTGGAATATCCGCTCGCGCCGCCGCAATCGCGGTTCGGCGATCTTCCTCCACCTGATCAAACCGGGTTACGAGCCCACAGCCGGATGTATCGCGATCGGCCGAAAAGATATGGTGCGGCTGATGCGGTTCGTCAGGCGGGGAACGAGAGTGAAAGTCATTTGAGGTTGCACAAGGGGTGATAATCGTCATCTGGCGACCTATATCAGGGCGGGCGGAGGATTCGCCGTCAGCCGGAGGCAAAGGGTCTCCGAAACCTTCTTTCGAATTCATATCCCGCATTTGTTCATTACTCTTCATTACTGGAGATATAGTGTGACCAATCACCCTATCATTACCTTCCATGACGGACACTCAATTCCCCAGGTCGGTCTCGGCGTCTGGCGTACTCCGGATGATATCGCGGCTCCAACGGTACGGGCAGCGCTCGAGGCGGGCTATCGCCATGTCGATACGGCTGCAATCTACAACAACGAGGAAGGTGTCGGCGAGGGCATCCGCTCCTCCGGCGTTGCTCGTGAAGACATCTTTTTGACGACAAAACTGTGGAACGACGCACAGGGCTATGATTCTGCCCTCAAGGCATTCGACGACAGCCTGAAGCGTCTCGGGACCGATTATATCGATCTCTATCTCATCCATTGGCCGGCACCGCATCGTGGCAGCTATGTGGACACGTGGAAGGCCTTCGTCCGTCTGCAGAAAGAGGGCCGCGCGCGTTCGATCGGTGTTTCCAATTTCTACCCCGATCATCTCGAGCGCATCATTGGCGAGACGGGTGTCGCACCGGTTCTCAACCAGATTGAGCTGCATCCGGATTTTCAGCAGCGGACGCTGCGCGAAGTCCATGAGAAGCTTGGAATTGCCACCGAGTCCTGGAGCCCGCTCGGACAGGGCATGCTGCTGACGAATCCGGTCATCGGCTCGATCGCCGCCAAACACGACCGCACGCCGGCTCAGGTCATCATCCGCTGGCACATAGACAGCGGTCTGATCGTCATTCCGAAGTCGGTGACGCCGAGCCGCATCATCGAGAATTTCCAGGTCTTCGACTTCAAGCTGGACGCGGACGATATGGCGGCAATCGCGAAGCTGGACAAGGCCGGCGGGCGTATCGGTCCTGATCCCAAGACTGCAGCCTTCTGATAGAGATGCCAGAGCGGTTCAGCTTTTCATGGAATCGCAGAACCGCTCTAACCCTTTGTTTTTACGCAAATCCGAACGGAAAAGCGCTTCGCACTTTTCCTGGAATTGCTCTAAAGGGCGGCTTGAAACCCGCCCTTATGATCCTTCAGACAAGCGAGCGCGGCGTCACAAATCTTTCGAGATGTCCGCTCGTCGGGGTAATGTCTTCCCATCGGTTCGCTTCGAAATCGATGACGGCAAGCCCGCAGGTGGGGAACTTCTCCTGCAGACGGCGGCGGGCATCCCGATCCTCCTCACGGCAGAGGTCCAGTGCGAATGCCTGCAGGCCCGGATTGTGGCCGATAAGCATGACGGTCGCCGCCGAGGGCTCGATGGCGTGAACGATCTTCAGAATTTCGGTTGCCGCTGCCGCGTATAATTTCGTGAGATCGCGCTTGGCGACATGCGGGGGCAGGGCGGTGCTGACGAGCTTCCAGGTTTCCTGGGTACGCCGGGCCGTCGATACCAGCACAAGGTCGGGAACAAGCTCTTCACGGGCCAGATATGCCCCCATGACCGGCGCTGATTTCTGTCCGCGCGAAGCGAGGGGGCGGTCCTGATCCGCAACACCGTTCGGCCATGCGGACTTCCCATGGCGCAGTAGAATGAGGCGCCGCCTTTTTGCGGAAGAACCGGTCGCAGAACTTCGGGCCATCTCAATCAACCGAAACAAGAACAGGGAAGGAGCCATGCAGTGCAAGATCATTCTCGCACCGAATGCGCTTTTTGTCTTCCACCGGATAAGGGATCTCCATCAGCCCTCAGGTCATGCGCGCTCCCTCTCCCGTGACCGAAAGAGGGAGCGTGCTTTCACTTCCATCCGCGGATATCGACGAAATGACCGGCGATCGCCGCCGCTGCCGCCATGGCGGGCGAAACGAGGTGAGTGCGGCCCTTGAAGCCCTGGCGGCCTTCGAAGTTGCGGTTCGAGGTCGAGGCGCAGCGCTCACCCGGCTTCAGGCGATCATCATTCATGGCAAGGCACATGGAGCAGCCCGGCTCGCGCCAATCGAAACCGGCGGCCTTGAAGATCTTGTCGAGGCCTTCTGCCTCCGCCTGTTCCTTGACGAGACCAGACCCGGGAACGATCATGGCATTGACGGTCGAGGCGACCGTCTTGCCCTCGACGACCTTTGCGACCTCGCGCAGGTCTTCGATGCGACCATTGGTGCAGGAGCCAATGAAGACGCGGTCGATATTGATCTCGGTCATCGGCGTGCCCGGCTTCAGGCCCATATAGTCGAGCGCACGCCACTTGGAAGCGCGCTTCGTCTCATCCTGGATCTCGTCCGGATTGGGAACGACACCCTGCACCGAGACGACGTCCTCCGGTGAAGACCCCCAGGAGACGATCGGCGGAAGATTGGCTGCATCGAGCACGACGACGCGGTCGTAGTGGGCGCCCTCATCGGTATGCAGTGTCTTCCAATATTCGAGTGCCCTGTCCCAGGCCTCGCCCTCAGGGGCGCGCGGCCTGCCCTTAATGTAGGCGAATGTAGTCTCGTCCGGAGCAATCAGGCCGGCACGGGCGCCGCCTTCGATCGTCATGTTGCAGATCGTCATGCGGCCTTCCATCGACAGCGAGCGGATCGCTTCGCCGGCGAATTCGATGACGTGGCCAGTGCCGCCTGCGGTGCCGATCTCGCCGATGATCGCGAGGATGATGTCCTTGGCGGTGACGCCTGGCGGCAGCTGGCCGTCGACACGCACCAGCATATTCTTCGCCTTCTGCTGGATCAGCGTCTGGGTCGCGAGCACATGCTCGACCTCGGAGGTGCCGATGCCGTGCGCCAGCGCACCGAAGGCGCCGTGGGTCGAGGTGTGGCTGTCGCCGCAGACGATGGTCATGCCAGGCAGCGTGAAACCCTGCTCGGGACCGACGATGTGGACGATGCCCTGGCGCTTGTCGTTCTCGGAGTAATATTCGACGCCGAAATCGGCGGCGTTCCTGGCGAGCGCCTCCACCTGGATGCGGCTTTCCTCGTTCTTGATGCCGAGATGGCGGTCGGGAGAGGTCGGCACGTTATGGTCGACGACGGCGAGCGTCTTTTGCGGCGCGCGAACCTGGCGGCCGGACATGCGCAGGCCTTCGAAGGCCTGCGGCGACGTCACTTCGTGAACGAGGTGACGGTCGATGTAGAGAAGACAGGTTCCGTCTTGCTGGCTGTCGACCAGATGATCATCCCAGATTTTATCGTAAAGGGTGCGCGGAGCGCTCATGGCTATGTTCCGTATTGAGATTTCGAAAAAGAGACATCGGCGAAAAAGGTCCGCCAGCCGTAAAGATCAACGAAGTCGGCTGTTGAGCGCGCCCGAGATCATGGCAAAGAAACGGGCCGGCAGGCGCTTATGGTCCTGCAGCACGAAAACCGCGACGTAATGTCCGTCTTTGCCGACTATCTTTGTCATAGCCGCCGCTCATACCAATTTTCTGCCTTCTCGGCAATTCCTATCGTTCATGCGCCCGTCGCATCCGCTTTTCGATCTGCCGCAGCATCAGCGACAGGCCGATCGTCAGCACAAGATAGATATAGGTGACGATCGAATAGGTTTCGAAGAAGCGAAAGGAACCAGCGGCATAGACCTTTCCCATCTGCGTGATGTCGGCCACACCCAGCACGGAGACAAGTGACGAATCCTTCACCATCGAGACGAAATCATTGGAGAGCGGCGGGAAGATCACCCTGACGGCCTGCGGAAAGACAACGAGCCGGAAACGCTGATAGCGCGACAGGCCGAGGGCCTTGGCCGCTTCGATCTGTCCCTCGTCGACGGATTGGATCCCGGCACGAAAGATTTCTGCGATGAAGGAGGAGTAGCCGATCATGAGAGCAATGATGGCACGCCACATCAGGGAGAGGTCGCGAACGAGCAACGGCTCCGTCAGACCCGCATTTGCGAGCGGCCGAGTCAGGAAATTGTAGGCCGCAACGAGTCCCGGAGCGCCAACGAAGGCGACATAGAAGAGGAGCACGAGGATCGGAATACCACGGATGATCTCGATATAGAAACGGGCGATCTGACGCAATACGAGCCTTTCCGACAGGCCCAAGAGGGCGATGCAGAGGCCGAGGACAGTTGCAAGCGCGAAGGCGACCAAGGTCACGAAGATGGTAATGCCGACGCCATTGACGACTGTCCGGAAGACCTGGGCGTAAATGCCGTTGGTGACGATCACCATGGCCAGAATGCACCCAATCAGAACGAGGGCGACCAGCCACCAGGGATAATCGCCCTTGATCTGTCCGCCAGCGGATCGTTCCGGTGCCATCATGAAATCTTCGGGCGAGCCGAGGTCATTCGCCCATCTTGTAATCGAGGAACCACTTCTTGTTCAGCGCATCCAGCGTGCCGTCGGCCTTGAGCACGGCGATGGCGGAATTGACGGGGGCGACAAGGTCGGACCCCTTCTGAAAGATGAAGCCGAAATCCTCGGTGCCGAGCGGCTCGCCGATCAGCTTCAGGGCGCCGTTCGAGGCATCGACATAGCCCTTGCCGGCGGTGCCATCGGTCAAAACGACGTCGACATCACCCGCTTTCAGCGCCTGAACAGTGGCGCCAAAAGTTTCGAACAGCTTGATGCGGGGATTTTGTTCGTTGCCATCCAGCACTTCGTAGACGGCCGTGTAGAAAGGGGTTGTGCCCGGCTGCGCGCCGATCAAGCCATCCTTGAGCGCCGCGAAGGATTTGGCATCGGTAAAGCGGTTCTCGTCGCCGCGCACCAGCATGAACTGCTGCGAGCGCATGTATGGGTCGGAGAAATCCACCTTTTCCTTGCGATCATCCTTGATGGTAATGCCGGTCATGCCGATGTTGTACTGGCCATCCGAGACGGCCTGGATCATCGCATCCCAACTTGTGTTCTGATATTCGACCTTGAAGTTCAGACGCTTGGCGATCTCGTTCATCGCATCGTACTCCCAGCCGATCGCCTGGCCGGATTTCGGATCGACGAACTGCAGCGGCGGATAGGCATTCTCCGTCACGACGACGACAGTCTTGCCGCCGAGATCGGGAAGATCTGCCGCGAAAACAAGGCAGGGCGTGAGAAAAAAGGCAGTCAATCCGGCAAGAAACGAGCGGCGGAACGGCATGAGCGTCTCCAGAAAACAGAATGCAGGCAAAATGTCACGTGTTGTGGACAGGATGCAAGAACAAGCTACGCCTACAGCGCCGCGCGTCAAATATGGCGCGCAAAGGACGCTGTAGAACTAAGAATCTTCAGGCCGAAGCGCGGCTTTCTTTCCAGGCTGAAGCGAGGATACGCAGCCAATTTTCCCGGGCGAGCTTGCGAAGGTCCGCGCCGACATAGCCGCGCTCCTGAAGTGCCGTGATCAGCTTCTGATTGCCCGCCGCATCACCAATCTCCTCGGGAATGGTCGCGCCGTCGAAATCCGACCCGAGCGCGACGCAATCGATGCCAAGACGGTCGACGAGATAATCGATATGCCGCACAACGTCCGAGATCGGCGTGGCTGCCTCAGAGCGGCCATCCGGCCGCAGCATAGCGGTCGCGTAGTTGACGCCGACAAGACCCTTGCGTTCGCGGATCGCGTCAAGCTGCCGATCGGTCAGATTGCGTGCGACCGGCGTCAGGGCATGGGCGTTGGAATGGCTTGCGACGAGCGGCCGTTCGCTTGCTCTCGCGACATCCCAGAAGCCCCTTTCGGTGATGTGAGCAAGATCGACCAGGATGCCGAGACGATCGCATTCGCGGACGAGAGCAAAGCCCGCATCCGTCAGCCCCGGGCCCGTGTCCGGGGATAAGGGAAAGGCGAAGGGGACGCCATGGCCGAAGATATTATTGCGGCTCCAGACAGGTCCGAGCGAACGCAGGCCCGCGGCATAGAAGGTTTCGAGCGCGGCGAGATCGGCGCCGATCGCTTCGCAGCCTTCCATATGCATGACAGCCGCGAAAATTCCGCTTTCCATCGCTGCGCGGATTTCGGCCGTGGTGCGGCAAAGCTTCCAGGCTCCGGCACGATCCAGGCGGAGCGCGATTGCCGCCATCTCCAGCGCGATATCGAGAGAAGAGGACCGCTCAAGCGGCGGCGCCAGCGGGGTCGCATAATGTCCCCTGCTGTCGGGTTCGGAAAACACCAGGTTTCCGGAGGGAATATAAATGGCACAGAGCCCGCCCGCCAAGCCGCCGGCTTTCGCGCGCGGGGCGTCGATGTGACCTGATGTCGTTCCCTTGGCAAATTCCGCGATGGGATCTTCACCGTCGCGAGCATGGGTCCAAAGTCTCAACAGAACATCATTGTGACCATCGAATACGAGATGCATTGTCCATCCTGAGCGACATTAAGAAGTGCGGCCAGCATAGGAAAGATGAAGGGATTCGCCATCCCTATTTTCAAAAATCTGCCATCGAGGTTCTGCATAAGAAAAAGGCGGAGGTTGCCCTCCGCCCTGCCGAGCTGATTGCCGGTTCTAATGTTTTGCTCGTTTTTTCTGCCGGTAGACGTCGATGACGACCGCGGCGACGATGATGACGCCCTTGACGATCTCCTGATAGTAGGCGTCCACCCGGAGGAAGGTGAAACCCGAGGTCATGACGCCGAGAATGATGGTGCCGATCACCGTGCCTGTGATGCGTCCGATGCCGCCGGTGAGCGACGTACCGCCGATGACCGCGGCGGCAATGGCGTCCAGTTCGTACATCACGCCCATCCCCGCCTGCGCCGTCTGTGCGCGGGCAGCGGTGACAACGCCCGCGAGACCGGCCAGCAACCCTGCAATGGCATAGACCTTGATCAGATGCGCCTCGACATTGATGCCCGAAACGCGCGCCGCCTGCACATTGGCGCCGATCGCATAGGTGAACTTGCCGTAGCGGGTGTAGCGCAGCGCGATGTGGAAGATCAGCGCGACGACCAGAAAGACGACAACAGGCCAGATGCCGGTGCCGATGAAGTTGAACTGTTCCGTGAGGCCGGAAACCGGCTGGCCCTTGGTATACCATTTCGAAATGCCGCGGGCGGAGACCATCATGCCGAGCGTTGCGATAAATGGCGGTATTTTGGTCTTGGCAATGAGCTGACCGTTGATGAATCCGGCCGCAAGCCCGATCAGAAGCCCGATGCCGATCGGAATGAAGAAGGGAAGATCGGTCATCGAGGGGTAAAGCGCCCTCGGCCAGGTCGAAGCCTGGGCGAAGCTCGCCGCGATCATCGCGGTCATGCCGACCACGGAACCGGAGGACAGGTCGATGCCGCCGGTGATGATGACCTGCGTGACGCCGACGGCGATGATGCCGATGACGGACACCTGCAGGATCATGATCGTCAGGCGCTGCGGGTTCATCAGGAAGCTCTGGCCGATGAAGATCCAGCCGAGGATCTCATAGACGAGCGCGATACCGATCAGCACGAGGAAAATGTTGAGTTCCGGCGGGATTCTCCGGCGTTTCGGCCGGGCGGCCAGAGGTGCGGTTCCCTCAGCGGCTTTTATCGTCATGTTGGTCCTCCCTTGCCTGACGGACGGTCGCGACAATCATTGCGCGGCCAGCTCCATCACCTTGATCTGGGTTGCTTCCTCGCGGTTCAGAAAGCCGGTGACCCGGCCCTCATGCATCACCATGATGCGATCGCTCATGCCGAGCACTTCAGGCATTTCGGAAGAGATCATGATCACCGCGACGCCATTGCGCGCCATCTCCGTCACCAGCCGGTGGATCTCGGCCTTCGCGCCAACATCGATGCCGCGGGTCGGCTCGTCCAGTATGAGGATACGCGGATTGGTCAGCAGCCAGCGTCCAATCAGGACCTTCTGCTGATTGCCGCCGGAAAGGTTTTCCACGCGTTCATCCAGGTTTGGCGTCTTGATGCGCAGCTTGCGCGCCATATCCTCGCAGGTGGTTTCCACCGCGCCTTCCTGCACGAAGCCGCCCTTGACGAATTTGTCGTGCAGCACGGCGATCTGCATGTTTTCGAGGACATTGAGAATGAGCAGGCAGCCCGTATCCTTCCGGTCCTCCGTCAGAAACGCCATGTGATGCTGGATTGCGACCGTCGGCGAAGTGATATCGACCTTCCTGCCATAAAGCTCGATCGTTCCCGAACTTGCTGGCGTCACGCCGAACAGCGTCTCTGCGACATTGGAGCGACCGGAGCCGACCAATCCCGCCACGCCGAGAATTTCGCCGGCGCGGACATCGAATGAGACATTCCGGAAGACGTTGTTCAGGGAGAGATCCTTGACCGAGAGCACCACCTCGCCGATCGGCACTTCCTCCTTCGGGAACATCTGCGTAATTTCGCGCCCGACCATCATGCGGATGATGTCGTCGCGCGTCACATCGGTCGACAAATGCGTGCCGATATATCTGCCGTCACGGAAGACGGAGAACTCGTCGGCGATCTCGAAGAGTTCGTTCATCTTGTGGGTGATGTAGACGATGCCGATGCCCTGGGCGCGCAGATCGCGGATAATCTGAAAGAGGTGTTCCACCTCGCGCTCGGTCAGCGCCGAGGTCGGCTCGTCCATGATCAGGACGTCGGAATTATAGGAAACCGCCTTGGCGATTTCGACCATCTGACGATTGGCGACGGAGAGATGGCGCACCTCGATTTCCGGATCGATCGCGATGTTGAGCCGCTGAAAAAGATCGTCCGTCATCCGATGCATGGCGGCATGATCGACGAAGCCGAAGCGGTTCTTAGGCTCGCGCCGAATCCAGATGTTTTCCGCGACCGTCATAAACGGCATCAGGTTCAGCTCCTGATGAATCATGGCAATACCGTTTTCGAGTGCATCAAGAGGAGACTGCAGCCTTATCTGAATGCCTTTCAGGTGGACCTCACCCTGGTCAGGCGTGTAGATGCCGGCGAGGATCTTCATGAGCGTGGATTTTCCGGCGCCGTTCTCCCCCATCAGTGCGTGAACTGTACCGCGCTTCAGCCGGAACGAGACGTCGTCGAGCGCGACAACACCCGGAAATTCCTTGCGGATGCCTTCGGCGCTCAAGAGATATTCCGCGTTCGGAACTGCGCCGCTTGCTCGAACGGCAGCCATCGTGGACGGGCTGACAGCCATTTTCCTTCCTCCCGGTGCACTTCTGAAGTCGGAGGGATGCGGACATAGGTCCGCATCCCAGGTTCCTTTCGCCTCAGTTCTTGGCGACGAAATCCTTGACGTTTGCCGGCGTTACCAGCTGGAAGGGAATGTAGACCTTCTTGTCGACGGGTTCGCCCTTGGCAAGCTTCAGAGCCGCATCGAGAGCGCCCTTGCCCTGACCCGCAGCATCCTGGAAGACTGTCACGTCGAGATCACCCGCCTGCATCGCGGCAAGCGCGTCCTGGGTCGCATCGACACCGCCGATAACGACACTGTCCATCGACTTGCCGGCAGCCTTCAACGCCTGGATGGCACCGATTGCCATTTCGTCATTGTTTGAAATGACGGCGTCGAACTCGATTCCGCTCGAAAGCCAGTTGGTCATCAGGTCCGATCCCTGGGTGCGCGACCAGTTCGCCGTCTGCTCTTCGACGATCTCGATGCCCTTGCATTCGTCGGTCGCCACCACGTCATGAACATCCTTGGTGCGCATGCGGGCCGCCTGATTCGAAAGTTCGCCCATCATGATGACGGCCTTGCCCTTGCCGCCCAGCAGACGGCAGATTTCCTTGGTTTCCAGTGTACCGGATTCGGCCTCGTTCGAAGCAACGAACGCCTGCTTGTCCGGAAGGCTGTCGACGTTGACCGGCTCGCGGTTGACATAGACGAGCGGGATCTTTGCATCGGCGGCGATCTTCGACATCGCTGCCGTCGCATCCGTGTCGACCGGGTTGACGATGATTGCGTCGACGCCGGCGGCAATGAAATTCTGGATCTGGCTCTGCTGCTTGGCGACGTCGTTCTGTGCGTCTTCCACCTGCAGCGTGACGCCCTTGAGCGACTTGGCATAGTCCTGCATGCCGTTGCGCAGAACGGTCAGGAAGTTGTCATCGAAAAGTGCCATCGACACGCCGACGGTTTCCGCGTGGGCTGCCGTCGACATGACGAGTGCCAAAGCAGAGCTCAGGATAAACTTTTTCATCTATTTTCCTCCACAAAAGGTGTCCGGCCGCACCCTCCTCATGCCGGAGCTCCCGGTCTTGCCGTGAAGCCATCAATTCCTGGCGCCGTCACTCCCGATGGCGACACCAAAACGGAACAAACAAACCGTAAAATTTGCTTTACGGAATATTTATTCCATTTTCTGCGCGCAACGTCAACCCTGTTTGAGGCCAAGAGGCGGCAGACAATTATCAGGTGACGGAAAAGAACTGATTTCTTGGTCAGTTCAGTCATGCGGTCGCCTGGATCGGCGAAGAATTAGGACTGATCTCGTGTTCCATCACATTGTGAAACAGGGTCGCACTACCCATTTGCACATCGTCGAGGATGCCCCTCGTTGCCGCGAAGGGCTATCGATCTGTTCGACGCTTTTAAATTTTGGGAGACTTTATTCATGTCCATTTCGACCTATCGCCTGACGATCCCGGTTTTTCGCCGCGGTCTCGGCATACTCTCGCACTATCTCGACAAGATTGAAGCCTATGCACAGGAGAAGGGCATCGACGCCAGCGAGCTCGTCAATGCCCGGCTTGCGCCCGACATGCTCCCTCTCACCGGTCAGTACCAGCGTGTCACCGATACCGCCAAGTTCGCGATAGGCCGTTTGGCCGGCATTGAGACGCCGCGTTTCGAGGACAATGAAACGACCGTGGCCGAGCTGCGCGCTCGGCTCGCAAAGGCGGAAGCATTCTTCGCGACGATCACGCCGGAGGTACTGGAAGGCACCGAGAGCCGCGAGGTCAAGATCACGATCGCGAAAGTCGAAAGGACGATGTCCGGGCAGGACTATCTACTGACATTCGCTCTGCCGAACTTCTATTTCCATATCACGACGGCACACGGCATCCTGCGTAACCAAGGGCTACCGGTCGGCAAAATGGATTATCTCGGTTCGTTCGCTTGAAGGCTCAAGCCCCTCTTCGTTGCCGAGAGGGGCATTTCCTAATCCCCAGCCTTTCCGTATCCGCCGCCGGTCGGCGTGATGACCGTAAAGGCCTCGCCGGCTTCAAGGATCGTGTGGGCAGCACCGGGGAATTCCTCGACTCGTCCGTCGTTGCGGCGGACGAAATTGCGGCCGGTCTGTCCCGGTTCGCCACCGCTGGCTCCAAAGGGGGCGACTCGGCGATGGCCTGAGAGAATGGCGAAATCCAGTTTCTCACGAGTCCGGATCGTCCGCTGCGTACCATTGCCGGCCGACCATTTGCCGCGTCCGCCGGAATTCGGTCGAATATGGAAATCTTCCAGGACCACCGGGAAGCGGGTTTCGAGAATTTCCGGATCGGTCAGCCGCGAATTGGTCATATGGGTGTGGACCGCGTCGGCGCCGTTGAAGCCCGGCCCGGCCGGCGCACCGGAGCAGATCGTCTCGTAGTACTGGTATTGATCGTTGCCGAAGGTGAGATTGTTCATCGTGCCCTGTGCGGCGGCCATGGCGCCGACCGCGCCGAAGAGGCAGTTGGTGACAGCCTGGCTGACCTCGACATTGCCGGCAACCACAGCGGCCGGATAGCGCGGCGTCAGCATGGTTCCCTCAGGGATGATGATGCGGATCGGCCGCAGGCAGCCGGCGTTCATCGGGATGTCGGCCTCGACCAGAACGCGGAAGACGTAGAGCACGGCGGCGCGCGTCACCGGTTGCGGCGCATTGAAATTGTCGGCACGCTGTTCGGAGGTGCCGGTGAAATCCACCGTCGCCTCGCGCTTTTCCTTGTCGATGGTGATTTTGACGACGACCTTGCAGCCCTGGTCCATCTCGTAGCTGAATTCGCCGTCCGGCAGCCGGTCGAGAACGCGGCGCACACTCTCGGCGGCATTGTCCTGGACATGGCCCATATAGGCGTCGACGACATCCTCGCCGAAGAGGGCGATCATCTTCGAAAGCTCCGCGACCCCTTTCTCATTGGCGGCGACCTGCGCCTTCAGGTCGTTGACGTTCTGGGCAAGCGTGCGCACGGGGTAGCGAGCCCCGGTCAGAAGCTTCGAGAGTTCCTTCTCCCGGAAGCGTCCGCGATCGAGGAGCTTGAAATTGTCGATATAGACTCCCTCTTCCTCGATATGGGTGGCAAGCGGCGACATGGAACCCGGCGAGATGCCGCCGATGTCGGCATGATGGCCGCGGCTTGCGACCCAGAAGCGGATGCGGCTGCCTCTCTCGTCGAAAACCGGTGTGCAGACCGTCAGGTCCGGAAGATGCGTGCCGCCGTTATAGGGCGCGTTGATGAGGAAGACGTCGCCGGGATGGATTTCCGGATTTTCGCGGATGGCGGTTGCAACCGAAGCGTCCATCGAGCCGAGATGCACGGGCATATGCGGCGCATTGGCGACGAGATTGCCTTCGGCATCGAAGACGGCACAGGAGAAATCGAGCCGCTCCTTGATGTTGACCGAATAGGCGGTGTTCTGCAGCGTGACGCCCATTTGCTCGGCGATCGACATGAAGAGGTTGTTGAAGATCTCCAGCATGACGGGATCGGCCTTGGTGCCGATCGCAGTGCGTTCGGGAAGCGCCTTGATGCGGGTCAGGACGATATGATCCTTCGCCGTCAGCTTCGCCTGCCAGCCGTCCTCAACGACGATGGTCTGGTTCGGTTCGATGATGATGGCCGGGCCCGTCACGGTCTGGCCGGGGACGATCTGCCGGCGCAGCACGACGGCCGCATTGTGGCTTTCACCCTGTGAATAGAAATGCGTACGGCATGTCGCCGGGGCTTCATCGGCCGCATTCTCCCGGCCTTTGGCGTCGATCTCCGCTGCCGCGCCGCCGATCGCCTCGATCTCGACGGCATCCACGACCAGTGGCTTGTTCTCGGCCACAAAGCCAAAACGCCGCTTGTGCAGCACTTCGAACTGGCGCCTGAGGCGGTCGGCATCGTCCAGTTCAGGGAAACTCGCTTCGACGGCAATCAGGGTGTCGGTGCCGGCGTAGCGGATGTGGGCACGCGCTACCCTTTGGATGTCACCTTCCGCCACGCCCTGAGTCATGAGTTCAGGAACACATTCCGCCTGCAGTTCCTCGCCGAGGGCGGCAATTGCCGCGGGAGCGGCCTCGTCTAAGGAAACGCCGAGCGCCTTCTGCCGCGTCGAGCGAATGTCGGCGAGCCCCATGCCGTATGCCGACAGGAGGCCGGACATCGGATGCAGCAGAATGCTCTTCATGCCGAGCGCGTCGGCCACGAGGCAGGCATGCTGGCCGCCGGCACCGCCGAAGCAATTAAGTGCATAGCGCGTCACGTCATAACCGCGCTGCACGGAAATCTTCTTGATTGCCTCGACCATGTTGGCGACGGCGATGCGGATGAAGCCGTCCGCCACATCCTCCGGGCTGCGGCCATCGCCGATCTCGGCGGCGAGCGGCTCGAATTTCGCACGCACCGTCGCAAGATCGAGCGGCTGATCCTGGTTTGCGCCGAAGATCGCCGGGAAGAATTCCGGCAGCAGCTTGCCGGTCATGACGTTGGCGTCCGTAACGGCAAGCGGCCCGCCACTGCGATAGGAAGCCGGGCCGGGATAGGCGCCGGCGGAATCCGGTCCGACGCGGAAACGGTCCCCATCGAAATGCAGGATCGAGCCGCCGCCGGCCGCAACCGTATGGATCAGCATCATCGGCGCGCGGACGCGCACACCCGCAACCTCGGTTTCGAAGGCGCGTTCGTACTCACCATCGAAATGGGCGACATCCGTCGAGGTCCCGCCCATATCGAAGCCGATGACGCGGGAAAACCCGGCCTGTTCGCCTGTCCTGGCAAGACCGACCACGCCGCCTGCCGGACCTGACAGGATCGCATCCTTGCCCTGGAACATGTCGGCCGCGGTCAATCCGCCCGAGGACATCATGAACATGACGCGAGCGCCGGTGCGGGCGACATCCAGCTCTTGCGACACCTGCTGGACATAGCGGCCAAGTACGGGTGAGAGATAGGCGTCGACGACTGTCGTATCGCCGCGTCCGACCAGCTTGATCAGAGGCGAGACCTCATGGCTGACCGAGACCTGCTCGAAACCGATGGCGCGCGCGGCCTTCGCCACGGCCGCCTCATGGTCGGGATATTTGTAGGCATGCATGAAAACGATGGCGACGGCGCGATAGCCCTTGCGGCGCAGATCTTCGAGCGCGGCTCTCGCGGCTTGCTCGTCGAGTGCCTTCTCGATCGTGCCGTCGGCCAGCACGCGCTCTTCAATCTCGACGACTTCAGCGTAGAGCGCCTCCGGCTTCACGATCTCCGTCGCAAAGATCTTCTTGCGCTCCTGATAACCGATGCGCAGCGCGTCGCGAAATCCCTTCGTGGTGAGTAGCGCCAGCCGTTCGCCCTTGCGCTCCAGCAGCGCGTTTGTGGCAACGGTTGTGCCCATGCGGACCTCGCCGACTAACCCGGGGGGGATGGGTTCTCCGGTTGCGAGCCCGAGATGCAGGCGGATGCCGTGCACGGCCGCGTCGCGATAGGCATCAGGATTTTCGGAGAGAACCTTGCGTGCATGCAGTTCGCCTTCCGGATCCCGCGCGATCACGTCGGTGAAGGTACCGCCGCGGTCGATCCAGAAGTCCCATGTCCCGATTCCCGCTGTCCGCATGTCCGGTTCCTTTCGCGGTTTTGCCCATTTCCTAATCGTGATGAAAAGATGAGCGAGCCGTCATTGACAAAATGTCGATAAAATGATGACATAATTTCGTCAAGATGGGGAAGGGCAAATGTCGGCAGAACCGAAAAACGGTCGGACAGGTCACGAAAATGGAGAAAAAGGCTTGCCGAAGCATTTGCGGCCGGTGGCCTCGATCGGCCCAATCGTCTCGTCCGCGCATCTTGCCGAGGGCGGCTCCCCGGGCCTTTCGGAGGTCGAGTACGGGCTCATTCTCGCTTCGCATGCCTTCTCACGCTGGATGGTGCGCTGCATGGCGGCCGCCGGCCTGCCGGGTCTTTCACCGATGGAGGTGATGATCCTGCACTCGATCCGCCATCGCGGGCGTGAAAAGAAGCTTGCCGACATCTGCCTCGTGCTCGACATCGAGGACACCCATGTCGTTACCTATGCCATACGCAAGCTGGAGGCGGCCGGTCTGCTGACGACAGGCAGGGCAGCCAAGGAAAAGACCGTGAAGATCACGCAGAAAGGTGCGGAAGCCTGCAGCCGCTATGCGCAGATCCGCGAGCATCTCCTGGTCGATTCCACAGCCAATGCCCGTCCGCCGGAAGAAACGCTTTCCGAGATTGCCGCCGTGCTCCGCTTCATGTCCGGAGCCTTCAACCAGGCGGCACGCGCTGCCACGACCCTTTGAGGCGCGTTGCATGACCGAAACGAATGCGCTCCTTCTTTCCGTGGAAGATCTGTCCGTCGAGTTCGGCGCCTCGCGTGTCATCGAGAATCTCGGCTTTACCGTGGGGGCAGGACAGACGCTCGCGATCGTCGGCGAATCCGGCTCCGGCAAATCGGTGACGTCACTTTCCATCATGCGACTTGCCGATATGCTGGGTGCGCGCTATGCCTCCGGCCGTATCCTGTTCGACAGCAAGGCAGGACGGGTTGACCTGCTTGGCCTGCCGCAAAAACGAATGCAGGCGATCCGCGGCAAGGAGATCTCGATGATCTTCCAGGAGCCGATGACGTCGCTCAATCCGGTTTTTACGATCGGCGACCAGATTGCAGAGATTCTGAAGCTGCACGAAGGGAAATCGCATAGCGCGGCGCTGGCCGAAAGCAGGCGGCTGCTCGACATGGTGCGTCTGCCCGATGCGACCGACCTGCTTGTGCGCTATCCGCATCAACTCTCCGGCGGCATGCGGCAGCGGGTGATGATCGCCATGGCGCTCGCCTGCCGTCCGAGGCTGTTGATCGCCGACGAGCCGACGACTGCGCTCGACGTCACCATCCAGGCGCAGATCCTTCATACCTTGCGCGAGCTCCAGAAGGAGCTCGGCACAGCCGTCATCTTCATCACCCATGATATGGGCGTCGTCGCCGAGATGGCTGACGACGTCGTCGTCATGTGGAAGGGGAAAGCGGTCGAAAGGGGATCCGTGCTCGATATTTTCGAGAAGCCAACGAACCCTTACACACGCACGCTGCTTTCCGCCGTACCCAAGCTCGGCAGCATGACCGGCGAGGACTTTCCCAAGCGACTGCCATTGACCGTGCTCGATAATGGCGAGCCGAAGCTTTCAGGCTCCGAGCGCATTCAGAACACGGCGCGATACGATGCCGATCCCCTGCTTTCGGTTCGTGACCTCGTCGTGCGTTTCGACGTGAAGAAAGGACTGCTTGGGCGGGTGACGCACCGGGTCCACGCAGTCGAGAAGGTGAGCTTCGATATCCATCCGGGCGAAACGCTGGCGCTTGTCGGCGAATCCGGATCCGGAAAATCCACCATCGGACGCACGATTCAGCAGCTTCAGAAGGCAACCGCCGGCAATATCGCCTTTGCCGGAAAATCCCTGGCCGCCATGGGCATGGCCGAGCGGCAGAGGCTCAGGCAGGAAGTGCAGTATATCTTCCAGGATCCCTTTGCTTCGCTCGATCCACGCAAGACGATCGGCTTTTCCATCGCGGAGCCAATCCGTACACACGGCCTGCTCGATAACGGAAAGGAAATCGCGAAATCCGTCGATACCCTCCTCGAAAGGGTCGGTCTGAGCACCGCCCATGCGAGCCGCTATCCGCACGAGTTCTCCGGCGGACAGCGCCAGCGCGTCTGCATTGCCCGGGCGCTTGCCTCGAACCCGAAGCTGATCATCGCGGACGAGGCGCTCTCGGCGCTCGACGTCTCAATCCAGGCGCAGATCATCAACCTCTTCATGGAACTGCAGGAGGAGCGCGGCCTTGCCTACCTCTTCATCAGTCATGACATGGCCGTCGTCGAGAAGATGAGCCACCGCGTCGCCGTCCTATACCTCGGTCAGATCATGGAAGTCGGCAATCGCCGCCAGATATTCGAAACGCCTTCACACGATTATACACGCCGCCTTCTGTCGGCGGTGCCGATCGCCGATCCGCGGCGCAGAAAGAAGCATGTCGTCATGGATGGCGAAATTCCGAGCCCGATCCGCAAGGTTGGACATGAACCGCTCGTGCTTGGCCGGGAGGAGATAGCGCCGGGCCACTTCGTGGCACGCAGCGCATGAAGGCGTAGTTTGAACCGAAATTTTCAACAGGGAGCAAAAAGATGAAAATATTGGAAAGGGGAATACGAACGGCTCTCGTGGCGTTCGCCATGGCCGGAACGACATTTCTGACAGCGCCGGCATTTGCCGCCGGCAAGCTCGTCGTCTCATCGCCGCAGGATCCGGGCAGTTGGGATCCCATCGATACCTTCCTCGTCAACTGGGCTTCGGTCGCGACAAACATTTTTGACGGGCTCACTTATCGGGGTCCGGACCTGAAGCTCGTTCCAGGACTTGCCACCTCCTGGGAAGAATTGGACCAGGGCAAGCGCATCCGTTTCAAGCTGCGCGAAGGCGTCAAGTTCCATAACGGCGAGCCCTTCGATGCGGCAGCCGTCAAGTTCAGCTTCGACAGGCTTCTTGGCCCGGAAGGTGCGAAAGGCCCGCAGCAGTCGAACTACAATACGATCGCGAGCGTGGAAGTCATCGATGATAAGACCGTCGATTTCCATCTGAAGGCTCCCGATCCCGTCCTTCTGACCAAGCTCGCAAGCTATGGCGCCATGATCGTGCCACCGAAATATATCCAGGAGAAGGGCGACGATTATTTCAACGCGCATCCGGTCGGCACCGGTCCGTTCAAATTCGTCTCCTATGAGCCGAAGGTGAATATTCAGCTCGCCGCCAATTCCGACTATTGGGGCGGGGCGCCGAAGCTTTCCGAACTCGAATATCGCTTCATCGCCGAGCCGGCGACGGCGATCGCCGAACTACAAGCCGGCCGCGTCGATCTCGTGATCCCGCCCACGATCCCGATCGGCATGATCCCGACGATCCAGGGCGATTCCAAGCTCGAGGTCGTCACCTCGCCAGGACCGACGGTCTATGCATTGCGCTTCAACACCCGCGACGGCATCACCAAGGATCCGCGCGTGCGCAAGGCTCTCATCCTCGGCGTCGATCGCGATGCCATCATCAACTCGGTGCTCGCCGGCCAGGCATCGCCGATCGCAAGCTTCCAGGGCAAGCTTTCCTTCGGCTACGATCCGGCCATGAAGCCGTTGCCCTATGATCCGGAGCAGGCCAAGGCCTTGCTGAAGGAAGCAGGTGTGGCGCCGGGCGCCGAGGTGCAGATCGACCTTCGCGGCAATGAGGCGACCTTCATCGAAGTCGCGCAGGCGATTGCGGCCTATCTGCAGGTGATCGGCATCAACGCCACGATCAAGCCCTACGAAACCAACGTCCTGCTGAACGATATCATTCCGGCCGGCAAGACGGGGGCCATGTTCCAACAATCATGGGGCGGCTGGACGCTGGATTACGACAATACTGCGGTCGCCATGTATCACACCGGCGAAAAGTGGAACCCCTATGATAGCGATCCGAAGATGGACGAACTGCTGGCTTCGCAGCGCTCCATCACCGATCGCGCCCAGCGCGAGAAGGTTCTTCAGGAAATCGCACATTATGCGGCCGATCGCGCTCTGGAAATGCCCCTCTATAACCTGAACGCGATCTTCGGCGTCAGCAAGCGCGTGAAGAACTTCACGCCGGTTCCCGACAGCCGTCTGAAGCTGACCGACGTGACCGTCGAATAAGCAGCATCGACCGCCGCCTTTCCGATAGGGAAGGCGGCGACATCCAAAAAAAGGGAACGAGAAACTTGGCCGTATTTCTGATCAAACGCCTGCTGCAGGCGGTGTTCGTCGTAATCGCCGTAACACTGCTCGTCGCCTTTGCCATCAGGCTGACGGGCGATCCAGCCCTGATGCTGACCCAGGGCGCAGGCAGCGTGACGGAGGCCGATCTCGTGCGCATCCGCGAAGGGCTTGGTCTCAATCAACCCTTTCTTGTCCAGTACGCTAATTTCCTCAAGGGCATCGTGACACTCGATTTCGGCCGCAGCTTTCTCGGCGGTACGCCGGTTGCGCAGCTTATCGGCAAAGCATTGCCTGCGACCCTCTCCCTTGCCGTCGCGTCTCTGGTCATTTCGATCGTCATCTCCATTCCTCTCGGCATCAAGGCGGCGACGGCGCGCGGCAAATGGGCAGACCAGGCGATCCGCATCCTGTCTCTCGTCGGCCTGTCCTTTCCGAATTTCTGGCTTGCGACGATGCTGGTCCTGCTCTTCTCGATTACCTTCCGATGGCTGCCGCCGAGCGGCCTCGACAGCTCTTCGAGCTTCATCCTCCCGGCTGTCACGATGGGCATCATCCTGACGGCGACCAATGTGCGGCTGGTGCGCACCGCCATGCTGGAGACGCTGCAGTCGCAATACATCATGGTGGCGCGCGCCAAGGGGCTGAGCGAAAAGACCGTGCTCTACAAGCATGCGCTGCGTAACTGCGCCATTCCGCTGATCACCTATTTCGGGCTGCAGTTCGGCGGGCTCCTCGGCGGCATCGTGGTTGTCGAGCGCGTCTTCAACTGGCCGGGACTTGGAACGCTCGCCTTCGATGCGGTCGGCGCGCGCGACTATCCGGTGCTGCAGGCGGTCATAACCGTGCTTTCGCTGCTCATCGTCGGCGTCAATCTGCTGGTGGACATTGCCTATGGCCTCGTCGACCCGCGTATACGGACGGAGTAGGATCGATGGCTGTGGGCAATATTCCCTCACGTTTCAAGAACCTCGAATTCGTGCTCGGTGCGCTGCTGGTTGGCTGCATCTGCCTCGCGGTGCTGTTTTCCGGCACTCTCTTTCCTGGCGGGGCGGAGAAGATCGACCTGATGGCGCGGCTGGTGCCGCCCTTCGCGCGGCCGGCGCATGTTCTCGGCACCGATCCTCTCGGCCGCGACGTGCTGGCGCGCGTGGTGGCCGGGGGCCGGATCTCGCTGCTGGTTGGCTTCGTTTCGGTGGCGGGCGGCGTCGTTCTCGGCGTCCTCATGGGGCTGATTGCGGGCTATTATCGCGGTTTCTGGGATATGATCGTGATGCGCTTTGCCGATGTGCAGCTCGCGCTCCCCTTTATTCTGCTCGCCATCACCTTTATCGCGATCCTTGGAGGCGGGCTTGCGAACACCATCATCCTGCTCGTCGCATCGCAATGGGTGCAGTATGCGCGGCTTGTGCGGGGTTCTGTCCTGACCTTGCGCCAGCGGGAGTTCATCCTCTCGGCGCACGCGATCGGCGTGAAGGACTGGCGCATCATTGTCCAGCACCTGCTGCCGAATTTGATCGGTCCCGTTATCGTGCTGATGACGCTGAACGTGGCGACGAACATACTGCTTGAAAGCAGTCTCACCTTCCTCGGTCTCGGCATCGATCCGACGATCCCCTCGTGGGGCGGGATGCTGGCGGAAGGCCGGACCTACCTGCAGACGGCATGGTGGGTCAGCGTCTTTCCGGGGCTTGCCATCCTTCTCACCGTTCTCGGTCTCAATCTCCTTGGCGACTGGCTGCGTGACAGTCTCGACCCCACCGGCAGGACATCGACATGACATTGATTTTCGAAAGCCGCTTCGAGCGCACGCTGGATGCGCTCGTCTCCCGTCATGCTGGCGCCAAGGGGAGCAGGATCGAAGCCTGGCTTTTCGACGACGAAAAGAGCCGTCGGCGAGCCGAGCAAAAACTCGCGGAACGGGGCGTCGAGGCGCGTTTGCACAGCGCCTATAAGCCACTGCTTTCCTTCTTTCTGGAAGAGGTGGATGTTGCGGCATTCGCCGCAATCCATATTGTCTATCCAGTGCATCCGGCCTGCCCGAAAAACCGCTTCCTGCTGGAGACCTATCCGCTCGCCGCACTCGTCGGCGCGGCAAAGCTGACATTCGAGGCCGGAAGTGGGGGCGACCTCTTCTATCGGGTGCGGCTGACCGGCAAGGACGGGCGCAGCGAAACGAAGAAGGTCTTTGCGCCCAATCGGGTCCACACGGACTTCATCGGCGAGACTTTGCTGTCGCCGACTGGCTGGATCGCCCTCGATGCAGCCGGAGCGGGAGAGAGACTGAAGACGGATTACGAGACGTTGTTCGAAGCCTCGATGGAAGCAGTCATCGGTCATGATTGGGGAAAGAGCGAACCCTATTTCGACGAATTAAACGTCGCGGTCACCCTGCCGATCGAAGATAGACGTCTACCAGTCGGCGAAGAGGTGATCAGCCTGACCGAGGCGCTGCACGAGGATCTCTATTTCTCGCTGCTCGAAGTGTTTCAGAAGAAATCCGGCCGGCCGCTCGGGGATCGCGGATTGCAGCCCGGACAGATCATCCCGGAAATTCGCTTCGCCGAGGCAGCGCCTTCCGTACGCATCGTGACACGGCCCTTATCGACAACGGAAAGTACGGCCGATCACCAGCCGCTCGAATTGGCAAAAGCGCCGATATCCGCAGAGCAGGTCAGGGCGGAACTGGCTGCCGTCGGCGGCGTCGCCTTTGAGGCGCGCTCGCGGTCTGGCCGTGTCGTGGAGGCGCGTTACAAAGCGGGGAGCGACCAGGCCGTGATGATCAGCGGCGGTCAGCATCCGAACGAAACGACCGGCATCGTCGGCGCGCTCCGCGCCGCGCAGGAACTGGCCGGACGACCGGATGCGCATTTTACCGTCTCGCCGCTCGAGAACCCCGACGGCTATCAGGTGCATTGGCGGCTTCGGGCCGACAATCCCTTCCATATGCATCATGCTGCGCGTTACACCGCACTCGGCGACGATCTTGAATATCGTTCGGGAGAGCGGCTGTTCGAAAAGGCGATCCGCGTGGAGGCCGAGCGGCTCAGCGGCGCAAGGCTGCATGTCAATCTGCACGGCTATCCCTCGCATGAATGGACGCGACCGCTCTCCGGCTACGTGCCGCGCAACTTCGCCATGTGGACCTTGCCGAAGGGCTTCTTTCTGGTCATGCGCCACCATCCGGAATGGAGCGGGTTCGCTGAAGCGTTGGTCGACCGGGTCAGTGCGCGGCTTGCCGCCTTGCCGGGGCTCGTCGGCTATAATGATGCGCAGGTCCGCCTCTTCGAAACCCATGCGGGCGAGACCGGCTTCCGCATTATCAACGGCATCCCCTGCCTGATTTCGACGGACGACCGGCATACGGTGCCGCTGACGCTGATCACCGAATGTCCCGATGAGACGATCTATGGCGACGGCTTTATCGACGGCCACACGGCGCAGATGGAAACCGTGCTCGCCGCCTATGACGCGTTCCAGGAGCTCAGCGCTGTCGCTTAAAGGCTGGTCGCGTGAAAAGACATTCACACGATAGGCTTTAAGCTTTTGTTTTTATGCATATCGTTGCCGCAAACCGCTGCACACTTTTGCGCGACATGCATTAACGATCATCGTCCTTGTGAGATGCTCACCGGTCCGCTTTCGGTAAGTTCGGTATAGGCGAGCGTCTGGTCGAGATGTCGCGCGCGCCAGGAGAGAAGCTTTTCCGCATAGGCGAGCCGCATCGTCGCATAGGCGGGATCGGCGGCGCGGTTGTCGAGTTCCATCGGATCCTTGCCGAGATCGAAGAGCAGCGGCGGGAGGCCGGCGAAGTGGACATATTTGAAATGCTCGTCTCGGATCACGGCGAGATTGCATTCGTTGGAGCTGAGGCCGAAGTGACGCTCGGCGTCGCCATTGGTGATGTCGCGGAAATCGAACTCCCAGAAGACAGCTTCGCGTCGGCCCTGGGGGCAGTCTCCTGCGAGGTAGGGAAGCAATGAGCGGCCGTCGATGTGATTTCGAGGGGTGACGTCCAGCTGCTCACACAGTGTCGGGAAGATGTCCGCGGCGCTGGTGAAGTCATCGATCTGCCTCCCCATCACAGCCGGATGGCGCGGATCGCGAATGACAAGCGGAATATTGTAACTGCCGTCGAAGAAGCCACCTTTGCCGAGCATCCAGTGATCACCGGCCATTTCCGCGTGATCGGAAGTGAAGATGATCAGCGTATTGTCCCAGGCGCCGTGCTCCTTCAGCGCCTGCCAGATGCGGCCGAGCTGGGCGTCGACTTCCGCGATCATGCCGTAATAGATGGCGCGAATGGCGGCGAAATCCTCAGCAGTCCAGTCACTGACCTGACCTGTTGCGCCATGGATGAAGCTAGCCTTTTTAACCTGAGGCATGGCATAGGCGAGATAGGGATGGACGGCTTCTTCCGTCCTGCGGTCCTCGGCGCGTGCGAACGGCGCCCCATCTCCCGGCGCGAACATGGTGTTATAGGGCTCCGGCACTGAGAAGGGTGGATGCGGGCGCAGAAAGGAAACGTGGGCGAACCAGGGTGCATCCTGCTCGCCCAGCCAGCGGATGAATTCTCCAGCGAGGAAGGCTGTCTGTGTCTCATCCTTTGAATAGACGGGCGGGGCCGTCGAGATTTCTCCCGGCCCTGACCCGGTCGGAAGATGGACGTCGCGGGTAAAAGCATTGGCATGGCCGCGCGAACGTAGCCATGAAAGCCACTGTTTTTCATGCTCGGGCAGGAGCTGGCGCGGACTGAATCCGGGCAGCACCCCTTCGTAGGTCCTCAGATGCGGATCGCGGGCGTCCATGACGCGCGGATCCGGAGCCGTATCGGTATAGCCGAACAGTGTCGGATCGTAGCCGGCGCGTCTTGCGGCAAGCGCCAGGTTGTCGAAACGGGCATCAAGCGGCGAACCATTTCGGCAGACACGGTGATTCATCTGGTAAAGGCCGGTATAGAGCGTTGCCCGCGCCGGCGAACAGGGGGCTGCGCTGGCATAGTGTTGCCGGAAGAGAACACCTTCGCGGGCCAGCACATCGATGTTCGGCGTCTTCACGGATGGGTGGCCGGCGGCGGAAAGGCAATCGCCGCGCCATTGGTCCGCCGTGATAAGAAGAATGTTCGGCATAGGGCGCCCCCTGTTGTCCTCACCAGCGCGCCAGACCTAACCGAACTGTCTTACGGGAAAAAGACGAAGGGAACTGTGTAACAAGGATCGTCATCTCAAACGATCATCTTGCATGAAGTCTATTCCAGAACTCCGCCTAGTTCGACAAAGGCCGCGCCATTCCCGGGGCGATTCAACCGTTCGGATAATTGCGCGACTTTACCCTGACAAGGACCCTCCGACGGGATTTGTCCTCAATATCGCGATTGCTGATGGCAGCGATCGCCGTCGTCACGAAGGCGGAAGCAATAAGGATGACTACAGCGCTGCTTGCGAGAATTTCGGGCATATGCGGCTCCTTCTGAATGGTCGCTTCGGTCTGCCGACCGTCGCCTCTCCAGCTCTCCAAAAAAATATACGCCCTGATGCCTGTATGTCATAGATTTGACTTTGATGACCTATTGTCAATAAATTGTTGACAATTGGCTGAAAGAAAACGGGCGTTTTGACGCCCGTTTCCAGAAGGTGACAGCTGAAGATCAGCGGCACGGCGCCTCGTAACGGCGCCCGTAACGGTCTTGATAGATGCAATAGCCACGACGCTCGGTCGACCGGCCAATGAGAGCGCCAGCCAAGCCGCCGGCCACGGCACCGACGGCGGCTCCACCCCATTTATTGGTAACCGCACCCCCGATGATGGCGCCGCTTGCCGCACCGATCGCAGTGCCTTTTTCGGTCGCGGTGCAGGATGCCAGCGCGCCGACAATGGCGCAAATGACGACGAATTTTTTCATGATGCTACTCCCTTGGTTTCCCTGGCCTGTACTTCAGTCAAATGCGTCCCATCAAAACGAGTATGAGGATGATGATCAAAACCAGACCCAGTCCGCCCGACGGACCATATCCCCAGCCCCGACTATAACCCCAGTTCGGCAGAGCGCCGATCAGGAGAAGTATAAGAATGATAAGCAGTATAGTGCCAAGCATGACCTTATTCCTCTAACATGAACCTCAGTTGAACAAGAAAACTTCCGTTCCCGAAATTTGTTCCGTAAGTCCGGAAAGCCCACTTCTTCCAGAGGTTTGCTACGGTCCTTTACTTAGGCAGATAATTAACACCGGAGTTGGAATCCGGATTCCCCCAGCTTGGCCCGGATCTCATTATATGGTTAAAAAATCGTTTTAATACAATAGCTTGTGGTGAACGAAACGGGAAAATGCCGTTGTCCGTGATTCGTCAGCGATTCGTTCCGCTTTTGATCAAAAGGTTAATGTGCGTTCGGCGTGGAGCCGGTTAGTTGGTCGGAAACGGCTGGGACCTTTCAAAACCATCAAGAAAAGATGAATCCTGGCTGGTAAGAGGTTAAAAAAAAACATTCCGATGATGGAATTCCTCAAGCCGGCTATTCAGCATATGGATTTCAAGGGGCCACCACGATCTAGATGTAGTCATAAACAAAGCGGGAACATAGCTTGGTCTGTGATTCGTCTCTGATTCGTTCCGGCTTTGGCCAGATTCTTAACGCCGATGATTTTCCTGTTGGAATTCGCGCTCGATCAGAAAAAAATCTATTAGTATTTACAGTGCATTAACTTTCATTGTCCTGACGCTCATGCCCTCCCCGGAGAATGGTTAACGCATATTCGTTCCGACTCTAGAGCGATTCAGAGACGATTCAGGATGTGGTGGGAAATTTCGATTCAAAATCAATATATAGCGGTGAACAAAGCCTGAATCTCGCAGAGTCAGCGATTCGTCTCCGATTCGTTCGCAGGCTGTTCCGAATCTTAAGTCGCCTACCCGTAATGCCCTTAATCAATGGCACGGGACGGCTATGGATGTGCAGAATTCCTTGTCCACTCGCCAGTCTTTTTTCCATTCAGCTCTTGCGTTTGCGCGGCGGGCTGGCCATGTGTTCTCTGCTTCACCGGAGAGCTCACTTGACCTGAGCGCGTCCTGCGCTCACCTTTGACGGACCCATGACCCTGACTTCGCAGCCCACGATCCTGAGCGGACGCGGCGTGACCGCGGTGCTCGGACCGACCAATACCGGGAAGACGCATTATGCCATCGCGCGCATGGTTGCGCACGGCACAGGCGTAATCGGTCTGCCGCTGCGGCTGCTTGCGCGAGAGGTCTATACACGCGTCGTCGAGAAGGTCGGCGCACAGCATGTGGCGCTGGTGACGGGAGAGGAAAAGATCTCCCCGCCGAATGCACGCTTTTCCGTCTGCACAGTCGAGGCGATGCCGCGGGAAACGCGGGCCTCCTTCGTGGCGATCGACGAGGTGCAGCTTGCCGGCGATCTGGAGCGCGGCCACATCTTTACAGACCGGATCCTGCATTTGCGCGGCCGGGACGAGACATTGTTGCTCGGCGCCGGCACCATGCGGCCGATCCTCGAGCACCTGCTGCCAGGGATCACCGTTCTGGAGCGGCCACGCCTGTCGCAGCTCTTCTACGCGGGCCAGAAAAAAATAACGCGGCTGCCGCAGCGTTCGGCGATCGTCGCCTTTTCCGCCGACGAGGTCTATGCCATTGCCGAGCTCATTCGGCGACAGCGCGGCGGGGCGGCGGTTGTGCTCGGAGCGCTCAGTCCGCGTACCCGCAATGCCCAGGTGGCACTCTATCAGGCAGGCGATGTCGAGTATCTGGTTGCGACCGATGCTATCGGCATGGGGCTCAACCTCGATGTCGATCACGTCGCCTTCGCGCAGGACCGCAAGTTCGACGGGTACCAGTTCCGCAACCTCAATCCCGGTGAGATCGGACAGGTTGCAGGCCGCGCCGGGCGCTATCTGAAGGATGGTACGTTCGGTGTCACCGGACAGGTCGATCCCTTCGACGACGAACTGGTGCGGCGTATCGAGGCCCATGAGTTCGACAATGTGAAGGTCTTGCAGTGGCGCACGAAGGAGCTCGATTTTTCGTCCATCGCGGCATTGAAGGCGAGCCTGGAAGCGGCGCCGCGCGTGGCGGGATTGACTCGCGCGCTTCCTGCGGTCGATCAGCAGGCGCTGGAACATCTCTCCCGATACCCGGAAATCATTGACCTTGCTGACACGCCTGCCCGAGTGGAGAAGCTCTGGGAAGCATGTGCGCTGCCGGACTATCGCCGAATAACGCCGGCCCAACACGCCGATCTCATCTCCACCCTCTTTTCCGATCTCGTGCGCTATGGCACGGTGAATGAAGACTTCCTCGCCGAACAATGTCATCGTGCAGACAGAACCGATGGCGAGATTGACACGCTTTCGGCGCGAATCGCGCAGATAAGGACGTGGACCTATGTGTCGAACCGGCCAAACTGGCTTGCCGATCCGACACACTGGCAGGAAAAGACGCGGGAAATCGAAGATCGATTGTCCGATGCGTTACATGAACGGTTGACGAAACGCTTTGTTGATCGCAGGACATCTGTGCTCATGAAGCGCCTAAGAGAGAATGCGATGCTGGAAGCTGAAATCAGTGTGAATGGTGATGTCTTTGTAGAGGGGCATCATGTGGGGCAGTTGACCGGGTTTCGGTTTACACCTGTCTCGGGTGCGGAGGGACCGGACGCCAAGGCCGTGCAGACGGCCGCCCAGAAGGCGCTCGCTCTCGAGTTCGAAGCACGCGCTGCTCGTTTGCACGCCGCCGGTAACAGTGATCTCGCGGTGAGCGCCGATGGTCTCATCCGTTGGCTGGGCGATCCTGTTGCGCGCCTGTCGGGCAGCGATCACATCATGCGTCCGCGCGTGATCCTGCTTGCCGATGAGCAATTGACCGGCAATGCACGCGATCATGTTGCCGCTCGTATCGAGCGATTTGCCAACCATCATATCAGCACCGTCCTGAAGCCCTTGGACGACCTTTCCCGCGCCGAGGATCTGCAGGGGCTTGCCAAGGGCCTTGCCTTCCAGCTCGTCGAAAATCTCGGCGTGCTCTTCCGTCGCGACGTTACGGAAGAGGTGAAGTCGCTGGATCAGGATGCGCGCGCTTCCATGCGCCGCTATGGCGTACGTTTCGGGGCTTACCACATCTTCATGCCGGCGCTTCTGAAGCCCGCTCCGGCCGAGCTGATCACGCTGCTCTGGGCACTGAAGAATGACGGGCTGGACAAGCCCGGCTACGGCGATCTCATCCCGGTGCTTGCCGCAGGCCGGACGTCCGTGGTGACCGATCCAGGCTTCGAGCGCACCTTCTACAAGCTCGCCGGTTTCCGTTTCCTCGGAAAGCGCGCGGTTCGCATCGATATTCTGGAACGTCTGGCGGATCTCATCCGTCCGCTGCTGCAGTGGAAGCCAGGTCAGGCTTCCCGTCCGGAAGGCGCCTATGACGGCCGTCGCTTCACGACGACGACCGCGATGCTCTCGATTCTCGGCGCGACGCTCGAGGATATGGAAGAGATCCTGAAGGGCCTCGGCTACCGCGCTGATCAGATCAAGGCGGAGGATGCCGCGGCATTCCTGGCTCAGCAGGACGCCTCCTCGGCTCCGGCTTCCGAGACTGTGGAAGCAGCAGACAAGGCGGATCATGACGATGCCGACAGCGCAAGCGATGAGCCGGCTACTGAAACTGCGAATGCCGACGCCCCGGCTTCCGCGGAAGCCGCGCCCGCGCCTTCGGACGCAGCGACCGGCGACGGGCCAATGGAACCTGTCGAGCCGAAGCCCGTTCTTCTTTGGCGCCTGGCCGGTCGTGGCGACAATCAGCAGCGCAATGGGCAGCAGCGCAATGGGCGTCCTCATGGCGAGCGTCGCAACGGCGGGCAAGGTCAGCATGGCAACCGGCGTCAAGGCGAGCAGTCGGGCGATGGCGCTCGCGAGGGTCGTGACAATCGCGGGCATCGCGGCAAGGACGGCAGACCGCAGCATCAAGGCAATCGCAGCGACCGAAACGAACAGCGCGGCGAGCGGCAGGAGCGTGGCGAGCGCAAGGATCGCAACGACCGCAACAACCGCGGCGGGGCACAGCCGCTTCGCTTCGAGGCGAAGCCGCCACGCAAGGAGAAGCCGATCGATCCGGATTCCCCCTTCGCCAAGCTTGCGGCGCTCAAGGAGCAGATGAAGAAGTAGATCATGACGGAGAAACAGCCACAGACCGGTTCGCGCCAGCGTATCGACAAGTGGCTGTTCTTTGCCCGCATGACGAAGTCCCGCTCGCTGGCGCAGGCCCATATCCAATCCGGCCATGTGAGGATCAACGGCGAGCGAGTGGCGCAGCCGAGCCAGGCCGTCAAACCGGGCGATCGGATCGAGCTCTCGTTCGAGCGGCGTGACGTGGTGCTCATCGTCCGGCTGCCGGGAACACGGCGTGGCCCCTTCGAGGAGGCACGGCTCCTCTATGACGACCTGACGCCGCCGCCAGGTGAGACAAAACGTCTCACTCCTTACGAACAGGCGATCCGTGCCCGGGGGGCCGGTCGGCCAACGAAGAAGGAGCGGCGGGCAATCGACCGGCTCATTGTCGACGAGGAATAGGCTTTCCGTGGAAAACTCTCTTCGCGGCGGGCCGATTTCTGGATTGTTTATCCTTGAAATCGGTCGATAAAGCCGGTACCTGACAATCAACTTGCCGGAGGACGTGCGTGTTCCCGATGCGCATCCGTATGTCCGCTCCGGCGCGAGGGGAGGCGACGTTCCAGGTCGCCTGGCCTCTCAAGAGGAAATTCCTGGAGTCCCCTCATGACATATGTCGTGACCGATAATTGCATTCGCTGCAAGTATACCGATTGCGTGGAAGTCTGCCCTGTCGACTGTTTCTATGAAGGAGAGAACTTTCTCGTCATTCATCCCGATGAATGCATCGATTGCGGCGTCTGTGAACCTGAATGTCCCGCCGAAGCCATCAAGCCCGACACTGAGCCGGGCCTCGACAAGTGGCTGAAGCTTAATGCCGAATACGCCTCCATCTGGCCGAACATCACGGTCAAGCGCGATGCGCTGCCGGAAGCCAAGGAGATGGACGGCGTGGAAGGCAAGTTCGAGAAATATTTCTCTTCCAATCCCGGTTCCGGCGACTGATCAGACGTCGTCGAAGCGGGTTTTGGGAGGCCGTCGGGGCCCGAAATGCCTCATGGCGGATCGGGTGAAGCGATATGCCGCGGGGGACCGCGGCAAAGCAAATTATTGATTTCCTCATATTTTTGTGATAGGTTGCCGACACTGATCCATTTGCGGCATAACGCATGCCCAAAAACCATCACGAAAGTAAAAGCAATCCACACGCGGTTTCCGTGACATATCAATGCCTTGACCTGTCGGATCCCTGATCGCGATGAATGGAAATATTTTGCTTCTGTCTGGCTGGACCAGAGCCAAGTCACCCGACGGGAAAGGCCGTCTCATCCGGGCCTGACTGACCCGGCCCCGGTATCAGTACCGGGTGCGTAACAGGGAGTTTTTGAGAAGTATGACGACCCAGCAGAAAAAGCCTTCAGCACGCCATGGTTTCAAGACCGGTGAGTCGATTGTGTATCCCGCTCATGGCGTGGGTACCATCACGGCCATCGAAGAGCAAGAAGTTGCAGGAATGAAGCTCGAACTTTTTGTCATCGACTTCGAGAAAGACAAGATGCGTCTGAAGGTTCCGGTTGCCAAGGCAATGAGCATCGGCATGCGCAAGCTTTCCGAGACGGATTTCGTCGATCGCGCGTTGAAGGTTGTCCAGGGCAAAGCACGTATCAAGCGCACCATGTGGTCGCGCCGTGCGCAGGAATATGATGCAAAAATCAATTCCGGTGATCTTATCTCGATCGCTGAGGTGGTTCGCGATCTCTACCGGGCCGAAAACCAGCCCGAGCAATCCTATTCCGAGCGTCAGCTCTATGAAGCTGCACTGGACCGGATGGCCCGTGAAATTGCAGCCGTGAACAAGATGTCCGAGACCGAAGCTGTTCGCCTTGTCGAGACCAACCTCAACAAGGGTCCCAAGCGTGGCAAAGTGGTCGAAGAGGACGATTCTCAGGACGAAGCCGCCTAAGGCAACCCTAAATTCTCATTGAAAAAAACCCGGCCTAGAGCCGGGTTTTTTTTGGAACTTTTTCCCCCTTCGCGCGTTTCACTTTCGTATCTGTGGGCTTGTTGCGGGAAAGGGGCTTCCCGCTTCGGGCCTGTGCATTTGAAACAGGTTCCAGAGGAGCGGGTAATGCGACGTCAATCCAGCCTTCTTTTTTGGGCGAAGAGGCAAGAGCGGCGTAATGGCGCTGTTTAGATGACATATAGGGCCGGCTCCCCATAAATCTAGAGCCGCCTGGGACTGCATTAAAATTCGGATTTTGATCTGGGCAGCGATGCCCGGAAACGATGTTTGCCGCCTTTTCACTACTTACGGCACGAGGCCGAGGCTTTTAAGGAGACCGAAATGAAGAACGTGTCTGCAGATCGACGCATGATCAAGATTGCGATGGCCGCTCCTTATCTCGCCCGCGACGAGGAGCATGATCTCGCCATCCGCTGGAAAGATCATGAGGATCGCAGCGCTCGCAACCAAATTGCCATGGCACATATGCGCCTGGTGATTTCCATGGCGGGCAAGTTCCGCAATTTCGGTCTGCCAATGAGCGATCTCGTTCAGGAGGGTTATGTCGGTCTGCTGGAGGCAGCCGCCCGCTTCGAGCCCGAGCGTGACGTCCGTTTCTCTACCTATGCGAGCTGGTGGATTCGGGCTTCGATCCAGGATTATATCCTGCGCAACTGGTCCATCGTGCGCGGCGGAACGAGTTCGGCGCAGAAGGCACTCTTCTTCAATCTGCGACGGCTGCGCGCCAAGCTTGCGCGCGGCGACACCCAGCTTACCGTCCAGTCTATCCATCAGGAAATCGCGATGGCCCTCGGTGTCAGCCTTGCCGATGTGCAAACCATGGATGCCCGGCTTTCAAGCAATGACGCGTCCCTACAGGCCCCCTCGGTTTCCGGCGATGCCGATAGCGCGGAGCGCATGGACTTTCTCGTCAGTGACGATCCCCTTCCGGACGAACAGGTTTCAAATATGATCGACGGCGAGCGACGCCGTGTGTGGCTCGCTTCTGCGCTGAAACATCTGAACGAGCGCGAGATGAAGATCATCCGGGCCCGGCGACTTGCCGAGGAAGGTGCCACGCTAGAAGAGCTTGGCGCGGACCTCGGTATCTCCAAGGAACGCGTCCGCCAAATTGAAAGCCGCGCAATGGAAAAGCTGCGCTCCGCGCTGGTTTCGGCCAATCCGCAGATGGCAAGCTACGCTTAGGTGCGAGCTTTCTGCGGGTCCGTTTGAACGCTGCGCCCGAGCACATCCTGTGCCTCGCGATGCACTTGTCATTCTGAAATTATCTTGACCTTGTCGCCGGGCAGGACCGAGGCGCCCGTCGGCAGCGCGTTTATCAGCTTGAACAGGTCTAGCTTGCGATCGGTGCCCATCATGCGTGCGGCAAGGGTAGTGATGTTCTCGCCGGGCTGCACTGTGACCACACGGACGCGAAGCGGCTTCAGCGATGCCGCCTCTTCCGGCGTCATGCGGCGGAAACTTGCGCGCAGAACATCCGCGGTCTGCGCCAGTGCCTGGCTGCCTTTGGGGACGGCGGTCAGGAAACGGAAGATCTGCTGCTGATTGCGCACCACCGTCACGTCGAAATCCCAGCGATCCGCGGTCGCGCGCGCGGTTGCGGCTTCCATGCCATTGACGGTAATCGAACGAATGGTGGACGGATCAAGCCCGGTCACCCAGCCGCTGGAAATATAGTTCCTCAGACTCTGACGTTGAGAATCGGCAACGCCGTCGAAACGAATCGCGATGTCGCCGGGTCCCGTCGCCAACACGGCTTCGACCTTGTTGTCGATGCGGAAGTCCGGCGGGACGTCGAAGCGGATGCCGAGGCCGCCATGCAGGAATGTCTGGCCGCGCACATAGCCTTCTTCCGGACTGTCGCCGTAGAGAAGCCCGTCGATTCCGGCAAGATAATAGTCCCGTCCCTTGTCGCCGACCGTTCCCTCCTGTCCAAAGGCGCGCGCATGATCGCGTGCGAGCTCGATGCGCTGCGGTGTGTTCGGATGGCTGGAAAGAAAGTCGAGGCTCTGGTCGGCATCCGGATCAACGGACATAAATCGGCTGTAGGCGGCCATGGAATCCAGAAAACGCGCCGCCGCATAGGGATCATAACCGGCTTCGCCGAGCATGCGCACGCCGATCACATCGGCTTGAAGCTCCTGCTGGCGCGAGAAGGCGGCGAGCCTGAGCTTGCCGCGGGCCAAAGCCTGCTTGCCGGCAAGGTCGCTCGAAAGCACTTCGGCCACGACGCGGCTGGCGATCACTTCGGCCTCTTCCCGCTTCTGGCGCTCGATACCGTGGTTCGCAGTCACATGGCCCATCTCATGGGAAAGAACCGCAGCGACCTCAGAAGCATCGTTGGCGAGCGCCAGCAATCCGCGCGTCACATAGAGATATCCGCCCGGCAGCGCGAAGGCGTTGATGGCAGGCGAATTCAGGATGGTGATGCGATAGGATTGGCTCGGGTTTTCCGATACCGCGGTCAAGGCGCCTGCGATGCGGGCGACAAGTCTTTCGGTCCTGGCATCCTTGTATTCGCCGCCATAGCTCGCAACGATGCGTGGATGTTCGCGGGCGCCCATCTGCGCGCGTGGATCGTTCTTTTGCACCTCATCGACGATCTGGGGGGTCGCGGAGGGTGAAACTGCCGGCTGATAGGACTGGTCGAGGAGCGATTGACAGCCGTTGAGGGCGACCGCCATCACCAGGGCGGTTGCTAGCCGCGGGAAGGGGATGAACGATAAAGAGCGAGAAAAACCGGCATCGGAAAGTCGCGAGGCTGTCATCTTGTCCAGTCTGTTCTTTCCATCCATCTGCATCGGTTCCGGTCCAGTGCCCGCTTGCGCCGGCCGCCGCCGTGATCAGTTTTGCCTGTCCCCGCTTCTGCTCCCAATTCTCCGCGGATAAATCAGCCTGCTCTAGCCGATTTCCGTATCAGTTGCATAGCGATTCTCTAATTAATTGTAGCGCCGTTGCACTTTAGCAAGCATGGCGTCGCACAATTGGCCTCTCTGGCAACAACCAAATTATGGCGAAAATTCCGTCCAACTGCCGCAATTTCCTTCATCCGCGCAGAAATAGGGCAAGAGAGGCGATATCGGGACGTGCGATGAACTCCTCAATCGGAGCCGAAAGCCTGATCTCACCTGCCTCGATGAAAAGGGCGTGGTCCGCAAGGCGGCGCACTTCGCCCGGATCATGGGAGACGATGAGGACCGTATTGCGCTTTTCCCTATGAAGTTCCAGCAGCAGCTCGACCATGCCGGAGCGCAGCCCGGGATCGAGCGCGGCAAAAGGTTCGTCGAGCATCAACACCGGTCTTTGCCGGACGAGGGCGCGGGCGAAGGCTGCCCGCTGCCGCTCGCCGCCGGAAAGGGTGGTGGGAATGCGCCGCTCAAAACCTTTGAGACCGACCCGGGCAAGGGCTTGCTGGATGCTCTCCCGGTCCGCCGACGAAAGGTGCATCGAAGGGTTGATGCCGAGGCCGATATTGGTGAAGAGATCGAGATGGGCGAAAAGATTGTTGTCCTGGAAGACGAGTGACGCCGGCCTTTGCGCAGGATGCCACGCGGTGACATTCTCGCCCATCAGCAGAATCTCGCCTTCATCGGGAGTTTCAAAGCCGGCTAACAGATTGAGAAAAGTAGATTTTCCGGAACCGGAGGGGCCGGTTACGGCGATAACGCCACCTGAAGGCAGATCGCAATCGAAACGGAAGCAATGTGTCCCGAGCCGCAACCGGACATCCCGCATGATGATGCCGCGGCTTTCAGCGGTTCTCACCCTCTTCCTCCTGTCTTGCCTGTCCGGCGGTGCCTGCGATCGTCAGCAGCAGGCAGATGATGCCGAGGATCAGCGCCAGCCCGTCGGCGTCACCGGTGCGGTAACTGCCCATGCGGCTATAGATCAGCCAGGGAAGTGTCACAAGCGAATCCGATCCGAACAGCGCGACGGCGCCAAGATCACCGAGCGAAAGTGCCATGGCAAAGGAGAGCGCGGTAAAAAGCGCCTTTCTCAAACCCGGCCAATCCACCAGCCGCATCCTCGAAAGGCCTGCAATGCCGAGGCTTGCGGCAAGCCGTTCGGTCCGCCGGCGGTGGATCGAATAGGCCGGTTCGAGCACGCGCATGACGAAGGGAAGGGCCATCAGCATGTTGATGCAGACAATCAGGACGGGCGCATAGCGGGTGACGTCGCCGAAAGGTCTGAGCATCATGAACCAGCCGGTGGCAAGCACGACCGGCGGCACCAGCAGCACCACCGAGGACGCGGCTGACAGCGATAGGGTAAAAGCCCGTCCGATACCGCCGGTCTGTCGTCCGACCGCAATCGCGTGCTTGGCGCGGATCATGGCGATGGAAACCGCAAGCGACATCAGCGCAGCTGCGAAGGAGATCGCAAGGCTTGTTGCCGCCGCCCGCCAGAACTGGCTTTCGCCGAGCAGCTTGATGAGGTCGGCCCTGATACCCGCGGCAATCACCGAAGTAAGCGGCAGGCCGATGAAGAGGAGCACAACGGCAAGCAGTGCGGTGTCAGTCAAGCGTGCAGATGCCGACCGGCCATCAAGGCGCCTTATTGCCCGTCCCATCGTCAAACCGGGCTCATCGGGGGCGAGGAAACGGGCCATCAGGGCGAGGATGACGGCCGTGACGGCGATCTGCAGCAAGGAAAGCGAGATCGCCCGGCCGGGATCGAAATCGAATCGCAGCGACTGGTAGATGGCCACTTCGATGGTCGTCGCCGCCGGGCCGCCGCCGAGGATGAGCACAAGGGTGAAGCTCGTCGCGCAGAGCATGAAGATCAGCCCGGCGATGCCGGGAATGAGCGGTCGCAATGCCGGCCATTCGATGAAGCGGAAGATCGCGAAGGACCGCATGCCGAGCCCGCTGGCCATCAGCCAGTATTCGGAGGGTACGCGCTCCAGTCCGGCAAGCAGCAGGCGGCAGGCGAGCGGAAGGTTGAAGAAGACATGCGCAAGCAGGATGCCGGTAAGTCCGTAGATGCTGACGGGTTCGGACAGACCGAGATATGCAAGCACCGCGTTGAGGGCGCCCTGCCGCCCCCAAATGCCGATAAGTCCGAGCGCGCCGATCAGGACCGGCAGGCCCATGGGCAAGGCCATGAGGCGGACAATCCATAGCCTTCCCGGAAAGCGGGGCTGACGGGCGAGCGCCCGGGCGAGAGGGATGGCGAGCAAGACGGACAGGAGCGTGGACAGAACCGCTTGCAAAAGCGTAAAGCGTAGCACCCGCAGGATGTAGGGATCGAACAGAATGTCGTAAGCGGCGGAAGCGCCACCTTCCATCACAAGGGCTGCTGCCGCGAGACCGATGAAGAAGAAGATGACGGCGAGACTGAGTGTCCCGCCGGCAAAAGCACCTTTCCTTTCGGCTGGGGTCAGAATCATCAATTCATGCTCATGGCAACCAGCCACTCGTCGATCCAGGCCTTGCGGTTGCGTGCAACCTCGTCCGGGCTCATCAGAAAGGTCTTGGCCGGATTGACGAGCTTATGAAAGGCGTCCGGCAGGGGCTCGGAGGTGGCCGAGACAGGCATCATCCAGTTGTTCGTCGGAATCGCATCTTGGAAGCCGGGCGTGACCATGAATTTCAGGAAGTCGCGCGCGAGGTCCTTCTCCGGCGCGTTCTTCAGAAGGCCGGCCACCTCTATCTGGATATAATGTCCCTCCGAGAAGGCGGCCGCCTGATAGCGATCGCTATTCTCGGCAACCATGTGATAGGCGGGCGACGTGGTATAGGAGAGCACCATCGGCGCTTCGCCCTTGGTGAAGAGGCCATAGGCCTCCGACCAGCCAGGTGTCACGGTCAGGACCCGTTTCCTGAACTTTGCCCATGCCTCCGGAGCCTTGTCGCCGTAGACGGATTTCACCCAGAGCAACAGGCCGAGCCCAGGGGTCGAAGTGCGCGGATCCTCGATGACGATCTTCTGCGAAGGATCGCCCTCGACGAGATCCTTCATGCTCGCGGGCGGATCCTTGATCGCCTGGGTATCGTAGATGACGGCGAAGTGGCCGTAATCATAGGGCACGAAAACATCATCCTTGAAACCGCCCGGCACTTCGAGGGTGGCGGTATCGATGCCGCTTGTATCGAAAAGGCCGGTTTCCTTCGCTTCGGTGATCAGATTGGTATCGAGACCGAGCACGATGTCGGCCTTGGTGCCAGCGCCTTCCAGTTTGAGGCGCGACAGCAGCGCCACACCATCCGCCACGCTGACGAAATTGATGCTGCAGCCGCAGGTTTTCTCGAAAGCGGCCTTCACCTTGGGTCCGGGACCCCATTCGGACGTGAAGCTCTCATAGGTATATATGGTCAGCGTCTTGTCCGCGGCCTGTGCCTCGGCAGAAAAAAGGGCAATGCCTGCGGTAAGCAGGATACCGGCAAATGTCGTCTTGAATAAGCGGGTGGGCATCGGCGCCTCCTCCATCGGTTTCGTGTTGAACGGGAAAAGGGCGCTGTCGAATGTCAGTCGTCTAATCCCTCCGCCGGTCTTAACCGGATCAGGTTCCGCGGGTTGGCTTCATGGGAAGCCTCTCAGCCCCATGTCCGCGAGAACATGGGGCACCCCGTTAGAGCGTCTGGAGATTTAGCCTCGCGCAATGGCGATGGCAAGGGAGGTGTTACTGGCCTGCTTATTCCGCAGCCTGTGCAGCGGCGGCATTATCCGCCTTCCTGACCTCGCTGGCGCGTGGGAGCTGGACGGGTTTCAGCATCAACGCCGCGATCAGGCCGATGAGCGCGATGCCGCATGAAGTCATGAAGAGCGGAGAGAAGGCGGCAGCGTAACCGTCGGCCACAGCCTGGCGGGTTGCCTCCGGCAAGGCTGCCAGCATCTTCGGCGTCACCTGCTCGATGTTACTCACGCCTGGGATGGAGGTGCCGATGCTTGCGAGATTGGTTGCGATGATCGCGCCGTAAATTGAAATCGCGATGGAAGCGCCCGCCATGCGCGATAAGGTCACGGAGCCGGTCGCCGCGCCGACATCGCGACTGGCGGCGGCGTTCTGGACACCGATGACGGGCACCTGCTGGGCAAGGCCGATGCCGATCCCGTGCAACAGCATCAGTGCGCCGATGAATATTACCGGCGTGCCGGCATGGACCTGTGACAGCAAGGCGAATGCGATCGCGCTGCAGGTCAGGCTGGCAATCGCGAAAGGCTTGTAGCGCCCGGTTACCGAAATGATGCGTCCCGCAGAGAGCGATCCGCAGACAAGGCCACCGGTCAGCAAGATAAAGAGCAGGCCGGCCATGGACGGAGAAAGTTCGGTCGTCGTCTGCAGGAAGAGCGCGAAATAATTGACCATTCCGATCGCGATACCACCGCTCATTACAGACATGATGAGAAGCAGGGTGAAGGTGGAATTGCGAAACAGCGGCAGCGGCACGATCGGCTCGGGCGCACGACGCTCGACGAAAACCCAGGCGATGGCGCAGAGAATGCCGAAGCCAATGATGGCCAGGCTTCGAACCGAAAGGAGCGATCCGAACAATTCCGTGCTATCGGCTGCCAGCACGACGCTGGTCGTGGTCATCGCCAGCAGGATCGCCCCGGCATAGTCGATCTTCGGTCGGCGGTGCGGCTTGCGGTAAGGCAGCATGAGGGCAAGACCGGAGAGCACGACAATGCCGATCGGGATGTTGACGAGGAAGATCGAGCGCCAGCCGAAGAGATCGCTCATCGTGCCACCGAGAACCGGGCCGATGGCGCCCGATGCCATCATCACGAGACTGGAATAGCTCTGGTAGCGCGCGCGTTCGCGCGGCTCGAAGAGGTCGGCATTGACGGAGAAGATCGAAACGAGAATGCCGCCGCCGCCAAGTCCCTGCAGAACGCGCGCGGCAATCAGCGTGTTCATCGAGACCGCGAGCCCACAGACGGCCGAGCCGACCGTGAAGATCGCAATTGAGGCCATCATCACATATTTGCGGCCGAAGAGGTCGCCGAGCTTTCCATAGACCGGCATAACGGCGCTCAGCGACAAAAGGTAAGCCGAACCAATCCAGCCAAAGCGTTCCAGATGACCGAACTCGCCGACGATCGTCGGCAACGCCGTCGACACGATCTGATTGTCCAGCGTCGCCATGAACATTGCGAGCATCAGGAAGAGGAAGAGGATGAGCCGGCGACGATGATCCGTCACAAGCGGCGCCTGCGCAGTTTGCATATCCATGGAAATAAATGCCCAATCTTTCGGAGTGCGCTTTTTTATGTGCTATTGGCATATATTTGTCAATGGCAACTGATTGCTTTTTGCATATTTAAAATTCGCGACAGTTCTGATATGATTAAATTATGACAGAAGCGATGACTGCACGCGAAATGCAAGCTGCCGCACAGGTCGAGGAAGACGGTATCATCCGGATCGGCCAGACGATGACCCGTATGCGCCTGATGACCGGGCGGCGATTGATCGGTCGCCTGGCTATCCAGAGCGTGGCGCCGGGGCTCGAACTCTCGCACCTTGATGTACTTGACGCCGTCCGTCGTGCTCAGCCTTCGGGCGAAGTCACCGTTGGGACGATCGCCGAAATGCTGCGCATTGATCCCTCGCGCGCAAGCCGTATCACGGCCGACATGGTCGGACGCGGCGTGCTGCGTCGCAAGGCCTCGCAGGCGGATGCACGCCGCATCGTCGTGGTCATAACTGCGCTCGGCCAGCGCCTGCTCTCGGAGATACAGGCGCAGAAACTGTCGCTGATCAACGATATTCTCGCCGACTGGCCAGCGGAGGATATCGAAGCCTTTGCCGTTCTCTTCGACAGGTTCATCGGCGGATATGAACAGGTCTTCGCAAAGCGCGACAAGGATATGCCCGGCTGACAATGAAATAGTCAGAGGAATATTCCGGCATCCTTTGATCTCGCTCAAACGCTTCCTTGTGACGTTCCCTTAGTTCTCTCCCCGATCGACAAGCAAGGAGAGAATCATGAAACGTCATCCGGCAAAGCTGGAAGGCATCCTCACTGCAGCGGTGTTGGCAATTTTCGCGCAGCCCGCACTGGCCGCAGACCTCGGGCCAGCCCCGGCCTCACCCGAGGCAGCCGTCGCAGAACACAGTCCATGGCAGGTCCGCTTGCGGGCTCTTGGTGTGATAACGCGCGATTCCGGCTCTGTCGGCGGCGTTCCGGGCTCCGACCTCTCCCATTCGGATACGGTCGTTCCCGAAATTGATTTCTCCTATTTCTTCACCGACAACATTGCGGCAGAGCTCATTCTCGGAACGACCTTTGCCAAGATCCATGGCGAAGGCTCGCTCGCCGGGCTCAATGTCGGCAAAACCTGGCTTTTGCCGCCAACACTGACCCTGCAGTATCATTTTACCGACTTCGGGGCCTTCAAGCCCTATGTCGGCGCCGGCGTGAACTACACGATTTTCTACAATCAATCGGCCAAGGATGCCAACGATCTGGACGTGAAGAACAGGTTCGGCCTGGCCGTGCAAGCGGGCTTCGACTACATGCTCGACGAGCATTGGGGCGTCAACGTCGACGTGAAGAAGATCTTCCTGCAGCCAAAATTCGACGTCAGCGTCGGCGGCGCCGAGCTGAACGGGAAGGCCAAGCTCGATCCGTGGCTGATCGGCGCGGGCGTCACCTATCGCTTCTGATCGTCATCATCTCAAGAAGGGCGTTCCGATCTGCCGCAGGAACGCCCCTTTCCCTTACCCCCCGCTTTGCGCTATGGGCAATGCCCATGAGCCGATCCACCTTCACCATCCTCCTCGGAGGCGAATTGCGCCTGACGGACCGAGTGCATGCTGCCGTCAGGGACAGCCGTATCATTGCGGCTGACGGAGGCATGCGCCATGCGCTCGGGCTCGACGTGACTCCGGAGCTTTGGGTTGGCGACTTCGATTCGACACCGACCGATCTCGACGGCGCCTTTCCCGAAGTACCAAGGCAGCCCTATCCTATGGCGAAAGCGGCGACCGATGGGGAAATCGCCGTCTCGGCAGCCCTGGAGCGCGGCGCAAAACGGCTGATTCTCGCCGGTGCCTTAGGGGGAGCGCGCTCCGATCACGCGCTCCATCATCTCATTTACGGCGTCAGCCTTGCCAGTCGGGGGCTCAATGTGCTGCTCACGTCCGGCGACGAGGAGGCGGTGCCGCTTCTGAGGGGCGAGGTCGAGATCGATCTGCCGGCGGGCAGTCTGTTTTCTGTATCGGGGTTCGGCGACCTTCGTGGCCTCTCCATTCGGAATGCTCGCTATCCTCTGGAAAATTTCCATTTGCCCTTCGGCTCGTCGCGCACCATTTCCAACGTGGCGGAAGGCCCTGTGCGCTTTTCGCTTCAAAGCGGCCGCGCGATCATTCTCGCCCGGCCCTATGATCTTTCCGGAGTCTGATCCTTGGCACCCCCTATTCTGAAACTCGACGATATCTTCCTGAGCTTCGGCGGCGCGCCTCTGCTTGCCGGTGCCGGGTTGCAGGTGGAGCCGGGGGACAGGATCTGCCTTGTCGGACGCAACGGCTCGGGCAAATCGACATTGCTGAAAATTGCTGCCGGCCTCGTCGAGGCGCAGTCGGGAGAGGTCTTCCGTCATCCGGCAGCGACGGTGCGCTATCTCGAACAGGCACCGGATTTCGCCGGATTCCGAACGGTTCAGGCCTATGCCGAGGCAGGTCTGGGTCCCGGTGACGATCCCTATCGCGTCACCTATCTGCTTTCGCATCTGGGGCTGACCGGTGAGGAGGACCCCAGGAACCTTTCCGGCGGCGAGGCACGCCGGATAGCACTTGCCCGGGTTCTCGCGCCGGAACCGGATATCCTGCTCCTGGACGAGCCGACCAACCATCTCGATCTGCCGACGATCGAATGGCTGGAAGGGGAGTTGCAGAAGACGCGGAGCGCCCTTGTCCTGATTTCGCATGACCGCCGTTTTCTCGAAAAGGTCTCGAACGCGACCGTCTGGCTCGATCGCGGGACTTCGCGACGGCTCGACCGCGGCTTCGCCCATTTCGAGGCCTGGCGCGATCAGGTGCTCGAGGCGGAGGAACTGGAGCAGCACAAGCTCGGCAAGGCGATCGAACGGGAAGAGCATTGGCTGCGCTACGGCGTCACTGCCCGGCGTAAGCGCAACATGCGCCGCCTTGGCGAGCTGCAGGACATGCGCTCGCGCTATCGTGGGCATAAGGGGCCGCAGGGGACGGTGCAGGCGGCTGCTTCGGATGCGCAGGAATCCGGCAAGCTGGTGATCGAGGCGGAGAAGATCACCAAGTCCTTCGACGGCCGTCCGATTGTCGCGCCCTTCTCGATCCGCGTCCATCGCGGCGATTGCATCGGTCTCGTTGGCCCGAACGGTGCCGGCAAGACGACGCTCTTGAAGATGCTGACCGGCCAGCTTGCCCCCGACAGCGGCACCGTCAAGCTCGGTACCAATCTCGAGATCGCAACCCTCGATCAGAAGCGCGAGGATCTCAATCCGGAAGAGACACTCGCCCACTACTTGACGGATGGTCGTGGCGAAAACCTGCTCGTTAACGGCGAACAGCGGCATGTGACGGGTTACATGAAGGATTTCCTGTTTCAGCCGGAGCAGGCGCGCACCCCAATCAAGAATCTTTCCGGCGGCGAGCGCGCGCGACTGATGCTCGCCCGCATCCTGTCGCGCCCGACAAACCTGCTCATCCTCGACGAACCGACCAACGATCTTGACATCGAGACGCTCGATCTCCTGCAGGAAATCGTTGCCGGCTTTGCCGGGACCGTCATTCTCGTCAGCCACGATCGCGACTTTCTCGATCGCACCGTGACCTCGACCATCGCGCCGGCCAATCCAGAGGCTCCCGACGGACGCTGGATCGAATATGCAGGCGGCTATTCCGACATGCTCGCCCAGCGAAAGGGCGCGATCGAGGAGCGCAGGAAAGCCGAGAGGGCTGCCGAAAAGCCGAAGGCCGCCGAGAGCAGCGCTGTCGCGGGCGATATATCCAAAGGGAGGGGGAAGCTTTCCTACAAGCAGAAATTCGCGTTGGAAAACCTGCCGAAGGAGATGGAGAAAGCGGAATCCGAGATCGCCAAGCGCGAGGAAAAGATGGCCGATCCCAGTCTCTTTACCAGGGATCCCGCCGCCTTCAGCAAACTTGCCGCGGAAATGGAAAAGCTGCGCGAAACGCTGGCCAAGATGGAAGAAGAATGGCTGGAGCTTGAAATGCTGCGCGAGGAACTGGAGGGCTAACGTATGTCGCACAGCGCTTTTGCGGCGACGGCATGCATGAACAACAGCCCTGCAGGCGGAAACTGTTATAATTAACAAATAGTTAATAAAAAATTGTTTGTCCCGCGGTGGAACATTTCCGCCGATGATCTGTTTCTGCTGAAATACCGGCCGAACGTTTTTGATCGTTCAGGGCGGAGAAAAGCAAACAGGGATACCTCATGCCGAACATAGGTAATGCGTCTTTGGCTGAAGGATAGGGACATGAATCATAAGGTGCTGATCGTTGAGGATGAGCCGCTGATTGCACTCGACATCGAGGGCATGGTCGAAAGTGCAGGGCTCGCCGTTGCCGGGATTGCCACGAGCACGGATAGAGCCATCGCGCTTGCGCCTTCTGCGGATATCGCGCTCGTGGACGTCAATCTTGCAGATGGCGCCACGGGGCCGTCGATTGGACGGATCCTGGCAGAAAAATATGGGCTGGCTGTCATTTTCATGACTGCCAATCCGGAGGCTGTTCGGGACGGCGTCAAAGGGATTCTTGGCGTGGTCAGAAAGCCCGTGCTGCCGCGAACAGTCGAGCAAATCCTGAAATATGCGATCGGATACATGACCGGAGCATATGCTGCGACACCTGCCGGGATGCAGGTTTTCCGGACCTAGACTCAAGGGAATTGTTAGCCAGTGCCTTGCCGGCCGCTGCGCGGTCCGGCGGCATGGCTGATGTCAAAGGGAGAACCGAAATCGACGATGAACCCTCTCTTGATCGTCGAAGTCTCCCATTCTTTCAGCGCATGCCGCCGGAGGTCCGCCGCTTTATTCGTCTCGTCAGACAGAGGAGATGCCCGACTCATGTCTAATATTCGCAATTTCGAATAGAGTGTATCATAAATCGATTTATTACAAGTGGTTCGTCGCATTCCCACAGGTTTTCGGCAAAGCGCTGATCATTCATTCCTGTAGAGTGCCAAATAGGCTTCGACGCTGGCCGTGTAGCGGTTGTCCTCGTCTGCACCTCGATCTTCCTTGCTCTCCAGAAGCGAGCGCGGATAAAGTCGCCCCGTCTGGCATGATCAAAAAAGCACAGTACTCCCACCCCACCAACCGGCCGTGCGCGAGCAGAAGGCCCTTCAATACTTCAATTCACCAATTGACTCGCAATCGCGCGCAGGTCGAAATATGATTCAATAAAGAAATACCGCGAAGGAATCGCCAAGCAACTCATATCATTGACGTAAGCGCGCGGGTCCGGCCATGGGTGACGAAGCATCAATTGCAGGTCAGAACGCCCTCTCGACGGAACAAGCGGGGTCGGAGGACGGTGAAGCGCCTTTGACCAAGCGAGCGCGGCAAGGGCAGCGCGCGGGCCGGCAGGCGATAATCCTCGTTCACGGCATGGGCGAGCAGATCCCAATGGACACGATCAAGGGATTTGCCCGGACCGTATGGCGAGGCGAGATACCTTTGTCGACGAAAATCGACGACGCCGACGAGATCTGGAGCAAGCCCGACCAGAAAACCGGGTCCTTGGAACTGCGTCGATTGACCACTCGTAAGACCGCCGAGGGCGGGAACTATCCAAACGGCGTGCGCACTGATTTTTACGAACTTTATTGGGCTGACCTCACTACGGGATCCACCTGGGAGCAGTTTGTTTCATGGGTGCGCTATCTGCTGTTCCGACCATTTTCGAAAGTTCCAGAGACGGTGCGTTCCGCCTGGTATTGTCTTTGGTTTCTATCCGCCCTGGCAGTGGGCCTCGCATTGGTCACCATCCTTCCGGCGTCGATCTGGAGCAAAGTAGCACCGGATTGGGTGCGACCGGTGGTGCTAATGGCTGTAGCCGCTCTTACCGCAACGATCCACACAATGGCGACGAAGTCGTTCGGGCGTGTGGTGCGCTACACGAGGGCTCAACCCGACAATATTGCCGCAAGAGCCGCCGTGCGGGAGCGCGGCCTCGAGCTCCTGCGTGCTCTTCACAAGGACGACAAATATGATCGGGTGATCATTGTGGCGCATAGCCTCGGCACCATTCTGGCATACGACGTCATCTCCTATTTCTGGGCCGAGCGAGAAGAAGCCAGAACCTTTCAGACGAATTCCGCTTCGTTTGCTGCACTTCAGAAGCTCGAAATGGCGGCCGCTGCATTTGATGCTCTTATTGCCAAGACGCAGGGATCCGCTGCGCCCGTTCGGCTGACACTCGAACAGTGCGCGACCATTCGAGCGAGCGAAGAATTCGCGAGCTTTCGTCATGCGCAAGCCGAGCTGCGTCGCACCATGCGGGACCCGGACAAACCATCTGCCAATTGGCTGATCAGCGACTTTCTCACATTGGGAAGTCCCTTAACGCACGCGGAATTCCTGTTGGCCCGAGATTGGCCGGATCTTTTGTCGCGACAGCGGCAGCGCGAATTGCCGACGTCACCTCCATTCAGGGAAGAACTTGAGCCGAGAACGCTTGGCATGGCTAAGAAGTTGGGCGGCTTCCCCATTGAAACGCCGGAGGCAAACTCTCGTCTTCTCTCGTTTCCCAACTCGAAAGACTCGGCGCTGTGGTCACTACATCACGGCGCCCCGTTCGCTGTCGTGCGCTGGACGAATATTCATGACCGCAGTCGCTATGTCTATCAAGGAGACCTCATCAGCGGTCCCCTCGGGCCTACTTTTGGCCCCGCGATCGATGACATTGACCTCGCCGATATTGACGGACAGTCCCATTCGTTCACGCATACGCGTTACTGGCAAGAGGAGGCATCGCCGCCACGGCTGAAATCGCTGCGAGACGCGATGAACATTCTCGATAAATAGCTGGAAGGCTGCGTGACGACGCGTCTTAGATTCATTTGGCATTTCTGACTTTAGGATTAAAGTTGGATACCAATGGAATTCAGATTTTGATAGAATTGATATCCTAACGGTTGTCAACTAGAACTTTAGGGGGCCATATCGGATATCGAAAACTGCCGGAGACTGCCGCCGATGCCCCGATTAACTCGAACGGAAAGCCAGGCCTTGACGCGCGAGCGTCTGCTGGATGCCGGCAGACGTATTTTTCTGCAGGAAGGTTATGTCCGTGCCAGTGTCGACAAAGTCGCGGAGGATGCCGGCTATTCGAAGGGGGCCATTTATTCGAATTTTGCCAGCAAGGAGGCGCTGTTCATTGCACTGCTCAAGCAGAAGTTCGAAAGCGATCTCACCGGATTGCGGGATCTGCTTCAAAATGTCAGCGATCCCGAGGAATTGCTTGTCAGCCTGCGCCGGCACTACACGAACCATGTCGAGGTGCTGGACATCACTCTTGTCGCGGCGGAATTCCTGACGCAGGTTGGCCGTGGCTCGCCCTATGTGCAGGAATGCAATGCTCTCTATGCGCAGCAGCGCCAGGCAATGGCGGAGCTCATCGCCGCACTTTTCGAGCGGTCCGGCCGCTCGCTTCCAGGCGCGCCGGTCGATCTCGCCACGGCTTTGATCGGCCTCAGCATGGGTCTCGCTCTCCAACGGGGCGTCGACCCCGATGCGGTTACCCCTGGCAAATGGGGGCAGGCCATCGAGCAGCATCTTCGAGGCCTGCTGGCGCTTGGTTAAGCGGCGGCGACAGCCGCTGACCTCGGGCGGCGGAATTGCCAGCGCCGTCATCTCTCACTTTTCCTTGATTCGTCAGGCTTGCGGGCGGGGCATAGATTTGGCGGCGACCCTTCGGAATTCCCGGAGCTCAGCGAGGAAAGAGATATGTCTGCAATTGGTTATTCAAGGACTATCGTCGCATTGGCCACCGGCGCCGTCATCATCTTAGGCGCATTTCAGAGTGCCTGGGCACAGAATGCGGCCGCCGAGCGCATCCGCGTGCGCGGCACCATCGAGAGCCTCGACGGCGATCAGCTTCTGGTTAAGACCCGTGAGGGCACCGATGCCAAGGTCGCCCTCAAATCCGGCTGGAAGGTCAGCGGAGTCAAAAAAGCCTCGGTCGAGGACATCAAGCCCGGTGATTTCGTCGGCGTTGCATCCCTGCCGAAATCTGGCGGCGGTGACAGCGCGCTGGAGGTCCTGATCTTTCCGGCGGCCATGAAGGGCACGGGCGAGGGAAGCCGCCCCTGGGATCTGAAACCGAACAGCTCGATGACAAATGCCACGGTTGCCAATGCGGTCAAGGCAGTCGACGGACATACCATCACGCTCACCTATCACGGGCAGGAAAAGACCATCTCGATCCCTGACAACACGCCGATCGTCACCTTCGCGCCGGCGACCGCGACTGACCTGAAGCCGGGTGCTGCCGTCTTCATCATCGCCGAACGTGCAGCTGATGGCGCGATTTCGGCCTCGCAGGTCGCCGTCGGCACGAATGGTATCGTTCCGCCGATGTGAATGGGACGAAGCTAACGAGATGCGTTAACGGGCAGCGAGCCCGCTATTTTTGATTCCACCTTCGGATGACCGGCTCGGTCAGGTCGTGTTCATAACCAAGGACACTGATGCTGGTCGTATCCAGGACGAAGTGCGCGCCATTTTCCGGCGGCAAGCCGAGCCAGCGTGCCGCAAGGACCCGCAGGAAGTGGGAACTTGAAAAGATAAGCACCGGCGCGCCGACGGCACGCAGTTCGCTGACGATCCGATCCGCCCTCGATCCAACGTCCGATGCCATCTCGCCCTCCGGACATCCATCCCGAAAAAGACGCCATCCGGGACGTTGGGCAAGGATCTGCTTCGTTGTCACTCCTTCATAGGCGCCATAGTCCCATTCTGCGAGATCCGCCTTGACAATGCGCGTCGCGCCGAACCCGGCAAGGGCGCAGGTGTTCATCGCGCGCTGGGAAGGGCTCGACCATACCTCGGAAAAGGAAAGGTCGCGCAGGCGGTCGGCAAGCCGACGGGCGGCTTCTTCGCCAGCGGTCGTCAAGGGGATGTCGGTTCGGCCGGTATGCTTTCCGGACGCGCTCCATTCCGTTTCGCCGTGTCGTACCAGGTAGATTTCAGGAACTACACTGCTCATCTGCATGCCTTTCGAATAGAGCCGCAGTTGATCGGTCATACCCTGCTCGAAATGCGGAGCGGTATCTGCCAGCCAATCTTCATCGCATCAAGAAGTTTCCGTGTCGAGCGATGATGTCGAGGATCGAAGCAAACCGTGTGATCACAAAGCCCACGTCCGGCAGTCATGCGCGGCATTAGACTAAAGTCATAATGCGAAAGCCTCTCTCTTTCTTGGTGCGGTTTTCTGTCACATTCTTCCGAGGCGTGTCGGGTCGTTGGGGATTCTGAGGAGAGTTGGGCCGCGGCGCGTTTGATTATTCTGGTGGAGGACAGACAAAATGGCAAATGTCGTTAGCGTCGGGGGTCAGAAGGCCGGCCCGATGACACGCGAGGAGAAGAGAGTCATCTTCGCCTCGTCGCTTGGCACCGTTTTCGAATGGTACGATTTCTATCTTTACGGGTCGCTCGCCGTTTATATCGGCGCGACCTACTTCAGTCAGTATCCTGAAACCACACGCAACATCTTTGCGCTGCTCGCCTTTGCGGCCGGCTTCCTGGTACGCCCCTTCGGCGCACTGGTGTTCGGTCGTCTCGGCGATCTTGTCGGCCGGAAATATACTTTCCTGATCACGATCCTGATCATGGGCCTTTCGACATTCCTCGTCGGTGTCCTGCCGGGTGCGGCTTCGATCGGCATCGCAGCGCCGATTATCCTGATCGCGCTGCGCCTGCTGCAGGGCCTGGCGCTCGGCGGCGAGTATGGCGGTGCGGCGACCTATGTGGCCGAACATGCGCCTCACGGGCGGCGCGGCTATTTCACATCCTGGATCCAGACGACCGCGACGCTCGGCCTGTTCCTGTCGCTGATCGTCATCCTGGTTGTGCAGGGGCTTCTCGGCAGCACGGCCTTCGCAGCCTGGGGCTGGCGCATTCCGTTCCTCGTCTCCGTCGTGCTTCTCGGCATCTCCGTCTGGATCCGCTTGAAGATGAATGAATCTCCGGCGTTCCAGCGGATGAAGGCGGAAGGCAAGGGATCCAAGGCGCCGCTGACGGAAGCATTCGGTCAGTGGAAAAATGCCAAGATCGCACTGCTCGCCCTTTTCGGCGCGACCATGGGCCAGGCCGTCGTCTGGTATTGCGGTCAATTCTATGCGCTGTTCTTCCTGCAGAACGTGCTGAAGATCGACCTGCAGTCGGCCAATATCATGGTGGCGGTGGCGCTCTTCATCGGCGCGAGCTTCTTCGTCTTCTTCGGCTGGCTCTCCGACAAGATCGGCCGCAAGCCGATCATCATGGCGGGCCTGCTGCTTGCCATGGTCACCTATTTCCCGCTCTTCAAGGCCATGACCTGGACCGCGAATCCGGCACTCGCCGAAGCCCAGGCCACGATCCGCGCGACGGTGACGGCCGACCCGGCGGACTGCAGGTTCCAGTTCAACCCAACCGGCACCGCGAAGTTTACCAGCTCCTGCGATATCGCCACCGCGTTCCTGACCAAGAATTCGGTGCCTTATGATGTCGTTGCCGGTCCTGCCGGCCAGCCGGCGACAGTGAAGATCGGTGACGAAACGGTCACGAGCTATGATGCTGTTGCCGCAGGCGATAAGGCAAAATCGCAGGGTGCTGCTTTCGAGAAGAGCGTCAATATCGCGCTTCACGATGCGGGCTATCCGCTCAATCGCGGCGCCGCCAAGGTTCCGGATTCCAAGCTCGACGCTTTCATCGCGGCCAATCCGGAGCTTGCTCTCAATGCCGAAGCCGTGCGCGCCGGTCAGAAGGATACCGTGCCGGCAAGCAAGCTGGTTGCCGACAAACTGCTGACTGCGGATGAAGCTAAAAGCGTCACCGACATGGCGGTCTATACGGTCGCCGGAGGCGGCACCTTCGCCATGGTCGCGGATCCGGCGCGGGTGAACTGGGTAGGGACGATCGCAATCCTGACCATTCTCGTCCTCTACGTGACGATGGTCTATGGCCCGATCGCCGCGCTGCTCGTCGAGCTGTTCCCGACCCGCATTCGCTATACCGGCATGTCGCTGCCCTATCACATCGGCAACGGCTGGTTCGGCGGACTGTTGCCGGCGATGGCTTTTGCCATGAGCGCGGCCAAGGGCGACATGTACTACGGCCTCTGGTACCCGATCGTCTTCGCGGGCATCACGCTGGTCGTCGGCATGCTCTTCCTGCCGGAAACCAAGGATCGCGATATCCACGCGATGGATTGATGCGGGACTCCTCAGTGTTAGAGCGTTTCAGCTTTCATGGAAGCACAGAAGCCCTCTAAACTTTTGTTTTACGCAATTCCGGACGGAAACCGCTTTTTCTCCGGAATTGCTGTAGGAAAACACCCGGCTCCTCGCTGCGCCGGGTGTTTTTCATTTCCAGGAAAGCGAATGGCGGGGGAGCGGCCAGCCGTCGGGGCCGGTGCGGAACAGCAGGCCATAGCGGGAATAGACGATGGCGGTCATGAAGGAGAACCAGCCACCGAGCGCCAATCCCGCAATGACGTCGCTCGGATAGTGCGCCCCCACCATGACGCGGGTCATGCCGAGCCAGAGCGCAAGCGCGAGGAAAATGATCCGGTAACGCGGAAAAAGCAGTGAGAGAGCGACGAAAAACGCCCCGATCGTCGTGGCATGGCCGGAGGGAAAGCTCTCGAAGGAGGCACGGCCATGGAAAGGGGAGAAGAAGAATGCGCCAAGCTCGTCGTAATGGCCCGGCCGCGCGCGACCGATTGCCCTCTTCAAGAGATTGGCGATGAGACCCGAGAGCGCGATCGACGTCAGAAGATAGCCGCCGATGCGACTGATCTGCACCGCCTGGCAACGACAGCGTATCGAGCGCACCAGATGGCAGGCTGCCCAGCCTTCGAAGAGAAGGAAGGCGCTGACGCAGATGATCCAGCCCGATTCGCCAAAGTCGGTGAGCATGCGGCCAAGCGTGTGAACGGGTGCGGAGATACGCTTTTCGCCGACCGCCGAATCGAGCAGCGCCATGGAAATGATGACCGCATTGACCGTGATGAAGAGGCAGGTCTGCCAGCGCAGCGGCGCCATATCGTTCCGATTGCGCCGCCATCGCCTATCAAGAGACGCCAATAATCCCTGCATCGCCATATCTTGTCCCATCCGCCCATGGTTCGATGGGCCGGATCTAGCAGCGGCTTGCAACGGGGATTTTACAAAGCTTAGGGATATCGAGGGCTCAAGCGTGGTGTGTTCACATGGAATCACCTGAGCGCAGAAAGATGCTCCGGAAATAACGAGTTAGGCTCTGGGAGCGGCAAATCGCCGCTCATATGATTCGGCTGCTGAGGCGAGGCATCGGCCAGCCGTCGCGGCCGATGGAAAAGACCAGGCCGAAACGGGCAAATAAGATTGAAACCGCAAAGCTTATCCAGACGCCGAGCGCCAGGCCGGCGGCGACGTCGCTCGGATAATGCACGCCGATGATGACCCGTGTGGCGCCAAGCCAGAGGCCGAGACCTAAGAAGAGCAGTCGGAACCGCGGAAAGAGCAGAGCCAGCGCTGTGAAAAGGGCGCCGATGTGGGCGGCATGCGCCGAAGGAAAGCTCAAGAACAGGAAATCACCGTTGAAGGGGTCAAATCCCAAGATGCCTTCGCTGTCGAAGAGCGGAGGTCGCGCTCTTCCTATGGCGAATTTCAGGATATGGGCGGCAATGCTGGTGACGAGAACGGAAAGGCCGGCATAGCTCGCCATCTGTATCAGACAGGCTATGCGAAAGCGTTGTCTGAGACTGGAGAGGCGGCGCGCCAGCAGGAGGCCCGTTGTTATCACTGTGGCCGTGGCGACCAGAATCCAGATCAACTTGCCGACGTCGGTGATTGTACCGGCGATCGAAATCAGCGGCGGTGGGAGAGCCCTTGCCGTTTGACCGAGCGCGGCGTCGAAGACGAAAAAGGCGATGGCGACGATGTTGACGACAGAAAGCGTAAAGCCAAGCCACGGAACCCGCCGATGAATTGTCCTGCGCGCCTCGTAGCGCCGATGAAGCATCTTCAAAATTGCCGGCCGGCTTTGCGGAGTGACCGTCATGCTGCTCCCATGTTCGATTGCAATAACTCAACGTGTTACAGCAACCTTTGCGGGCTGCAATCAGCAACGGACATAGGATCGGCAGTGATCCACTTCAATGCGAAAGCCCCGATGCAGCTTTTGCATCGAGGCTTTCATGGATCGCTATATGGAAGAATTTCAGGCCGAAAGCGCCTTGAACTCGGCAAGGATAGCGTCACCCATCTCGACTGTGCCGACCTTCCTGCAACCCTCCGCCATGATGTCGGCGGTGCGGATGCCGCTGTCGAGCACATTGGCGATCGCCTTTTCCAGATCGTCGGCTTGCTTGATCATGTTGAAGGAGTAGCGCAGGCACATGGCGAAGGAGGCGATCATCGCGATCGGATTGGCAATACCCTTACCGGCGATATCCGGTGCGGAACCATGAACCGGTTCGTAGAGAGCCTTGCGCTTGCCGGTCTTGCCGTCGGGGGCGCCAAGCGAGGCCGACGGCAACATGCCGAGCGAGCCGGTCAGCATGGCGGCGACGTCGGACAGCATGTCGCCGAAGAGATTGTCGGTGACGATGACGTCGAACTGCTTCGGATTGCGGACGAGCTGCATGCCGCCGGCATCGGCCAGCATGTGCTCGAGCTGGACGTCGGAATATTTCGCCTTGTGAGTCTCCGTGACGACCTGATTCCAGAGCACGCCGGACTTCATGACGTTGCGCTTTTCCATCGAGCAGACGCGGTTGTTGCGGGTGCGCGCCAGCTCGAAGGCGACGCTTGAGATGCGCTCGATCTCGTAGGTGTCATAGACCTGCGTGTCGATGCCGCGCTTCTGGCCGTTGCCGAGGTCGATGATTTCCTTGGGCTCGCCGAAATAAACGCCACCGGTCAGCTCGCGCACGATCAGGATATCGAGACCCTCGACCAGTTCCGGCTTCAGCGAGGACGCATCGGAAAGCGCCGGATAGCAGATCGCCGGGCGCAGATTGGCGAAAAGCTCCATATCCTTGCGCAGGCGCAGGAGACCGGCTTCCGGGCGAACCTCATAGGGCACGGCATCCCATTTCGGGCCGCCGACGGCGCCGAAGAGGACAGCATCCGCCGCCATCGCCTTGGCCATGTCTTCCTCGGAAATCGAAGCGCCATGCGCGTCATAGGCGCAACCGCCGACGAGGCCTTCGTCGGTCGTAAAGCCGGCATTCATGGTTTCGTTCATGAAGGCGATGATCTTGCGGACCTCGGCCATGGCTTCGGGGCCGATGCCGTCGCCCGGCAACAGGAAAAGATTGCGCGCTGTCATGAAAAAAACCTCCACGGAAAACAAACTGCGGCTTCTTAGACCTGCAGATGAGGCTTTTCAAGCGAGGGAAGGGGCGAATCGGTACGCCTTAAAAATTGATCCCGGCCGATCCTGCAAGACCGGCCGGGATCTGAATTATTTTGGCGGGGCCCGCGATTGTCTGGCCGATCAGGCCCAGGGGCGGGCGGCAGTGTTTGCCTTTTCGAATGAGTCGATGGCGGCCGCCTTTTCCAGTGTCAGGCCGATATCATCAAGGCCGTTCAGAAGGCAGTGGCGCTTGAATGCGTCGAGATCGAACTTGATCGAGCCGCCGTCCGGGCCAGTGATTTCCATATTTTCCAGATCGACCGTGATGACGGCGTTGGAACCGCGCGAGGCGTCGTCCATCAGCTTGTCGAGGTCTTCCTGGGAAACCTTGATCGGCAGAATGCCGTTCTTGAAACAGTTGTTGTAGAAGATGTCGGCGAAACTGGTCGAAATGACGCAGCGGATGCCGAAATCGAGCAGGGCCCATGGCGCATGCTCACGCGAGGAACCGCAGCCGAAATTGTCGCCGGCGACAAGGATCTTGGCATTCTGATAGGCCGGCTTGTTGAGCACGAAGTCCGGGTTCGGCGTGCCGTCCTCATTGTAGCGGGCTTCCGCGAAGAGACCCTTGCCGAGGCCGGTGCGCTTGATCGTCTTCAGATAATCCTTCGGAATGATCATGTCGGTGTCGATATTGACAACCGGGAGCGGCGCGGCGACGCCGGTGAGCTTCACGAACTTATCCATGGAATCCTTGCCTTTGATCTCGCTTGTTCAACGAACTGCCTGCAAATAGAGCAAATCCGCCCAAAAATGAAGGGAAAACTTACGAGGCTCAAAGGTCGATGATCGTGCCGCGGCCATCGTTCCAGACATGCATCTCGCGCTTGCCGTTCGCTCTCGCGCGGACCGGAGCCGGCGCAGGCTTCATGCGCAGCGAAATTGCACGGGCGACCATGAGAACCGTCAGAATTCCGCCGACGACGAGCGCCAGGGAGAACGTCAGGAACAGGAGTGCCGTGAAGGCTGCGATGCCGACAAATGCGAGGAACAGGGAACGGATATTCTGCATGAGCTGAAACCTTTCTACGGAAAGGATGTGGTCCTTCCGGCCTTTGTCTGCAAGAGGAGCATGGCTTTTTGTTGTCTTGCCTCGCTATCAAAAGCTTGGCACAAATCGGCCATGAGCAGTTCCGTTTCCTCCCGTTCCATGCGTCTGCGCCGCTCGGTCTTGAGCGTTCCCGCCATCAACAGGCGTGCGCTTGAAAAGACCCACGCGCTCGATTGCGATGCGGTGATCTTCGATCTCGAGGATTCCGTTGCGCCAGAGAAGAAGGCGGAGGCCCGCGAAAACCTTAAGGATTTCTTTTCGGGCAAAGTGCTTGAAGGCAAGGAACGGATCATCCGCATCAATTCGCTTTCCTCTACATTCGGGAGCGCGGATCTGGAACTTGTCCTGTCGCTGGTACCGGATGCCGTGCTGCTGCCGAAGGTCGAGGAGCCGCAGAACATCATGGCGGTTGTTGATCGTCTCGCCGATGCCGATGCGCCGGAGGGCCTGCGCATATGGGCGATGATCGAGACGCCGCGCGGCATTCTCAATGCGGCCGCGATCGCCGATGCAGGGCGCACGCCGGACATGCGGCTCGATTGTTTCGTCGTTGGTCTCAACGATCTGCGCAAGGAGACCGGGGTCCTGCCGCAGCCGGGGAGGATCTATCTCGTACCCTGGCTGATGCAAGTGGTGCTGGCGGTCCGCGCCTACGGGCTCGACGCCATCGACAGCGTCTTCAATGATTTCGCGGATTTCAAGGCCTATGACGCCGAATGCGCCCAGGCGCGCGCGATGGGTTTCGACGGCAAGATGCTGATCCATCCGGCCCAGATCGCGGTGGCCAACCGGCATTTCGGGCCTGACGAAGCGGCCATTGCCGAGGCGGAGGCAATCATTGCCGCCTTTGCCGATCCGGCAGCCGAAAATCTCAATGTGGTGAATCTGAACGGGCGCATGGTCGAACGTCTGCATCTTGTCCAGGCGGAGGAGCTGGTCCATAAGGCCCGCCTGATCGCCGAACGAAAGAAATCCTCATGAAACTCTACCGCTTCCTGACCGGCCCGGACGATGCCACTTTCTGCCACAAGGTGACTGCTGCTCTCAACAAAGGTTGGTCGCTGTCCGGCTCGCCCACCTATGCCTTCAATGCCGCAACCGGCGTGATGCAATGCGGACAGGCTGTGGTGAAAGAGGTCGAGGGCAAGGATTACGATCCGGAGATGAAGCTCTCCGAACAATAGTCCGGAGGTGATTGGGCATCCGACTCTAAATCAGAGAGTTAGAGCGGGATGTCGCCCGAAAACCGCTCACACTTTTCGGCATCCCGCTCTAACCCTTCGTTTCACGCAATTCCGGACGGAAAACCGCTTCGCACTTTTCCTGGAATTGCTCTAGCGGTCGGCCGCTTCTTCCGCGCTCGCCTCGATCCGCTCCATGTCATCATCGCTGAGGCCGAAATGATGGCCGATCTCGTGAATCAGGACATGGGTGATGATGTCGCCGAGCGTTTCCTCGTTTTCCGCCCAGTAGTCGAGGATGGGACGGCGATAGAGCCGGATGCGGTTCGGCAGTTCGCCGTTTTCCACCGTGAAACGTTCGGAAATGCCCCGTCCTTCGAAAAGACCGAGCAGATCGAAGGGCGTTTCCAGTGCCATGTCCTCGAAAACCTCGTCGTCCGGGAAATCTTCGATCTCGATGGTGAGGTTCGTGGCCAATGCTCGGAATTCATCCGGCAAATGGCTATAGGCCTCCATCGCCAGGGATTCGAATGTGCTGATCGTCGGCGCATGGCGATCCCGCCAATCCTCGCTCTGGTCTATGCGGGCCATGGTGTTTCCTTCCTTTGAGCCCATATAGAACCTTTATGCGCGATTTTCGAGAGTGGAATCAAAGCGAGGAATAAATTCATAGAAATTGACTGTTGACTCTTTTAGTAAGCTCTGGAATCCATAAGAACATAACAGGAACATTGTGAATTTGGAGTTGACGTCATGGCAGAAACGGCCGTGGCGCGGGAGACGCTTTTTGCGCTCCGCGAAACTATTGCCAGGCTGGAAGGCCGGCCTGTACCGGAATTGGCGGCAGCTGAACAGGAGGTGATGGCGGCTGATGATGGAAGGCGCAAGGATGCAGACGAGCGTCTCCTTCTGCCGCTGGGCATTGCGCGCCTGGACAAGGCGCTCGAGGGTGGGCTGCCGCTCGACGGCATGACGGAAATCCGTTCGCATTTGCTGCGGGACGCAGGTGCGGCGAGCGGTTTTGCGCTGGCGCTGGCATCCCGGCTGCAAGTGGGGAAGGACGGGACGGGAAAGGACGAGAAAGAGAGTTATCCGGTCCTGTGGATCGGCGACACGGTTGCCGTGATGGAAGCGGGATTTCCCTATGCGGTGGGGCTCAAGGATTTCGGCCTGCAGCCGGAGCGTTTCCTCTATGCCACGCCGCGCAAACTCGAAGAGGCGCTGTGGCTTGCGGAAACGGCGGTGGCAAGCGGCGTCTTTTCCGTCATCATTCTGGAGGTGCGCGGCAATCCGGCGCGTTTCGGCCTGACCGAGAGCCGGCGATTGAGCCTCAGGGCAAAGACGGCCGGCCGGCCGGTCTTCGTCCTGAGGCAGGCGGGAGAGGAGGAGGCGAGCAGCGCCACCTTCCGCTTTTCTGTCACGCCTGGACCCGCATCTTCCCGGCTTCTACCGGATGGTTCGATGCTTGGCGGCAGCATCGGTAATCCGGTTTTCCGTCTCACCCTGGAGAAGAGCCGCAATCCGGCTCCCCTCTCTATTCTTCTGGAGTGGAATTCCCATGACCGCCAATTTAATGCCCCTGTCCCCGAGCCAGAACGTTCTCTCCCTGCAGAGCGGAAGCCAGCGCATCCTGGCGCTCACCTTTACGCATCTGCCGACAGATCGGATCGCGCGAAAGCGCTGGGGCCTGTCCTGGCGTTTGTCCGCACGCCCTGAGGCCCCGCCGATCGTCTGTGCCGGCCGGCAGAACAATGCCATGCGGCTGACCGCGCTCGACGAGGTGGCGGAGAGGATTGGGCTCAAACTGAGCCAGGGGGTGGCGGAAGCACGCGCCATGTGCCCTGGCATCGAGATCGTGGAGGAGGATCTGGGAGCCGATCGTCGTCTTCTCGAAGCGATCGCCGACTGGTGCGACCGCTATACGCCCCTCATCGCCCTTGACGGGCAGAACGGTCTGTTTCTCGACATCACAGGCTGTGCGCATCTCTTCGGAGGCGAGCGCTCACTCCTCAAGGATATTCTGTCCCGCCTCTTCCGGCTGGGGTTCGATGTCCGGGGCAGTATTTCCTCCTCGCCCGGTCTTTCCTGGGCTGTTGCACATTTCGCCGGCAATGCCATTGTCGCAGAGGGCGAAGCCGAGGAGGCGCTTGCACCCCTGCCGGTTGCATCGCTGCGGCTGGACGAGGAGACCGTCGCCCTGTTGCAGAAGGCCGGCCTGAAGCAGGTGGGCGATCTCATCCATATGCCGCGAGCACCGCTGGCCCGCCGGTTCGGGCCGCATCTCCTCCTGCGGCTCGACCAGGCTCTCTGTCTCGAAGAGGAGCCGGTTTCGCCGCGCAGGCCCGTTGCCAGCCTTTCTGCTGAACGGCGTTTGGCCGAGCCGGTGCAGGCGCAAGAAACTGTCCTCCATCTTGCCAGTGAAATTGCCGAGACATTGAAACCGGCGCTGGAGGCGCGCGGTGTCGGCGGGCGTCTCTTCGAGCTCATCCTGTTCCGGGTCGACGGGAAGGTTTTTCGCATCGCGGCGGGCGCATCCCGGCCCTTGCGCGAACCCGGTCGGATCGCAGCCCTTTTTTGCGAACGTCTCAGTGCCGTACAGGACGATCTCGACGCCGGTTTCGGCTTCGAAATTCTGCGGCTCAATGTGCTGCGGCATGAAGTCTTCGACGCCTTTCAGGCGGATTTCACCGGAGATGGTCAAAGAGACATATCGCTTGCCGCCTTTGTCGATCAGGTTGCGGCCCGGCTTGGCCCGGACTGTCTGCAGGGCTTTCAACTGCGTGAAAGTCACCTGCCCGAGCGCGCTGTCATATCCACGCCCGCCATGGATATCTTTCCGCCTCCAAAGAAGTCGAAGGCAAAGGATACGGGGCCTGGTGTCTCGCGAAGCGAGCGACCGCTCAGGCTTTTCAGGACGCCGGAGTTGATGGAAATCTTCGCGGCCGAAGTGCCCGATGGTCCGCCCGCCCGGTTTCGCTGGCGGCGCATGCTGCATCAGGTTCGCCGCGCCGAAGGGCCGGAGAGGATCGCTGCGGAGTGGTGGCTTGATGGCGAGGCCGAAGCCACGCGCGACTATTATCGCATCGAGGACGAGACCGGTCGCCGTTTCTGGATCTATCGGGAGGGCTTTTATGGGCAGAAGCCGACCTCGCCGCACTGGTTCATGCATGGGGTTTTCGCATGAGTGCCTTCTTCGAAATCGGCGCCAGGACCAATTTCTCCTTTCTCGAAGGCGCTTCGAGCCCGGAGGAGATGGTGACACGGGCGGCTCAGCTGGGCCTTTCCGGTCTTGGGATCGCCGACCGCAATTCGGTGGCCGGCGTCGTGAGGGCGTATTCGCAGGTCAAGGCGATCCGGGAGACCTACGAAAAGGAACGCCTTGAAAATGAGGAACTTCGAAAAAAGGGAGAGAAGGAAAAAGAGCTTCTGAAAGACATTCCGGTGCAGCCCGGAGCGCGGCTCGTCTTTTCCGACGGCACGCCGGATATCCTTGCCTTTCCGCAGAACCGCCAGGGATGGGCACATCTCTGTCGCCTGCTCAGTGCCGGAAATCTGAGGACGGAAAAGGGCTCCTGCATTTTGTATGAGGCGGATCTCATCGAATGGGGAGACGAGATGATGCTCGCCCTCGTGCCGGATCCGTCCATTGCGGAGGATGTTGCAGGCCAGGAAAGGCTGGAGGGCTGTCTCCAACGCTTCAGAGAGCGCTTTCGCAAAAAATTCTATATGGCGCTGTCGCCCTTCTATGACGGCCGGGACAAGTTCGTCTTCGCCACGCTTTCGACGTTGGCGATCCGCAATCATGTTCCCCTGATCGCCACCAACCAGCCGCTCTATCATGATCCCGCGCGGCGGCCACTTTCCGATATCGTCACCGCCATCCGCGAACATGTGACCGTTGCCGAGGCCGGGTTTCGGCTTGCCCCGAACGCCGAGCGTTACCTGAAAGACGGTCGCGACATGAAAAGGCTCTTCAGGGACTATCCGAAAGCGATCGCCAGTACGGAACGGTTTTTTGAGCGGCTGACTTTTTCGCTGCATGAGCTGCGACATAATTATCCGGATGAGAGCGTTCCGGGCGAGACGCCGTCGGAGACGCTGAAGAGGCTGACCTGGGAAGGGGCGGCGGAGCGCTATCCCGAGGGCATTCCGGAGAAGGTGGTAAAGCTGATCGAATACGAACTCGATCTGATCCGGCAGATGCAATACGAGCATTACTTCCTGACAGTCCGCAATATCGTTCATCACGCCCGGTATGAATTGAAGATCCTGTGTCAGGGACGTGGGTCCGCGGCCAATTCCGCCATCTGTTACTGTCTCGGAATTACGGAGGTGGACCCGACAATCACCACGCTCCTCTTTGAACGGTTCATTTCCACGGAACGCAATGAGCCGCCGGATATCGATGTCGATTTCGAACATGGGCGGCGCGAGAATGTCATTCAGTTCATCTACAAAAAATACGGCATCGAACATGCCGGGCTGACGGCGGCGGTGACGAGCTATCGGGCGCGATCGGCCGGTCGCGAGGTGGCCAAGGCTTTCGGCCTTTCGGAAGATGTGCAATCGGCACTGGCAAGCACGGTCTGGGGCTGGTCGACGGAAGATCTCTCCGCGCGCGAGGCGAAGGCGGCCGGTCTCGACCTTTCCGATCCGACGACGAGAAACGTCCTTAGATATGCCACCGAACTGATGAGTTTCCCGCGGCATCTCACCCAGCATGTCGGCGGTTTCGTCATCACCAGGGACAGGCTGGACGAGGTCATGCCGATCATGCCGACGGCCATGCCGGACCGTTACATGGTCGAATGGGACAAGGACGACCTGGATACGGTCGGCATTCTGAAGATCGACATTCTTGCCCTGGGCATGCTGACCTGCCTGAAGAAGGCCTTCGATCTTCTGGCATTGCATTACGATGAAAAGAAAACACTCCGGGGCTTCGGCAAGATGGATGAGGATGCCATCTACGACATGATCTGCCGGGCCGATACGGTCGGCGTCTTCCAAGTCGAAAGCCGTGCGCAGATGAGCATGCTGCCGCGTCTCAAGCCGAGGGTATTCTACGATCTCGTCATCGAGGTTGCGATCGTCCGTCCCGGTCCGATCCAGGGTGACATGGTGCATCCCTATCTCAAGCGGCGAGAGGATATGCGGCACGGCAGGCCGATTGAATATCCGAAACCAGAGCTCAAGAAGGTACTGGAAAGGACCTTGGGCGTTCCTCTTTTCCAGGAGCAGGCGATGCAGATTGCCATTACGGCAGCGGGTTTTTCTCCGGCAAAGGCGGATCGGCTGCGCCGTTCCATGGCGACCTTCAAGCGATCGGGAAAGGTCAACGAGTTCAAGGAGGACATGATCAACGGCATGGTCGAAAGAGGCTATGACCGCGAATTCGCGGAGCGTTGCTTCAGTCAGATCGAAGGCTTCGGTGAATATGGCTTTCCGGAAAGCCATGCGGCATCCTTTGCCCTTCTCGTCTATGCCTCATCCTGGGTGAAGGCCTATTATCCCGATGTCTTCTGCGCGGCGATGTTGAATTCACAGCCGATGGGGTTCTACGCGCCGGCGCAGCTTGTGCGCGATGCGCGCGAGCATGGCATCGAGGTCCGTCCTGTCGATATCAATTTTTCGGAATGGGATTCGCTTTTGGAAGAAGCGGAGTTCAACAGGAATACGATCGACTTCAGACATGCGTCCATGCGGGAAGTCATCAGGACGAAAAGGGCCGTGCGGCTGGGGTTCCGGCAGGTCAAAGGGCTCTCGGAAGAGGATATGAACAATATGGTTGCCAATCGCAGCGACCGTTACGTGTCCGTACGCGATCTCTGGCTGCGCTCGGGTCTGACGAGGTCTGATATCGAACGGCTGGCGGATGCCGATGCCTTCCAATCCGTCGGACTGTCACGGCGCGAGGCGCTCTGGGCCGTGCGGGCGCTCGACGGAAAAAGTGCGGCCGAGAAGCTGCCACTGTTCGATCAGGTCAATCATATCGATTTGCAGGTCGAGCCGGAGGTCATGTTGCCGGAAATGCCGCCCGGCGAACAGGTGATTGAGGATTATCGCTATCTTTCCCTGTCTCTGAAGGCCCATCCTGTTTCCTTCCTGCGTGATGAATTCGCGAGAATGGGGATCGTGCGCAACAGGGACCTTCTGACGGTGCCCAACGGCAGCATGGTCACGATTGCGGGGCTGGTGCTGATCCGCCAGCGACCGGGCTCGGCCAAGGGCGTAATCTTCATGACACTCGAGGATGAAACCGGCGTGGCCAATGCCATCGTCTGGTCGAAAATCTTCGATCGATATCGGGCAATCGTCATGGGTGCCCGCCTGGTCAAAATCCGCGGCCGTCTGCAGAGCGAAAGTGGTGTCATCCATGTGGTGATTCATCATATCGAGGATATGACCTCCGCCCTCGGCCTTCTTCAACGGGAAGCAAGGCGTTTCGGCGTCAGCGAGCGATCGGATGAGGCGTTGTGCCCGACGATGGATCATCGGCAGGCTTCGCGAGCGCGGCTTCAGCGCAACGGCCGCGAGGGCACAGGAGACTTAAGCGTCCCGGGAGTGGAAACGGCAGAGGTCATGCCCAGGGGCCGGAACTTCCATTGAGGCGGAGATAGAGCAGGATGAGGAAAAGTGTGTGCGGTTTTCCGTCCGCATCCGCTCCAACTAACGGATCCAGATGCCCTTCACGGGGAGGTGACACTTCGTGAAAGGCGCGTCCTTCGAATCTTTCTTGACAAGACGCATCTTCTTTATCAGAAAAACAGGATAGCAGATGTCATGTTTGTCGGACCGAGTACGAAATGCTGGTTTGCAGTTGCAACTACATTACCGATAAGGAGATCAAGGAGGTTATCAACAACCTTCTTGACGAGGATTGCTGGCAGCTCATAGTGCCTGCAAAAGTGTATCACGCCATGGCAAAGCGCGGCCGTTGTTGCGGTTGCTTTCCCAACGTCGTGGATATCATCATCCAGACAACCGAGGATTATCACGCCCGGCGCCACTCGACGGAAGCCGAAATATTTGATTTCATGTCCCGCCTGAAAAAATTCCATGAAGACAACAGGAGAGCGGACATTGAAAGGCGACAAAAAAGTCATCGAGCAGCTTAACGAGGCTCTGTTCCTCGAACTCGGTGCCGTCAACCAATATTGGGTTCACTATCGTCTTCTCGAAGATTGGGGTTATACCAAGCTCGCGAAGAAGGAGCGTGCCGAATCCATCGAAGAGATGCACCACGCCGATCGCCTCATCGCCCGCATCATCTTCCTTGAAGGCCATCCCAATCTACAGACATTGGCGCCGCTGCGCATCGGGCAGACCGTCAAGGAAGTGCTGGAAGCCGACCTCGCCGGCGAATACGATGCCCGCACCGCCTACAAGAAATCGCGTGATATCTGTCATGACGCTGGAGACTACGTCTCCATGAAGCTGTTCGAAGAGCTGCTGGCTGACGAGGAAGGTCATATCGACTTTCTTGAGACCCAGCTCGATCTCCTCGAAAAGATTGGAGAGGCGAAGTACGGCCAGCTTAATGCGGACTCGGCCGAATCCGCCGAGTGATTTTGCGAGCTTCTCTAGCCTATCGGATTCGTTGAGAGTTTTGCCCCTCACCCTAGCCCTCTCCCCGCAAGCGGGGCGAGGGGACGATCGAGCAAGCGGCGCTGACGACAGATCAGTGCATCAGTGAGGACGCACGGAGGGTGGGACTCCCCTTCGCCCCGCTTGCGGGGAGAAGGTGCCCGAAGGGCGGATGAGGGGCTTTCACCGCGCTTCAGTTTCGATCCGAAACCATTGGATTCGCTGAGAGTTTTGCCCCTTACCCTAGCCCTCTCCCCGCACGCGGGGCGAGGGGACAATCGAGCAAGTGGCGGTGACGGTAGATGCGTGCCTCAGTGGGACGACGGCGGTGCAAAATCCGCCGCGAGGTATGACGAACTTCGGAATCAGGACACGAGAGTGGCCGGCCGTCAGCCCTCGGCGCTGACACCGGACAGATGCCGGAATTCGGTGACCACCTTCTCGTAGACCGCCCGCTTGAAGGGCACGATCAGGCCCGGCAATTCTTCCATCGGCTTCCAGTCCCAGGCATCGAATTCGGGCTTGTGGCCGCCAGGCGGCGGGTCGATGGCGATTTCGCTTTCGTCACCTTCGAAGCGGAAGGCAAACCAGCGCTGTGTCTGGCCGCGATATTTGCCTTTAAGGCCGATGCCGATCAGATGCGCAGGCAGGTCATAATTGATCCAGTCCCTGGCTTCGGCGAGAAGTGTGACGGTTCGCATGCCGGTCTCCTCGTAAAGCTCGCGATAGGCCGCTTCCAAAGGATCTTCTCCGTCGTCGATACCGCCTTGCGGCATCTGCCAAAGCTGCGGTGACCCGTCGAACTCGGAATTTTCTTCCGGTATGCGCCGTCCGGCCCAGACTAGTCCGTCCCGGTTGAGAACCATGACCCCCGCACAAGGCCGATAGGGGAGATCTTCGGCTTTCAGCGGCTTATTCTTCTTCATCGGAAACCTCTTTGGGTCACGGCTTCTGCGGATCATTGGCGAGTGCGGACACGGCGACGATCTCGATGCCGCGCAGCGTGGCTTCTTTGCTCCATTGTGTGACGGCGTCAATGCTCTCGTCGAAAGCCGATGCGACGCCGATTGCCGAACCGTTGCGGCGTGCGATCCGCTCCAGTTCGTCAAGCTTCTTCAGGATGGCGCCGACGTCGAGCTGAGCGTCGAGCTGAATATCGGCAAACGCGTAAGGGGTGCTGACGGCCTTGGCCAGGGTCGCGGTCTTCGATTGGGCGGAAGAGCCGTCATCGAGGAAAAGGAGCCCACGCTTGCCGATGTCGCGCAGGACGGGTTCGAGAGCGCCAGGATCGGAGAGGAAGCGGCCGCCAAGATAATTCATGACGCCGGTATAATTGGTAATTTCCCCCATAGCCTTGTGGAGATTGTCCAGGTTTCTCGGCGTCGGCTCAGATGTCAGCAATGTATCGGGTCCCGGATTATTGTCGGGATAGCCGAAGGGCTCGAAAGGCACCTGCAGCAGGATCTCGTGACCGCCGCGCCGCGCCTCCTGCATCCATCGCTGCAGGCTGTTGCCGCTTGCCGCAAAGGCGAGCGTCACCTCTTCCGGCAGTTGCTGAATGGCGCGCTGGGTTCCGGTCTGGCTGAGACCGAGGCCGCTGATTACGATCGCAATCCGCGTTCCGCGCGCGCCCGACCAGGGCCGCGCATATTGATCCATCGGTCGTCGCCCATCCGGTCCGATAACCGGCAGGCGACCGAACGGTGAGTCCTCCAGCAAGTTCTCATTGGGAAGGGCGGCGACGCGGGAATCCTGACCGATCTGAGTTGCGTCGATGATGACCGGCCCACTACCGTCGCGCGGCTTCGGGCTGAATTTCGTCACAACGGAGCCGTCGCCCGTAACCATCCGTTCGACATTCGCGCCCGAGCGGGAATCGGAAGGAAGACCCGTGGCAGCGGGAGGAGCACTGCTCGCAGGGGCCGCCGCGCTTGCGGCCGTTGCCTGGGGTGGCGGCGCGGCGTTTTCAGCCTGATGGGGCAGAGATTTTTGAAGAGCGTCGGGAGCGAGCGCGGTATAGAGGGAAAAAGAGCCGATCGCGATCAGGCAAAGTCCGGCTACAACGCGGCCGAGACGGAGCACCCCCGGCTTCCTGCGGCCAGGGGCACGATTCTGGCCCAGAGGCGCGTGGAGATCCGTTCCCAATCCTGTTTGTCCGTTGCCCTGATTGTCGCGCTAAAGCTGTCGCGTGAAACGAGATTCGTGCGGCGCGACTGCAAGAAGCCGGAAAGAAAAGAGCGCCAGATCGGAAAACCGACATGGCGCTCTCAGGCATTACTTGGCTACGACAGCCTTCTCCGGATTCGGCGGGAAGGCGGGGTCGGTCTTGACGCCGCGCAGCAGGTCATATGCATAGTTCAGCTGGACGTCATCCTTCGGATCCGGCGGAACATAGGCGACAGAACCGGAGCCCTCATCGGTCTCGGCCTGGCCCTTGATGTGGCCGCGCAGGCTCGATTCCCCCTCGGTCACCATCTTGCCCTTCAGATCGTCGGGGAGCGGCTCTTCAACCTTGACGTCCGGCTCAATGCCGGTGCCCTGGATCGAGCGACCCGACGGAGTGTAGTAGAGCGCGGTCGTCAGGCGCAGCGCGCCGTTTTCGCCGAGCGGGATGATCGTCTGGACCGAGCCCTTGCCGAAGGACCGCGTGCCGAGAACCGTGGCGCGGCGCAGATCCTGAAGTGCGCCCGCGACGATTTCGGATGCGGAAGCCGAGCCGCCGTTGATGAGCACGATCATCGGCTTGCCGTCGGTGAGATCGCCCGGACCGGCATTGAAGCGGCGGGTCTCATCCGGGTTGCGGCCACGGGTGGAAACCACTTCGCCGCGTTCCAGGAAGTCGTCGGCGACATTGATCGCCTGATCAAGCAGACCGCCGGGGTTGAGCCGCAGGTCGAGCACATAGCCCTTCAGCTTGTCGGCCGGTACTTCCTTCTTGATCTTGGCGATTGCCGCCTCGAGATCCGGTGTCGTCTTTTCGGTGAAGGAGATGACGCGCAGGTAGCCGATGTCGTTCTCGACACGCGACTTGACGGCGCGCACCGCGACGATATCGCGCACGATCGTCATCTCGATCGGCTTGTCGGCGCCCTTGCGGATGATGGTGAGCTTGATCGGCGTGTTTACGGCGCCGCGCATCTTCTCGACGGCGTCCTCAAGCTTCAAGCCGCGTACCGACTGACCGTCGATCTCGGAAATATAGTCGCCAGCCAGAACGCCGGCCTTTGCCGCAGGCGTATCGTCGATCGGGGTAATAACCTTGACGAGATCGTCTTCCATCGTCACCTCGATGCCGAGGCCGCCGAATTCGCCCTTCGTCTGCGTCCGCATGTCGTCCGCATCCTTGGCATTCATATAGCTCGAATGCGGGTCGAGGGACGACAGCATGCCGTTGATTGCGGCTTCGACGAGCTTGTCTTCCTGCGGCGGCGTCACATACTGGGCGCGGACGCGCTCGAATACGTCGCCGAAAATCGACAACTCCTTATAGGTCGAAGCTCCGGCCGCTTCCGCCGGTACTCCCGCTGCATAAATGACGCTCATCGCGCTCGCGCCCATCAATGCGCCGACGAGAACTAGAGAAGCCCTACGTATCATTGCGTGCCTTTCCCATGTCTTTGGCGGTCCACCAGGGTCGGGAATCGACCGGCTTTCCGTCTTTTCGAAACTCAATGTAAAGCGTTGGCCGATCTGTTTCCAGCGCCAATGCGGTTGCGCTTGCCACTCTTTTTGCTCCCATCATGGCGATGGGCTCACCGGAGAATACGAATTTCCCCTGGCGAGTCATGATGGTGTCCATTCCTGAAAGAACCATATGATACCCATCGCCGCCGTCGAGGATGATCATCTGGCCGTAACTGCGAAACGCGCCGGCAAAAACCACCAGCCCGTCTGCGGGAGCGGTCACGAGCGCTTCAGGGTTCGTTGCGACGGTCACGCCCATGGCAGTATGCCCGGTGCCGTCCTCATCACCGAAATGACGCACGATATCGCCCGCGACCGGCAGCTCCAGCTTGTTTCTCAATTCCGAGAAGGCATATGCGGGCGCAATGCGGTTTTTATCGGGCACACCATTTTCGGCGCGGGCTCTCGCTTCGGCCCGCTGCTGGTCGGTCAGGAGCTTGCGGTTTTCCTCTTCGGCCTTTGCCGCAGCAGCGGCGGCGCGCACCGAGGAAATCTCGCTTTCGAGCGAAGCTATAAGCCCCTCGAGGCTCGTTGCCTGACCCGCCAGTTCTTCGGAGCGCTTTTTCTCCGCCTGCAGTTCCGCCGCGTTTTGCCGACTATGCTTGTCGTTTTCTGCGAGCAGGAGGTCCATGCGCCGCTCTTCCTCGAGGCTATTCGTCATGGTCGAGGTCAGGCTGGCCTTCTCGGCAGCGCTCGCCGCCTGCAGCTCGGCGAGATCGTGAAGATCGGCGACGAGCTTGTCAGTTTCCTTGCGCATGCCGGGCACGACCGCACCCAGCAGGATGGCGCTGCGCACCGAGGCAAGCGCATCATCCGGTGTCACAAGCAGGGCCGGAGGCGGATTGCGTCCCATGCGCTGCAAGGCCGCGAGGACCTCGGCGAGAAGGCCGCGGCGCTCATGCAACGATTGGCGTATGCGGTCTTCGCGAACGCCGAGATCCGTCAGTTTCTTCTCACTCTCCAGGATCTGATTTTCCAGCGCCTTGCGGCGCGCGGCGGACTCGATCAGCGCGGTGCGGATGCTGGCCGTGCTCTTGTCGAGGGCGGCAATGCTGGCCTGAAGGTCCTGCACCTTGCCGGAAGAAAGGCTGATGGTCTTCGACAGGGCATCGAGATCGGCCCGCGTCTGATCGCGCTTACGGGCAAGCTCGCCGGCAGGATCTGGCGGCGGTCCCTGCGGAATGGCCTCTGCCTCCTGAGATCGCGCCGGGAGCCCGCCGATGCCCTGTGCCGCCGCGAAAACCAAGGCCGCACCAAGAGAGATCGCAATTGGCGACAAGATCTGTCGGGGAGCCTTGATGGGGGCAGGTGTCATTCGGTTTCCGATAGCGGGAATTGAAAGAGCAGCAAGCCTAAGCTGATTTGCGGCCCTTAGCCAAGATGATCGCCAATTTTGAGGCAGGATTCAAAACACGGCTCTGTGAATGGTGCGGTACTGAAACGAAAGCCTGTCGTCGCATGCATGTCGGTGTCGCAAAATCGCTGCACCGGTTTGCAACATGCATTAGGATATCAGAGGTTCTCGAAGAATTCGGGGGCCAGTTGGGATGTTTGATTCGCGTGCCGGCCCCTCATCCGACCCTTCGGGCCACCTTCTCCCCGCAGGTGGGGCGAAGGGGGAGTCGCACCCTCCGTCGTCCCTCATCGCGGCGACGGTTTGTAGCGCCGCTTACTCGATCGTCCCCTCTCCCCGCGTGCGGGGAGAGGGCTAGAGTGAGGGGCAGAACTTCCAGCGAATCCAATGGCTGCGGCTCTAGCCGCGGTGATAGGGATGACCCGACAGGATGGTCACGGCGCGATAGAGCTGCTCGGCGATCAGGATGCGGACAAGCTGATGCGGCCATGTCATCTTGCCGAGGCAAATCGTGGCTTCTGCCTTCTCGTACAGGAGAGGATCAAGGCCGTCGGCGCCGCCGATCGCTATCATCAGGTCACGTTTTCCCTGATCGCGATAGGTGCCAAGCAGCAGGGCAAAGGCCTCGCTGTCGAGCGCCTTGCCGCGTTCGTCGAGGAGAACGAGAACTGTTCCTTCGGGAAGCGCCTTCTGCAGCATCGCCGCTTCCTCCCGTTTGCGCGTCTCGGTGCTGGAGGCGCGGCTTTCAGCCACTTCGGCGACACGCGACAACTCCAGGCCGACCGCCGGGCCGGCCTTGGCGAAGCGGTCGAGATAGCGGGCCGCAAGTTCCTTTTCCGGGCCGGCTTTCAGCCGCCCGACGGCAAAGAGACCAATCCGCATTTCGCCGCTCCCGCGCATGCCGCGCCAAAAGACGCAAATACTCACACTCGCCGGATTTCTCCGGCCATCCTTCCGCGGTCGAGGAATTTCCTCTGCGGGCCATTAGAGCGCCGCGCGTCCACGCGAACGCGCAAGGACGCTCTAATTCGCTGGTTCTAAAGTATGTTTCTGCGTTCAAGTCATTTTACTTAAACGCAGGATGCTTTAGTGCACCGTACTCTCGTCGATATCCGGCGCGGCCCACATCTTCTCGATGTTGTAGAACTCGCGGATTTCGGGGCGGAACACATGGACAATAATGTCACCAATGTCGATCAGCACCCAATCGCCGCCTTCCAGACCTTCAACGCGGGCATTGCCGAAGCCCTCGTCCTTCAGATCGGAGATGAGATGATCGGTGATCGCCAGGACATGCCTGTTCGAACGGCCGGAGACAACAACCATGTAATCTCCGAGGGCGGACTTTCCGGCGATGTTGATGGTGACGATATTTTCTGCTTTCGAATCCTCGAGGCTGACGAGGACGGCTTGCAGGGCGCGGGCGGCGGCATCGGCGCCACGTTCCGGGCTCTTCGGGACAACGGCTGGCGTTCTTCCCTTGGCGTGTACTGTTGTCAGTGCTTTTCCTTTCCTGGTTAACAGAACATGCGCATCAGCGATTGGGGATGTCATCCCAAATCAAGTGTAAAGATAGACATCAAACCATTAACGTTTCAAGACGTACGGTCGCCCGCGCGCCCCTGCGGAGGCGAATTTCGCCGCGGTTGAAGAGGTTTTTCATCGGCAAGCGGGCATTTGCCCACGCCTTGCCGATTTCTCTTGCTCGCAATGGCCTGATGATGATGTACAGCTATGGTAAGGGCGCGTAGACTAACCAAACTATTTCAAATTGCCGTTCCACTGACCGGGCTCATGCAAACCACCTTGAAACCCATCCTCCGCATCAGTTTTTTCGGTGAAACCCGTTTGGGGCGAGGGAAGATGGAACTTCTCGAGCACATCAAAGAAACCGGATCGATCTCGGCGGCGGGCCGCGCCATGGACATGTCGTACCGGCGCGCATGGCTGCTGGTCAGCGACATGAATCAGATGTTCCGAGAGCCCGTCGTGGAATCGCAGCGCGGCGGACAGAAAGGCGGCGGCGCAGCACTGACGCGATTCGGCGAGGAGCTGCTGTCCCGGTTCCGGGCCATGGAACGGGCCATGGATAACGCGTTGGCGGGCGATCTCGAATGGCTGGAGACCAACCGGAACCCCCATTTTGTTCCTTCGCCGGATGCGGATTGATCACGCCTCCAGATGTGAGCTTTCGGGACGCTTTCCCAATTTCCCTCACCAAGTCAGTTTATGCGGGGTGAGCCGCCCGTGCTCCAATTACCGCTTGGCATCTTGGAAACGGCAGAACCTTTATCTAGCCACCCGTATTTCGGAGGCAGTTGTTTGGCGGGAAAGCCTCCCCGACCTCCCTCTTCCCTGTGTTTGTCACAGGGATCCAGCCGCCGTGCGTCGGCACGGCGAAAAGACTCCTGCCGGTGC
>NZ_JAULLL010000027.1:0-73190 GCF_041357635.1 Sinorhizobium sp. CB7
AGAATCAGAACGCAATTCCATAGGCAATTCTAAATGTGTGAATGCCATAGCCCCGCCGGGGAGAAGGGGAGTTCGCCGCTTGCTCGGTTTGTCCCCTCTCCCCGCGCGCGGGGAGAGGGTTAGGGTGAGGGGCTTTTCGCGACGGTTGGAGAGTAGAATTCACATTCGAGGCATGCGGAAGGTGAAGCGTGTCTCGTCGCGCGTCGAGGTCACTGTGATCTCCCCCCGATGGGCGGCAGCGATCTGTGATGCGATGTAGAGGCCCAGCCCGAGGCCCTGTTTGCCGGGGCCGTCGTGCTCGCGGCTGAAAGGTTCGAAGAGCTGGGCCATGGCGTCCTCAGAAATCGGTTCGCCGGGATTTGCGACCGACAGCGCGAACTCATCCCCCTCAGTCCAGGCGCGAACGGTGACAACGCCGTCCCGCTCGCCGTGCGTCAGGGCGTTGCTGAGCAGGTTGGAGAGGAGCTGCCCCATGCGGGCGCGGTCGCATGACACGGGTTCGCTCAGGCGGAATTCCGTCTCGATCACGCGATCCGGCCAGCTCGCGCCGAGCTCGTCCACGATATGCATCAGAACAGGCTCGAGCGGCTCATCGGCGTTTCGATCGAGCCGGATGCCGCCGCCGAGCCGGCCTCTTGCGAAATCCATCATATTGGCAACGAGGGTTGCGATGCGGTCGGCGCTTCTCTGCATCAGGTTCAGGGTCGCTCTCGCCTGCTCGTCATCGATCCTGCGGGCAAGCCGATGGATGCCGGCCTGGACCGCGGACAAAGGATTGCGCAGATCATGCCCGAGGATTGCGATGAACTGTTCGCGCTGCTCCGAGGAGGCCTGCTCATCCAGAAGCTTGGCCTGCGATGCGGCAAGCTGCCTGTCCGTCTCCAGATGCCGCGCGATCAGCTCCGCAAACAGCTTCAGCGTGCCGATCGTGCGGGGATCGCCGACACGGGCCGGCTTGCGATCGAGTGCGCAGAGCGTGCCGAAGAAGCTGCCGTCGTTGAGGATGATCGGAGCGGCGATATAGCTTCGAAAGCCGTGAATGGCGGGATCCGGATGCGTACGGAAGACCTCGTCGCGCGTGACATCGTCAATCGCAACCGTTTGCCGATGTCTACGGATCTCGTCGCTGATCGTGGTTTCGACCGGGAGCTCGGCTGCGGGCTTCAGGCCGAGGCCGATTTCGTCGAGGACGCTGCAGGCGATCCATTGTTTTTCCGTCACGCGGGCGACAGCGGCAAAGCCCAATCCAGTCGTGCGGCAGACCATATCCAATATGGCGGGAACGGCGGCGATGCGGCCGACGGCATCGATATCAGCCTGGAGGTCATCGTTCGACGTCAACTCGCGTACCTCGCACGTCCTTCTACTATGACGCTATTCCGATCGCAAGTCATCACAGTAGAGTAGCAAGGATCGTGGTCGCATGCAGGCGGCCTTCCGGTTGCGGAAGGAATTTATTTTTCAATCCGTCATTGCCCAATCGAATAATAGGCCTATATGGAGGCGATCGAATATTGCTTGTGACCTTGGCTCGTGCGCTGACGCGCTCAGTCGGATTTCCTCTCAAACATCGATAGCAGCCGGCGGGTGGTCCTCCGGAAAATACAACGATTGAAAGGAGATCGTTATGAATTCAGGCACGGTAAAGTGGTTCAACGGCACCAAGGGTTTCGGTTTCATCCAGCCCGATGACGGTTCGACGGACGTCTTCGTTCATATTTCGGCCGTCGAGCGCGCCGGCATGCGCAATCTCGCCGAAGGTCAGAAGATCCGGTACGATCTCGTTCGCGACAAGAAGTCCGGCAAGAACTCCGCCGACAACCTTCAGACAGCATGATTTGTCATTTGCCAGCGCTGACCACGGACGTACTGGCAGCGCAAAGGCGGAATGACGGTAGAGGTCGGGTTGCTGCCCGGCCTTTTTGTTTTTGATCAACAAGAAACGCCAAAGGCCGCCAATCGGGGACCTTGGTTGAAACCGGCCAGCATCAAGTCGGCCGTCAAGGTCGGTCAGCGTCAAGGCCGGAAAACATTCTCCCAATTTCCATGATCGATAGGGTAGCCCGGCTACCAACAGAAGGGATATAGTCTTGCAGGTACTCGTCAGAGACAACAATGTCGACCAGGCGCTCCGCGTGCTGAAGAGGAAAATGCAGCGGGAAGGGCTGTTTCGCGAATTAAAGGCGCGCAGCGCCTACGAAAAGCCATCCGAAAAGCGTGCCCGCGAAAAGGGCGAAGCCATTCGCCGTCAGCGCAAGCTGGCCCGCAAGAAGCTGCAACGGGAAGGTTTGCTTCCGGCGCCGAAGAAGATGGCGCGCGCACGCTGATTTTCGCAGCGAGCGCGCTGCCGCCCCCGGACGGGGCCATCCGGCATGGCCCCCGCCAGCTATTGAGCCCAGCACTATCGAAAGGAAGGCTGATGACCGCGACCAAGGGAGAATTCTTCAATCCCAAGAAGCTTTCCGCCCATGACAAGGCCGAGGTGACCGACAACACGGCGCGTGCCATCATCGCCGCCGAGGCAGCTGAGCGCCAGAAGAAAACGGAGAAGCTGAAGAGCCTCCGCATGCAACAGGCGGCCAGTGCCGAGCCGGAAGCCGGAACACCGACCAAAAAACGCCGCTCGCGACGGTAATTATCGGCCATCTCGGGGTTCGGTTACGGTCTCTCTTTGGCGCGTGGCCCTCATCCGCCCTCCGGGTTTCTCCCCGCGAGCGGGGCGAAGGGGAGTTGTACCTCCGTCGTCCCTCACGGCGGCGATGTCAGGCTAGGCTGGGGGGCCAAGCCGGTTGATTCCCGGCGGGTTGCCATCGATCGGCCAAGTCAGAAACGGTTGATCAGCCAGAGGATCGCCGAAAGCACGATGCTGACGATCAGGCCGGTCACAATAGGGGCGTAGAAGGTCAGGTTCCCGCGCCTGATCACAATGTCGCCCGGGAGTCTCCCGAGGCCGATGCGCGTGAGCCATGGCCAGAGAATGCCGACCACAAGAACGATGAGACCGAGGATGATCAGGATTCGCGACATGGCTTAGTCCGCCAATGACGATTGAATTCCAGTATATCGGAAGCTTGGCCCTTTGCGAGCACATGCTGCAGCAGTGACAACCTGCCGAGCGGATTCATTCCCGCTAAAGGGGAAAATGGCGCCCGCTAAAGGGGAAAATGGCGAGCTGCCGGCCTCCGTCGTCTTGATTTAAATTACGATCGACGCATGTTACCTTAGATTGCAGGGGGGCTTGCGATGTCGGAATTGCTTGAACATCCAAGTGAGGCGGATCGGCGGTCGCTGCGACGAAGGGAGCTGCTGACCTTCCTGGTGCTGGCGTTCGGCATCTGGCCGCTCGTTGCCGTCGGTGTCGTGGGCGGCTACGGTTTCATCGTGTGGATGTACCAGATCGTCTTCGGTCCGCCGGGCCCTCCGGGACATTGAGGTTCGCCATGCGCCAAGAACGCCTCTCGCGCCGTGAACTGTTCGTGGGCCGCCCGGCTAAGACGAAGGTCTTCATTCGGCCGCCGGGCGTATCCGCCGAAGCCCTTGAAGCCTGCACGGGCTGCGGTGCCTGCGTTGCGCGATGTCCCACCAAAATAATCCATCTGGTCGAGGGCCTGCCGTCGATTGATTTCGCAGCCGGCGAATGCACGTTCTGCGGAGAGTGCAGGGTTGCCTGTCCCGAGCCGGTCTTTGCAGAAGAGGACGCCCGATCCTTCCCCCATGTGGCCGTCATCACCGATGGCTGTCTTGCCAGGCATGATGTCGCGTGCCAGTCCTGCGGCGAAAGCTGTCCCGAGCAGGCCATCCGGTTTCGCCCGCGCATCGGCGGGCCGTTTCTTCCAGAGCTGAACGAAGAGATGTGCAGCGGCTGCGGCGCGTGCCTGAAGGTCTGTCCGGTCGGCGCCATCACCCTGCGCGTAAGAGAGATGGGGGGCGCCGATGTCTGAGATGGCTACCCCCTATCATATTTCAAGCGCCGTCATCGCCACGATGCCGGCCCACACCGAGGCCGTCCTTGCCGCGCTGGCGGGGATGGAAAACGTCGAAGTCCATGGCCATGGCGGCGGCAAGATCGTCGTCGTCATCGAGGGGACGAGCACGGGCATGCTCGGGGAATGCCTGTCGAAAATCTCGCTTCTCAACGGCGTGATCGCGGCAAACATGGTTTTCGAGCACGTCGAGATCGAGGAGATGCAGAGCCATGACGGGAGAACTGACGCGGCGTGACATTCTCAAGGCTCAGGCGGCCGCCATTGCCGCGGCCGCGGCGGGCATTGCGCTTCCTGCGGCTGCGCAGCCAGTGCCGGGCGGCGTCAGCGCGCTGGAGATAAAGTGGTCGAAGGCGCCATGCCGGTTCTGCGGAACGGGATGCGGCGTGATGGTCGGGGTCAAGCAAGGGCAGGTGGTCGCGACGCACGGCGATATGCAGGCCGAGGTCAATCGCGGGCTCAACTGCATCAAGGGCTATTTCCTGTCGAAGATCATGTACGGGGAGGACCGTCTGCAGACGCCGCTTTTGCGCAAGCGCAACGGGGCCTATGCCAAGGACGGCGAGTTCACGCCGGTCGGCTGGGACGAGGCCTTCGATGTGATGGCCGAACAGTGCAAGAAGGTGCTGAAGGAAAAGGGGCCGACGGCGGTCGGCATGTTCGGTTCCGGCCAGTGGACGATCTTCGAGGGCTATGCCGCCACCAAGCTGATGCGGGCCGGCCTGCGCTCCAACAACCTCGATCCCAATGCCCGGCACTGCATGGCGTCGGCGGCCTACGCCTTCATGCGCACCTTCGGCATGGACGAGCCGATGGGCGTCTACGACGATTTCGAGAATGCCGACGCCTTCGTGCTCTGGGGCTCGAACATGGCGGAGATGCACCCGATTCTCTGGACGCGCGTCGCCGATCGCCGCCTCGGGCAGCCGCATGTCCGCGTCGCGGTCCTTTCTACCTTCACCCATCGCAGCATGGATCTCGCCGACATTCCGATCATCTTCAAGCCCGGAACCGATCTCGCGATCCTGAACTATATCGCCAACCACATTATCCGCACGGGTCGCGTGAACGAGCAGTTTGTTGAGCAGCACACGAGATTCTCGCGCGGGGTGACCGACATCGGCTATGGCCTGCGCCCGGACAACCCACTGGAGGTAAAAGCTGCCAATTCCGCCGATCCGGCGACGATGGAGCCGATCGACTTCGACACGTTCAAGAAATTCGTTGCCGATTACACGCTGGACAAGACCGCCAAGCTGACGGGCGTCGATCCGGAGTTTCTCGAACAGGTCGCGGAACTTTACGCCGATCCTGACCGCAAGGTCATGTCGCTCTGGACGATGGGCTTCAACCAGCATGTGCGCGGCGTCTGGGCGAACCAGATGGTCTACAACCTGCATCTTCTGACCGGAAAGATATCGGAACCCGGAAACAGCCCGTTCTCGCTGACGGGCCAGCCTTCGGCCTGCGGCACTGCCCGCGAGGTCGGCACCTTCGCGCATCGACTGCCGGCCGACATGGTCGTGACCAATCCCGAGCACCGGAAACGTGCAGAGGAAATCTGGCACGTCCCGCAGGGTCTCATTCCCGAGAAACCCGGCTATCACGCCGTCGAGCAGGATCGCATGCTGAAGGACGGCAAGCTCAACTTCTACTGGGTGCAGGTCAACAACAATATCCAGGCCGCCCCTAACACCAGCAACGAGACCTACCAGGGCTACCGCAACCCGGAAAACTTCATCGTCGTATCCGACGCCTATCCGACGATCACGGCGATGTGCGCCGACCTCATCCTGCCGGCCGCCATGTGGGTGGAGAAGGAGGGGGGCTATGGCAATGCCGAACGCAGGACACAGCTGTGGCGCCAGCTCGTGCAGGCGCCGGGCGAAGCGCGCTCGGACCTCTGGCAGATCGCCGAGTTCTCGAAGCGCTTCACGACCGACGAGGTGTGGCCGGCGGAGATTCTCGACGCCAATCCCTCCTATCGCGGAAAGACCCTTTTCGACGTGCTGTTTCGCAATGGTGAGGTCGACCGGTTCCCCTTGAGCGACCTCGACGCCGACTACGACAACAACGAGGCCAAGGATTTCGGTTTCTACATCCAGAAGGGCCTGTTCGAGGAATATGCCTCCTTCGGGCGCGGGCACGGGCACGATCTTGCACCCTTCGATACCTACCACGAGGTGCGCGGGCTGCGCTGGCCCGTCGTGAACGGGCAGGAGACGTTGTGGCGCTACCGCGAAGGCTTCGACCCCTTCGTCAAGCCCGGGGAAGGGGTCAGGTTCTACGGGCAGCCGGACGGAAAGGCGGTGATCCTCGCCGTGCCCTACGAACCGCCGGCAGAACCGCCCGACAGCGAATTCGATTTCTGGCTGGTGACCGGCCGCGTGCTGGAGCACTGGCATTCCGGATCGATGACGATGCGGGTGCCGGAACTCTTCAGGGCATTTCCCGGCGCGCGCTGCTTCATGAACGCCGACGACGCCCGCAAGCGCGGCTTCAACCAGGGGGCGGAGGTGCGCATCGTCTCGCGACGCGGCGAGATCCGCTCGCGCATCGAGACCCGCGGGAGAAACCGCATGCCGTCGGGCGTTATCTTCGTGCCATGGTTCGACGCCAGCCAGCTGATCAACAAGGCGACGCTGGACGCGACCGATCCCATCTCCAAACAGACGGATTTCAAGAAATGCGCGGTCAAGATTCTTCCGGCCGTCTGAGGAGGCGGCAGCATCGCTTGCTGGTCGCAACAGGACTTGTCCTGTTCGTCGCAACCGCCGCGATCGGTCAGGTGGTCGAGAACCTCGTGCCACAGCTCCAGGGACGCGCCAGTTCGATGGAGACGGGTCCGGCGGCACCCCTGCCGAAATGGATCATCGACGATCAGCGCAGGATGCGTGCCTATCCCGACCAGCCGCCGATCATTCCGCATTCGATCGAGGGGTATGAGCTTTCGGTCAACGCCAACCGCTGCCTCTCCTGCCACAGGCGCGAATTCACGCAGGCATCCGGCGCGCCGATGATCAGCGTGACGCACTACATGACGCGCGACGGCCAGATGCTCGCCGACGTCTCGCCGCGACGCTATTTCTGCACGGCCTGCCACGTTCCGCAGGCGAATGTCCAGCCGCTGGTCGGAAACACCTTCAAGGACATGAGCGAACTGGGTTTCAAGCCGGCCGGAAGCGAGTGACGTCATGATCGCTTGGATCAAGAAAATCCCTCTCCAGGCCTGGCGCATCATGACGAGGCCCGCCGCCACACTCGGCCTCGGTTTCCTGACGCTCGGCGGCTTCATCGGCGGCGTCATGTTCTGGGGCGCGTTCAACACGGCGCTCGAGCTGACCAATACCGAGACCTTCTGCACCTCCTGTCACGAGATGCGCGACAACGTCTATCAGGAGCTTTCGCGCACCATCCATTTCTCCAACCGCTCGGGCGTGCGCGCGACCTGTCCCGATTGTCACGTGCCGCACCAGTGGACGGACAAGATCGCCCGCAAGATGCAGGCCTCCAAGGAGGTTTGGGGCAAGATCTTCGGCACGATCAATACGCGGCCGAAATTCCTCGAAAATCGCCTCGAGCTTGCCAAGCACGAGTGGGCCCGCATGAAGGCCAATGACAGCCTGGAATGCCGCAACTGCCATTCCTCTGTCGCGATGGACTTACAGAAGCAGACGCAGCGGGCGGCCGAGATCCACGAACGGTATCTGCTTTCGGGCAGGGCGACCTGCATCGATTGCCACAAGGGTATCGCGCACGAGCTGCCCAACATGCAAGGTATCGATCCGGGCTGGATGATGCCGAAGGAACTGGAGGGCAAGACGATGGCGGCTGAGACCCCCGTCGACGAGCTTCGGCGAGCGCTAGCGGACGTGCATCATTAAAGCCTGTAGCGTGAAAAGGGATTCACACGACTAGCTTTAAGCTTTGTTTTTATGCATGTCGTTGCCGCAAAACCGCTGCACCCTTTTGCGCGATATGCATCAGTCCTCTGTTGCCGGTGGCGTCAAGCACGCTGATCCGAAGAAGAATCGGCTCGGGAGGACTCGATGATCCTGGCAAGATGCAGGCGGTGATCTTCCAATGTAAGCTCGAATTCCATCAGCAGCTCTGCCGCCAAGTCGACCGGAAGACCATGCTCGAACAACTGATCGACAATTTCGCGCTGTCTGCGAACAATACGCTCGCCATCGCGCACGTGGCGCTCAGCCATTTCTAACGTGGTTTCTGGGCGAGCCATACATCACTATACCACGATTAGGGATACGGAAGGTGAAATCTTATAGGTGATGCGATGGAAGGTCATGGACCGAGAGCAAGCCGAAAGACCGCAACGGAGATGCCGCGATCGAGAGCACAAGACTCCCGGTCTGTTATCCGCTTTTAATCAGAGCGGGATGCCGAAGAACGTGCGCGGTCTTCAGGCAACATCCTGCCTCTAACTTTCTGAATTAAAGACGCTTTGGATTTCAGATCGATCCGATCTTAAATCATCCGCCTCTGGCCTATAGTCGTGCCAGGGACTATGATTGAGGGCGAAGGCGCCTGCTGCAAACAGCCTATGTCCGCAGCTACACAGACGGCGTTCGTTGGAACAAATCCATCCAGATACTTGTTCTTTAGCTGAGCGAGGAAGATGATGGCCAATCGCGACATCGTAGTGATCGGAGGATCGGCCGGTTCGATCGGGCCAATTAAAACGATCCTTTCGGACCTGCCTGCAGACCTCCCCGCTGCGGTCGTCATCGTCGTGCACGTGCCCTCGAATAGCCGTGGTATCTACACTTCGATCGCATCCATGGGGGGAGGCCTCCCTATCAAGGTTGCCGAGGACGGCGACATGATCGAGGTCGGGCGGACCTACATCGCTCCGCCGAACCATCACTTGCTTATCACCGGCAAACAACTCCGCCTGGGCAATGGCCCGCGGGAAAACCTGGTCCGCCCGGCGATCGATCCGTTGTTCCGGTCCGCGGCCATTCATTACGGCCCGCGCGCGATCGGTATCATATTGAGTGGTATGCTGAACGACGGCGCGGCAGGACTGAGTGCAATCAAGCAATGCGGCGGGATTGCTCTTGTCCAGGCGCCGAGGGATGCTTCCGCCTCGGAAATGCCGCTTGCTGCGCTCGAGGCCACGCCAGTCGACCTGAGTGCGGCAGCACCCGATCTCGCACCGGCGATCTCGCACTACGTCAACCAGATCGCCGGCGATCGGCCTCCTGTCCCCGCCGATTTGCAGCTCGAAGTTGCGATTGCCAACGGCGGTCCTACCAATAGCCCGGATATTGCCAAGATTGCCGGACCAAGCACTTTTACCTGCCCGGACTGCGGAGGCGTCATTTCCGAAGTCAACGGCTCGACGCCGTTACGATTTCGTTGCCAGGTGGGACATGCATTCACGGCAAAAGCACTGCTTACGCAGAAGGAGGAATCGGTGGACGAGGCCGTCCGTGTTGCTCTGCGCATCATCGAGGAGCGGGCCGGACTGGTCTCCAGAATGAGCAACGACGCGAAGCGGGCAAAGCGCATGGGGATGGCGGAAATGTACCAAAAACGTGCGGCGGAGTATCGTGGTTATGCGGAAACCCTGCGTCGCGTCGTTGTACAGAGCATGGAAGAAACGCCAGGCGATTTGGGGTATGTCGACGATGAAGATTCCGATAAAATAAAGGCATGACGAACAATTAAGTCGTCGCGAATTGTGGGACCGAAAGCGTGACGAAGCAGCCTCGACCGAAACAGGCCGGAAAGACGGAAAAGACCATCGCTGCGGGAGACACCAGAGCGCAAGCCTCGGCGCGTCCTGTTATCATCGGCATCGGTCTCTTCGCCAGCGATCTGTCGAGCCTTGAAACATTGCTTGGCAAGATGACCGCGAAGTTGAGCGCTTCCTACGTTCTTGCGATCCAGCATCGCGATCTGCTCGACGAACAGCAGTTTAGCTCTCGCATCGCTGCAGTCAGTGGCCGGATCGTCAAGAAAATCACCGAGCGGATGCAGATAGAGCCGGAAGAGATTTATTATCTTCCTGCGGGGACAACCGCTGTCCTGTCCAACGGTCGCTTCGAGCTCCAGACGCAGACCGAGCTGGCGGGTGAGCGCGGTATAATCGACACTTTCCTCGTCTCGCTCGCCGAGCAGGAACAAAAGCACGCGATCGGCATCGTCCTGGCGAGCGTTGCAGCCGAAGGGACACTTGGTGTAACGGCAATCAAGGAGCAGGGCGGGCTCACCTTTTCAGAGGCCGGCGCCGAGCCGATCGATCTTGTGCATCACGCGGCGCAACCGAAGAGTGCCGGATCGATCGCGGACCTTTCCTTGCCGATCGATGCTATGGCCGAGCGCGTGCAAGCCCAGATCCGCGCCCTGCAGCGTGCAACCGCCGCCCAGGATTTCGACGAGCTCGTCACCGAGGCGGCGCCGCAACTGACCAGGATCGCCGCGGTCCTGCGCAACAGGACCGGCCACGACTTTCACGGATACAAGCACAATACCTTCCTTCGCCGCGTGCAGCGACGCATCCAGGTCACCCAGACCGAGACGCTCGACAATTACATCGAATTCCTGCGTGGCGATGCGGATGAGGCCAAGGAGCTGTTCAACGATCTTCTCATCGGCGTCACCCACTTCTTTCGCGATGTCAAGGAGTTCGAGTTTCTGGAGAAGGAGGTCATACCCAAGCTCTTCGAGGGCAAGGGATCGGGTGACCACTTGCGCGTCTGGGTTCTCGGGTGCGCGACGGGAGAAGAAGCCTATTCGATCGCAATCCTGCTGCGGGAGCACATGGCGCGGCTCGATGTCGTGCCTCACATCCAGATTTTCGCCACTGATATTGATGCACGAGCCCTCACCCAGGCCCGGGTCGGCCGGTATGCGGCGTCGGCAGTGAAGGATGTGACGCCCGAGCGGCTCGCCCGCTGGTTCGTCAAGGAGGGCGAGACCTATGGCATTGTCAAGGAGCTGCGCGAGATGTGCCTCTTCTCGCAGCACAACCTCATAAAGGACGCGCCTTTTTCTCGCCTCGACATGGTATCGTGCCGCAACTTGCTGATTTATCTTGGTCCGGAGCTACAGAACAGGATCATACCGCTCTTTCATTTTGCCTTGCGGCCCGGCGGCTACCTGTTCCTCGGCAATTCGGAAAATGTCAGCCGACATGCCAAACTGTTTTCTCCGGTCGATCGCCGGTTCAGGATATTCCGGCAGATCGAGACGATGACGCGCCTGCTGCCGGATTTTCCGCTCTCCGCAAGCACGGACCGCCATGGCGTGGCGGAGGGGCTGCCAGGCGTGCGCTCCACGATGAACAATGCTTCCGCCCTGACCAAGCATGCGGAAAGGATCATGGAGCGCTATGCACCGGCCTATATGATCGTCGACGAGAACCATGATGTGCTGCACTTTTCAGGCCGCACCGGAAAATTCATCGATCCTCCCTCAGGACATGCAAGCCTCAATGTCTTCAACCTCATTCATCGCGACTTGAGGATCGATCTGCGTACCGCGCTTCACAAATGCGAAACCGACAAGACGGCGGTCAAGATCGGCGGGCTGAAGGTCGGGCAAAACGGCAGCGCGCTCGTGGTCTCGCTGTCGGTCGAGCCGATCGAAACCGCGCCGGGGCAGCCACGGCGCTACATGATCATTCTCCAGGACGGTCAGATCGTCGGAGACGAGGAGACAGCCCCTTCGCAGCGCTCGCCAGGGCAAGACGAGCATGTCCGCCGGCTTGAGGATGAGCTTCGTCAGGCACGCGACCGCTTGCAGGCGACGGTGGAGGAACTGGAGAGTACCAACGAGGAACTCAAGGCTTCGAACGAGGAATATCAATCCGTAAACGAGGAACTCCAGTCCTCGAATGAAGAGCTCGAAACGTCGAAGGAAGAACTGCAATCGTTGAATGAGGAACTGCAGACGGTCAACGGAGAGCTTGCCCACCGCGTCGAAGAGCTCGCTCGTGCCAATTCCGACCTCCGGAACCTGCTTGAAAGTACGCAGATTGCCGCCGTCTTCCTCGACAACGATCTTCGCATCAAAAGCTTTACCCCTGCCATCACGGACATCTTCCATCTCATCGAGAGCGATCTCGGACGGCCGATCCACCACATTGCGACACGCATTGCCTACGAGGATCTCGAAGCGGATGCCCGCCGCGTCATCCGTACGCTCGCCACGATCGAGCGGGCGACGAAAAACCAGCAGAACGGCTCCCAATATCTGATCCGTGTTCTGCCCTATCGCAGCGTCGACAATGTCATCGAGGGCGCCGTGCTCACCTTCCTGGATGTCACGCGCATGGTGCGGGCGGAGGAGCGGCTGCGTGACAGCGAAGCACTTCTTCGTTCGGTCGTCGAGGGGATTCCGCAGATGGTCTGGCGCGCGGTGGACGGAGGAAACTGGACCTGGTGCAGTCCGCAATGGACGACCTTTACCAATCAATCGGAAATGGCTGCCCTGGGACGTGGCTGGTTGGAACCGGTGCATCCGGATGATCGCGAGCGGGTCATCGAAGCCTGGAAACATACGGAGCGAACCGGGACGCTTGAAATCGAGCATCGCCTGTGGAATGTGGAGGAGGGCGCATACCGGGCTGTCCATCTGCGAGGGCGTCCAGTCACCGATGATGCCGGCAAGATCGTCGAATGGTTCGGTACGACAACTGACATTCACGATATGCTGCTGCTGCAGGAACGTCAGCGGATACTGCTGCACGAACTCCAGCATCGCGTGCGCAACACGCTGGCCATCGTCCGATCGATTGCAAGACGAACCGCCGAGAGGACCGGCAGCGTCAAGGAATATGCGGACGAACTCGATCATCGCATCATGGCCATGGCCCGGACGCAAACGCTTCTGACCCACGCACCCGACAGCACGATCGATTTAAAGAAGCTCATATCAGCAGAGTTGGAAGCGCACGAGCCGGAAGGCAAGCTGCATGTCGAGATCGATGGGCCATCCGTGTCCGTCTCCGGCAAAGTTGCGGAAAATCTGGGGCTCGCTATTCACGAACTCCTAAGCAACGCGGTGAGATACGGAGCGTTTGCCAGCGGAAATGGCCGTCTGAAGGTCAGCTGGAACGTGGTAAACTCAAGCGATGCGGGTAAGCTCGCTATCAACTGGCAGGAGATACTGCCCTCGGCGAACCTCGCCCCACCAGCTCACAGAGGTTTCGGCTCCGAATTGATTGAAGGCGTCGTTCCCTATCAGTTTGGCGGGACTGCACAACTCAAGTTCCGCCCAGAAGGGCTCCTCTGCACAATTGAACTGCCGCTGTCAGACAATGTCCGGCTTGCGGAGCAGGCGGCAGGATTGCGGGAACGGAGAGAGCGATCAGCAGATTGAATCATCCCGTGCTACTGCATGTCTCCTTAGAACGGTTCAGCTTTCCATGGAATCGCAGAACCGCTTTAACCCTTTGTTTTCACGCGATTCCGGACGGAAAACCGCTTCGCACTTTTCCTGGAATTGCTCTAAATCGGCCGATTTAAGGATAAAAACATGCAGCAATTCAAAGCGATACAGCGACCTTTGTGCGTCTTATAAGACGCGCGGCGCTGTAGGTGCGGCCTATATTAAAAGGCTATGAGACCGACCAGATCGTGGGCCAAGCCCTTATAGTCTACAGGTTTCTGGTGGCGACAGATCTGTTGGAAACGCTCGGGTATGGCGGAAACGTCGTAGCCCGAGGTGAACAGGAAGGGGACACCCCTGGCCACCAGCGCATCTGCGACCTCGAATACCGTCTCGTTGCGGATGTTGATATCAAGTACAGCCGCGTCGATCTTCTCGGTCGCCCGGATGAGCGCCAGCGCGGCCTGGATCGTTGCCGCAGGGCCGAGGACAGATGCACCGTCTGTCTCGATCATATCGGCAAGGTCCGTTCCAATCAGATATTCATCCTCGACAATCAGGACGACAGGAGCAACACTTCCATCGTTGTCCAGGATCGCTCTGCTTAGTTCGCTTTCAACACCCATCACGGACTCCCTCATTTTCCTGAATGAGGTCATCTGCAACACTCGCGTTTCTGCAAAAACGGCCCGAAAATGTGCAAAGGACGAGTATGCGCGCCACAAACGTTCGCTTCCGTTGTGCACGAATACCGGCATTGGTCATTACACATGTCCCCAGCACATTGACCTGGTTGCCCAAACGCGTCAGATCGTCTGTAGTTCCCTGTTGAGGTGCGTTTGACCAAAGTGAGTTTCGCAACGTTGCCGGTGTTGATGGGCGGGGTGGAATTCCGTGAGGGGTGATATGCAGGGCAAATTTCGCCGATCCACGATCTCATAGATCAGGCTTCAGGCAATCGGTGTGAAGGAGTCTTTTCGCCGTGCAGACGCACGGCGGCTGGATCCCTGTGACAAGCACAGGGAAGAAGGAGGTTGGTGAGGCCTCCACGTCAAACAACGGCCTCCGAAATACCGGAAGCTTGGCACGGGTCTCGTCATTTCCAGGATTTCAGGAGGTGATTGGGGCACGGACGGCCCCTCACGTTCCCTCTTCCCTGTGCTTGTCACAGGGATCCAGCCGCGCCGTGTCCACGGCGCGAATGACTCGCGTCCTCAAGGTGGATGCAGATGTAACCCTTCATGGCTGGATCTGTGACAAGCACAGCGATGAGGGAGGTCGGGAGGTTTCCGCGCCAAACAACTGGCTCCGGAATATCCGCTCCAAGGGAAGCGGCGGGAATTTTCCCGCCGTCCTGTTCATCAGATCGACTTGACCTCGCCGCCATCCATGCGCAGCGTCGTGCCGGTCATCCAGCGCGCGCCCGATGACACCAGGAAAGCCATCAGTTCGGCGATTTCCTCGGGCTCGCGATATCGCGCGATGCCTGCCTCCTGCGGAAACCTGGCTGTCGCCTCCTCGACGGTCATATCGTGCAAGGGTGCCAAGTGCTGGAGATAGGATCGGCGCCGGCCGGTCATGACCGGACCGGGCAGGACGCTGTTGACCTGCACGCCGTCGGCGATACCGCGATCGGAGAAGGCTTTCGCGAGCGCGACGATCGCCGCATTGATCGTCCCGACAGCGGCATAGGGGGCCTTGGGGAAGATGGCCGAGTTGCCGGACATCAGGACGACGGAGCCCTTGGCCTCCTTCAGCGCCGGCCAAGCCGCGATCGTGAGGCGCCGCGCACCGTGCAGTTTCAGCGCCAAACCACCTTCCCACTGCTCGTCCGTCATCTCGAAAAGGTCGATCTGCGGCACTGCTCCGGCGATGTTGAGAAGCGCGTCGATGCGGCCAAAGGCTGCCAGCGTCTGATCGACCACGGACTGCGCGGCCTTGGGCTCAGCCAGGTCCACATCGCCGATCGGGAACTCGCCGCCGGGGCAGGATTTCACGAGACCCACGCATTCGATACCGCTGACCGGTGCTGCTTCGGCCCATTCGCCGTGGCGCATGTGCATCTCGGCATGGTTGAGGCCGAAGGCCTTGATCTCGATGACGACGTGGCCGGCCTTAGGCTCGGGCTCGGGAATGTCCTTGTAGACGAGGCTGTCCAGACCGCCGAATTTCTCAAGAACGATCGCACGCATGGCTATTCTCCGTTATGATCGGCAGCCGCCCGCCGATGCGGGTCGGCTGCGGGTTCGTTCGATGTCAGTTGGCTAGAAACTCACGAATAGCCGCCGCAATTTCTGCAGCGTGTGTCTCCAGCGCGAAATGGCCTGTGTCGAAGAAGCGCACGACGGCGTTCGGATTATCGCGCCTGAAGGCCTCTGCACCCGGGGGCAGGAAGAAGGGATCGTTCTTGCCCCAGACCGCCAGGAAGGGCGGCTTGTGGGTGCGGAAGTAGTTCTGGAAGGTCGGGTAGAGCGCGACATTGCTCTTGTAATCGCCGAAGAGGTCGAGCTGCACTTCATCGGCGCCGGGGCGGGCCAGATAGAAATTGTCGAGCGAATAGCCGTCAGGCGAAACTCTGGTCGGATCGGCGACACCGTGGGTGTATTGCCAGACGGTCGCCTCGGGCTTGAGGAAGGCCCTCAGGGCAGCGCGGTTTGCCTCTGAAGCGTCCTGCCAATAGGCGCGGATCGGGTTCCAGCCGTCGCTCAGGCCTTCCTCATAGGCATTGCCGTTCTGCGAGATGATCGCCGTGATCCGATCCGGATGCTTCACCGCAAGCCGGAAGCCAGTCGGTGCGCCGTAGTCGAACACGTAGACGGCATAGCGGTCGAATCCGACGATTTCGGTGAAGCGGTCGATCTTTTCGGCAATCCGGTCGAAGGTGTAGCCGCGCTCCGGCATGTCCGAGCGTCCGAAGCCCGGAAGATCGGGCGCGATGATGTGGAAGCGATCGGCAAGCAGCGGAATCAGATCGCGGAACATATGGCCGGCGCTCGGAAAGCCGTGAAGCAGCAGCAGCTTCGGCGCGCCTGGCGAACCCGCCTCGCGATAGAAGATGTTGAAGTCGTCCACGTTAACGGTGCGATAGTTGATGGTCGTCATGTCGTTTCTCCTTTGCTAATTGTAACCACTTTATAATTAATGAAACGGTTACTTCGTTTCGGGTTGGATATAGCGTGCACGGGCCTCGCGGCCCAAGCCATGTCAGTTCGGATGTTTTTGCTGACGGCCCTGGAAGATCTCGGGTCGGAGGTAGAGAAATAGGGCACAGCAGATCAGAGCGAACCCCAGGAGCGGAACCGCCGGGGCCACGAGTCCCGCAGCCGCAAAGGTTGCCAGGCCGACAAGCGTGCGCCGGCGCGCCAGGCGGCGGGATTGTTCCGGCATTGCAGTGGCATCGGCATGCGCCAGGATCTCCCGCTCAAAGAGCAGGTACGCCAGATTCACCAGCACAAAGACGGCTGCATAGGTTGCGACGGGCACTGGCGCGAGATCGGTCGTCGCCATCCAGGCTGTCGTGAACGGCAGCAGTGAGACCAGGAACAGGTGCACGAAGTTGATCCAGATCAGCCGGGGCGAAGCGAAGTGCACCAGGCGGAAAAGATGATGATGATTGACCCAGATGATGGCGATGAACAGGTAGCTCAAGGCATAGCTGACCAGCGTTGGCCAGAGAGGAAGGATGGCGGCAATCGTCGGCTCCTCGGGCGCCTTGAGTTCCAACACCATGATCGTGATGATCACCGCGAGCACTGCGTCCGAAAATGCACTCACACGTTCCGTCGTCATCTTCTGCCCGCGCATCTGCCTGCCTCCTCATACCGTGCTTCAACAGCCGAAGTCAGGCCGCGGCCACCTCTGCAACCGCCTCCCGGATAATATCCAGGACGGTGGCAGGCGCGGTGACGATCGGTGTATGGTCGACAGCGTGAGAACGCACGCGCGCCTTCATGCGTTCCGCCATGAACCGCTGATTGTCGGCAACGATCATCCGGTCCTCTTCTGCCACCAGGAACCAGGCCGGGCGGTCCTTCCAGAGCGGGCGTTCCATCGCGACCGTGATGCAGGCCGGCGAAATCGGCCGCTGCACGGCGGCAAGCACCGCCTGCTCGTCGGCCCCGGCATTCTGGGCGAATGCCGTGCCAAAGGCTTCCTCCGGCAGATAGATCAAACCGTGGCGGTCGGGCGCGAGCTTCGGCGCCTGCGGATGCGGCTCGCCGCGATAGAAGATATCCGCGACCGTCTCGCCTTCGGCCGGAGCGAGAGCGGCAATGTAAACAAGGGCCTTGACCTTCTCGTCGCGCGTCGCCGCGATGACGGCACCGGCATAGGCGTGGCCGACGACGATGGTTGGTCCCGTCACGCGCTCCAGCGTGCGGTCCAGTGCGGCAACGTCGTCGCTGAAGGATGTCAGCGGCAAAGGTGCGGCAACCACCGTGAACCCGTCGGCGACCAGAGGCTGGATGATTTTTGCCCAGCTTGACCCGTCAGCCCATGCGCCGTGGGCAAGCACGATATTCACATTCTTCGGGGACATCGCCGCTCTCCTTTACAGCCGGCAGGTTAGTAACCTGTTTAATTGATGCAGAGAGGTTACTTGCGAGTGGCGTAACTTGTCAAGTCTCATTGGAATGGTTATATGCAATTTGTGTTTTTCGAGGGTCGCCGGCGGTGGACGTCACGGCGGCCGGAACAGGAGTCATGATGGACAATCGCTCGCCCGCCATTTTCGTCGGCGACGCTATGGGGCTGGATTTCTTGAATTCGATCGCGACGCCGGTCGACACTGCGATCGACTGGATCGATGACGGCGAGGGCCTGTTGCGCTGGCTGGAACAGGCAGAACTGGTGCCCCGCGAGGCCCTGGAGGTCATTCGGGCACAGGCGCTGCCCGGCGAACTCGACAAGGTCGCCGACCAGGCCAGAAGCCTGCGCGAATGGTTCAGGGGTTTCGTCCGCAGCCACAAGGGCCGGCCCCTTCCAGCAAATGCACTGGACGAACTGGAGCCGCTCAATCGCCTGCTCGAACGCGACGAGGGCTATAGCCGTATCGTGACGCGGCGTGTCGATGGACGGGAGACCTTGGAGTTTCAGGCCGCGCGCAAGTGGCGCTCGCCCGAGGCGCTGCTGCTGCCGATCGGCGAAGCTCTGGGGCGGTTCGTCTGTACGGAGGATTTCTCGAATGTGAAGGCCTGCGAAGGACCTGCCTGCACGCTGCTCTTTGCCGATCACACACGCGGCCACAGGCGGCGGTGGTGCAGCATGGCGCTCTGCGGGAACCGGGCGAAGCAAGCAGCCCACCGCCATAGGATCAAGGCGGATCGATAGGGATCTGCTATTTCCAGGACGGACTCGCTTCCTCGCCCAAAAAAATCCCCGCTGTTTTCCAGCGGGGAAATTGGTCAGTGGAGGTGGGTCGCAGAGCGCAAGGGGCAGCGCCACGAGAAGGCGCGCGTCCCGCGATCCCGAGTTTCAGAATAGTGCATGGGGACAAAGCTCCACAATCATCACTATTTAAGGGATTTTGGATATTTTTAGCTGCTCACGCGACAGGCTTTAGCTTGTTGTTTTCATGCATGTCGTTGCCGCAAAAACCGCTGCACACTTTTGCGCGACATGCATCAGGATTCGAGCCGTCCTTCTCGCGCTTATCGAAGATTGAACGAGTATCTCTGCAAAATTAGCCAAAGGAGCAATGCTGCGACAGCAATCCAGATGCAGACGATAGCAACTGACCCGGCACGGCTAATGGGACGCTCTCCGGCAGTTGCTGCCGCCGCGCGGTGCTCTTCCATCACTTTTTCCGGGATCAGTCGGACGACAAGAGCGATGGCGATCGGGAGAAGGATTATATCGTCCAAGTATCCCAGGACTGGAATGAAGTCGGGGATCAGGTCGATAGGTGATAGCGCGTAGGCTGCGACCGCTACGGCCAGGACCTTGGCAAGCCAGGGAGTGCGGGGATCGCGCGCGGCGAGATAAAGAGCATGCACATCCCGCTTGATACCACGCGCCCACTGTTTCAGGCGTGCAAAGATGGATTTACGCTCGGACATGTCTACCACTCTTGGGCCTCCTGGCAGAGTCGCTATTAGTAGGTGTCGTCCAACTCTTCTTGCCACCGCCGGCTTGTTGTTGAAACCCTGATTCATCTTCATAAGTGGCGGCGCCGGACACTTTCGGAGACTGCCATTTGAATCTCATCCTGGGGCGGCGCCCAATTTCGCAGACGCCACTACGCCTGCCTGCCGCCAATCATCTTCCTTACCGACCAGACATCGACGGGCTGCGTGCCCTTGCGATCCTTCCGGTCGTTCTGTACCACGCCGGCATTCCCGGTTTTGGCGGCGGCTTTGTCGGCGTCGATGTCTTTTTCGTCATTTCCGGCTTCCTGATGGCCTCCCTTATCTCGGAAGATCTCGCCCGCGGCGAACTCAGCCTGCTGGGCTTCTACGAGCGGCGCATCAGGCGAATCTTTCCCGCCCTGTTTGCAGTCCTTGGCGCCTCCGCAGTGGCGGCATGGCTTTGGCTGATGCCGCTGGAATTCGGCTACTTCGCCCACAGTCTGAAGGCTGCCGCGCTTTTCACGTCGAACATCCAGTTCGAGAAAGAATCCGGCTATTTCGACATCGGCTCGCAGATGAAGCCCCTGGTACACACCTGGTCGCTCTCGGTTGAAGAACAGTTCTACATTCTGTTCCCCCTGATGCTGGCGGCGATCAACCGATTTGCACGGCGGCATACGGCACAGATCCTGGCCGCCCTGCTGATCGCTTCGTTTGTGGCGAGCGGGTGGATGGTGCTGCGAACGCCAGTCGTGGCTTTCTACCTGCTTCAGTTCCGGGCCTGGGAATTGCTCCTTGGAGCCTTGCTGGCCTTCAACTTCATACCGAAGCCGGTATCGCCGAAACTTCGGGGAAGTCTGGCGCCTGTCGGCATCCTGCTGATCGCCATTGCCGTGTTCTGCTTCAGTGACCGCACGCTTTTTCCCGGGCCGGCAGCTCTGCTGCCCTGCCTGGGAGCGGCTCTGGTGATCCATGGCGGCGCCAACGAAGGCCCTGCCGGTCGCGTGTTGCGGGCACGGCCGATGGTGTTCGTGGGCTTGATCTCCTACTCGCTCTATCTCTGGCATTGGCCGATCATCGTCTTCAGCCGCGAACTTACCGGTCGCCCCTTGTCTTTGCTTCAGGGGGGCCTGATTGTCCTTCTATCGTTCATCGTCGCCGTCCTCTCCTGGCGGTTCATTGAACGACCCTTTCGCGGACGCAGCGGCCCGATCCTCCGCCGACCCTTGTTTGCGGCGGCGGTCCTGGTCATGGCCGTTGCCATCGGCTTCAGCAGCTATGTGATCCTTCACAAGGGTGTCCCATCCCGCCTGACCGCCGACGTCCAGAAGGTCTACGCGGCCACCTATGACGAAAGTCGTTTCGGCCGCGCTCCTTGCTTTGCCAGCGCCGAAGCGGGCAGTCCGTCGCCGTCCGACACGCGCGCCGGCAAGCTATGTCGGCTTGGTGCCGAGGGCTCGGATAATCCCACCTTCCTCGTCTGGGGAGACTCGCATTCCGGAGCGATGGCGCCGGCAATCGACAGTGCTGCGAAGGAGGCCGGCGTTGCGGGTCTCATTGCCGGACATTCATCATGCCCGCCCTTGCCGGATGTCCAGCTTTCCAATCGGGGCGATATGGAGCGCTGTCGCGAATTCAATGCGGCGGTGCGCGACCTGGTGAAGTCGCAGCATATCCCGCTGGTCTTCCTGGTCGCCTATTGGCCGAAATATGTTCACGATGGCGAGTTGCCGAATGAAGGCATCTATTTCGATCCTTCCGTGCCGCCGCCGCTCACGGACAAGTCTGCATCGGTCACGGAAACGCTCGACCGATTGATGACCGAGTTAAAGGAGGAGGGCACCCGGGTCGTGCTGGTCATGGACGTGCCGGAGATGGGGCACTACATGCCGACAGCCGTTGCGAAGGCAATGATGATACATGCCTCGACCGATGTGGCGCCGCCGTGGGACTATGTGGAGAAGCGACAGGCGCTCTCGCGTTCCATCCTGACGCGCCTGGCTGCGAAACATGGCGACAGGATCGTTGATCCGCTTCCGGCGATCTGCAGCAATGGGCATTGCGATGCCGTTCGAAACGGCATGCCTCTCTACAAGGACGCCGACCATCTCACGGCCACTTTCTCTGGAAGTCTCGGCTATCTTTACGCGCCGATCTTCTCGACAACCAAGATCGACGGGGCATTAGAGCGGTTCCTCTCTCCTCCGTCACCCCTGTGACAAGCACAGGGATGAGCGTGGGCCGCCCGTGCCCCAATCACCGCCTGAAATCCTGGAAATGGCGGGACCCGTGCCAAGCCTCCGGTATTTCGCAGGCCGTTGTTTGACGTAGGGGCTTCCGCAATTTCCGTCATTCCTGTGCCTCTCACAGGAATCCAGCCGCCGTGCGTCCGCACGGCGAAAAGACTTTATGCCGACAGCCGGAAGCCGGATCTTTCGCCGTTCTGCGACCATGAAGGGTTACATCTGCATCCTCACCTCGAGGAAGCGAGTCATTCGCGCCGTGGACACGGCGCGGCTGGATTCCTGTGACAGGCACAAGAATGAGGCAGGTCGGTGAGGCCCCCGCGCCAACTAACCACCTATCAGATGTCGTCCCTCGCGGAACTCCTCCCTGCCATCAAACACAGACAACCTCACAAAAGCTCACGCAATTCCGGACGGAAACCGCTTCGCACTTTTCCTGGAATTGCTCTAACCCCGCTTACGCAGTCTCTCCAGGAGAGCACCGAGCGTGCCTTCCTCGGCAAGCATCAGGGCATGGTTGTCGGCAAGGGCGATGACTGCGGTAATGACCTCGTCTTCTTGCCATCCCGCCGCCGTCGCCCGGTCGACGAAAGATTGGAACTCGATCTCCAGAGCGTCCTGGCAATGCTGGAAGCGTTCGGGATCGTCGAGGGGTGTCGCAGGAGGAGAGATGTCTGTCATACGATCAGAATGAGGGCAGACGCTGTGTTAATCAAGGCGCCTCAACGCAGTTACTATGGATTTTAATTTAGATTCAGGGTTCCTGCCAATCCTATGGAGCGCTTTTCACAAGCTGATCGAGCACTGCCGCGATCTTGGGATTGCGGCCCTCGCTCTGTCGCGTGACACCATAGATCCCGCGTTGAATGCGTGGGGCCAGGGGCTTTGCAATCAGAGTTCCAGCGAAATTTCTAAGCGCCAGTCGAGGCATCACGGAAATCGAGCAAGCCGCTTCAACGAGAGCAAGAACGACTTCGAAGTTGTCGCTGAACCCGTTTATCATTGGTTCAAAGCCAGCAGCATTGCATGCCTGGCGGATTGCCTTTGAATAGGGACTGGCAGCAACGGTCAATGCCCAATGATCGTCCTTCAGTTGGCCAAGACTGACTGCAGCCTCTCCCGCCAAGCCGTGACCAGGCGGCAAAAGCACATAGAGCTCGTCCTGGCACAGAAACAGTGTGTCAACAGCATCGTCCAGGGCGTGTGGATTGATCGATATGTCGTCGATCACGAGGATGTCCGCCTGCCATGCTCTGAGCGCTGCCAGCGCTTCGACGGGTCCCATCGTCGTAATCGTGATGTCCAGCCGCGGGTGGTCGATTGCGAGTTGTCTCATTGCCGCAGGAATGAAGGACGAAGCTGCGGAGGGCAGGGCGGCAATCCTTAAATCGCCCGCGATGACATTCCGCAGTTCAGCGATATCCGTTTTGGCTTCCTCGACAATGCCGAATATTCTGTCTGCGTGCACGACCAGCCGCTGCCCGACCGGTGTCAACTGCACGCCTCGACCGCGCCGCTCGACGAGTGCTGTCCCGATCTCATCTTCCAATTGGGCGATCTGTTGAGAAACGGCGGATGATGAAATAGAGAGCGCATCGGCGACCGCGGCCATGGTTCCACGGCGAGCCAGTTCGCGAAGCGTCCGCAACCTCAGAAAATCCAAGCCGGATCCCTCACATCATCAATCAGCCACAAATACTAACCTATGGTTTCATTTTAATTAAGTGGACCTAAAGAGAAAGTCGCCGTAGGAAGATTTCAGCGAGCGGCCAAGATGATGGGATATCGATGCAGCAGACAAAGGTGCCTTATTTCAGCCAGTGGGAAACGCCTGACATGACGCTGCCGCTCTTGGCAGAGGGTCCATCGGCGCTCACGCGCGATCCGCTGTGGCGCAATTCCGGTGCGGAGACGATCGAGGAATATGCACGCTGGACCGTCAATGTCTGCGGCATGGCCTGCCTGAAGATGATCCTTGCCGCGCGCGGTGAAATCCATCCGACGCTCGAACTTGCCCGCGCCTGTACCGCCTATGGCGGCTATGTCGTCAACGAGATCGACGCCTCGATCAAGGGGCTGATCTACGCACCCTTCGTCAAGTTCGTCAGCGAAAGGTTCGGGCTCGGCGCCGAGACGTTGACGAATGTCGATACGGCCACCATTCCCGAACTTCTCGCCAAGCGGCGGTTTTTCATCGCCTCGGTGCATCACTCAATCCGCTGGCCGGAGCGCGAGCCGCCATCGAAGGGCGGGCATCTGGTGCTGGTGACGGCAGCCTCCCCGGAGACGATCCGCTTCCATAACCCATCCGGTCACGACCAGGCGAGCCAGGCGGACGTCGCGCTGCCGCTTACCACCTTCGATCGCTTCTTTGCCAATCGCGGCATCGCTATCGATTTCTGACCCTTTTCAACACCAGATCATTTCGGAGGTTTCCATGGCCACTTCCTCGAACAGACTGCGCATTGCCGTGCTCTTCGGCGGCCGTTCGACCGAACACGAGGTTTCGGTGCTTTCGGCGACCAACGTCATGCGCGCGCTCGAGCCCGCGAAATACGATGCCGTTCCGGTCTTCGTCACCCGCGACGGACAATGGCTGTTGAGCCGCTTCGAGGATGGCGCGCTTGCGCAACCTTCGACGGGCACGCAAATCTGCCTCGTTCCGGGCGGACGGGGGCGGATGGTCGCGATTTCGCCGGAAGGCAAGATGAGCGATGCCGGCAGCATCGACATTCTGTTTCCGGTGCTGCACGGCCTTCATGGCGAGGACGGCTCCGTGCAGGGGCTTGCGGAAGTTGCGCGCGTGCCGCTTGCCGGCTGCGGCATTCTCGGCTCGGCGACTGCGCTGGACAAGGATATCGCCAAGCAGCTGCTGAGGGCTGCCGGGCTGCGGGTCGCGCGGTCCGTGACGATCCATGAGGGCACCGCGCCCACGCTTGCCGCCCTGGAAGGCGAGCTCGGGCTGCCGCTTTTCATCAAGCCCGCCCGGCAAGGCTCGTCCGTCGGTGTCAGAAAGGTATCGGGGAGCCAGGAATTTGCGCCGGCGCTCGCCGAGGGCTTCAAGCATGACCGCAAGCTGCTGGCGGAGGAATTCGTCCCGGGACGCGAGATCGAATGCAGCGTGCTGGAGGATACCAAGGGCGGGCTCTTCGTCTCCCGTCCAGGAGAGATCATTCCGGCCGAAAGCCATGGCTTCTACAGCTATGACGCAAAATATATCGACGAGGACGGCGCGGCGCTGAAGGTGCCCGCGGAACTGCCTGAGGATGTCGAGGCGCGGATCCGGGAGACGGCAGCGCGGGCATTCAGGGCTTTGGGCTGCGATGGCATGGCGCGTGTCGATTTCTTCCTCGCTGCGGACATGACGTTCCTTATCAACGAGGTCAACACCATACCGGGCTTCACCAACATCAGCATGTATCCGAAGGCAATGGCCGCAAGCGGCGTCAGCTATCCGGAACTCATCGACAAACTCGTGGAACACGGGATGGCGCGGGCGGGGCGGCTTTAGGCCAAACGGCGACGTGAGACCATCGCAGTCTCACGGTTCAGGGTACCTGAAAACCAGATCGGCGGGATCTTCGCGAGGTGCTGTCGCATCCAACTTAGCACCCAGCCGCTCCGCCAGCCTTCGGGACCGGATGTTGTCAGGGTGGATATAGCTGACGAGGGTCGCAAGGCGACGCACTTTGAAGGCCCAGTCCCGCAACGCCCCTGCCGCTTCGTAGGCGTAGCCCTTTCCCTCGGCGTCGGGATAAACGAACCAACCCAATTCATGTTCAGGAAAGAGCGGTCCGTGATTGATGCCAACCTGACCGAGACACAGGCCGGTATTGCGGTCCTCCATCATCAATGCGCCGTGTCCCATGAGCGTCCACAGAGCCATGTCGTGGCAGAACATGCCCCAGGCGGCTTTGGTGGCATGCGGGCCGCCCATGTAGATCGCGCGTTCGGAGCGCATCAGCTCGGCATATTCGGGCCAGTCTTCCATCCGGGGAGGGCGAAGGAATAATCGCTCGGTCTCAAGGGTTTGTATGACAGTCATCAGATCTCTCTTTGAAAAGGTGAGTTGAAACGCCGGAGCGAAAAGGGAAATGAAGGCTTGTTCAAGTATAACCCAGGTGCATCCTTATCACAGTCCTGTGACAGGAAAGCTCGCTGAGCATCATTCTGCTCGAACGACGCTTTCAAGATGAGTCGGGTAATTATTCTGACAGGAACCGACATCCTACTGCAGGTTATTGAAGAGCTTGAGCCTTGAGCGCACGACATCCTGCACCGAGGCAACGGCAGCCGGCAGTATCTTGTAAGGAACCACTTCGGACTTCCGTTTCTCCAGTTCTTCCTCGAGCCCACGCCGCCAGGCGATCCGCAGCTCCGTGTTGATGTGCACGATGTTGATGCCGGCTTCTATCGAATGCTTCAGGTCGGCATCCGCTGTTCCCGAGCCCCCATGCAGGGTCAGAAAGACGTTGGTTGCCGCTTTGATTTCCCGAATGCGATCAATCCGGAGATGCTTTTTCGTCGCCCCGTCCACCATGCTCTGAAGCATGCCATGGGCGTTTCCGACGGCGGGCGCGAGAACATCGATACCGGTGGCTTCGACAAAATGCCGTGCCTCCGAAGCGGTGGTCAGGATCGGGTCGGACGTGTTGATTTCCTGATGAATTTCCGAGCCTGTCCCGATATCGCCGATCTCACCCTCAACCAGAATTGCCGGGTTTATGGACTTGAGTGCCTCGATGGCTTCCCTGGTTTTCCTGATATTCTCTTCGAATGGCAGGGCGGATAAATCGAAGACCACGGAATCGAAACCGGCCTTGGCGGCCTCGAGAGCACTCGCCAATGAATGCGTGTGGTCAGCGTTCAGGAAAATCGGCCAATCGAATTCATCCCTGATGCTTCTGACGACAGCGGCCAGTTGTCTTGTTCCGAAGAAATTTCGTTCTCCCTCGGAGGCGCCGACCACGACCGGAACCTGCAGCTCATGTGCTGCATTAAAAACAGCCTTTATCAACGTGAGATCGGCGACATTGAAATGGCCGATCGCCACGCCGTCGGACTGGGCCTTCTGAAGAATTTCGCGAAATGTTTTCATGGGGGTGGCTCCATTTGATAAATCATCGATTCACTTCGCCGGCATCTAATTTCGAGGGGGTTGGCCCAAGGGCGAACGGGACTGGCAGCCGCGCCCTGTGCGTCGCGGCAGATCTGAATTCCGCTGGAGTTATCTAGCCTCCTGGCTTCGATGTTCAACGGCTGGCCCGATTTGACGCAGAGTGGCTCCAACGTCATCTGGCTCCCGCAGTCACCAACGGACTGTGCTCTCTCCACCCTCATCAAGTCAGGTCAGCCGTGGAGATTCAATTGGAAAGCGTCGCTTGCAACAGGTCTCGGGGATTGTTGTCTGGCGTTGACGCCTCTCCACACGCCCTCTTCCCTGTGCTTGTCACAGGGATCCAGCAGCGCCGTGTCCACGGCGCGGGAGACTCGCCTTTTCGCGATGCCGGCAGATGGAGGGACATGTGAGGGTGAGTTGCCCCTGCTGTCTTCTCACCCTCGGTCACCCTCGGGTTACCCGAGGACCAGTATGACAGCGAAGTCAAACAAAGGCTCTCAGCAATTGACACCATCATTCGACAAGAGTCTTTTCGCCGTGCAGACGCACGGCGGCTGGATTCCTGTGACAAGCACAGGAAGGAGGGAGGTTGGGGAGCCGTCCGCGCCAGACAACCATCAATGAGATCGTGGATTGGCGGGAGTTATCCCATATGCCACCCACTCGCCTTTATGGAAAACCCCTATCTCGCCCATTAACGCGATCGACTTTTTGAGGCTCCACATCTAATCCTTCCGTCGCGGTTGCGCGTAATCGGGAATCCTGAAGCGCCGGCGGTAGTTTCCCGGCGCCAGACCCGTGACGCGCCTGAAAAGGCGGCGGAAAAAGGCGGGCTCCTCGTAGCCGACCTGCCAGCTGATCTCGTCGACCGGGGCTTCCGTTCGCTCCAACCGGCGCTTGGCGTCCTCGATCCTGAGGCGCTGCACATAGGCGATCGGGCTGAGGCCGGTTGCGGCCGTGAAGCGCCGCTTGAAGGTGCGCTCGGTAAGCCCGGTGCGCCGGATCATCTCCTCCAGCGGATTGGCGACCGCGAAATGCGTGGCGATCCAGTCCTGGGCGGCCTGGATTGCGAGGTCGCCATGATCGTTGCGCCCCTCGAAGACCATGTAGGGGGCAAGCCCATCCTGATGCCATTGCAGCGCGAAGAAGCGTGCGATGGCCTGTGCCGCCGTGGCGCCGGCATGGCGGCCGATGAGGTAGAGCACGAGATCGTGCCAGGTCATGGAGGCGCCGGAACTGATCAGTTCCTCATGCCTTCCAGAGACAACCAGGACGCGCTCGGGGTGGATCGGCACCTGCGGAAAGGCGGCCGCGAAGGCTCCGGCGTAGCCGAAATGCACCGTCGCATCCACGCCGTCGAAGAGCCCCGTCTCGGCAAGCAGGAAGATGCCGGAGCAGGCTGAGCAGAGAAGCGCGCCGCGCCGATGCATGGCGGCGAACCATTCGACCAGTTCCGGATGGCTGCCCTTTTGCCAGCCGTCCGGTCCAAGCAGGATCGAGGGGACGATGACGATGTCGGTCGCATCAAGCGTTGCGATGCTGCGCTGGACCGTCACCGGAACGCGGCTCGCGAGCTCGAGCGGGCCCGGCTGCAGCCCGACGATCTCCACGCGAAAGGGCGGCGCAGAGGACGATGCGTGGCCGGGCGAGGGGATCACGGCGAAAGCATTCATCACGTCGAAGATGCCGGTCAGCGTCGACACCACGGCCTCGGGAATGGCGACGAGGCTGACATGGAGCGGCTCCGATCCGGTCCGGGCAGTGTGAAGCGGCATTTCGACCCCCTGTCGAACACCTTGGAGAGGCGAGAATAACGCCGACAGCACGGACGTTCCATATCCCGCATTTCGGTATCGTGTGGCGCAAACAGCCCGATTCTGGACAGTCCAGCTCTGCCGCTCATGCACCATAGCTGCGATGCTCGCAACGTTTCATCCCGCAGGTGCTTGAACAGGAGACATGGACATGGATCAGGCCCGAACCAGCACAATCGACTCCGAAAAACTCGACGCGCTGCTTGCGCGTGCGGTCGGAGACCTCTCGGCCGGCTACGGCGGCGTAATGGTGAGCCTCGGCAACCGGCTCGGCCTCTACAGGGCGATGGCCGGGGCCGGCCCGCTAACGTCACGTGCGCTCGCGAGCCGCACAGGCTGCGCCGAACGCTATGTGCGCGAATGGCTGGGCTCGCAGGCTGCGGGCGGCTACGTCATCTATCACGCGATCAGCGATACCTATGAGCTGACGCCGGAGCAGGCCCTTGTGCTTGCCGACGAGGACAGCCCCGTCTTCATCCCCAACGCCTGGGCCGTTCCCGCCTCGATGTGGGCGGACGAAGAAAAGGCCGTGGAGGCTTTCCGCACCGGCAAGGGCATTCCCTGGGGCGGCCATGACGGGCGGCTCTATTGCGGGGTCGCAGCCTTCTACCGCAATGCCTATAAGGCAAGCCTGGTCCCGGAATGGCTGCCCGCACTCGATGGGGTCGTCGAGAAACTGCGCGCAGGGGCGCTCGTCGCCGATATCGGCTGCGGTCACGGGCATTCGACGGTGCTCATGGCCGGAGCCTTTCCGGCTTCGCAATTCCGCGGTTTCGACGCGCATCCGCAATCCTTGACCGAGGCGCGAAAGATCGCCGCAGATGCCGGCCTCGGTGACAGAGCAACCTTCGCGACAGCACGGGCCGACGACTACCCGGGCGCCGGCTACGACCTGATCTGCTTCTTCGATTGCCTGCACGACATGGGCGATCCGGTCGCCGCGGCGCGCCATGCGGCAAGCGCGATTGCGCCAGACGGCACGGTATTGCTGGTGGAGCCCTTCGCCAATGACCGGGTCGAAGACAATATTTCGCCCGTCGCCAGGATCTACTACGCTGCTTCGACAACCATCTGCTGCGCGCATGCGATCTCCGAGGGCGGTCGTCTGGTGCTTGGCGCGCAGGCCGGCGAAGCACGCCTGGCGGACGTCTTCCGCAAGGCCGGCTTCACGCGTTTCCGCCGCGCGTTCGAGACGCCGTTCAACCTGATCCTCGAGGCGCGGCTCTGAGAGATCTTCCAGCTTCGAGATAGCCCCTCACCCTAACCCTCTCCCCGCGCGCGGGGAGAGGGGACGACCGTTTAAACCGGATAGATAGGTGACAGGACGGACCGGTTACATGGGTGACAGTTCGCCGCTTGCTCGATCGTTCCCTCTCCCCGTTTTGACGGGGAGAGGGTTAGGGTGAGGGGCAAAATTCTCAGCAAGTCCGATGGTTTAAATCGGACATCTGCCATGGGGCGACCCCCTCATCCGACCCTTCGGGCCACCTTCTCCCCGCCGGGGAGAAGGGGAGTTTGCGGCTTGCTCGATCGCTCCCTCTCCCCTCGGGGAGAGGGCAGGGTGAGGGGGTGCTTCGGCGTACTCGATGTCCGCTGGAGGGGTTGGGCGAAAATGTCGCTCCTTGCAACTTGAGCGCGTCGCGCCTATTCTAGCGGCGGAGCTGACGCGGCCATTTAACAGGCCGCCGGTCCCAGAGAGAAACTTGCGGACGTGCCCTGTAATGCGTCCGGCGATCGCATCCGCATCGATGAAAATCCAGCAATAACCTCACGTGGCTTATGTGGAGATCAAGATGGTGGAGGAACGCGAAATCGATGCCATCAGAACCCTGCTGACATCCAAACCCAGACCCGTCGGATGGGCCGAACGACGACGGCGGATAGAGGAGGTCGGAGCGGTCTGGCCGGTTGCCGACGATATCCGGCTCGAGCAGGCGGATTTCGGCGGGATTTCCGCGGAATGGTCGATCGCGCCGGGAAGCGACCCGTCCCGCGCCCTCATGTTCTTTCACGGCGGCGGTTATTGTTCGGGCTCGATCGTCAGCCATCGCCGCCTGGTGACGGAGGCCGGCCGGGCAGCGCGTGTGCGGACGCTCGCCGTGGGATATCGGCTCGCACCGGAAAATCCGTTTCCCGCGGCCCTCGAAGATGCCATGGCGGCCTGGCGTTTCCTACGCGAACAGGGCTTTGCGGCAGGCGATATCGCTGTGGGCGGGGACAGCGCCGGCGGCGGGATTACGCTCGCTCTGATCACCATGCTGCGAGATGCCGGGGAAGCATTGCCGGCCTGTGGCTGGCTGCTATCGCCCTGGACCGATCTGACATTGTCAGGCATGACATTGGCCACGAAAGACTCGATCGATCCGCTCATTCACGGAGGTTATCTCCACGAGCTGGTCGATGCCTATCTTCCGCCCGAGATCGACCGCAGGGACCCGCGCGTCTCGCCACTTTATGCCGATCTGAAAGGCCTGCCGCCGCTCCTCATCCAGGTGGGTTCGGACGAGACGCTGCTTGCGGATGCGACGCGGTTTACCGCTGCTGCGGGAGAGGCGGACGTAGCGGTCACGCTGGAGATCTGGCCGCACATGATCCACGCTTGGCCACTCTGGAACGCGCGGCTTGAGGCCGGACGGCGGGCTCTGGCGCATGCGGGACGATTCATGGACGGGCATTTTGAGCACGAGAGGCATGCATCGGCGTCCGTCGCGGTATCCTGAGGAGGGCGGGCCCGAAGCGCTGAGCCGCTCTTACGGGATGTCATCCTTGAACTCGCGCAGGCACTTCATCACCTCCCGCAGGCCTCTGGTCAGATACTTGTCCCGGCGCAGGACCATGCCGAGCTGGCGCACGAGCTTCGGCCTTACCGGCGAGGTTGTCAGGAAGCTCGCCCGATCGCGCTGCAGCGCCAGTCCGGGAAGCACCGACCACCCGAGGCCCGCGGCGACCAGTTCCTTGATCGCCTCGACGCTTTCGAACTCCATCACGGGTTTCAGGCGGATCCCTGCCGCCGAAAACCACGCGTCCGTCGTCTGACGGGTGTTGCCGCCTTTGTAGAGCATCAGCACCTTGTCGCGCAGAAATTCGGCGTCCGGCCCTCCCGCGGGCATGAGACTTCCTTTTGGTGCGACCGCGAGCAGTTCATCCTCATAAAAGGGTTCGACCTCAAGCGATCGACCCACAGCGGGGAGGGCAACCACTGCCAGGTCAAGCGCGTTGGCTTCGAGATCGCGCAGTATCTCGTCGATGTTTCCGATGCTCACCGTGATTTCGAGGCCGGGCATGCGCTTCTTCGCCACCGCGATCGCGCGCGGCAGCAGATGGATGGAAGCTGTGCCGCCGCTGCCGATGCGCACGCGGCCGACCGCTCCTTCACGGTAAGGAGCGACCGCCTCTTCGGCGGCGGCGCACTCCTGAAGAATCTGGCGCGCATGAACGAGCAGTTCGGCGCCGGCCGCAGAGGGCTGGGCGCGTCGACCCACGCGCTCGATCAGCCGAACACCCAGCCGCCGTTCGAGGAGTTTCACCTGCAGGCTCACGGCTGGCTGCGTCAACCCCGCCTTGTCCGCTGCGGCGGTGAAACTTCCGAGATCGACCACGCTGACGAAGGCCGATAGCTGGTCGAGGTTGAGCATGCAAAAGAATTCCTTATGGTTTGCATAAGGAACATAATCTTCTCTTGGCTTAGCGACCAGCGCATTCTTCGTGGGTGCTCAGGCGGCCCAGCGAAAATCGCTGCGGGAAGTTCGCAACGGCAGACAGGTGAAGATGTGATGGCGATGCAAGCTCAGGAGCGACCGAAATTCGTTCGGGACATCGTACGGGAAGCAAGAGATCTGCTGCGCGACATGGCGGTCGCGCTTCAGTATTGGACCCAGAAAAGGCGAAGCCGCCTCAGGCTTCTGGAATTGTCCGAGGACCAGCTCCGCGACGTCGGATTGACCCGGGACGACGTGAAGGCGGAGACGTCCAAGTCGTGGTTCTGGCATGATTGAAATGGGGGCTGCGGCAGCGGTGAAGGGGGAATCGATCCCCCTTCTCCCCGGCGGGGAGAAGGCGAGTTCGCCGCTTGCTCGATCGTTCCCTCTTCCCGTTTTGACGGGGCAGGACTTTCAGCGAGCTGACTGAAACTGAAGCGCGACGGTGGTTCGGTGCCTCAAAACCGGTCCGGGCGGAAGGGGTGCAGATCGATCGTCGGCCGATATCCGGATACGAGCTGGCAAACCAGGTATCCGGTCAAAGCCGAAAGTGTCAGTCCCAGATGGCCGTGGCCGAACGCATAGGTGATGCGGGATGATTTGCGGGACTCGCCAATGACCGGCAGCGAATCCGGCATCGACGGCCGGGAGCCCAGCCACTCGTCCGTCGCTCCCCCGGCCATGGGTAGGAGTTTGCGGACGCCTTCACGGATTACGGCGGTGCGCCGGGGGTTCAAGGGTGCGGCGAGGCCGCCGAGCTCGACCGTTCCCGCCGCGCGCAATCCGTCCGCCATCGGAACCATGTAGAAGCCATGCTCCGGATAGCAGACCGGGCGCGACAGCAGGGCGCCGGATTGCGGGAACAGGACATGGTACCCGCGCTCCGTATCGAGGAGGACGTGATCGCCGATTCGATCCGTCAACTTGCGCGAATGCGCGCCCGCAGCGACGACGGCGTGGTCGGCGCGGATCTCATTGCCCGCGACAGAAAGGCCGACACCGCCGTTGCGTGTCGCGATCGTCTTGACTTCGCCGCACAGGACATTGCCGCCGCCCTCGATCAGTGCTTGCGCGAGCGCAATTGCAAGCTGTCTGGGGCTGGAAAATATATAGGCATCGCGGAACAGCACACCCTTATCGTAGACGGGAGCGAGATTGGGTTCCAGGCTCCGGATCGCCTCCTTGTCGAGCCGGTCCATCGTTACACCGTGATGCTGGCGCAGGCCGTTCTCCGCTTCGGCGGCGCGATATTGCGCCTCAGTCTTATAGAGATAGAGGCAGCCCGTCTGTCGCTTGAGGTGCCCGGCTCCTGCCCGCGCGATGAGAGGCTGCCATGCGGCATCGGAAAAAGCGAGAAGGGACGCCAGGGTGCCGGCAATGCGCTCGACCTCGCTCTTCCCGCTCGATGCGAGGAACGCCCCCAACCAGGGTGCCAGTTGCGGCAGATAGCGCCAGACGATTGCCAGCGGACCGAGAGGATTGAGCAGCATGCCGGGCACACGCCACGCAATGCCGGGCGTTGCAACGGGAACGACGCCATGCGGTGCGAAGGTGCAGGCATTGCCGTAGGAACAGGCCTGCCGGTAAGGTGCACCCTCCAATGGCGGTTCGGGATCGATGATCGTGACCCTATGTCCTGCCTTCTGCAACCAGAGGGCGGAGCAGAGACCGACAAGCCCCGCGCCAACGACGGCGACGTGCCGGCGTTCGGTATCGGGCACGGGTTCAAGCGCGGGAAGCGACCTGTTCATCGGCCTAAACCAGGCCGGCCAGAGCGCGCGGCCGGTCGCTGAGCGTGGCGGCGATGATGCGCAACGCCGTTGCCAATTCGTCTCGCGAGGATGCGCAGCCGATATTGACACGGACGGCGTGCTCGACCGGCTGACGGTCACTGGCAAAAGCGGTCGCGGGCATGACCGAGACGCCGTGTGCGCGGAGATTTGCGGCAAAATCCTCACAGCGCCAGGGGGCCGGCAGTCTCAGCCAGAAAAACATGCAGCGCGGATCGGCGGAGAAGGAATGGCCGGCGAGGATCGTGGTCACGATCGAATGGCGGGCGCGCAGCTCTGCAAGCTGGGCCTTGAGGATTGCGTCGGCCGTGCCGTCCTCGATCCAGCGGGTCGCAAGGAGCAGCGGCAGCGGGGAAGGCATCCAGGCCGTGGTGCGTACGGCCTCGGCCGACAGGACTGCCCGCCCGGGAGGGCAGGTGAGGTAACCGACCCGCAGACCCGGCGCGAGCGCCTTGGAGAGCGCGGAAATATGATAGGTCCTGGCCGGCGCAAGGGTAATCAAGGCGCTTGCGCGCGTACCAAGCATCGGCCCATAGACATCGTCCTCGATGATGACGAGATCGTGCCGTTCGGCTATTTCGACCAGCTCGCGCCTGCGCGCTTCGCTCATCGTGACGGTCGTCGGATTGTGCATTGAAGGGACTGTAAAGACGGCCTTGACAGTCTCCCGGCTGCAGACCGCGTCAAGCTCTTCGGCGGACATGCCCTGATCGTCACTTCCAATGCCGATGATCCGGAAACGGAACATCTGCGCCAGTGCGACGAGGCCGTAATAGGTCAGGCGATCACAGACGATGGTGTCGCCCGGCTCGATCAGGCTGCTGATGACCGCGAGCAGCGCATGCTGGGCGCCGCTTGTTACCACGATGTCGTCTTCCGAGGGATCGAAGCCGTTAAGGGAAATCCATTTTCGTCCCGCAGCGCGCGCCCAGGCCGGTCCTTCCGGCGGCTGATATTCCTGCATCTGGCGGAAGCGGCGATCAGAGGGCAGATCCGGCAGGGACTGCGCGAGCCGTTGCTGGAAATCGTCGACCGCCGGCCGATTGACCGTCAGATCGATGATGCCGGCGGGTGTCGTCGCCCGGTCGACGCGCGGCATGGCGCCGTCCCCCATGACGATCGTGCCGCGACGCGTGCTCCCCATGACCAAGTTGAGGTTCTGCAATTCGCGATAGGCGCGCGTGACGGTCGAGACGTTCAGGGACCGCTCTCTTGCGAGGTCACGCTGCGGCGGCAACTGGCTGCCTGGAGGCAAGGCGCCCGAGCGGATCTTTGCCTCCAGCTCGCCCGCGAGCTCCAGATAGGCCGGGATCCGCGTTTCCCGTTCCACATTTGTCTGGTTCACTTCCGATCTTTCAGGCATACAATTCCCGCTGGATGCTTACAATCAGAACGGCTTTCGTATCGCCATTGGCCACGAATTTTCGATACTTAGCCTCAATTTGTGTTGCGTAGCACGTATTTTCCGCATTTTCGAGAGTTATCCGCTATTGCCGTGCAAAATAGTTTGTGTGGCTTGACAATCGGAAGAAGACCGAGACAATATGAGTGTGCATCGAGACAAAGAGGCAAGGGACCCGCCGATGCAAAGGAGGACATATGAGCGAGCGCTTCATTGCTTTCGAAGGCGTGCGGAAATCCTATGACGGCGTGAGTTATGTGGTGCGCGGCCTCGATCTTGATGTCGCCAAGGGCGAGTTCCTGACGCTTCTCGGCCCTTCCGGCTCCGGCAAGACAACGACTTTGATGATGCTGGCGGGCTTCGAAGCTCCGACCGACGGTACGATCACGCTGGACGACAACCGGATCGACAGCGTTCCGCCGCATCGCCGCAATATTGGTGTGGTTTTCCAGAATTATGCCCTCTTTCCGCATATGACTGTCGGCGAGAACGTCGCCTTTCCGCTGAGGATGCGCCGTCTCAGCAAGGCAGAAATTGCCGAGCGCGTTCGTCGCGCCCTCGACATGGTGCGGATGGGAAATTTCGAATCCCGGCGGCCAAGCCAGCTTTCCGGCGGGCAGCAGCAGCGCATCGCGCTTGCGCGCGCTCTTGTGTTCGAACCGCAGCTCGTCCTGATGGACGAGCCGCTTGGCGCGCTGGACAAGCAGCTTCGCGAGCACATGCAGCTCGAGATCAAGCACCTGCACGCCCGGCTTGGCATCAATGTCGTCTACGTCACCCATGACCAGAGCGAGGCTTTGACCATGTCGGATCGGGTCGGCGTATTCAATGACGGCATCCTTCAGCAGGTCGCCGCTCCGCATGCGCTCTACGAGATGCCGGCAAATCCCTTCGTCGCCACCTTCATCGGCGAGAACAACGCGATTGCGGGGGAGGTCGTGGCGCTTGGAAATTCGATCTGCAAGATTCGCACGCCTGACGGTTCGGTCATCACCGCTCATGCGGGCGAGGGATTGAAGGAGGGCGCGCGGGCAACATTGGTCCTGAGGCCCGAGCGCATCCTGCTGGCGCCATCGGCCGACATAGCGAACCGCTTCGCCGCCAGGCTCAAGGAGATCATCTATCACGGCGACCATGTGAGGTTGCGGGTCGCCGCCTGCGGCAGCGACGACGTCTGCATCAAGATTGCCGCTGCACAGGATATCGCGGTTCACGCGCCCGGTTCGAATGCCGTGATCGGCTGGGCTCCGGACGACTGCCGGGCACTCGCGCTCTCCTGAGCACTCATTTTTTGCGAACGCAGCAACAAAAAGGGGAACCACCATGATGCGTTTCAATTGCATGCTTCTCACTTCCGTCATGACTCTGGCTGTCGCAGGAGCAGCGATTGCCGGCGATACGCTGACAGTCACGTCCTGGGGCGGTGCCTACACCAAGAGCCAGGAAGAGACCTATTTCAAACCCTTCGCCGCAAAGACCGGCACCAAGATCCTGCAGGATGAATGGGATGGATCGACCGCCAAGCTGAAGGGCATGGTCGAGACCGGCCAGGTTACCTGGGACGTCGTCGATGTCGAACCCAGCCATGCGTTGCAGGGCTGCGACGAAGGCTGGCTGGAGACGATCGACTATTCCAAGCTCGGTGGCAAGGAGGCGTTCATCGACGGCGCGGCAATGGATTGCGCCGTCGCGACGATCGTCTTCGGCACTATCTATGCCTATGACGCCGACAAGTTTCCGAATGGCGGACCGAAGACAATGGCCGATCTGTTCGACACGGCCAAGTTCCCCGGACCGCGCGCCCTGCGCAAATCCCCCAAGACGACATTGGAGTTTGCGCTCATTGCCGATGGCGTCAAACCTTCCGAAGTCTATGACGTGCTCGGGACGAAGGAAGGTGTCGATCGTGCATTCAAGAAGCTCGACACGATCAAGAAGGATGTGAAGGTCTGGTGGACGGCGGGTGCGCAGCCGCCGCAGCTGCTCGCCGATGGCGAGGTCGCCATGACGACGGCATGGAACGGCCGCATCTATGATGCCGTCAAGAACAGCGGCAAGAATTTCAAGATCGTCTGGGATGGCCAGGGCATGGACTTCAACCTCTGGGCGGAGCCGAAAGGCTCGAAGAACAAGGAGCTTGCCGACAAGTTCGTTGCCTTCACCGTCAATCCCGACGTGATGGCGCAGCAATCCAAATACATCTCCTATGGCCCGACCCTTAAAGCGGCAATCGCGAAGATTCCGCCGGATATTCTCGCTGACCTGCCGACCGCGCCGGAAAACACGAAGACCGCATTTGTCGTCTCGTCCGAGTTCTGGGCCGATCATGACGAGGAATTGACCGAGCGCTTCTACAAGTGGCTCGCGCAATAACTCGATTTGGCGGGCGGGCATTGTTCCCCCAAGGCTCGTCCGTCCCTTTCTCTTTTCCGGGAAGACGTCAGCCATGGCGATTGCGATAACGAACGAGAGCGAAGAGGCAGCCGTTGCCAGCCATGTGAGGGTGAAGCATCTGCGCGCAGCACGCAGCAAGGCGCAGCTCAGGGCGCTGCTGCTCATCGCGCCTCTCCTGATCTTCCTGTTGCTCGTCTTCGTGCTGCCGATTGCCCTGTTGCTGACGCGCGCGGTCGACAACAGGGCGGCCTCCGCGGCCTTGCCATCCACCATGTCCGCTCTTTCCGCATGGGATGAGCAGTCCCCGCCGGATGAAGCGCTGTTTGCCGCTTTCGCCGCCGATCTGAAACAATCGCCCCGTGACCAGATCGCGGAGGTGGCCAAGCGTCTCAATTATTATGAAACAGGCATGCGCTCGATGCTCTTGAAGACCGCCCGCACAATCCGCGAGGCAAAGCCGCCGTTCAAGGCCGCCTTTCTTGCGGTCGATCCCAAATGGGAGGGTCCGCATTATTGGCAGATTATCAAGAACGCATCGCCCGCATATACCGACTACTATCTCCTCGCTTCAGTCGATCTCGAGCGCGACGCATCAGGTGCAATCACCAAGGTCGCGCCTGACAACGCCGTTCATGTCGACGTCCTGATCCGCACCTTCGTCGTCAGCGCCTCGGTAACCCTCATCTGCCTCTTTCTGGGCTATCCGCTGGCGGCCCTCATCGCCCGGTCGAAGGGAGCGGTCGCCAACACGCTGCTCATTCTTGTGCTTCTGCCGTTCTGGACGTCGCTCCTGGTACGGACGAGCGCCTGGGTGGTGCTGCTGCAAAGCCGCGGCGTCATCAATTCGGCGCTTGCCTGGCTGGGATTGATCGATCCGTCACAGCCGCTCGACCTGATCTACAATCGCATCGGCGTGCTGATCGCCATGACGCATATCCTGCTGCCTTTCATGGTGCTGCCGATCTACAGCGTCATGAAGAGCATTCCTCCTGTCTATCTGCGCGCCGCCTCCTCGCTGGGCGCGCCGCCGGTGTCCGCCTTCCTTCGGGTCTACCTGCCAATGAGCATGCCGGGGGTCAGCGCCGGCGGGCTGCTCGTCTTCATCTTGGCGCTCGGCTACTACATCACCCCGGCACTGGTTGGTGGTCCGGGAGACCAGATGATCAGCTATTTCATCGCCTATTATGCCAACCAGGTGACCAATTGGGGGATGGCAGCCGCCCTGAGCGCCATTCTGCTCGTGGCCGTGCTCATTCTCTATGCCGTCTACAACCGTATCGTCGGCATCGACCGACTGAGGATAGGGTGATGCGAGATTTGCTTTCCTTCCCGCGGATGTTTTCTGTTCTCCTGTGGCTTGCAGGCGGCCTGGTGATCCTGTTCCTGATCGCGCCAATCGCCGCGATCATGCCCTTGTCATTCAATGCCGAACCCTTCTTCACCTATCCAATGCCCGGCCTGTCGCTTCGATGGTATCAGGAGTTTTTCGAATCCAACGTGTGGCAACTGGCGCTCAGGAACAGCATCATCGTCGCCGTTTTCGCCACGCTCCTGTCGACGGTTCTTGGCACGCTTGCGGCGATCGGCCTCAGCCGGCCGGCCTGTCCGGCGCGCGCAACGCTGACCGCCATTCTGATCTCACCGATGATCGTGCCGGTCATCGTCTCGGCGGTCGGCATCTACTACGCTTTTGCCGCCGTAGGGCTGCTCAACAGCCTGACCGGCCTGGTGCTTGCGCATACGGCGCTCGGTGCGCCCTTCGTGGTCATCACGGTCACGGCCACGCTTGCGAGCTTCGATTACAATCTGATGCGAGCCGCATCGAGCCTCGGCGCGCCGCCGGTCGCGGCGACATTGCGCATCATGCTGCCAATCATTGCGCCGGGCGTGGCCTCCGGCGCGCTTTTCGCCTTCGTGACCTCGTTCGACGAGGTGGTGATTGCGCTTTTCATCTCCGGTTCGGAACAACGCACCTTGCCGCGGCAAATGTGGAGCGGCGTGCGCGAGACGTTGAGCCCGACAATTGCCGCAGTCGCGACCCTGCTCATCCTGTTCTCAACGCTGTTTCTCGCCACCCTCCAGTGGCTGCAGCGGCGCGCGGAGCGGCAGAGGGTTGCACATTGAGATCAGGATTGGGGGAGATACGGACCATGCAGATCCAACGCTACGAAACCGGAAAACGGATGAGCCAGGCCGTGGCCTATGGCGGTTTCGTCTTTCTCGCAGGGCAAGTCGCGCTCGATGCTCCAGGCGCGTCCGTTCGCGAGCAGACCACGAACATCCTGTCGCGGATCGTAAGGCTCCTGGAGAATGCAGGAAGCGATCCAACCCGTATCCTCAGCGCCACCATCTGGCTTCAGGACATGTCGACCTTCGAGGAAATGAACACGGTCTGGGACGCCTGGCTGCCACCGGGCCAGGCGCCAGCGAGAGCCACGGTTGAAGCAGAACTCGCCAGCAAGGAGTTTTCCGTCGAGATTGGGATCATTGCGGCGGGAACTGACGCGGCATTGTAAGGAGGGTTTTGGGTATCGTGGCTGGCATGAACGCTGCCCGCAGAGAGAACTTTCGGCGAATCCGATGGCTGGGGCTCGGCGTACTTGCCGTGCGGCGAAGCCCCCTCATCCGACCCTTCGGGCCACCTTCTCCCCGCCGGGGAAGGGGAGTTCGCGGCTGGCTCCGTTGTCCCCTCTCCCCTCGGGGAGAGGGCAGGGTGAGGGGGTACTTTCAGCGAATCCGATGGCTGCAGATCGGCGTAATTGTGTGCGGCGATTCCCTCCTCATCCGCCCTTCGAGTTTCTTCTTCTACCGGGCATCACCGCTCGTTAACGGCCGCAAGCGGTGTATCCAGGGTCAGGCTGGCGCTTTCCAGCAGCGACTCGGTCAGGAGCGTCACCAGCGGCCGGACGATATGCTGCATTTCCGGGGTCCCGCCGATGACGGAGACTTCGGCGGTCGGCAGCGCCGGCCAGTGTTCCGAAGGCGGCAGCACCTTCATGCCGTTCTGGGCGAAGGATTTGCCGAGAACGGTGACGCCGAGGCCGCCGAGGACGGCGGCCTGGATGCCGAGGAGGTTGCTGGCGGTGCAGGCCGTTACCCATTCGCGGCCGATCGCATCCAGCGACTCCGTCATGACGGCGCGATAGATGCAGGGCGGGCGCATCATCACCAGACGGGCGGGCCTGCGGTTGTCGGCGCGGTAATCGGGACCGGCGAGCCAAACCAGCGGCTCGCGCCAGATGACGCGGCCGGGATGGGGGGAGCCGTCCTTGCGCGTCTTGGCGATGACGATGTCGAGACGGTCAGCATCGTAGTCGGCGAGAAGCTCCTCGCTTGTGGCCGTCGTCAGTTCCAGTTGCACGTCCGGATAGCGGTGACTGAAGCTGGAGAGCAGCCGGGGGAGCTGCGTCTGGACCAGGTTTTCCGAGATGCCGAGCCTCAGGACGGAAACCTTGGGGGGATCGCGCAGCTCCTGCATGAAGTTCTCATAGTGGGCAAGCAGCCGCTTGCCCGCCACGAGAAGCCGCTCGCCATCGCGCGTCAGGCTCAGGGAACGGCTGGTCCTGTCGAAGACGCGCATCTGCAGAATGTCCTCGAGCCGGAGCACCTTCTGGCTGACCGCCGATTGCGAGCGGCCGATCACCTCGGCGGCGGCGGTGAAGCTGCCAGTCTCGGCGACCGCCACGAAGGCCCTCAGCAGGTCCGGCTCGAGATCGGGTATTGCTGTCATCGATTAGCCTTTCGACTAGATACAATTAATATTATTCGTTTGTCTTCTTCATGGCAATCTCCAACAATCACGCCGGAAACGAACGCGCAACGCGCGCAAAGGAGATTGGATATGGCAACGAGAAATTCGGTCGAAGTGGTCGAGAACTTCTGGCGTGAGGTGTGGCAGTCGAAGAACCCCGATGCCGTCGACCGGCTGGTGGCGGAGGACTTCGGCATCACCACGGGCGGCGTCGAGATCCGCTCGCGGGAAGCTTTCAAGACATGGATCGCGGCCTTTCTTGCGAGCATCGACGACTTCGAATTCACGGTCGTCGAGATTTTCCAGAACGAAACAGGCGACCGCGTCGTCACCCGCTGGATGGTCACCGGCAAAAACAACGGCTTCATGGGCATGCCGGTCCGCGGCGCGCCGATCTCCATGATCGGGACTGCCGTCATGCACGTGCGCGAGGACGGGCTCCTGCAGCATAACTGGGTGGAGCGCAACGCGCTCGAGGTGCATCGCAGCCTCGCCGGGGTCGAGCACGTCGCCTGAGATGCCCAGGATTCCGAGGAAATACCGCCATTTCGCCTTCGGCGTCATCCAGTCGGGGATCACCTGCGCTATTGCTGCGGCGATCGCGAGCCTTCCCTTCTACGCGGAGGGGAGTTTTATCGCCCATTGGCTGCGGGCCTATCTCTTCTCCTGGGCGATCATGCTGCCCGTTGTCGTGATCGCGGCTCCGCTTGTCCGCAGGCTTGCGGAGGCGATCACGGACTGAGGCGGTAAGATGTTCCCGTAGGTCTGGTGGCTGCGCTGGGACGTCATGCTGCGTCGGCCGCCTCGCATTGCTGCGATGTCTTGAAGAGATTGCGGCCGATGGCGCGCGCGGCGTCCAAATGGGAAGCCGGATCTTGCGCTTCGGATTGGAGCAGGAGCTCCGACGTCACGACGCGTGCGCCGCAGTAGTCGAAGATCCCATGATCGATCTGCGTCTTCATGGCGCCGAAATAGCCGTGTCGCGCATAGGTTCGCAGATTGGCGCCGCCAATGGCGATCAGATGAACCCGGAGGTGGCGAAGCTTCTTCATCAGTCTGGTATCGGGGCTCTCGTCATAAGCCCAGCCATTGGCGAACACACGATCGATCCATCCCTTGAGAAGCCCCGGCATCGACCACCAGTAGACGGGATAGACCAGCACAAGGGCATCGGCGCGATCGATCCTTGCTTGTTCGACAGCAACGTCGGCGAGGGGCGGCGCCTCCCTGCGATGGACGGCGAGATCGGCCGCGGTGAACCTCGGATCGAAGCCTTCTGCCGCGAGATCTGCGATTTCGAAGGAGTTGTCCGGACCCGACAGGGACACGCCCTCGGCAACATGCGCGGCGACGCTATGGCTGAGCGATCTCGGATCGGGATGCGCGATAACGATGAGCGTGTGCATGTCGAAGACTCCCGATTTCTAATTGCGGACGAAGGCCAGCGCCTATATACTTTTGGTAAGTTACGTTTAGTAGGTTACTTTTGGTAAGTTAGTATGTCAAGCGCCGAAACGAGAGAACAGGCTTCCAATTCGCGGCCGCGTCGCCGGTTGTCGAGGGAGGAGCGACATCGCCAGCTTCTGGACGTCGCATGGCGGCTGATCCGGGAGGAGGGAACGGAAGCCTTGTCGCTTGGGCGGCTTGCCGAGCAGTCGGGTGTTACAAAACCCGTCGTCTACGACCATTTCGACACGCGGCCCGGGCTGCTCGCGGCGCTCTATCGGGAATTCGACGCGCGTCAGACTGCGCTCATGGATTGCGCGCTCGAGGAGAGCGAAGCGACCTTGGCGGACAGGGCCGCGGTCATTGCGTCTTCTTATGTGGATTGCGTGCTTCTGCAGGGTCGGGAGATATCAGGCATTATAGCGGCGCTGGCCGGTTCGCCGGAATTGGAAAAGATCAAGCGTGAATACGAGGTCGTGTTCATCGAGAAGTGTCGGGCCGTCCTTGCCCCATTCGCAGGACCTGGTGCTATCGCTTCAGCTGGTCTTTGGGCGATGCTCGGTGCCGCGGAGGCTCTATCTTATGCCGCCGCGACGGGAGAAATCACGGCCGCGCAGGCGCAGGACGAACTCTTCGAAACAATCCTCGCGATGGTTGCCAGAAGCGCGCACGGCGGTACTGATCGCGTCACCATGGCAGATCGATTGCCTGGTCGGCCATGAGCCGGGCCTGATCGTGCGCATGAAGGGGCATGACGCGTCGAACGGGCATCATCAGCCCTTCAGGCGCCTTATTCCCGGGGAAGAGTGGAAGCGGCTTACATCCTGAGGACCGCAAGCCATATCATCGCAAGGGCTGTCAGGACGATCAGAATCAACAGCACCTGGCGCGGCGTCATGGATGGTTCCTATTCGGTAAGGACTTCAGGCATGCGCGGCGGTCTCCGCTTGGCGGCCATCAGCAGGTCGAGCTCGATCGACGAGGGGCCGAAGCGAATATAGAGATCCTTGCCCTCCTCGGGGTCAAGTCGGTATTTCGCGGTAAACTCCTCCAGCGAATAGGGTCGCCCGCGGGTGGCCCGACGTCGCAAGGTAGGTATCTGGCCCATGGGCATACCTCCTCTTTCCATGAGGCGGATAAAGCGGGGGATGGGAAAATGTTCCGCATAATCTGTCGCCACCGTCGCCTGCTGGTTCCCTCGCCCCGCTTGCGCGGAGAGGGTTAGGGTGAGAGGCAAACAACTCTCATCGAATCCGATGCTTGCGAACTTGCCGACATGACAGCGGCATCTAATTAAACCGGACAAGGATTGGATAGCGGGCTCGCATCCGGCGGCAAAAAAGGAGCAAGAGCATGACCGTCATTTCCGTCATTATCGGAAGCATCCGCGAGGGCCGTTTTGGCGAAAAACCCGCGAAGTGGATCCTGCAGCAGCTGAAGAAGCGCGACGGCGTGGACGCCCGGCTTCTCGACCTGCGCGACTTCCCGATGCCCTTCTTCGATCAGCCGGTAACCCCGGCCACACCGGGCCGCGCACCTTACACGCATGAGGTCGTGCAGAAATGGACTGCTGCGATCGCGCAGTCCGACGGCTTCGTCTTCGTCACGCCCGAGTATAATTTCGGCCCGCCCGCGGTGCTCAAGAATGCGCTCGACTGGGTCTATCCCGAGTGGAACCGCAAGCCCGCGGGCTTCGTGAGCTATGGCTCCGCCATGGGCGCGCGCAGCGTCCAGCAGCTTCGCGAAACCCTCGTCGAGCTTCAGATCGTCTCGATCCGTCCATCGGTCCATATTCCCGTTCCCACCTTCTTTGCTCACTTCAAAGGGGGTGATGTCGAGGCCGGATTGGCCGAGCTTGAAAAGCCCGCCGACGCAATGATCACCGATCTCCTGTGGTGGACGGAGGTCTTGAAGACGGCGCGCGCACGTGCGTCATGACAGACGGGGAGGCCCCATGGGCTTGCCTGATTGCGGACGACGACGCTTGGCTTTCTCCAAATTCGGATCGGCTCGGCCTTGCTCGTCCATGACAAAAATCTTGTGAAAAATCCGATACTAGAGCATCCTGTGTTCAAGTGACGTCCCTTGGACGCAGAAAGATGCTTTAGAATTTAAAGAGCTAGAGCGTCCTTTGCGCGTTCGAACGAACGCGCAGCGCTCTAGGGCACACTTTATGAATGCACCTGAAGTGCGGAGCTATCTCTGATCCGGCCGTCTCGCGCCGAGTGACAGCTCGCGTGGGAGGGTCGCGTCGATGGGTCAGGGGTTCTTTCTTCTGTTTGCTGCGGTGTCCGTGATCACGGCCCTGACCGTCGTCCTGGCGCGCAATCCGGTGCACAGCGCATTGGCGCTGATGGCGTGTTTCCTGCAAATCTCGGCAATCTTCGTCTTGCTCGAGGCACCGCTGCTCGCGGTCATCCAGATCTTCGTCTATGTCGGCGCGATCATGGTCCTTTTCCTGTTCGTGATCATGATGATCGACGTGCGCGAAGCGGTGCTGCAGCGGTTCTTGCCGGGCGGCAACCTGCCGGCTCTGGTGCTGCTCGTCCTGCTTGGGGTCGAGATGTTCGTGCTGGTCCTCTGGAGCAACCGTTTTTCGGTCGCGGAGCCCGCCGTTATTGGCGATGGCGATCAGATCAGACAACTCGCCACGACGCTTTTTTCCGACTATCTCCTGCCGTTCGAAGTCGCCTCCGTGATCCTGCTGGCGGCCCTCGTCGGCGCCATCGTGCTGGCGCGGAAGGAGTCGCGGTGATGGTTCCGCTCTCCTGGTATATTCTGCTCGGAGTGGTCCTGTTCGTGATCGGTGCGGCGGGCGTGCTGCTCAGGCGCAATATTCTGGTCGTGCTGATGTCGCTGGAGTTGCTGCTTAACTCGGTCAACATCAATTTCATCGCCTTCGGGCGCATCTACGACGACTTCCGCGGGCAGATCTTCGCCATCTTCGTCATAGCGATTACCGCGGCGGAGGTTGCCGTCGCCCTCGGCATCCTTGTCGCCCTTGTGAGGAATAAATCCACTCTCAAGGTCGACGACGTGACCATGATGAAAGGATAGCGGCTTGGACCCGGTGCTATCGATCCGGCCGCTGGTTGCCGTCGCCGTTCCGGGTTTGGCGGCCATTGCAATTCTCCTACTGAACAACCGTGAGAAACTCCGCGATCTCATCTCGCCGCTGGCTGCGATCGTCCTGTTTGCGATCGTCGCCTCGATGGCGCCCACGGTGCTTTCGGGCGGAACCGTCGATCTGCGCCTGTTCGAGGTGCTGCCGGGGATCGATTTCGCTTTCCGCGCCGATGCGCTCGGCATGGTGTTCGCTACCGTTTCGTCGCTTCTCTGGATCGTGGCGGCGATCTATTCCATCGGTTACATGCGGCACCTGAACGAGCATGCGCAGACCCGGTTCTTCGCCTGTTTCGCCACCAGCCTCGCGGCCGCCGTCGGGGGCGCCTTCGCCGCCAATCTGTTCACGCTCGTGATCTTCTACGAGGCGCTGAGCCTCGTCACCTATCCGCTCGTCTATCACCACGAGGACGAAGAGGGATGGGCAGGCAGCCGCAAGTACCTGGTGTATCTCATGGGCGCGTCGAAAAGCGTGCTGCTTGCGGCGCTGGCGCTGACCTACTCGATCACCGGGTCGCTCAACTTCGTGCCGGGAGGGTTGCTTGCGGGCGCCAATGCCTCGGCGGCGCTGCTGACGGTCATCTATTTCTGCTATCTGTTCGGCTTCGCCAAGGCAGCGGTGATGCCGATGCACGCCTGGCTGCCGGCCGCCATGGTCGCGCCGACACCGGTCAGCGCGCTCCTGCATGCCGTTGCCGTGGTCAAGATGGGCGTGTTCTGCGTGCTGCGGGTGGTGTTCCATGTCTTCGGCGTCGGGCTGGTAGGCGGGCTGGGGCTCGGCATCGCCACGGCCTATCTGGTCTCGTTCACGATCCTGATGGCGTCGGTCTATGCGCTCACGCGGGACGACCTGAAGGCGAGACTTGCCTATTCGACGGTGAGCCAGCTCTCCTATATCGTGCTGGGCGCGGTTCTGCTGTCGCCGGTCGCCATGGTCGGCGGGATCATCCATATCGCGGCGCATGCATTCTCAAAGATCACGCTCTTTTTCTGCGCCGGGTCGATCTATTGCGCGTCGGGAAAGCGCAAGATCAGCGACATGGCCGGCATCGGCCGCAGGCTGCCCTGGACGATGGGGGCCTTTTTCGTCGCGTCGCTGAGCATGATCGGGATACCGCCGACCGCGGGCTTCGTCAGCAAGTGGTATTTGGCGGAGGGGGCCGTGGCGGCGGGAGAGACTGCGTTCCTGATCGTGCTCCTGGTGAGCTCGGTCCTGAACGCCGCCTATTTCCTGCCGGTCAGCTATGCCGCTTTCTTCCAGGCGGAGACGCAGGAGAGCCGGACGACGGTCCGTGAGATTCCGTTGGTCACGATCCCGCTGGTCGCGACCGCCATCCTGTCGGTACTGATGGGCATTTTCCCGGGCTATTTTCTCACCCTGGCAGACGGAGTGATCAAATGATCAAGCGTGTCGTCGACTTCTTTGGTGACGAGGAATATGCGAGGCCACGGCGCCGACTGTTCTATCTGGTGCTCGTCCTGATCGTCGCCGCCGACTTTCTGGTCTCTCGCGAACACGCCGAATATCTGTGGGACAGCCTGCCGGGCTGGTCCGCTGTCTACGGCTTCGCCTCCTGCGTGCTGCTCATCTTCGTTTCCAAGTTCCTCGGCCATCGGGTCGGACTGATGCGGCGCGAGGATTATTATGACTGACTTCATCCATCCGGCCCTTCTCTTCGTTCTCGGCGCTCTGCCGATCCCTTTCCTCAGCGGGTCTATCCGCAAGGCGTACCTGCTTTTGATCCCGGCTCTGGCGATCCTTGCCGTGCTTGCGATGGAGCCGGGCAGCTATGGCCAAACGCGGTTCATAGGGCAGGAGATCCTGATCGCGAAGGTCGACAAGCTCAGCATCGTCTTCGCCACCGTCTTCACCATAATGGCGCTGATCGGCATGGTCTATGCGCTGCACCTGACGGATGCCGGCCAGCATGTGGCGGCATTCGTCTATGTCGGCAGCGCACTCGGCGTGGTGTTTGCCGGTGACTACCTGACACTTTATCTGTTCTGGGAAGGCATGGCATTCGCTTCCGCCTATCTGGTCTTTGCGCAGCGCGGCGGGCCGGCGATCCGGGCCGGGTTCCGCTATCTCATGGTCCATATCAGCGGCGGCGTCGTCCTGCTCGGCGGCATCATTTCCCACGGGTTTGCCACCGGTTCACTGCTTTTCGGCCCGATCGCGGGGGAGCCGACCGGCGGGGGAATGGGTGTGGGCGACTACCTGATCCTCGCGGGCTTCATCCTGAATGCGGCGGTGCCGCCGCTCAATGCCTGGCTGACCGACGCCTATCCGGAGGCGACCGTCACCGGGGCGGTGTTCATGAGCGCGTTTACCACCAAGACCGCCGTCTATGTGCTGGCGCGGGCCTTTCCGGGGACCGAGCTTCTGGTTTGGCTCGGCACAATCATGGCGCTCTACGGCGTCATCTACGCGGTGCTGGAGAACGACTGTCGGCGGCTTCTCGCCTATCACATCGTCAGCCAGGTGGGCTACATGGTGGCGGGTGTCGGCATCGGCACCGAGATGGCGGTGAACGGAGCCGCCAGCCATGCCTTTGCGCATATTCTCTACAAGGCGCTGCTGTTCATGGGGGCAGGGGCGGTGATCTATGTCACCGGTCGGCGCAAGCTCACCGAGCTCGGCGGGCTCTACAAGACCATGCCGCTGACCGTGGCGCTCTACATGGTCGGCGCTTTCGCGATTTCGGCATTTCCGTTTTTCTCGGGCTTCGTCACGAAATCGATGGTGATCGCCGCCGCCGGAGCGGATCACCGTGCGCTGGTGGTGCTGGCGCTGACGATGGCATCGTCAGGAACGTTCCTGCACACTGGGTTGAAGCTTCCCTATTACATGTTCTTCGGCACGGACCAGAAACTGGAGGCACGGGAGCCGCCGCGCAACATGCTGATTGCGATGGGCATGGCGGCGGTGCTTTGCATCGCGATCGGAGTGTTCCCTGAGCCGCTCTATGCGCTTCTGCCCTATCCGGTCGATTTCCAACCCTATACGGGCCAGCATGTCATGGAGAGCCTCGGGCTGCTAATGTTCACCGCGCTCGGCTTCGTGCTGTTCCTCTGGGCGCTCGATCCCGAGAACACGATCAGTCTCGATACCGACTGGTTCTACCGCAAGGGCGCGCGGACCTTCATGTGGATCGCCGAAAGGCCGCTGGCGCGCTATGAGCAGGCGGTGAGCAGCGTGTCCGAGACGGCGGCGCTGCCCTTCCTGCATGGGGCGGCGCGGGCGGGACTGCGGCTCGATCTTGCCGGCGTGGATGGCATCGTAAACGGTGTCGCTCACTCCATCCTGCGCGGCGGCGGGCGACTCAGGCGGCTCCAGACGGGTGTCGTGACCCACTACGTGCTGGCGATGCTCGTCGGTCTGGTGGCAGCCACCGTCGTCTTCGCCGTGGCTTGGCGGTAGGGGGTGCCATGGGGTTCCCGCTGCTCAGCCTCATCATATTCACACCGGTCGCAGGCGCCGCGGTTCTGATGTTTCTGCGCGGTGATGATGCGGCGCGGTGGACTGCGCTTTCATTCACCGGCCTCGATCTTGCTCTCGGCATCGCCATGCTGGCCGGCTTCGACACCACGACCCACGCAATGCAGTTTACCGAGACGCGCCCGTGGGTGCCCGCGCTCGGGATCACCTATGCGCTCGGTGTCGACGGGATCAGCGCGCTCTTCGTGTTCCTGACCGCGCTGTTGGGCTTAATCTGCGTGCTCGCCTCGTGGGTCGCAATCGACCGCAAGGTGAAGGAATTCATGATCAGCCTGCTCGTCATGCAGGCGCTGATGCTCGGGGTCTTCTGTGCGCTCGACCTGTTCCTGTTCTACGTCTGCTGGGAGGCGATGCTGATCCCGATGTACCTGATCATCGGCGTCTGGGGCGGCGAGGGCCGGGTCTATGCGGCGATCAAGTTCTTCCTCTACACGCTGGCGGGCAGCCTCCTGTTCCTGATCGGTGTCATCGTGCTCTATTTCTACGGTGGCAGCACGTTCGACATCATCGCTTTGACCGAACAGGACTTGCCGTTCCAGATCCAGTCCTGGCTGTTCTTCGCCTTCCTGATCGCGTTTGCGGTCAAGGTGCCGATGGTGCCGGTCCATACCTGGCTGCCGGATGCCCATGTGCAGGCGCCGACGGCGGGCAGCATCATTCTTGCCGGCGTGCTCCTGAAGATGGGCGCCTATGGATTCCTGCGGTTCTCGCTGCCGATGCTGCCGGAGGCGTCGGTCTATTATTCGACGCTGATGCTGGCGCTTTCGGCGCTGGCGATCGTCTATGGCGGGTTGCTGGCGCTGGCGCAGGACGACCTGAAGAAGCTGGTAGCCTATTCCAGCATCAGCCACATGGGCTTCGTGACGCTGGGGATTTTTGCGCTGAATCTCAACGGGCTCGAGGGCGGCATCCTGCAGATGTTCAATCACGGCGTCACGACGGGTGCGTTGTTCCTCTTCGTCGGCCTGATCTACGAGCGGACACATACGCGCAGCATCGCTGACTATGGCGGTTTGATGAAGGCGGCGCCGGTCTACACGACGTTTCTTGCGCTCTTCACCCTGTCGTCGATGGCGCTGCCGGGAACCAATTCGTTCGTGGGCGAACTGCTGGTGCTGTCGGGCGGGTTTACGGCGAGCCTTGCCGCCGGTGCGGCCGCCGTCCTGGGTGCGTTGCTGGGTGCGGCCTATCTGCTTGGCATGTATGGGAAAGTGGCGCTTGGCCAGCCGAGCGTCGGCGCCCGGTTCAAGATTCGCGACGTGAACGCCCGCGAGATGGTTGCGATCCTGCCGCTCGCCGTCTTCGTCCTATGGGTTGGGCTCTATCCGAAACCATTTCTCAGCGTCGTCGACACCTCGGTGAAGCATCTCCTGACGCAGGTGCATAGCAAAGGGAGCGGCCAATGAGCGACGCCGCGCTTCTCCAGTCGATCCTTGCGAGCCTGCCCGAGATTGTGGTGGTCACCGGGGCCTGTATCCTTCTGATAGTCGGAGAGTTTGTGCGCAAGGAGCGGGAATATTTTCTTGTTTGGGCCTCCGTCGCGATCGTGCTGATTGCTGCGATTGGGACATTCATGCTGGCGGGCGAGGTGCGGCCGGCCTATGCGGGCATGTTCGTCGTCGACCGCTTCGCGGTCTTCTTCAAATTCGTATTTTACCTGGCCACGGTTCTGACTTTCCTTCTCTCGCGAAAATATGCCGACATCGAAGGGATCGGGAACAGCGAATACTATGTCCTGCTGCTTTTCGCGCTTTCGGGAATGATGATCATGGCCTCGGCGACCGATCTGCTGTCGATCTATGTGGGGCTCGAACTGATGGTGCTCTGCACCTATGTGCTTACCGGCTTTCTGCGGAAGCAACGGCGGTCGAACGAGGCGGCGCTGAAATACGTGATCCTTGGCGCGGTCTCGACCGGGATTTTCCTTTACGGCGTTTCGCTGATCTACGGGCTTACCGGCACGACGCAACTGGACGCCATGGCTGCGGCGGTGACTGGCGCCCCGCTCGATCCCGGATTGCTGCTGGCGATGGTCTTCATCGTTGCGGGACTGGTCTTCAAGGTCGGCGCCGTCCCGTTCCATATGTGGGTGCCTGACGTCTATGAAGGTGCGCCGACGACGATCACCGCCTTCATGTCGGTCGCCCCCAAGGCGGCGGGGTTCGCGGTGATCCTGCGGGTGTTCCTCAACCCTCTGGTGGCAGCTTCGGACGTCTGGATCATCGTCGCCGTCATTGCGGTGGTGACGATGGCGCTCGGCAGCTTCGTGGCGCTGGTCCAGGATAATTTCAAGCGGCTCCTCGCCTATTCCAGCATCGCACATGCAGGGTTTGCCATTTTCGGCGTCGCAGCCGGCGGCGCCGACGGGATTGCCAGCGTGATGCTCTACCTGCTGATCTACGCTTTCATGAATCTCGGCATTTTCGGCGCCGTCATCATGATGCGGAACGGCGATTTCTCGGGTGAGGTCATTGAAGACTATGCGGGTTTCGCCAAGTCGCATCCGGGGCTGGCGCTTCTGATGCTGCTCTATCTCTTCTCGCTTGCCGGCATTCCGCCGACGGCGGGATTCTTCGCCAAGTTCTACGTGCTGGTTGCGCTCGTCGATCGCGGTTTCGTCGCGTTGGCGGTGATCGCAGTGCTGCTGAGCGCTGTCGCTGCCTACTTCTACATCCGCATCGTCATGGTGATGTACATGCGCGAGCCGAAAAGGACGTTCGCGCCGGCGCTGACGCCGCTCGTGGGCGCAACGCTTGCCTTCACCGCCGCCGGCACGATCGGCATCGGCCTATTTCCGTCGTGGTTTTTGAAACTTGCCCAGGATTCGGTCTTTGGCGGCTGACCGATTGGATTTGCAATGATCCCACCGACGGAATAGACTTGGCGGCGGAGGAAGGATTGCCCAAGTCGCCAGCGGCCCGGAGGTGGATCGCAGCCTGAGGAAGTCCTCGGTGGGCAACCGGTGCAGTGATGACTGCAATGGAATTCTTGCCCGTTCTTTTCATGGTCGCCGGAGTCGTCCTGGTGGCTGGGGTGACGCTGTTCGTTTCCTCGCTGCTGCGTCCCTCCAATCCCTATCCCGCGAAGAACATGCCCTATGAATGCGGCATGGACGCAGCCGGCGAGGCCGCCGGGGGCCGCTTCAGGGTGCCATTCTTCATCCTGGCGATCCTGCTGGTCGTCTTCGATGTCGAAGCGATGTTCCTCTTTCCCTGGGCCGTCGTCCTGAAAGAGATCGGGCTGGTCGGCTATATCGAGATGTTCGTCTTCATGGTGCTGCTTCTCGTGGGCTTCGCCTACGCCTGGCTGAAAGGAGCGCTGGAATGGGAGGCGTAAACAACGCGATCCGCGACAGCGTGCTGTTCACCACGGCCGACAGCATCATCAGCTGGAGCCGGAGATCGGCGCTGTGGCCCGAGACCTTCGGGATTGCCTGCTGCGCCATCGAGATGATCTCGGCCGGTTGCGCCCGTTACGATCTCGACCGTTTCGGTGTGGTGTTCCGCCCTTCGCCGCGACAATCCGACGTCATGATCATCGCCGGCACCGTGACCCGGAAATTCGCGCCCGTCGTGCGGCGGCTCTATGACCAGATGCCGGAACCGCGCTGGGTGATCGCAATGGGCACCTGCGCCATTTCGGGCGGGGTTTACAACACCTATGCGGTGGTGCAGGGGTCGGAAACCTTCGTGCCCGTCGACGTGCATGTGCCCGGCTGTCCGCCCCGGCCCGAGGCGCTGATGCACGGCTTCCTGCTGCTTCAAGAGAAGATCAAGAGGTCCCGGGCGCTTGCCGGCACACCTCTGGATCGGGTTACGGCGTCATGAGTGCAGAGGCATCCCTCAATCGCGCTCCGATCATGGAGCGCTTCGGAGAAGCAATTGAGGATCTCGGCACTGCGCACGGTATCGACGCCTTTGCCGTTCCGCCCGAGAGGATCGTCGAGTTCTGCCGATTCCTGAAGGACCATCCGGCGCTTCAATTCAATTTCCTCTCGGACATTTGCGGGGTCGATCATTATCCCGAAACGCCGCGGTTCGAGGCGGTCTACCATCTCTATTCGCTGCCCAACAGGTGGCGGGTCCGTATCAAGTGCCGGCTTGGCGATCCCCCTGAGGTTCCGTCGGTCACGGGAGTCTGGCGCACGGCCAACTGGCATGAGCGCGAGGCCTGGGACATGTATGGCATCCGGTTCGAGGGGCATCCGGATCTCCGCCGGATCTACATGTGGGAAGGCTTCGAGGGCTTTCCCCAACGCAAGGATTTCCCTCTCAGGGGTTATAAGGACAAGCTGAACCCCTTCGGTGCTGAAGGTCCGCCACCGACACAGCCCGACCTCGCCACCAGGGACATTCCATAAGGGGCGGAGAGTTGAGATGACCGAAGTCACCGAGCTCAGCAGGACGGAAGGCGAAGCGCTCCATACTAAGGAAGTGCTTCTCAATCTTGGTCCGCAGCACCCCAGCACTCACGGGGTTCTCCGGCTCGTCCTCGAACTGGACGGCGAGTATGTTGAGCGCGTGGACCCTTATATCGGCTACCTGCACCGCGGCACCGAAAAACTGGCGGAAAGCTTCACCTATACGCAGATCTTCCCGTTGACCGACCGGCTCGACTATCTCTGTCCGCCTTCGAACAACCTCGCTTTCGCGCTGGCGGTCGAAAAACTCCTCGGCATCGAAGCACCGATCCGGGCGCAGTATATTCGCGTGATGATGGCCGAGCTGGCGCGGATCTCCGGTCATCTCCTGATCACCGGTGCGCTGCCGATGGATCTCGGCGCCATGACCGCGCTGCTTTACGCCATGCGCGAGCGCGAGATGATCATGGACCTCCTGGAAATGATTACCGGTGCGCGCATGCACACCTCCTACTGCCGGGTTGGCGGGGTGCGCGAGGATTTGCCCGACGGGTTCTTCCCGAAGATCCGCGAGTTCTGCGACATTTTCCCGAACCGGATCCGCGACTATGAGCTACTGCTCGAAGATAACCGGGTGTTCCTCAATCGCACGAAAGGGATCGGCGTGATCTCGGCCGAGGACGCCATTGATCTTGGCCTCAGCGGCCCAAACCTGCGTGCCTCCGGTGTTGACTGGGACATCCGGCGCGACGAACCCTACGAGATCTACGACCGGCTCGATTTCAACGTCATCACCCGCAGTGAGGGCGATTGCTATGCGCGCTGGCAGTGCCGGGTCGACGAGATGCGCGAAAGCATAGGGATCATCGAGCAATGCATCGACCAGATGCCCGACGGGCCTTTCCAGATCGACATGCCGACGATCGCCTTTCCCCTGGACAAGGAGCGGGTGCACTGTTCGATGGAGGCGCTGATCCAGCATTTCGACCTGTCGGCCTACGGCTTCAAGGTGCCGAAGGGCGAGGTCTATTCGGCGATCGAGGCGCCGAAAGGCGAGCTCGGCTTCTACATCATCAGCGACGGGTCGCCAAAGCCGTTCCGCATGAAGGTGCGGGCCCCGTCCTTCGTCAACCTTCAGGCACTCTTCGGGGTCAGCAACGCCCGTTACCTGGCGGACATGATCGCCGTGCTCGGCAGCCTCGACCCTGTCATGGCGGAGGTGGACAAGTAGCGGAGGATTTGGACGCGATGAGCATGCGCGAAAAGATCGAGAAGGCGGCCACGCGGTATCCCGACCAGCGCTCGGCGATCATGCCCGCGCTGCTGATCGCGCAGCAGGAGCATGGTCATCTGCCCGGCCCGGTGCTGGAGGAGGTCGCCGATATCCTCGGTGTCGAGCGGATCTGGGTCTACGAGCTGGCGACCTTCTACACGCTCTTCCATACCGAGCCGGTGGGAATGTTCCACCTGCAGCTCTGCGACAACCTCTCCTGCATGCTGCGCCGATCTGAAGAGCTGCTGAAGCATATGGAAACGGTGCTGGGGATCGGGAAGGGTGAAACCACCCCCGACGGGCTGTTCACGCTTTCGACCGTCGAGTGCCTTGGTGCCTGCGAGATGGCGCCGGTGATGCAGGTCGGCGACGATTACCACGGCAACCTCGATATCGAGCGGATCGATGCGCTCCTCGCGAGCCTCCGGGCCACGGTGGGGCGGCTAGCGAGCGCCGAGCACGTTTCTATGCAGCCGCCGGGAGAATAGCGCCATGTTCGAACCGGTTCTCCTGAAGAATGTCGACGTGCCGGACGGCCATTTGCTGTCGACCTATGAAAAAGGCGGCGGTTACCAGGCGCTGGCCAAGGTGCTGCGCGAGTACACTCCGGACGAGGTCGTCGACCTCGTCAAGCAATCCAATCTGCGCGGTCGCGGCGGCGCTGGATTTCCGACTGGCATGAAATGGAGTTTCGTGCCGAAGCGGGCCGACAAGCCGAAATATCTGTGCTGCAATGCGGACGAAGGGGAGCCCGGCACCTTCAAGGACCGGATCATCATGGAGCGCGACCCGCACCAGCTCATCGAGGGGCTGGCGGTCAGCGCCTATGCGATCGGGGCCGAAACCGCCTATGTCTACGTCCGCGGAGAATATGTGACGGCGATCCGCCGCCTGGAACAGGCGATCGTCGAGGCTCACAATAAGGGCTATCTCGGAACGGGCATCCTGGGCTCGGAGTTCAATTTCGCCATCCACATTCACTGCGGCGCCGGCGCCTATATTTGCGGCGAGGAGACCGCAATGCTCGAGTCGCTCGAGGGCAAGCGGGCGCAGCCGCGATTGAAACCGCCGTTTCCGGCCGTGGCCGGGCTCTACGCCAGCCCGACCGTGATCAACAATGTCGAGACGCTCGCCTGCGTGCCGCATATCGTCATGCGGGGGCCGGACTGGTTCCGGGGCATCGGCCCGGACAAGAGCCCCGGCCCGAAGCTCTACTGCGTCAGCGGACAGGTGCGCAAACCCGGCCTCTATGAGCTGCCGATGGGTATACCGTTGCGCGAACTGGTCGAGGACCACGCGGGCGGCCCGTTGCCGGGACGCAGGATCAAGGCCGTGATCCCGGGCGGGGTGTCGGCGCCCGTGATCCCGGAGAGCGGGCTGGAGGTGGGGATGGACTTCGACTCGCTGGCGGCCGTCGGCTCGATGCTCGGTTCGGCCGGCGTTATCGTGATCGACGATACGACCTGCATGGTCAAGGTCGCCACCCGCATCGTCGAGTTCTTCCATCACGAGTCCTGCGGCAAGTGCACGCCATGCCGGGAAGGATTGAACTGGGCCGTGAAGGTGCTCCGCCGGATCGAGGCAGGCGAGGGCACCCCCGGCGATCTGGAGCAGCTGGAGATGCTCTGCAAAGGCATTTTCGGCAATACGTTCTGCGCCCTGGGCGACGGTGCGGCGATGGGATTGCGGGCAGCACTTCAGCATTTCCGCGACGAGTTCGTCGCCCATATCGAAGAGCAAAGGTGCCCGTTCGCTGAAGGAGTGCGCTGGGATAGCGCTGCGAGGAAATATGGTTAGCGTTACGATCGATGAACAAACGCTGGAAGTCGAGGCCGGCTCGACGGTGCTGCAGGCCGCCCAGCGTCTGGGCATAGACATACCGACCTTCTGTTATCTGAAGCGCCTGCCGGCACTGGCCTCCTGCCGCATGTGCCTGGTGGAGATCGAGGGGCTCAAGCGGCTGCAGCCGTCCTGCGCCACCGCGGTTACAGACGGCATGGTGGTGCGGACGAACACGCCGCTGATCGAGGAAACGCGCTCTTCCATGCTCGACATGCTGCTCGCCAACCACCCCCTCGACTGCCCGATCTGCGACAAGGGCGGCGAATGCGAGCTTCAGGACATGGTGATGGCCTATGGTCCTCGTGAAAGCCGGTTCCGCGATGAGAAACGTGTGTTCCACTCCGAGGACATTCGTCTGAGCCCCGTCATCATCATGAACGTCAACCGCTGCATCCAGTGCCAGCGCTGTGTGCGGATGTGCGAGGAAGTCGTCGGGGCGGTCGCGCTCGGCACCGTCGAAAAAGGCATGGATACCGCCGTCACCGGCTTCGAGGGCAGTCTGGCAAGTTGCGACCAGTGCGGCAATTGCGTCGAGGTCTGTCCGGTCGGCGCGCTGATGAGCTTCCCCTATCGCTACAAGGCGCGGCCCTGGGACCTGGTCGAGACCGACACGGTCTGCCCGCATTGCGGCACCGGTTGCCAGCTGACGGTGGGCACGCGCAAGGGCGAGTTCATGCGGGTGCGCTCCAAGTGGGACGAGGGGGTCAACCGCGAAACGCTCTGCGTACGGGGACGCTTCGGCCTCGATTTCGTTTCGAACCGGGACCGGATCAAGCGGCCGATGATCCGCCGCGATGGCGCTCTGGTTCCGGTTTCCTGGAATGAAGCGGGGGACTATCTGCGCCGGCGGCTGTTGGCCGTCGAGAGCAAGGCCGTCGGCGGGCTCATCTCGCCGCGCCTGCCCAACGAGGTGCTTTATCAATTCCAGAAGCTGATGCGGACGGTGTTCCAAACCAACAACATCGACTGCTCGACGCGCTGGTCGACGCCCTTCGATGCGCTCGGTCCGCTGGCTACGGGCTTCTACAGCCGCGCGCCGCTCAGCCAAGTGATCGGCAACGACTGCGTGCTCGTCGTCGGGGGCAACGTGACCGAGGGCAACCCAGTTACCGAATACCTGCTGCGGGACGGCGCGCGGCGGCGGCAGACCGGATTGCTCATGCTCTCGGCGCGGCCATCCCGCCTGGACGCCGATGCCCGGGTGGTGGTTCGCGTGCCGCCGGGCGGAGAAGCGACGGGCCTTGCGGCGGTGGTCGCCGCGCTTGTGGCGGAGGCCGACGGAAGCTTGCCGGGCGAGGCTCTTGCTGATATCGGCGGGCCGGCAGCGGACATCGACGGTGACGGGCCGGATCGTCTGGCCGCCGTGCTCAAGGAAAGCAGCAGCGTCACGGTGTTCGTCAGCGTCGATCTCCTGAGACCACCCGAGGCGCGGACCACGCTGCAGCAGCTCAACAACCTGCTGCAGGTTCTGCGCCTGCTCGGCAAGGAGCCGGCGATGCAGTTCCTCTGCGACCGCGCCAACCAGATGGGCGCCTGGGACATGGGGGTTTTGCCGGCGGCCCTGCCGGGGCTGCGGGCGGTCGCCGACGATGTGGCGCGCACAACACTTGCACGGAACTGGTACGCCGAAATCCCGTCCGGACCCGGCGCGGGTCTCGACGCCATGCTCGAGCTCTCAGCCGGTGGGCGGATGGGCATGCTCTACATCGTTGGAGCCGACCCCCTGATTTCCTATCCCGACCGGGATTTCGCGACGCGGGCGCTTGACGCCGCCGATCTCCTGATCGTGCAGGACGCCTTCCTCACGGATACGGCGGGGCTGGCCGAGATCGTGTTGCCGGCGGCGGTGTACGGCGAGGAATCCGGCACGTTCACCAACAACGAGGGCCGGACGCAGAAGGTCCGCAAGTTCCGTGAACCGGTCTTCGAGGCGCGCGGCAATCTGGCGATCTTTGATTTCGTTGCTGGACTCCGCAACCAGGTGCTGCGGCCATCGACGCAAGGCGAGATTTTCGACGAGATCGCCCGACTGGTTCCGGCCTATCGAGGGCTGACGCGGGAGGGGCTAGGCGCCGACGGCGCATTTACCAAAGCGGCCCCGACGCCACCGGCGGGCGCGTTCTTCGCGCCGCCGCCTGTCCCGATGGCAGCCGACCGGCTCATGCTGGTTACCGGCGACTGCCTGTTCCACAACGGATATCTTTCCGAACGCTCGGAAATCCTGAATACGGTCGCCGACGACCCCTATGTCGAGATGAGCGCAGAGGATGCCGCGCGGCTTAGCCTTTCGGACCGCGATCCGGTGGTCGTGCGATCCGCTCAGGGCGAGCTGACGGCCAAGCTCAAGATCAACAGGCGCTTCCCGAAGGGGCTCGTATTCATTCCGGAAAACTATAGAGCCTTGCGTCTCAACGGACTGATGCGGCGGGGCGAATATCCATGTCCGGTGGAAGTTGAAAGGGCGCAGGCGACCTTCGAGATCGCCGCTGTGCCCGGAGTTGGGGCGGAATCTGAGAATCCCGATCCCGCGTCCGCACCCTGAGCAGCTTCAGATTTTTGCGCGGCTAAATCAGTGATATCCGGTCCCGGCGATGTACTCATGCAGCGCCTGCTCATTGCGCAGCGCTTCGTCAAGCCGGTGCTTGACCACGTCGCCGATACTCACGACGCCAGCCGGGCTGTCGCCATCCATGACCACTACATGGCGCGTGCGCCGCTCGGTCATGATCGCCATCACCAGGGGCAATAAATCGTCTGTCGAACAGGTTGCCACAGTGCGGTTCATAATCTCGCCAACACGCATTGCGGGTGCCGCGGTGCCGTATTCAGCGACCGCATTGCAGCAGTCCCGCTCCGACAGCGCGCCCAGGCATTCCCCGGGATAACGGCCGACGAGTACGAAGCCGATGTTGTAGTCCCGAAAGAGCTGCAGGACTTCCACCATCGTATGATCCGGTGTGACCGAGATGATCTCGGGAGACTTGGTCTTCAATATTTGGCAGACAAGCATTTGCACCCCCTGTATCTGCGCGCCGGCTTGACGGCAGGCGAGCCTACGTTCGTCGGATATTCCGCCACCAATTGTATCCCTGCGGCTCGCTCGTCTCGACCAGAACGTCCTCATCGGTGTTCAGGCGTGCAGCGACCACGCCGCCGCCGGTTGTCGCCTTGCCCGGCTTGCAGAGGAGATCGTCGCGTCCGATCACCAGCTCACGCGAAGAAAAACTCGAGAATTCGTATTGCTGGCCAAGGGCGATCGCATCCGCCGGGCAGGCGTCCTCGCAGAGCCCGCAGAACAGACAGCGGGCCGTGTCGATCTCGAATTTTACCGGGCGACGATTGCCCTTTTCATCCTGGTAGGGGACGACTTCGATGCAGTCGCAGGGACAGATCCGCGCGCAGAGTTCGCAGGCCACGCATTTGATCTCGCCCGCCTCGTCGCGCTTCAGGAAGTGATGCCCGCGGTAGCGCGAGTAAGGCAGCCACTTTTCCTTGTCCGGATACTGCATGGTCACGGACCTGGAGAACATGTAGCCGAAGGTCAGAGCCAGACCTCTCGCGAGATCGGCGAAGAATGCCCAGCCGATCCATGTTCCAATTCTGTCCTGTGCGTGCGACATCGCCGCCCCGCTCTGGAGCCGCCGTGGCTCCTCAAGAGAAAGCAATACCTGTGATGATTATGTTCGCCATCGACAACGGAAGCAAGACTTTCCATCCGATCGCCATCAGTTGGTCGTAGCGGTAGCGGGGGAAAGTGAAGCGGAACCAGATAAACAGATAGACGAAGAAAGCGACCTTGAGCGCAAACCAGAGGAGCGGCGGCAAGGGGATGAGCACGCCGTTCCAGCCGCCGAAGAACAGGATCACCACCAGGACCGACACCAGCAGCACGATCGCATATTCGCTGACCATGAAAAACGCGAAGCGGATACCGCTGTATTCGGTATGGAACCCGGCCCCCAGATCGCCTTCGGCTTCCGCCAGATCGAAGGGAATACGTTGCGCTTCGGCAAGTCCGGCGACGAAGAATACGAAGAAGCCGACCGGCTGGTAGATGACGTTCCAGACATCGGATTGCGCCCGCACGATCTCGAGCAGGCTCATGGATTGCGCCAGCATGACGACGCCGATGACCGCGAACCCCATCGGGATTTCGTAGCTGATCATCTGCGCGCAGGTCCTGAGGCTGCCGAGGACCGCATATTTGCTGTTTGCGGCCCAGCCGCCAAAGATGACGCCATAGACCTCGATCCCGATCACCGCGAAGACGAAGAGGAGCGCCACGTTCATGTTGGAAACGTATAGCGTGATCTCGTGGCCGAGGACCGAGACGGTTTCGCCGAAGGGGATCGCGACGAACACCACAAAGGGCGGGACGAGCGCCAGGATCGGCGCAAGCTTGAACAGGAAACGGTCGGCTTCGGCGGGGATGTGGTCCTCTTTGGTCAAGAGCTTGATCCCATCCGCCAGCGGCTGCAGCAGCCCGTGCCACCCCACGCGCATCGGCCCCATCCGCTGCTGCATGTGCCCGGCGATCTTGCGTTCCAGCCAGGTGAGCGGCAACGGCAACAGCAGCAGGATCGCAATCAGCAATGCGACCTTGATGACGATCAGGCCAAGGGCGACGATAAGTTCCATGATCCGCTGCTACTTGTTCAACGGGTTGAAACGCGCGACCGGATTTCGGCTCCGGCTATACACCGATCATTTTGCGCAACTGTCAGGCTACAAAGTACAACGGCGACGCGACGCATACAATGCCATCACCGTTCCGTCGTCGCCGGCGACGCCCTCGCCCCGCGCAAACAAAAGGTTAGGCTGAAAATTGCAGCAAGCACCCTCTTCTCCCCAGCGGGGAGAAGTGCCGAGCAGCGCGAGGCGATGAGGGGGGCGAGGAGCAAAAGCGACGAGCGTCCGCAGCGCAAGCGAAGGACCGTGCCGTGCGGCGAAACCCCTCATCCGACCCTTCGGGCCACCTTCTCCCCGCTGGGGGAGAAGGGGAGATCGCCGCCACATCTAACTCGCAGTTTCCAGCTTGTCCTGTGTCTTCGTTTCGAAATCGCTGGCATCGTGACGTTCGCGCAGCTGGTTCGAGGGCTCCCCGCTGGTGCGGTTCACCATGCGTCCACGCCGCACGGCCGGCCGGTTGTAAATCGTCTCGGCCCAGCGCTGGACGTTCTTGTAGTCCTGTACCTGGAGGAATTCGCCCGCGCCGTACTGCCATCCCTTAACCAGGCCGCCGTACCAGGGCCAGACCGCGATGTCGGCGACGGTATATTCGTCACCCGCCAGATATTCGCTTTCCGCAAGACGCCGGTCGAGCACGTCGAGCTGACGCTTCGTCTCCATCGCGAAGCGATTGATGGCATATTCGATCTTTGTCGGGGCATAGGCATAGAAATGCCCAAAGCCGCCTCCCAGATAGGGGGCGCTGCCGACCTGCCAGAACAGCCACGACAGACATTCGGCGCGTTCGCTCAATTCCACAGGCAGGAAAGCGCCGAACTTCTCGGCGAGATAGGTCAGGATCGCGCCGGATTCGAAGATGCGGATCGGTTTCGGACCGCTGCGATCCATTAGGGCTGGTATCTTCGAATTGGGATTGACCTCGACGAAGCCGCTTCCGAACTGCTCGCCTTCGCCGATCCGGATCAGCCAAGCATCGTATTCCGCGCCCTTGTGGCCCAGAGCCAGCAGTTCCTCCAGCATGATGGTGACTTTCACGCCGTTCGGCGTTCCGAGCGAATAGAGCTGAAGCGGATGGCGGCCGATCGGCAGTTCCTTCTCGTGCGTCGGACCGGCGATCGGGCGGTTGATATTGGCAAACTCGCCACCGTTCTCCTTATCCCAGATCCAGATCTTCGGGGGTGTGTAATCAATCGTATCAGCCATTCTCACGATCCTCTTGTCTGACAAAGTACGAGCATTGGCGTCGATGCCCATTGTCATGCACGTAGCAAAGGAATTTCGTTTTGTAAGAGGGAAGGATCTATTTCACGCAACATTGAGATGCCTGGCGGATTTGACGGGAGAGCGCAGGGCCTTCTCGCCAAAACAGAAACTATTTGAAATTTGCCTGAAGGGCCGACAACCTCGCCTTCCTCGCATTGCGGACACGCGGATTAGGCGTAAGATGATTGTTTGCTAATATTCGGTCGGTTTTGCGCTTCGCGCTGAAGAGAACCCGCGAAGCTCGACATAGCCGCCGATTAAGATGTCTTGGGAGGAACGTGTCATGCAAAGGCGTGGACAGGTTTCTGCTTTCTTTCTTTCTCTTCTGCTATCGACAGGTCTCGTTCCGGCCGCTGCTCAAATGAGCAAGAAGCCAACAAGCGGCAAGGATTTTGAAGCTGAAGTAACGGAGCAGGCGAAGCGTTATCTGGAAGAAGGACGCGAGACTTTCCGCTTCGACACTTTCGGTAGCGAGGATTTTTGGGGCGGCAAGCTTAGGCTTCATGAGGCAATAGCAGGCGAAAAGGCGGGCGGCGTCGGAGCGGGTCTCAGCCCGCAAAAGGCTCTTGAGCTTGGATTGAAAGTCGATGTGAACGCGATCCCCAAAGAGGTGGCCGAGGCACTCAACAAAGGCGAGGTTGATCTCAAGGATCCGGCCAGCACCCTCGTGCTGCTCAAGTCGAATGCCGTCATCGGCGTGACCGGCTTCTTTGGCGAAGATGGCAAGACATTGCGGTCTGTGGGCATCCAGTGCTCACTATGCCATTCGACAGTCGACGACGCCTATGCGCCCGGAATCGGGCACCGCCTCGACGGTTGGCCCAACCGTGACCTCGATATCGGCGCGATCGTCGCCTTGGCGCCCGATCTGAGTGCCTTTACCGACATGCTGCAGCTTAGCGAAGAAGAGGTGAAAAAGGCGCTCGGGGCTTGGGGTCCCGGGAAATTCGATGCCGAGCTCAATCTCGACGGCAAGGCCTTCCGACCGGACGGCAAAACCGCCGCCACGCTCAATCCTCCAGCATTCGGACTGGCGGGCGTAAACAACCATACATGGACCGGCGCGTGGGGAACCGTAAGTTACTGGAACGCTTACGTCGGCAATCTCGAAATGCACGGAAAAGGGGTGTTCTACGATCCGCGTCTGGACAACGCCGAAAAGTATCCGGTCGCCGCCAGGACGAAGCAGGGGCACAAGCAGGACCAGGAGGACCGGATCAGCGCCAAGCTTCCTGCCCTTCACTTCTACCAGCTTGCCCTGCCCACTCCAAAGCCGCCGCAAGGCGCCTTCGACAGTGCCGCCGCGGAAAATGGAAAGGTTCTCTTCAACGACAAGGCTAAATGCGCCACTTGCCACGTTCCGCCGATCTTTACCGAGCCTGGATGGAACTTGCACAAGGCGGAGGAGATCGGGATCGATGACTTCCAGGCGATGCGGTCTCCGGATGAACGATACCGAACGGCGCCTCTGCGTGCCCTGTGGGATCTGGAGAAGGTCCACAAAGGCGGGTTTTACCACGATGGGCGGTTCGCTAGCCTCCGGGACGTCGTAGACCATTACGACCGCCACCTCGATCTCAAGCTCAGCGATCAGGAAAAAAGTGAACTGATCGAATTTCTCAAGTCGATCTGACGCAGGTCAGAAGCGCTGCACCCCTTATGACCTGCGGCAACGGGTAAAATCGAGAGATGATCTCCCCTCCCTTTGAAAGCCCCTTCCGCAAGAACGAAAGGGGTTGTCTGGAGGCTACTCAGTTCGATGCGAGCGTCATGGAGGCGCCGCCGGCGGCGATGTTGAGACCGAGCTGGCCGGTGACGCTGAGGGCCTGGAGGTGGATCGATCCCGCCGTACCGCCGACCAGGATATTGGCGCCGACACCGGCGCCGAGTGTGGCTTCGGCGGTGGCGCCGTTATAGAGGCCGCTCAGCGAGCCGCGATGATAGCCGGCCGTCGGGGCGAATACGGCCCAGACGAGGCGGCTGCGGGTCGTGAAGCCGAGGTCGACGCCGAGCTTGCGGATCTGGCCGGTATAGTGATCGAGCGGCTCGCTGCCCATCGCCGAATGGAAGGTGCAGTCGACTTCCTTGGCCGAGCCAAGAATATAGCCGGTGCCGCCGCCGATATCGCAGGTGAGATAGCCGATCTTCACGCCGTCGCGCACATCCGGTTCCGGCGCCGGATAGCTCCGGACCAGGTCGGCCGCACCGGCAGTACCGGCCAGCGCCAGGGAGGCTGCAGCAAGCGTGATCGCAAAACTCTTCTTCATCATTTTCTCCTTTTTAAAAATCGTGACCCGTGCAGGCACGCGGTCGTTCGGCCAATAAATTCGGCAACAGTTAACGCATGTTATCGAAAAACGATCCCATCGGCGCAAGCGAACAACGCGTGTCAAAGCGTCTCATGGGTGTCTCTTGGGAGGGGCGACTCATGGGGTGCCAGCGACAGGCGCTGTCACAGTTCAACCGACAAAAAGACATTTCGAAGGCATAAGCTTGCCGAAAATCGATGCCGATTTTCGGAGTTCTTTTCGGGCGCTCCAAGACTGCCAAAGCCCGCCGCCTGAAAGGAGATTTTACGCCCGAGTGCGATGGCGAGCGAACAACGACGATAAGAGCTGGCGATCTCGACGCAGCGGCTTACACTGCTATCCGATAAGCTATTTTTTGGAGGAGTTATCGATGACCGGTGCCGAACTGCTTGTATCCGCATTGGAAAACGAGGGCGTGCAACAGATCTTCGGGGTTCCCGGAGAAGAGAACCTCGATTTCGTCGAGGCGCTGCGGCGCTCCTCCATCGAACTGGTGGTCACGCGGCATGAACAGGCCGCCGCCTTCATGGCGGCGACGCATGGACGGCTGACCGGCAAGGCCGGCGTCTGCCTGTCGACGCTGGGGCCTGGCGCGCTTAACCTCGCGACCGGCGCCGCTTATGGGCTCCTCGGTGCGATGCCGATGATCATGATTACCGGGCAGAAGGGCATTCTGAGCCGCAAGCAGGCGCGCTTCCAGATGGTCGATACGGTCTCGGCGATGCGGCCGCTCACCAAGATGACGCTTCAGATCGTTGGCCCGGCCACGATCCCCACGATCGTGCGCGAGGCCTTTCGCGTGGCCCAGCAGGAGCGCCCCGGGCCGGTCCATCTGGAATTGCCGGAAGACATCGCAGGCGAGGCCGTGGGTACGATTCCGCTGGTCGCGCCTCATCCTATCGATCCGCCGGTTGCGCCCGAAGAAGCGCTTAATCGCGCCGCCGGGCTCATCCTGAAGGCGGAGCGGCCGCTGATAGTGTTGGGTGCGGCGGCGAGCCGCCCGCGCCTGGCGGAGGCGCTCTCGGATTTCGTGCGGCGCCTGCAGATCCCGTTCTTCAACACCCAGATGGGCAAGGGAGCGGTTGCCGGCGGGTCCGGGCTTTACATGGGCACCGCGGCGCTTTCGGAGCGCGACTACGTGCACCGGGCGATCGACCGCGCCGATCTCATCATTTCGATCGGCCACGATACCGTGGAGAAGCCGCCCTTCCTCATGGGGCCGAAGGGACCGACCGTGCTGCATGTGGGCTATCTGCCGGCGACGGTCGAGGAGGTTTTCTTCCCGCATGCGGAGCTGGTGGGAGATGTCGGGCCGAGTCTCAAGCTTCTGGCCGACCGTCTCGAGGGGAAGCTTCCCAAAGCCGGCGCGCTTCTTGGGCTGCGGGAGGAGACCCTTGCCCGGATTGCCGACCGGGCGGAGGAGAGCCGATATCCGCTGACGCCACAGCGTATCGTGCACGACGTGCGTCACGTGATGCCCGAGGACGGTATCGTCTGCCTCGATAATGGAATGTACAAAATCTGGTTTGCCCGCAACTACCGCACCCATGTCGCCAATACGCTCCTGCTCGACAATGCACTTGCGACCATGGGAGCCGGGCTGCCTTCAGCGATGATGGCGGCCATCCTCCATCCGACGCGACGCGTCCTGGCGGTGTGTGGCGATGGCGGGTTCATGATGAACTCGCAGGAGCTGGAAACGGCGGTACGCCTCGGCCTCAATCTGGTGGTGCTGATCCTGCAGGATAACGCCTACGGGATGATCCGATGGAAGCAGGCGGTCGACGGCTATGCTGATTTCGGCCTGACCTTCGGCAATCCCGACTTCGTTGCCTATGCCGGAGCCTACGGTGTTAAGGGCAGCCGGGTGGAGGACGCAGAGGGCCTGGTGCCGGCGCTCGAAGCCGCCTTTACCGGCGGTGGCGTCCATCTCGTTACCGTGCCGGTGGATTATTCCGAAAACGTACGGGTTCTGGTCGAGGAGCTGCGCGGCAACAGCGCGTGACAGAGCCGGAGGGGCAGCAAGCATATGGGAGGATCGCCATGGAAAGCAGGGAACGCCAAGCGGAGGCGGATATACGCGCGCTGATCGAGCGTTGGGCCGATGCCGTCCGGCGCCAGGATATAGAGACCATCATCGCCGACCACGCGGCGGACATGCTGATGTTCGATGTTCCGCCTCCAAACGAACTTGAGGGTATCAAGGCCTATCGGGAAAGCTGGGCGCCGTTCTTCGAGCACTTCAGTCAGGGCGGCGAATATGCGATCGAGCGGCTCGATGTCACCGCGGGCGATCGCGTCGCTTTCGCAACCGCATTGCTCAAATGCGGTACGATGGAAGAATTGGACATGGATCCGATAACACGGCTTCGCCTAACCGTTGGACTGCGGAAGGAAGGTGCGCGCTGGATTATCGCGCACGAGCATCATTCGTTTCCCTGGCCGGCGTGAGGGGCCGTGGATGTCCGTGGATACGGTGGAAGGCAGCCCGGTTTGGACGCCGAGATTGCCCCTCACCCTAGCCCTCTCCCCGCACGCGGGGCGAGGGGACAGATCGAGCAAGCGGCGATCTCCCCTTCTCCCCGGCGGGGAGAAGGTAGCCCGAAGGGTCGGATGAGGGGGTTTCGCCGCACGGCACTGTCCTTCGCTTGCGCTTCGGACGCTCGTCGCTTTGCTCCTCGCCCCCCTCATCGCCTCGCTCTGCTCGGCACTTCTCCCCGCTGGGGAGAAGAGGGTGATCGTCGGCGCCCTTGGTCGTCCAAAAACACGCCGACCACTGACGACGGTCAATGCAGTCCGGCGCATCCTGTGCTTATAATTACGAACCGGTGAAACATGTTCTCGGGGAGGCAGTCATGATCAAAGTCGTGTTGGTACGGCTTGACGGGAGCGCCGGGGATGAATTCCGGCTGGAGGCAACCGAAAGTCTGGCCACATTGTTTGGAGCGCATGTGATCGGCCTTTTCCTGAACGTGCTGCCGGCACCGTCGCTGGTCGAGCCGAGCTTGAGCCTCGAACTCTGGACGGGCCTGATGGAACAAGCCCGCGAAGAGGGGCGGAAGCGGGAAGCAATCCTTCGGCAACGGCTGAGCGGGCTGGGGCCGTCAACCGAAATGCGCCGCTACGACGTCTATGAACATGAACGTGCCTTGGTCACGGCCCGCGAATGCCGGATTGCCGATGTGTTCGTCGGTTTGAGATTGAGCGACGTCGATAAGACGGTCGAGTTGCACGATGTCATCGAGGAGGTCCTGTTCCAATCGGGCAGGCACTTGTTCCTCGCGGCCGATCAGAGGACCTTCGATGCGGGTTTCGAACATGCGATGATCGCGTGGAACGGCAGCCGGGAAGCCGCGCGTGCGGTTACGGAGGCACTGCCCTACCTCGAGAAATCCCTTAGGGTCACGGTCCTTTTCATCGAGCGCGGCGGCGCGCCTCCATCCCGGATGAAAGATGGCTATGAGCTTGTCACCTATCTTGGCCGCCACGGGATCAACGCGATGTTGCGTATCGTCGATGAGCGCGGTTCCGATTTCTGTGCGACACTGATCGCCGAAACCGTCGAAGGGGCAGTCGATCTGCTGGTCATGGGCGGCTATGGCCACGCGCGGCTTCGCGAATGGCTGCTTGGAGGCATAACCTACAGGCTCCTGCGCAAATCATCCGTATCTCTGGTGATTGCACACTGACGACCGGTCGATCTGAATACCGGATGCTTTAACGCGACGAAAATCAACCAAAGCGGGCAAAATGGCCGATAGCAGCAGGCAAATGCTGTCGCGCTTGGCCGATCCGGTGTAACATGTGCCCATGAATGATGCCCAGCCTCTTTTTGCGGCGTTGCGCCAGTCGGCGCAGCCGGACATCGTCGATGCCATTGAACGGCTTGTGCGCGACGCGCCCGATCGCAAGCTCAGCCGCATCAATACGCTCGCCTTTGCTGCTAGGCGAGGGTTCGACGAGGAGCAGGTGATCAACACCTTCCTGCGCGCCTCGAATCTCGGCCTTTTCGACATGTCGTGGAACGTGCTTTGCCCCGGCTGCGGCGGGGTGCTCGACGCCAATACGTCGCTCAAGACCGTGCAGAGCGAGCAATATACGTGCGCGCTTTGTGCCGCCGGCTACGAACCAACGCTCGATGAGATGGTCGAGGTGACCTTCACAGTCAGCCCGCGCGTCCGGCGCATCGAGGCCCACAGCCCGCATGAGCTGCCGCCGCATGAATACTTCCGCCAGATCTACTGGGGCTCGGGCATCGACCTGCCGGACGAAGACTTCGAGGAGAAGGCCGACGAATTCATCCTGGAGTCGCTCGAGTTACCGCCGGGCGAAAAGGCGGTCATCTCGCTGCAACTGCCGGCGGAATATGTCATGATCTTCGAGCCGGTAACGCATGCGGCGCAATTCATCGACGTGAAGGGCGAGCCGACACGGGAGCGGCAGAGTGTGTCGCTGCTGTTCGACCGCCGCTACTGGCACAGCGAACCAATCGATCTTCGGCCCGGCCCACTGCGTATCCTGGTGGAGAACCATACGGATGTGCGCACATTGCCGTCGGTCTGCGTGGCCAACGAAGCGCTTCACACGATGCTTGGCCGGCGTCGCCCGTTCCTGACTGCCAAACGCCTGCTCTCCAACCAGACCTTCCGCGACATCTTCCGCACCGACACGATCGATGTGGACCAGCGGCTGAAGATCACCAGCCTCACCTTCCTCTTCACCGATCTGCGCGGGTCGACCGCGCTTTACGAGCGGGTCGGCGACCTTGCTGCTTTCGATCTGGTCAAGACGCATTTCAGCATCCTGAACGAGATTGTCGGTGCCGAGGCCGGCGCCGTCGTCAAGACGATCGGCGACGCCGTGATGGCGACCTTCCCGACGCCCGACCGGGCGGTGGTCGCGGCGGTGCGGATGCGCGAGGCGATGCTGAAGCTCAACCAGGAACGCGGCAGCGAGGACCTGCTTCTGAAAATCGGCATCCACGAGGGTCCGTGCATCGCGGTCAGCATGAACGAGCGGCAGGACTATTTTGGCCAGACCGTCAACATCGCCTCGCGCGTGCAGCATCTCGCAACCGCGCATGAGATATTCGCTACCGGTTCCGTGCTCGGCGATCCCCGTGCGGCGGACCTGCTGACGGAGCGCGGCCTGAAGCCGATGTCGCACAAGGTCACCCTTCGGGGAATTTCGGACGAGATCCGCGTTTTTGCTATTCCGTGAACGGCCACGATCTTTGAGGTTATGCCAAGATCGCCTGCCTGTAATACCTGCATGCCTCCACACATCCTCGAAATAAGAATCTCTAATCCTAAAGTAGAGGATCCATTGCTTACATGCTCGCGCAAAACTGATTACGCCTATCTAGTGTAAAATAAGAACAATTCTGATTATTTTCTTAAATTGTAAGTTGATCTACCATGAATAACGAAAACTCTATGAATATGGTGCAATAAAAACAAGGAGGAAGACCCATGTCATCAGGTACAGAGCAGCAATCGCCACGCAGCCGCGCGCGGCGTCACTTTCTCGGAGTGGCCGGCGCCACGGGTGCCAAAGTTGTGGCGACAATGGCCGCGATGACGATGGTTTCCTCCTTGCCCGCCCATGCGCTCGGAAGAAGATGGCGGAGGAGAGACCGCGACGACGACCATGGCAATGGCGATAGCGATGCCAAGTGCTTTCTGCGCGGCACCGCAATCATGACACCTGATGGCGAGGTGCGCATCGAGGACCTTCGCGTCGGCGATCTCGTCGAGACCGTGCGCGGCAAAGCCGTGCCGGTCAAATGGATAGGTCGTCAATGTTACCGGAAGAGCGGTCCGTCCTGGCAGGACAGCGTAATGCCCATCCGCATTGCACGCCATGCGTTGGCTCAGCGCACGCCGCACCGGGATCTCTATCTCTCGCCCAACCACGCCCTTTACATCGACGGCGTCCTGATCCGCGTGAAGGAGCTTGTCAACGGAATCTCGATCGCACCGGTGTTTCCAGCGGATCGGAAGGTGATCGAGTATTTCAACATCGTGCTCGACAGCCATGAGGTGATCCTGGCCGAAGGGGCTCCTGCCGAGACTTTCCTTCTTAGAGCCGGCAATCACGAGAGCTTCTCGAACTTCGCCGAATTCGAGCGTCTCTATCCAGTCGACCACCGCTCGCCGATGATGCCTTTCGCTCCGATCGTAGGCTATGAAGGCGGTCGCGAGCACCTGACGGCGCTGCTCCTCATGGGCGCGCCACGTTTCATGCGGCTGCGCGATCCGATCCAGGATGCCTATGACAAAATTGCCACCCGCGCGAGGGCGCTTGCCCGCTGAGGCGGGATGAAGTGATGCAATGCAGCAACGGATGCGATCGGACAGCAATCGGGAGCTTGGCGACTCGAAAGTCTTAGGTTACTCATTACTAAAGTGCCGATCGCAAAGGGGATTCTATCACCATGCGGCTGCGTGGCGGTTGGATTGCTGTGACGGGCACAGGATGAGGGAGGAGGGGGCTTCCACGGCAAGCGACGGCCGTTGAATCACCGGAAGGCTTGGCAGCGGTTCTTGCCGTTTCCAATATTTTAGCGATGAGATGGCTGTGGGGGGCACATCTCTTCTGCCTCATTCCTGTGCTCGTTACAGGAGTCCAGCCGTAAGGTACTCACGCGCCGTCGGAGACATGATGACGAAGTTCTTTCCGCTGCGCGCATTCGCCTGCAGCGGGAGATCGGTGATGACCGGCATCATTTCCGGCTGCTATGTTCTTTTTGAAGCCCGGCCATGAAATTCGTATCGGTTGAGATTCTGTGCAGAACATTGGCCTGTGCGCTCTTCAGGGACCTGCTCATCGCCGACCTAAGGGCGGATTTCAAAAAGGCCTTGAAAAAATTCGCGATCTTTGGATGACTTGCCCTGGGCAGCGCAGAAACCAGGATCGCCGATGGAAAGCCCTCCGCAGACCGATGACAGCCATGCAGGGCAGGCGGTCTATTCGCCGCTGACGCTCAGGATATACGATCTCCTGGTGCTTGGGATTTCCAACAGTTTCATCTGGAAATGCCCCACGCGGCACATCCTGGCCCTCTATAACCGGCATCTGTCGTCCGATCACCTGGATATCGGCGTCGGCACGGGGTGGTTTCTCGATCATGCGCACTTTCCCGCACCAGGCCCGCGGGTGGCGCTCCTCGACCTGAACGCCCATTCGCTTGCCGCTTCGTCGGCACGGATCGCCCGTTACCGCCCGGAGCAATACCAGGCGGATATTCTGAAGCCGCTACCGTTTACGACCGCGCCGTTCCGCTCGATTTCCATGACATACCTGCTGCACTGCCTTGCCGGACCATGGGCGCGCAAGGCATTTGCCTTCGACAATGCGATGCGGCTGATGCATCCGGACGGCGTCGTCTTCGGCGCCACGCTGCTGTCGCACGGCGTCGCAAGGTCGACGGCCGCTAAAAAGCTGATGTCCATTTATAACGGCAAGGGGATATTCGGAAACGAAGCCGACGATCTTGACGGGCTGCGGAGAGAGCTTGAACGGCGGTTCGAACAGGTCTCCATCGACATTGAAGGATGCGCCGCCCTGTTCAGTGCGCGAGGGCCTCGGTAAGGGGCATCGCAGGCTGCGGATCAGCGTATTTGCCGTGTGGCAACCCCTTATCCGACCCTTCGGGCCTTTGCGGCTGGCACCGAGCAAGTGGCAGTGGAAACAGATCAATGTCCCCAGTAAGGGACGACGGAGGCTGCGACTCCCCCTTCGCCCCGCCTGCGGGGAGAAGGTGGC
>NZ_JAULLL010000028.1:0-72964 GCF_041357635.1 Sinorhizobium sp. CB7
GCGCGGCGTATCCCTCCTCCTCTCCGCTTTCGACAATGTGTGAATCTAATAGCCCGCCGGGGAGAAGGGGAGTTCGCCGCTTGCTCGATCGTTCCCTCTCCCCTCGGGGAGAGGGCAGGGTGAGGGGGAATCTCTCAGCAATTACAACAGCCTGCCATCAAATCCCACTCCGCCGCTACCGCCACATCCCGCGCATCCGCGCGCCGACATCGACGCGGATCTGCCTGGCCTGCTGTGACGCAGCTGTTTCCGCCTTGACCTGGGGCCAGCCACAGACCTCGAAGAACTGCAGCAATGTCGCTGGTATGAAACGCGTGCGCGAGGCATAGACGTGCCGGTCGCCCTGCGCATTCTGACCATGCGTGAAGAAACGCTGCGGCACGACCAGGTCGAGACCGTCCCTGGCGCGGGTCATGGCGACATAGAGCAGCCGCCGTTCTTCCTCGATTTCCGCCGTTGTGCCGACGGCGAGATCGGAGGGGATGCAGCCGTCGACCACGTTCAGCATGAAGACTTTCGTCCATTCCTGCCCCTTGGCGGAATGGATGGTCGAAAGGATGAGGTAGTCCTCCTCCATCAGCGGCATGCCCGCCTGATCGCTTGTCGCATCGGGCGGATCAAGCGTCAGCTCGGTAAGAAAGCGCTCGCGTGAGGCATAGCCGCCGGCGATCTGCTCGAGTTGGATCAGATCCGCCTGGCGTGTAGAGGCGTCCTCATGCAGCCGTTCCAGATGCGGTTCGTACCATTGACGCAGCAGCCCGATCTCGGCCGGCCAGCCGGCATTGCCCGTCTTCAGCTCCTGCAGCACGGAAACGAAGGCCGACCAGTCAGCACCAGAGCGCGGGGGCGCCGGGATTTCGGTAAGAGTGCTGAGCGGATCCGGCGTTTCTGCCATGCGGTCGAGCGTGCGCTGCGCCGTCGAAGGTCCGATGCCCGGCAGGAGCTGCATCAGGCGGAAACCGGCCACCCGATCCCTCGGGTTCTGCGTGAAGCGCAGCGCGGCCAGCATGTCCTTGACATGGGCGCTGTCGAGAAACTTCAGGCCGCCATATTTGACGAAGGGAATGTTACGGCGGGTAAGCTCGACCTCCAACGGCCCGCTATGATGCGAGGCGCGAAAGAGAACCGCCTGCTGCTTCAGCCGCGTTCCGCTCTCGCGGTTGTCGAGAACATGATCGGCGACATAGCGCGCCTGATCCGTCTCGTCGCGAACCGTGACGAGACGCGGGCGCTGAGCCGATTCGCGTTCCGTCCATAGGTTCTTGGTGAAGCGTTCGGAGGCAAGCTCGATCACTGCATTGGCGGCTGCAAGGATGGGCTGGGTCGAGCGATAGTTTCGGTCGAGCGTGACGATGTCGGCCGCCGGGCTGAACGAGGTCGGAAAGTCGAGAATGTTGCGAACTGTGGCGGCGCGAAAGGAATAGATCGACTGGGCATCGTCGCCGACGACGGTAAGCCCGCGCCCCCCCGGCTTCAACGCCAGCAGGATCGACGCCTGCAGCCGGTTGGTATCCTGATATTCGTCGACGAGCACGTGGTCGAACCGCTCGCCGATATCCTGCGCGATGACAGGTTCGGTGACCATCTGCGCCCAGTAGAGCAGGAGGTCGTCATAATCGAGGACGTTCTGCGCCTGCTTTGCGTCGACATAGGCGGAAAAGAGTTCCTTGAGCTGCTTTTCCCAGGTGGCGCACCAGGGAAAGCTGTCGCGCAGCACGGCCTCCAAAGCGGTTTCGGAATTGACCGCGCGGGAATAGATGGCAAGACAGGTCGTCTTTGTCGGAAAGCGGCTTTCCATCTTCGAGAAGCCGAGCTCGTGCCGTATGAGGTTCATCAGGTCGGCACTGTCTTCACGATCGTGAATCGTGAAGGCGGGGTCGAGGCCGATCTGTTCGGCATAATCCCTGAGCAGCCGGGCGCCAATGCCGTGGAACGTGCCCGCCCAGGCGAGCGCATCGGTCATGATGCCGGCATTGTTGCCCAGAACCTGCACGCAGATCCGTTCGACCCGGCGCGCCATCTCCGCCGCCGCCCGCCGTGAGAAGGTCATCAGCAGGATACGCCGCGGATCGGCGCCCTTGACGATCAGGTGCGCGACGCGATGGGCAAGCGTATTGGTCTTGCCGGAGCCGGCCCCCGCAATGACCAGCAGTGGGCCGGAGATGTGGCCAGTCCCGTCGAGCGTTCCGTGCTCGACCGCCATGCGCTGCTGGACATTGAGTTTTTCGAGATACATCCGGCCGTCCGTCCTCGCGCCTCTACAGCGCCGTGCGTCTTAATAAGATGCACAAAGGTCGCTGTAACACTTTGAATTACGGAGCCTTCTCTCCGCCAGGCGGAGAGAATCAGCGCCGCCTGGAAGCGATCGTTCGTTGAATGTTCCCAAAATGGCATCCCTGTCAAGCAAGGACCTGTGGAGGAGATCTATCATGCCGGCGATGACTGCCACGACCGGAATTTTCAATCGTTCGAGGTGTCGGAGATGTATTCCCGCTGCAGGATCTTGAGGCTCCTGTCCGGCTGGATCTGGTAGGTTTCTTCGACGCGCCGGCCGAATTCATCCCGGAACATGTGGGGGAAGGTGCTTCCTATCGGGGACTTCGTCAGTTTCGTCCGCGGCTGCCCGCCATAGGTGATGCTGCCGGGAATCGGTGCGAGACCCGGGCCGGATGTGATTGGCGTTGTGCAGGCGGAAAGAATGATTGCTGTGGTTATGGCAATTCCAGGCAAAGCGCGAAATAATTTTCCGTTCGCAGGCAGAAGCGTTTTCATGCCAAGTCCCCCGATCGCGATGCCGGATGATATATGGTTCCGGCCTGTCGCAACCAGAGGCTGACGCCTTTCGAGCATCTCAAGAATTCGTGACCGTTCGCGCAGTGCCTCCGCACGTTTGCAGCTCAAGAGCGGGATGCCGAAAAATGTGTGCGGTTTTCGAGCGACATCCGGCTCTAATGGCGCAACCTTATAATAAAGTTGTCGTCATCACGATTGAGATACTGCCTGCGCGCGATGCTTAAGCTTCTATCCGGCTGGATGATGTAGATCTCTTCCACCAGCCGTCCTTGGTTATCTCTGAATTCATGGGGAAACGAACTACCTATGGGTGACCTCGTCAGTTTGGTTCGCGGCTGGCCGCCATAGGTAATGCTGCCGGGGATCGGTTCGAGTCCGGGGCCGAATGTGGTGGCCGTGCAGGCGGTCAGCGTGGCAGTCGTCACTAAAGCGATTGCCAGCAGAGCGTACGGAAACGCTTTCATGAGTGAACCCCCGTTTTCACTGCCTGATCATATAATAAGCAGACACGCGGCAAAACAGGTTTGCCGAGGGAGCACTTCAAGAAATCGCGAGCACCGCTTACGCCGCCACTAAATTTCGACCGGCGTGCGAGCCTTTAGTTACTGCAGAAGCAGAACGACCGGGAAGACGAAGAGCGTTGCCAGCATCAAGATGGCAGCTCCCGCCATGAACAATCCCCGACCGAATTCGCGCTTCGTCGTTGATTCATAAGCCAATACTTGTCCCTTCCAGTGTCGCCGGGCCGTTGTTTGACCTCGTGCTTAGGGGAAGGGTACACTGATTCTGTTAAAGAAGTCTCTAATTAATATGATTTATCGAAGTTTCGCCGAGGGCAGAAACACGTCCTATCGTTCATTTAGCCTCCTCATTGTCGGTAGAGATACCTCGGAGGCGGATGCCTGGAAGCGCGATGGCCATGGGACCTACGCCTAGTCCTCATCGCCGAAAGCAGTAAGACAAAGTCGACATCCACTAAGATTATTGCCGCGAACGCAGCGCGCGAAGTGTCGCGGCGCGATGCTTTATCGAAAAGCATCCGGCATGAAGGACGCAGTACATGTTCCGTGTGGCCTCCCCATAAATCGACGCAAATGATTTGAAGTTTTATCGTAATTTAGTTTGAGTGGCGCATTCCTGTTCGGCACAGAACAAGCGTCGGGCAAGAAACTGGGAAAAGGCCGGCAAAACGGCTATGAGCTCGCGTCTTGCAAGCAACCGATACAACAGGCAGGTCAACCATGAATGAAGGTTTTGCTCAAGCGTTCCAATATCTGATTCATTGTGGCCCGCTTGGCACGCGATCGAGCGGGGGGCGGCTTACACGTGGTGTAAAAATTGCCTGCATCGCGGCCGTGGTCTCGCCTTTGCTGCCTGCTCCCGCCGTCGCCGACTGCTGGTCGGCTTTGAAAAGTCCGGAATGGCCGCGTCTTGCCAAGACATTCACGACAGTCAAACTGTGCGAGCAACTTCCCGGCGGCCCGGATCGAACCAAAAAGTTCGAGGTCACTGCGGTGGACGTCTGCACAGCGCCAAACGGCGTGTCGATCACGGCAAAGGCATCATTGAGTTGCGAGGCAGGTTCGGGAGGCCTCTTGAAACTCCCAGCTCTCAACGGCAGCGCTGTAGCAAAAGTCACCCTGGATATCGGTGCGTGTAGGATAACAGAATCCCATGTGAGCTTTGGCGGCGCAATCGGCGAAGCTTTGGAAACACTGCCGGAAATACAGAACTTCACGCGTTCCTGGGCACAATCTCGGCTCTCAGAGCTATGTGGCTTGCAATGACCCAGGCGACGTTTCAAATGCCCTGGCCGCGTTGTAGCCAAATGCCCCGGTTCAATGTCGGAATAAATGGGAAAAACTGGTGCTGCTAGAGAGATTTGAACTCTCGGCCTCTCCCTTACCAAGGGAGTGCTCTACCCCTGAGCTATAGCAGCATTCATGACGTGACGCTTGCGTCATGTCGAGCGTGGCGCCTATTGCCACAGCTTGGAGGCAAGCGCAAGCCGCAATTCCAACTTAGCCGCAACATTCTCTGGAAAGGCACCGGCACGTTTGCCGGCACTTTTGAAAGAGCACGATTTCCGCTAAGAAATGTGTATGTGTGACGGGGCGAAAGAAGATCAAGGATTGGCAGCGACGGCGGACGGTAGCGAGGCTGCATCGGCAAGGCAAAAGACCGAGGCCGAACGACGTCGCGAGCGCGAGGCTGCGAAGCTGAGGGAAAATCTGCAGCGCCGCAAGCAGCAGCTGCGGGCGCGCCGTGCCGGGCGCGCGGACGAGACGGATGGATTACCTGCCGCAAAAATGGACGAATCGTAATGTTCGTTGCGCGCTCGAATTGAAGCGCATCGGGAATTCGGCTAAAGCCCACCTTCTTTTTCAAGGCAAAGAACTTTCAGGAAAGGCGGGCACCGCCCGTAAGTGTACATGGATCGTATCAGGATTGTCGGCGGCAATGAGCTTAACGGTGTCATTCCGATTTCCGGCGCCAAGAATGCAGCCTTGCCCTTGATGATCGCCTCGCTTCTGACCAGCGATACTCTGACGCTCGAAAACGTACCGCATCTCGCCGATGTCGAGCTTCTGATGCGCATCCTCGGCAACCATGGCGTCGATGTTGCCGTCAACGGCCGGCGTGAGCGCCAGGAAGACGGCTATTCCCGCACGATCCATTTCACCTGCCGCACCGTCGCCGACACCACCGCCCATTACGAACTTGTCTCGAAGATGCGCGCGAGCTTCTGGGTCATCGGGCCGCTGCTGGCCCGCGTCGGCCAGGCGCGCGTTTCGCTTCCAGGCGGCTGCGCCATCGGCACGCGCCCTGTCGATCTCTTCATAGAGGGCCTGACAGCGCTCGGCGCCAACATGGAAATCGATGCCGGCTATATCAATGCCACGGCTCCGGCCGGTGGCCTGATCGGTGCGCACTACACCTTTCCCAAGGTTTCAGTCGGTGCGACCCATGTGATGATGATGGCGGCAACGCTCGCCCGTGGCACGACCGTGATCGGCAACGCCGCGCGTGAGCCGGAAGTGGCCGATCTCGCCAATTGCCTCAATCAGATGGGTGCCAAGATCACCGGCGCGGGAACGAGCACGATCACGGTAGAGGGCGTGACCTCGCTTTCCGGTGCCCGTCACCGTGTCCTGCCGGATCGCATCGAGACAGGCACCTATGCCATGGCCGTCGCCATGGCGGGCGGCGACGTTCGGCTGGAGAATACCGACATGGCTCTGCTGGAGACGGCGCTGGACGCGCTCCGCCGCGCCGGTGCCGAAATTTCCGCGACCAACAACGGTGTCCGCGTCAGGCGCAACGGCAGCGGCATCGAGCCGGTCGATATCGTCACCGACCCGTTCCCCGGCTTCCCGACGGACCTGCAGGCGCAGTTCATGGCCCTGATGACGCGCTCATCGGGCATTTCGCACATCACGGAGACGATCTTCGAAAACCGCTTCATGCATGTGCAGGAACTGGCGCGGCTCGGCGCCAGGATCTCCCTTTCCGGCCAGACGGCGAAGATCGAGGGCGTGCAGCGTTTGCGTGGAGCGCCGGTCATGGCGACCGATCTGCGTGCTTCCGTTTCCCTTGTCATCGCGGCGCTCGCGGCTGAGGGCGAAACCACGGTGTCGCGCGTCTATCACCTCGATCGCGGCTTTGAGCGGCTCGAGGAAAAACTGGGCCGGTGCGGCGCCGTCGTCCAACGGCTCAGCGAATAGAAAAAACGGGTCGACGGCCGGTGGGAATGAAGCATTCTGACCGGTTGCCTAATCTCTCGCTACGTCTTATCTCCATTTCAGGATGCCGTCCGGCATCGGAATGGTGATGGGGAAAATGTGCGAATGACCGATCTCAGGCTCGTGGCGCTCGACAGCGAAGATCTTGCCGTGCTTTCCGCACATATGCAGGACAGCGTCTTCAAGGTGGGGGATCTTGCCTGGTCGCCGCGGGACCGGCAGTTTTCGCTCGTTGCCAACCGTTTCGTCTGGGAAGACGCGGAAAAGAAGCGCAAGCCCTTCGAGCGCCATCGTGCCGCGCTTGTCTTCAAGCGGGTCCTGACTGTGCGGTCCACCGGCGTTGATCGCAATAATGCGGACGAGGTTCTGTCGCTGCTTGCGATCCGCTTCGATCAGAAAGGCGAGGGGCCGGAGGGAACGCTCGAGCTGACATTGGCTGGCACGGCAAGCATCGCCCTCGACGTGGAATGTATTGAAGTTCAGCTTGCGGATATCGGCGGTGCGTGGGAAACGACTTCGAAACCCCGTCATCCGAAATGATCGCCGCCGATCCAGGCGGCTCCACTGAAGAGGAATTTCACCATTGGCTATCTGGCTGGAACAGGCGTCGGCAGGGTTTGAGCAGCGTTTCGCGGCCTTTCTGACGACCAAACGGGAAGTGTCGGAAGATGTGAACGCCGCGGTTCGCGCCATCATCGATGATGTCCGGCTGCGCGGCGACAAGGCGCTTGCGGAATATTCGCTGCGCTTCGACGGCATCGACTTTTCCCATTCGCCGATGCGGGTGACGGAAGCCGAAATCGATGAGGCGATCGAGGTAGTGCCTTCCGAAGTGCTTGGCGCGCTGAAGGTTGCGGCGCTGCGCATCGAGTCGCACCATCGCCGGCAGTTGCCGAAGGACGATATCTACGAAGATGATCTCGGCGTCGGCCTCGGCTCGCGGTGGACGGCGATCGAAGCGGTCGGAATCTACGTCCCGGGCGGTACGGCGAGCTATCCGAGCTCTGTCCTGATGAACGCGGTTCCGGCGAAGGTTGCCGGTGTCGACCGCGTTGTCATGGTCGTTCCGGCAAGCGGCGGCGCCGTCAATCCGGCGGTGCTGGCGGCTGCCCGCATGGCCGGCGTCGAGGAAATCTATCGCATCGGCGGCGCTCAGGCGATCGCCGCTCTTGCTTATGGTACGGAAACCATCGCACCGGTTGCCAAGATCACCGGCCCCGGCAACGCCTATGTGGCCGCAGCCAAGCGCCAGGTCTTCGGCACGGTCGGGATCGACATGATTGCCGGCCCTTCCGAGGTGCTCGTCATTGCCGACCGGCACAATGATCCGGATTGGATTGCGGCCGATCTTCTTGCCCAGGCGGAGCACGATCAGGGCGCACAGTCCATCCTGATCACCGATGATGCCGAGTTCGCTCGCTCGGTCGAGGCAGCGGTCGAACGGCAGTTGAAGACGCTGAACCGCTCTGAAACGGCGGCCGCGAGCTGGCGGGATTTCGGCGCGATCATTCTCGTGCCGGAGCTCAAGGATGCCGTGCCGCTCGCCAACCGTATCGCCGCCGAACATCTGGAACTTGCCCTCGACGATCCGGATACGCTTCTTTCCGGCATCCGCAATGCTGGCGCCATTTTCATCGGCAGGCATACGCCCGAAGTCATCGGCGACTACGTCGGCGGCTCCAACCATGTGCTGCCGACGGCACGCTCGGCGCGATTCTCCTCCGGCCTTTCCGTGCTCGATTTCGTAAAGCGGACGTCGATCCTGAGGCTCGGTCCGGAGCAATTGCGCGCGCTCGGGCCGGCTGCGATCGCGCTCGCGAATTCCGAAGGGCTTGATGCTCACGCGCGATCCGTCGCCATCAGGCTCAATCTCGAAGGATAAGGCATGGCGAAGGGCGACTACCGGCTCTGCGATGTGGTCCTTGACGACACGATTGGCCGTTCGACGCCCGATACCGAGCATGAGCGCGCGGTCGCCATTTTCGATCTCATCGAGGAAAACAGCTTCGAGCCGGTCGGCCATCCGGGCGGTCCCTACCGGCTCAACATCTCGCTTGTCGATTCAAAGCTGGTCTTCGACATCAAGACCGAAGGCGACAGCGACGTTGCCAAGCATATTCTCTCGCTGACGCCTTTCCGTCGGATCGTGAAGGATTATTTTATGATCTGCGAAAGCTATTACGAGGCGATCCGTTCTGCGACGCCAAGCAAGATCGAGGCGATCGACATGGGCAGGCGCGCCATTCACAATGAAGGCTCACAGACACTGAAGGACCGCCTCAACGGCAAGATCAACATCGATTTCGATACCGCACGACGGCTCTTCACCCTTGTTTGCGTGCTCTACTGGCGCGGATAGGGCGATGGAAACACCCGTGGTTCCCGATGCTGACAAAAAGGCGCCGGGCGCCATTCTCTTCATGTGCGGAATGAACGTCATCCGTTCCCCCATGGCGGAAGCGATTGCCCGTAGCATTTTGCCGACAAAGACCTATATAGCGTCGGCAGGTATTCGGGCCGGAGAACGTGATTCGTTCGTCGACGTCGTGCTGGAAGAGATCGGTCTCTCGCTGGGGCGTCGGCAGCCGCGAACGCTGGAAGAGCTCGAAGACGATTACTTTGATCTCATCATCACGTTGTCTCCCCAAGCTCATCACGTGGCCCTGGAATTCACCCGCTCGAACGCTGTCGAAGTCATCTACTGGCCGACGCCGGACCCGACGGTTGCAACGGGAACGCGCGACCAGATACTCGACGCCTATCGTGCCGTGAGGGATCATCTTGCTGGTCTCATCGAGAGCCGCCTGGTCAAGAGAGACCGAATTGCCGCGCAATCGGCGTGAAACAAATGCAGAAAGGCAATCAATTAGGTTCACAAACCCCTGTTGATTGTGTAGTTTCCGCGCAAATTTCCGGCGGCCCCTGCCGCGGACATCAACCGACAGGAAGAAAAGTCTTATATGCCGAAAGAAGAAGTCCTAGAATTTCCCGGTATCGTTACCGAGCTTCTGCCGAACGCGACGTTTCGCGTAAAGCTCGAAAACGAGCACGAAATCATAGCCCATACGGCTGGCCGTATGCGCAAGAACCGGATCCGCGTTTTGGCCGGAGATAAGGTTCTTGTGGAAATGACGCCTTACGACCTCACCAAGGGCCGCATTACCTATCGCTTCAAGTAAGCTGGCCTTGTCCCCCTGCCTGCGACGGTCGAATTTCCATGGCGCTGAAACACAAGCTGATACTGGCCTCCGGCTCACCGCGCCGCATCGAATTGCTCAATCAGGCAGGTATCGAACCCGCCCGCCTGATGCCCATGGATATTGACGAGACGCCGAAGAGGTCGGAGCATCCGCGTTCGCTTGCTCGCCGACTTTCCGCAGAAAAGGCGCAAGCCGCGCTGGCGGCGATCAAGGGTGATATCGCCTGGCAGGGCAGCTATATCCTGTCGGCCGACACGGTCGTTGCGGTCGGACGGCGCATCCTGCCGAAGGTGGAGTATGTCGAGGATGCCTCTTCCGCGCTTCATCTCCTCTCCGGCCGCAGCCATTGGGTCTATACGGGCGTCTGTCTCGTCACGCCGGACCGCAAGCTGCGGCAGAAGATCGTCGAAACCAAAGTGCGTTTCAAACGGCTGTCCGGCTTCGAGATCGAAAATTATCTCGGCTCCGGTGAATGGCGTGGTAAGGCGGGCGCCTATGGAATTCAGGGACTTGCCGGAACTTTCGTCCAGAAAATCGTCGGCTCCTATACGAATGTCGTCGGCCTGCCCCTATATGAAACCGTATTGCTTTTGACCGGCGAAGGCTTCGATGCCTATAGCCGGTGGCAGGAAGGTTGAATTATGTCCGATGAAAATATCAAGGTCGGAGCTAAGGTCGAGCCGCTTCGCAAGACCCGGCCTTGCCCGGAATGCGGCCGCCCCTCCGTTCGCGAGCACTATCCATTCTGTTCGGATCGCTGCCGCTCGGTCGACCTGTCGCGTTGGCTGAACGGATCCTATGCGATTCCCGTCACCGAGGACGAGGCGAAGGCCGAATTTCCCGAGAAGGAATAGGCAACCTTCTGTTGCGGTCGCCGAATGCTTCGCCTGGGCGGGTCAGTGGCCCGCCACCCCGAAGCCCTTCAATTTGCTAGTGAATCGCCAAAATATCGTTTCCAGTCAAAAAAGAGTCATTTGCCGCTGGACATGGGCGGACAAGATGCTATAACCCCGCTCGCTTCCGGGGCGAACCAACAGTCCCCGCGGTTCTTCAAGAACTTCCGCGCATAAGAGGCGGGATGCCCAGATAGCTCAGTTGGTAGAGCAGCGGATTGAAAATCCGCGTGTCGGTGGTTCGAATCCGCCTCTGGGCACCACTCCTAATTACTTGGTTTTCCTTAGATTTTCAGTCTTTTTCTCTCTCGCTTGCAATTTAGCCGCGAAGCGGGCGGTTGGGCCCTGTCTCAAGCTTTATCGCGCAGATGTCTTTCGAGCGGAAAGCGCAACCAGTTGAGGCAAGCCTCGCACAAGGTTGACCACAAATAATTTGGGTACTGGTGGTTCTGAAAAATGCCATCATGGGTAACACCGATGAGCGGTGCAGTTTTTTCGCGCCGCAGATCATCGTCTACCTGGTCTCTGGCGCATGATGTTTCACGCCTTTGCCGGAGCCCTCCCGTGACCAGCATCTCATCCATATCAAGCGATAGCTATCGTCGCTATTTGACGACAGCATCAACATCCGCGTCAGGCGGAAGCGACAGCATCGCATCCATCCTGTCTTCGAATACAGACAGCAGTTCCAAATCCCAGGCGTCAACTGAGAGCGATTCCGATTATTCGAGTTCGGCCGACAAACTGATCTCCCAACTCATGTCGATGATACTCAGTCTCCAGAGCAGTGGAGCGACCGATGATAATTCCTCTGAGGCGAATTCTCGGCAGGACATGGTTTCCGCCATGGATACTGACGGCGATGGCAGTATCACGGAGGAGGAATTCGTTGCAGCCCGGCCTTCGGATGTGAGCGAAGAACAAGCCGCCTCGCTGTTCTCCAGCTTTGACGTCGAAGGCGCCGGATCATTGCCGACTGAGGAGCTAACCCAACTCATGCGACGCCCTTCTGAGCAGCCTCCTTCGCCGGCGATGCCGGATGACAACGATTTGTCGGAGGTTTTTTCGTCGCTCGACACCGATGGTGACGGCAGCGTAAGCGAAGCCGAGTTTGTAGCTGCGCGTCCGGCAGATCTCAGTGAGGAAGAGGCATCCACGCTTTTTGAAAGCCTCGACGCTTCCGGAAGCGGATCGTTGACTGAAGCCCAGTTCACATCTGCTGTCAGAGCGGCCATGGCTCGGCCTGAAGACATGTTCGGCTACTCCGATGCCCATTCCGACGATATGGCAGCCGAGATCCTGAGCCTCTGACGGTGCGATCGGTCAGTTCGATTGATGAACTACTGCATGTTTCCTTAAATCGGAACCGATTTAAGGATAAAGACATGCAGCGATTGAAAGTGCTACAGCGTCCTTTGTGCGTCTGAAAAGACGCACGGCGCTGTAGAGCAATTCCAGGAAAAGTGCGAAGCGGTTTTCCGTCCGGACTTGCATAAAAACAAAAGGTCAGAGCGGTTCTGCGCTTCCATGAAAAGCTGAAACGCTCTCGCCGGTCCCATTGGTGCCGACCGGGAGCCGGGCTGCGATGGTGCAGCACCTCTATCTTTTGAACACAGCATGTGCGCGGCTTCCATCAGGGGTGCCGCGCCGCAGTACTGCGCCTCGCCAAGGGTATGGTTCACCTACGTCCGGAGCGTTACACTTTCTCCGGAACATGATTAAGCCAGCTGGGTTTCCCCTTCGAATGAAAGGGAGAAGCAGCGTGTCACACGATCACGATCCGCATGACAAGCACAAAGAGCCTCAGGCCCTTGAGAAGATCCAGCACAGCCGCGCGAACAACGAAAAGCAAAAGCCAAAGCGGAAGGCCGCTGTCGTTGCCGATCCGAGGAACAGGCTGGTCGACGGTTCGGTCGATCCAGTCACCAAAGAGGTCAAGCCGGCGGGGGAATGACGTCTTGTCTTGCCCCCGCACGTGCTGTGAGGCGAGCCGTATGGTCTTGCCGGTTAACGGCGTGTCGCCGGTTTATTAGTTTCTCGGCGAGGATACATAACCTTTGACTTGTGGGAAACGGAGCCTTTCTTGATGCTGCCCGTGTGCATTACATCGGGCGTCCGGCTCGGTTGCTGCCCGCCGGATCTCATCATTTTCGGGTATGGGTCTGCGTCGGGACCGTAATAGTCTGAGGCCGAAGCCGTACCGGCGACGAATGCGGAGGCGACGATTGCGGCCGCCATCGTAATGCTTGCTATCTTACTCATTTCCTCTTCCCTTGAGACGCCGTGCGCTGCTTGGGATCAATCGCACGGGCAATATCTCAACTTTCCCGGCCGATCCGCGGGATCCATCCGGGCGGTTAGTCTTTCCGAGATGTCAGCGATTAAGGAGGAGTGGACCCCGCTTGTTTCGCGGTGACACCGTTTCTGGAGGGCACCTCCGGTACCCAATAGCTGAGATATGAATGCTGACCGTCGCAAAAAAGACGCGAAAATCCGAACTCACTGTCAAGCTAAGGTGAATAATTGGTCGATTGCTGCTTTTGGTGGCACAACCACCATAGGACGCTGCGAAAACGCCGCCGATGTAACGCCAGCTCTCGTGGTCATCACAAAGAGTTGAGCCCTAAAGGGCACAAAAAGGCTTGCAGTAGCTTGCGAATAATTAGTGTGCTATGTACAAAGGCATCGGTTAGCCTGTTGATCAGTTCGCGCGACCTGCGCGCAGCACCGTTCCGTTCCCCAATTCGGAAAGGTAATCTGATCCAGGCTAACTTTTTATTTGTGCATGCACATCCGGGCATCAGCCCGATGTTTCCGGCATCAGACGCGTCTCTGGCGCCTCCAAAGACCTGGAGATATGCCGAACTGGTTGGTGAAGACGCGTGTCAAATGGCTTTGATCGGAAAAGCCGCAGGCGACGGCGATTTCCGCGATCGAGAGCTCTCCGAGCAGCATCTGCCGTGCTTTTTCCGCCCGGTATTCAAGAAGCCAGCGATGCGGCGTGCGTCCTGTCGCTTTTTTGAAAGCACGAATGAAGTAACTGGCCGAGAGGCCGCATTCCGCAGCGACATCCGCAATCCTGACATCTCTGGCCGGTTCTGCCGCAAGAAATGCGGTTGCGACGTTCAACTGCTTGGCGGATAGGCCGCCGGCGTGACCGGGCAGTTTCAGGCCGCCATACCGGCTGACGAGATGCGCCTGCAACGCCAGAAGCGTATGGTCGATGAAGAGGCTGCTGGAATGGGCCGGCTTAGCCAGCGCCGGCAGGAGAGCGGTGGCAAGTCCCTGGACGACCGGGTCGATCCGGCCGGCTCCACAACTGAGGCCGCCGGGTGCTGGTCTGCCCGCCTCATCGGCAAACTCATCGAGTGCCTGACGCGTGATGTTGAATCGCACATTGTCGAAGGGGGAGCGATGGTGGCAGCGCCATTCGTCTCCGAGATAGGTGATCGACAGGGCGCCCGATGCATGACCGCCATCGTAGACCATCCGCCCGCTGCGCCAGAGCCGATGGCTTTCGAATCGCTGCAGCTGAACAATGACGCTGAAGGCATCGGCGCATGGAATCGGGCCGCCTTCGTCGTGAAGGAACCGGTTGCTGCGCATCCGCACAACTGAAATCTTGTCACCGTGGATGGAAGATATGGTCGGGTGCTGGGTCAGTTCGGTTACTCCCGTTTCGTCATGGACGTGCCGGTCACGTTTATACGAGCCGGCGAGTGATGAGTAGATCGCTGGCCGCCTTGGCGATGGAGGGCAATTTTCGACAAGGGAGAGTGAAAACGTCCAATCAGAATCCGCACGGTCGGTCTAGGTTTCCGCACCAACGCCAACCCCAAGTCAAACGAGGACGACGATGCCGACGAATGCCACTCCGACACCCGGTTCAAAGCTGATTTCGCCGAAGGACCACACGCTGATCATGATCGATTTCCAGTCGCAGATGTCCTTTGCGACCAAGTCGATCGATGCCGTCCTGCTGCGCAACAACGCCGCGCTCGTCGCCCATGCCGCTGCCGGTTTTGGCGTCTCGACGATCCTGACCACCGTTGCCGAAAAGACCTTCTCCGGTCCGATGTTCGAAGAGATCACCGCTGCCTTTCCCGGTCAGCCGCTGCTCGACCGCACCTCGATGAACACCTGGGAAGACGCTGCCGTCATCAGGCAAGTCAACGCCATCGGCAAGAACCGTCTCGTCTTTTGCGGCCTCTGGACCAGCGTCTGCATCGTTGGCCCGACGCTTTCCGCGCTCGATCAGGGCTTCGAAGTCTATGTGATTGCCGACGCCTGCGGGGACGTTTCCGACGAAGCGCATGAGCGCGCCATGGAACGCATGATCCAGGCCGGCGTACAGCCGATGACCTCACTGCAATATATGCTCGAGCTGCAGCGCGACTGGGCTCGCAGCGAAACCTATGACTTGACGACCGGCATCGCCAAGAAATTCGGCGGCGCCTATGGCCTCGGCATCATCTACGCCAAGACCATGTTCGGTGCGCACAAAGGCTGAACTGTCTGGAAATGGCGTCGGCGGCTTCGCCGGCGCCTCCCGGCAATCCTCTTCGTTCTCCCCCTCCGTTTTCTTGGAGCGCGTCCGCCGTGAAAGTCTATGTCATCTCGCTTGCAGCCGGTCTTCTTGTCGGCATCATCTATGGGTTGTTGAACGTCCGCTCTCCCGCGCCGCCCGTTATCGCACTTGTCGGTTTGCTCGGTATCCTTGTCGGCGAGCAGCTTCCGCCGCTGGTCAAGACCCTGTGGCGTAACGAGCCGGCCGCTCTCTCCTGGCTGCATCAGGTGCGCCCGCATATGTTCGGCCATCTGCCGAAAGGCGACAACCCTTCCGACAGGACACCGGTGTGATGCCGACGCGCCGCAATTTTCTCGGCGCGACTGTCGCCCTTGCGCTGGGCGGCGGTGCAGCTGCGCGATCCCAACAGAATACGGAGGCCCATCCGATGACTGCCGACCTGATCCTGCATCATGGGCTGATCACCACGCTCGACCGTTCCAATCCTTCCGCCAGTGCAGTTGCGGTCAAGGACGGCAAGTTTCTCGCCGTCGGCCATGACCACGAGATCATGGCACTCGCCGGCCCGGATACGAAGGTCATCGACCTCAAGGGCAAGCGCGTGCTGCCCGGCCTGATCGACAACCATACCCATGTCGTCCGCGGCGGCCTCAACTTCAACATGGAGCTGCGCTGGGACGGCGTGCGCTCGCTCGCCGACGCGATGAGCATGCTGAAGCGGCAGGTGGCCATCACCCCACCGCCGCAATGGGTGCGCGTCGTCGGCGGCTTCACCGAGCATCAGTTTGCCGAAAAGCGGCTGCCGACCATCGAGGAGATCAACGCAGTCGCCCCCGACACACCGGTTTTCCTGCTGCATCTCTATGACCGCGCGCTCCTGAACGGGGCGGCTGTGCGCGCCGTCGGCTACACCAGGGACACGCCGAACCCACCCGGCGGCGAGATCATCCGCGATGCCAGCGGCAACCCAACCGGACTACTGCTTGCCAAGCCCAATGCCGGCATTCTCTATGCGACGCTCGCCAAGGGGCCAAAGCTGCCCTTCGACTACCAGGTCAATTCCACCCGCCACTTCATGCGTGAGCTCAACCGCCTTGGCATCACCGGCGTCATCGACGCCGGAGGCGGCTTCCAGAACTATCCGGATGACTACGCCGTCATCCAGAAGCTCGCCGATGAAGGGCAGATGACAGTGCGGCTTGCCTATAACCTCTTCACCCAGAAGCCGAAGCAGGAAAAGGACGACTTCCTCAACTGGACGGCCTCGGTGAAGTATAAGCAGGGCGACGACTATTTCCGCCACAACGGCGCCGGCGAGATGCTGGTGTTTTCCGCCGCCGATTTCGAGGATTTCCGTGAGCCGCGTCCGGACATGCCGCCGGAGATGGAGGGCGAGCTCGAAGCTGTCGTGCGCGTGCTGGCCGAGAACCGCTGGCCGTGGCGGCTGCACGCCACCTATGACGAAACGATCTCACGGGCCCTCGATGTTTTCGAGAAGGTCAACCAGGACATCCCGCTCGAAGGGCTGAACTGGTTCTTCGACCACGCCGAGACGATCTCCGACCAGTCGATCGACCGCATCGCCGCGCTCGGCGGTGGCATCGCCGTGCAGCACCGCATGGCTTATCAGGGCGAGTATTTCGTCGAGCGCTACGGCCATGGTGCGGCCGAAGCGACGCCGCCGATTGCCCGCATGCTGGAGAAGGGCATCAGGGTTTCCGCCGGCACCGATGCCACCCGTGTCGCCTCCTACAATCCCTGGGTTTCGCTTGCCTGGATGATATCAGGCAAGACCGTCGGTGGCCTGCAGATCTATCCGCGCCGCAACTGCCTCGACCGCGACACGGCGCTCAGGATGTGGACGGAAAACGTCACCTGGTTCTCCAACGAGGAAGGCAAAAAGGGCCGCATCGAACAGGGCCAGTTCGCCGATCTGATCGTGCCGGACAAGGACTTCTTCGCCTGCGCCGAGGACGAGATCTCGTTCTTGACCTCGGAGCTGACCATGGTCGGTGGCCGGATCGTCTATGGCGCCGGGGATTTCGCCGGCCACGAAGACAATCCGGTGCCGCCGGCCATGCCGGACTGGTCGCCGGTGCGCACCTTCAAGGGCTATGCCGCCTGGGGCGATCCCGAGGAGGCGGGCAAGAACTCGCTCAACCGCCGTATGATCGCCGGCTGCGGCTGCGCCAACGACTGCAGCGTCCACGGCCATGCCCACGCCAATGCCTGGACATCGAAACTGCCGGTCTCCGACCTCAAGGGCTTCTTCGGTGCCCTCGGCTGCGCCTGCTGGGCGGTGTGAAAAGGGTGCCGATGTCAGCCTTCGCCGCCCTCGAAACCAGACTGGCCGCCATCGTCCGACCGGTCTTTGCCACCTCCGCCATACGTTTCACCGCGCTGCTCGGCCTTTGCGCCGCCTACATCCAGGGCGGCCTCAACAAGCTGACCGATTTTGCCGGAGCGATCGGTGAAATGACGCATTTCGGACTTTCGCCTGCTCCGCTCTTCGCCGTGTTCGTTATCATTCTCGAGCTTGCTGCATCGGTGATGATCGTGACGGGCTTTTTCCGCTGGCTCGGCGCACTCGGTCTCGGCGCCTTCACCCTTCTTGCCACCTTCCTGGCGCTCCGCTTCTGGGAATTGCCCGCCGGTCAGGAACGTTTCATGGCGGCCAATTCCTTCTTCGAGCATCTCGGTCTCGTTGGCGGATTCCTCCTTGTCGCGTGGCTGGACCTGGGCGAAAAAAGCCGGAACAGACATTGAGGTGGTTCAGCTTTTCACGGAAGCGCAAAACCGCTCTAACTTTTTGTTTTTACGCAATTGCGAACGGAAAACCGCTTCGCACTTTTCCTGGAATTGCTCTAGAAGGGGACATAACGCGATGCGCCCGGCACTGCCCATTATTCTGAGTTTCACCGGCGGCTACGTCGACACGGCCGGGTTTCTCGCGCTCGGCGGCCTGTTTGCCGCCCATGTTACCGGCAATTTCGTCACACTCGGCGCAGCACTCACCTATGGCACGTCCGGCATTATCGCGAAACTCCTGGCCCTGCCGGTCTTCTGCGTAAGCATTATCGTTTTACGCTATCTCGTCGATCGGATCGGGGCATCCGACAGCGTTTCGTTGCGTGCAATGCTGATTGCGAAGTCGGCTTTTCTAATCGCAGGTGCGGTCTCCGCGATCTATTTCGCACCGTTCGCACATCCCGACAGCGCTCCGCTCGTCCTGACCGGCATGCTTCTGGTGATTGCGATGGCGATCCAGAATGCCGCGCACCGCATCCATCTCGGCTCGGCGCCGCCATCGACGCTGATGACCGGCACGACGACGCAGATCATGATCGATATCGGTGACATATTGAGCGGCGTTCCGGCGGAATCGAAGGCCGTATTGCATGGCCGGCTGACACGCATGGCATTGGCCGTTGCAGGCTTTGCGGCCGGCTGCGGTGCGGCAGCCCTTCTCTTCATCCTGTTCAAGATGTGGTGTTTCGTCCTGCCGCCATTGCTCGGGATTAGCTCAGCTCTGCTGGTCGTGTCCGAGCCGAAGACCTAGAGCGGGATGCCGAAAAGTGTGTGCGGTTTTCGGGCGACATCCCGCTAACTTTTTGCGCAAAAACAAGGGGCTGGAGCGGTTTTGCGATTCCCTGAAAAGCTGAAACGCCCGAGCCGAAGCCCTGGACCCGCTCAGGCTGTTGAAACGGCTGTGCGCTTACGCCGAGGAGACGCTTGCGTGCACCACAATGGTATCAGAAACCTCGTCAAATGCGCGGCCACCTTCGCGCAGCGTCAGGAGTGTCAACTCCTGAAACCCCTTCAAAGCTCAGCCGGGCGAGCGAAACAGGACGTTGTTGATGTCGACGTCAGTCCGGCAGCCCTAGCTGCTTTCGCAGACTTTTGTCGAAAGCGGAGGCGGGAACGAAGCGGCGCAGGAAACTGACCTGGCGCGCCATTTTCCCCGCCGCATAGCGCCTCTTCGGATTGGCATCGGTCGCAGCCGCCCAAACTGTCTTGGCTACCACTTCGGGCGCATCGCCTTTTTCCATCGCTTTCCGCACGGCTACATTCATACCTGCGCGCGCCCGGTTATAGATATCAAGCAACTGATCCGGAGTTGCGAGATTTTCTTCGAACGACGTACGCGTATAGGCGGGCTCGACCAATGCGACGCGAATGCCCAACGGGCGCAGTTCGTGATCGAGCGATTCGGAATAGCCTTCGATAGCATGCTTGGTCGACGAATAAAGCGCGAAATAAGGAGCTGGGATGAACCCCTGCACCGAACTCAAATTAACGATCCTTCCCTTTCCCTGGCGTCGCATTATCGACAACACCGCGTTCGTCACACGGAAAACCCCGAATACGTTCACGTCGAACAACGCTTGAGCCTGGGCCATCGAGGACTCCTCCGCGCCGCCAAGCAGACCCATGCCGGCATTGTTAACAAGCAGGTCAATGCGCCCGGCCTCAGCCATAACGTCATCGACCATTTTCGTCACGGACGCGTCATCGGTTACATCGCAGGTCAGCATGGTAACGCCATCGGATCTTTCAATAACCGCGCGACGGCTGGTTCCGAACACGCGAAAGCCGGCCTTCTGCAGGGCTTTGGCCGTTGCGTGCCCGATGCCGGTCGATGCCCCTGTCACGAGGGCAACGCCAAGATTGGTCCTGTTCATGGAAATCACTTCCTTCTTTGTCCTGGATTACCGGCTTCGAGCGTGCGCACGCAAGCAGACGTGGCGCACGCCCCGGCGACCTGGTGAGGCCATTACTCGGCAATGGCTCCAATTTGCTGATTGGAAATCGATCCCACTTCGGTGACGGTAAGCTTGTCGCCCGAGCGCGACATCTCGAGGCTTTGGGCAGCTTCGCCCAATTTCCCTGGGATCGATATCGTAGCAGACTGCCCTTCAGCGAGGGTTGCCGAGAATCGCACCGGAACTCCGGCCCCACCATCCGCTAGCGTTGCGATCACGCGATAGCTGTCATTTTCGTTGGTGTAATAGAGGACGCCATGAAAACCGCCGATATGGATACTCTCTGCCGCCATGGTGGACAGCTCACCGGCATATAGCGAAGACGCGGCCAAGCCGAATGCCGCCACACCACCGATGAAGTTGATCGTCGCGAGGCTAAGTTTGGATTGTTTCGATCTCGGCTGGTCCGGAGGGACATGATGCGCCGATTGCACGCGCTGGGGGGCGCCAAGATTGGTCATGTTCATGAGGTCATTTCCTTCTTTGCTGTAGAGCCCGCAATACGCCTGACTTCATCGGCCGCTACTTCGAGGAGGCCTTGCGACAAACTCTCATCTTTTACAATACGAGAGAGCGTGACCGCGCCCACCATAAGCGACAGCATCACCATTGCTTTGCCGCTGGATTTGGAGCTCTCCGTCTCCTCCATGAGTTCGTCCAGAATTTGCAGATGAGCCCGGATCCCGTCCTGGAACGGAGCCCTGACCTGGTCACTTTGACGTGCCGCGTCTGCGCCAAGCGCCACCAGCGGACAACCGTCGCTCTTTTCTTCGCGATGTCCCACCGAAAGGTAGAGCCCGATGACGGCGGCAAGGGGATCAGGGCTTGCGGCAGCAGCAGCTGACCATCTGCGGGTCGCATTCTCCATCGCGCGCCTCGAAGCCAGTGCCGCAAGATCGTCCTTGGACTCGAACTGCTTATAGAATCCGCCCTGGGTCAGGCCGGCGCCCTTCATCAGATCCTTCAGTCCGATCCCATCAAAGCCATGCTCCCGAAACAGCCGGCTCGCGGCATTGATGACCGCTTCGCGATTTGCCTCGGCCTGCGCTCGACTGACTCTCATATCGACCTCCAATTAGATTTCACTTGACATCTATAGCACCAATAGATTTAGATCGCAATCTAAATCGAGCGCGTCGCTCGTCAAGAAGAGTCATCTGCAATGAACCGCAAATATGTTCTGACATCTCTGGGCCTCCTGGCAGCGGCCGCTGTCGCGGCTTTTGTCCTCGTTGTCGAAGCGCCCAAAAGGGAGGCCGAGGCCGCAGATCCCCGAATGGCGCCGCCACTCGTAAGATTGGCGGGAGCGACGAGGCCGGAGACGGCCGAGCGAGCCTTTACCGGCACGATTGCAGCGCGGATACAGAGTAACCTCGGTTTTCGTGTCCCCGGCAAGATCGTTGAGCGGCTGGTCGACGTCGGTCAGCAGGTCAAGGCGGGCCAGCCTCTGATGCGCATTGACGAGACGGATCTTCAGCTTGCGCTCACAGCAAAACACAATGCGGTCGTCGCAGCGCGCGCTGTATTGGTGCAGGCCGAAGCAGACGAGAGACGCTATGCGGCTCTTGTCAAGAACGGATTGGCTGCGACGCCGCAGCGTTATGAACAAGCCAAGGCAGCCCTTGACACTGCGACCGCACAGCTCGCCGCCGCGGAAGCGGAAGCCAAAGTCGCGGAAAACGAAGCGACCTATACCGTCCTGGTTGCCGACACCGATGGAACTATTGTCGCGACGCTCGGGGAGCCCGGGCAGGTCGTCGGGGCGGGACAGACGGTGGTTCAACTCGCGCAGGCTGGGCCGCGTGAAGCGCTGGTTTGGCTTCCGGAGTCCCTGCGGCCCGAGATTGGCTCGGAAGCGGAGGCTAATGTCTATGGAAGCGACGGGCGGGGCGGAAAAGCACGCCTGCGACAGATCTCGGATGCGGCCGATTCGCAGACCCGCACTTACGAAGCCCGTTACGTGCTCGACGGCGACGCCGCCTCGGCGCCGCTCGGTTCGACGGTAACCATCAGAATCCTCAATGGAGAAAGGCAGTCGGAGGTCGCGGTTCCGGTCGGCGCCGTGTTGAATGACGGCAGCCGTACCGGAGTCTGGGTTGTTGACCAAGCCTCTTCCACCGTGCACTTCGCTCCCATCGAGATCAAGCGGCTCGGTGAGGAGACAGCATTTGTCATCGGGATCGCGCTTGGAGAGCAGGTCGTTGCCCTCGGGGCACATCTCCTCAAAGATGGCGCTCCTGTCAGGACGGCGCTTCAGGAAGAGGTTTCGAACCGATGAGCTTCAATCTTTCCGCGCTCGCGGTTCGCGAGCGAGCCGTCACTTTGTTCTTCATCGTCCTGCTGGCTGCCGCAGGTGTCTATGCCTTTGTCAAGCTGGGGCGCGCCGAGGACCCCTCCTTCACCATCAAGACCCTGACGGTCACGGCCGTGTGGCCAGGCGCCACTGCGCGTGAAATGCAGGATCTCGTCGCTGAGCCGCTCGAGAAGCGCATCCAGGAACTGACCTGGTACGACCGCGTCGAGACAATGACCCGACCTGGCTACGCCTTTCTGACCGTCACGCTGAAGGACAGCACGCCGCCTACGGCCGTCGAGGAAGAGTTCTATCAGGCCCGCAAGAAACTTGGAGACGAAGCCCGAAATCTGCCCCCGGGCGTCCTTGGCCCCTTTGTCAACGATGAGTATTCCGATGTGAGCTTCGCCCTTTACGCGCTGAAGGCCAAGGGCATGCCGATGCGCGAGCTTGTCCGGCAGGCCGAGGTGATCCGCCAGGATCTTCTGCACGTGCCGGGCGTCAAGAAGATCAACATCCTTGGAGAGCGGCCCGAACAGATCTTTGTCGAATTCTCCTACGCCAAGCTCGCGACCCTTGGCATTTCGGCACAGGACATCGCCGCCGCCTTGCAGAGGCAAAACACCGTGACGCCGGCGGGCTCCATCGATACACGCGGTCCGCAGGTCTTCATCCGCTTCGATGGCGCCTATGACAGTGTGCAGGCGATCGCCGATACCCCGATCGTCGCTGCCGGACGCACGTTGAAGCTCTCCGATTTCGCAGATGTGCGGCGCGGATATGAAGACCCAGCGACCTACATCATCCGCCATGAGGGCGAGCCCGCCATCATGCTTGGCGCGGTGATGCAGCAGGGCTGGAACGGCCTGGAACTCGGAAAGGCGCTCGAAGAAAGATCTGCCGCGATCGCGCAGACGCTGCCGCTCGGCATGACGCTCGCCAAAGTCAGCGACCAGGCCGTCAACATCGACGCTGCGGTCGGCGAGTTCATGTTGAAATTCGCCATGGCGCTTGGCGTTGTGTTGCTCGTGAGCCTGCTCAGCCTCGGTTGGCGGGTCGGGATCGTCGTGGCGCTTGCTGTTCCGCTCACGCTTGCCGTCGTCTTTCTCATCATGCTGGAAACCGGCCGGTTCTTCGATCGCATCACGCTCGGCGCGTTGATCCTGGCGCTCGGCCTTCTTGTTGACGACGCCATCATCGCCATCGAGGTGATGGTGGTGAAGATGGAAGAGGGCATGGATCGCATCAAGGCGGCCGCCTATGCCTGGAGCCATACGGCCGCACCTATGCTGTCCGGCACACTCGTGACAATCATCGGGCTGATGCCGGTTGGATTCGCCAGATCAACCGCCGGCGAGTACGCCGGCAATATCTTCTGGGTCGTGGGCTTTGCGCTGATCGTTTCCTGGATCGTCGCGGTGATTTTCACGCCCTACCTCGGTGTCAAGATGCTGCCGGCGATCAAGCCAGTCGAGGGTGGCCATCACGCCATCTACGACACTCCGAATTACCGGCGCCTGCGAGGGCTCATCGAGTTTGCGGTGCGCCATAAGTTCATCACATGCGCTGTCGTCGGCATCGTCATGGCTCTTTCTGTGGTCGGAATGGGAGGGGTGAAACAGCAGTTCTTCCCGACGTCGGATCGCCCCGAGGTATTGGTCGAGGTCCGCATGCCGGAGGGTACGAGCATCGAGACGACGACAGCCGCGGTCGAGAAAGTTGAAAGCTGGCTGCAAAACCAGCCCGAGGCAAAGATCGTCACCAGCTATGTCGGGCAGGGGGCTCCCCGCTTCTTTTTCGCCATGGCGCCGGAATTGCCAGACCCCGCTTTCGCCAAGATCGTCGTGCTGACCCCTGATTCTCACGCGCGCGAGGCTTTGAAGCAGCGCCTTCGGACTGCTGTTTCGGATGGATTAGTTCCCGAAGCCTACGTTCGTGTCACGCAGCTCGTGTTCGGCCCTTACACGCCGTTTCCCGTCGAGTTTCGAATCATGGGCCCCGATCCTGACCAACTGTACAAAATCTCCGACAAGGCCCTCGACATCATGAAAGGCGTGCCGGACGTTCGGCAGGCAAACCGCGACTGGGGCAATCGGACGCCCGTGCTTCGCTTTGTCCCCGATCAGGATCGGCTCAATTTGATTGGCCTTTCGCCGGCTGAGGCAGCGCAGCAGATGCAGTTGCTGCTGACTGGCATTCCAGTGACACAGGTTCGTGAGAACATCCGCAACGTGCCTGTCGTCGCGCGCAGCGCTGGCGACAACCGCCTCGATCCGGAAAGGCTGGCCGACTTTTCACTGATGAGCAGGGACGGCCGACAGGTTCCGCTCGATCAGATCGGCCATTCCGAGATCCGGTTTGAGGAACCGATCCTGAAACGTCGCGATCGAACGCCCGTCATCACGATCCGGTCGGATATCAACGAGGCTACGCAGCCTCCGGAAGTCTCCCAGCAGGTCATGAAGGCACTTCAGCCGCTGATCGCTTCGCTTCCCGTCGGATATCGCATCGAGATGGGTGGAAACATCGAGGAATCTTTGAAGGCCAATGTCGCGCTTGTCCAAATCTTCCCGGCCATGATTGCCGCCATGCTGATCGTCATCATCCTCCAGGTCCGCAGCCTGTCAACGATGACCATGGTCATGTTGACGGCGCCGCTCGGTCTTGCCGGGGTGGTTCCGGCCCTGCTCCTCTTCAATCAGCCCTTCGGCTTTAATGCCATTCTCGGATTGATAGGACTGGCCGGAATCCTGATGCGCAACACCTTGATCCTGACCGAACAGATCAAGGAGAACCAAGCAGCCGGTCTAGACGACTACCACGCCGTTATCGAGGCGACGGTGCAGCGGACACGCCCGGTTATCCTGACCGCCCTTGCAGCCGTCCTTGCCTTCATTCCGCTTACCCATTCGGTGTTCTGGGGATCGATGGCTTATACGCTGATCGGCGGCACGGCGGTGGGTACGGTTATGATCCTGCTCTTCCTCCCCGCACTATACGCCGCGTGGTTCCGGATCAAGCCGGCCGAAGATGAGATCCACCAGGGACCGGCGGACGACCTGGAGCCACCAAGAGCAATGGCTGCCGAGTAGGGCTCCTCCGTTGGAAGACATAGTTCAAGATCTCCGGCATCTGGTTTTGCGCTACGGAACGCCGATCAGCTGAGGCCGGCGCTCTTCCACATTCACGAAAGGAAAACTCATGAAGATCGGGATCATTGGCGCTGGAAACATCGGCGCCACTTTGGCGCGGAAGCTTGCTGCCGGCGGGCACGAGGTCAAGCTTGCCAATTCCAAGGGGCCGGACACTATCCGCGAGCTTGCGTGCGACGCAGGAGCGACCGCCGTTTCGAAGGATGAAGCCGTGCAAAACGTCGAAGTCGTCATTCTCTCTATTCCCTTTGCCAGCTACCAGGACCTCGCCAATCTTTTCAGCGATGTCCCTGACGACGTCGTTGTGATTGACACCTCTAACTACTATCCATTCCGCGACGGTGTGATCACGGAGGTCGACGGAGGCAAGCCTGAAAGCGTCTGGGCCAGCGAGCAAATCGGCCGTTCGGTCACCAAGGCATGGAACGCAGTGTTGGCGGTGACGCTCGCGGAGAGGGGGCAGCCGAAGGGGCAGTCTGGACGCATCGCCATTCCTGTCGCGGGTGACGACGGGAAAGCCAAGGCCACCGCCATGCAACTGGTAGAGGTCACCGGCTTTGAACCGGTGGACTCCGGGGACCTGAATGACTCGTGGCGTCAGCAGCCTGGCACCCCCGCCTATTGCACAGAGCTCACGGCGCTCGAGTTGAAATCGGCGCTGCAGTCTGCGGATCGGTCTCGCGCGTCCAGCAATCGCGACGCCCTTATCAGGGAATTCATGGCAGCCGGCGGCAACCTGTCCCACGTCGAAACTGTCGCTCGCAATCGAGCGGCGGGGACCGCGTGATCACCGAAACCTTAGAAAGAAAAAGCTCCTGGCTTACTGACTTTCCGTTTCGCGGAAGAGCCATTTCTGGATGATCGGTATGTCCGCCTCGCCGAGGTCATGTCCACCCGAGATCACATCGGAATCGACCGTTGCCCCTGACCCTTTCAGCCTCTGTTCCAGCTCACTCGCATAGCGGCCGTAGGCATCCGTCTTTCCGCTGATGACGAGCAGATCTGTCCCGGAGAGATCGGCGCGGGGCGGGTTGTTCAGCACCGGCATCGATCTCAGAAGGACTGCCCGGTGGATCATCCGGGGATGCAGATAGAGAAGCGAGTTGAGCAGGTTCGCGCCGTTGGAATAGCCGACATAGACGATCTTGGCCGGATCCATCCCGTAGGATTTCACAGCTCCGTCAATGAAGGCCGCGAAGGCTTCCGCTTCATTCTTGATATCCTGCTGATCGAAGGAGAAGGGCGTAATACGCTTGTACCAGCGTGGGAAGCCCTCCTCGGTCGCGCGCCCGCGAACGCCGAGGAGTGTAGCCCTGGGTGCGACCTTATGGAGGAGCGGCATGAGCGTCGTCTCATTGCCGCCTGAGCCGTGCAAGAGCACGAACACGCTGCCGTCCGGATCCGGCGGCGTATAGAACCGATGCACGAAGGGAAGGTCGCGATAGTTGACGCGCGGCTCGCCCGGCATCGAGAACTGCGGCAGGACGACCCTCAGATCATTGAGGTCAGTGATGGCGTCTCCAGGAATGAAGAGTTTCCTTCCGAGCTTGGTGACGGGCTCGTCGACCGTCATGCCCGGCTTGTCGGTTGCAAGCTCGATCAGGTTGCCGCCGGGCTCTCGAACATAGAGCGATTTGAAATATTTGCGGTCGTGCACGTTGGTGGCGGAGGAATGGCGAGCCTGCAGGTCTTCATGAACGCGTGCGAGTTCAGCTTCATCGGAAGCACGGAAGGCGATGTGATCCACCGTGCCCGTTCCAGGTGCGCTCGACCAGAAACCCTGGGCGTCGCGGACGTCCACGACATCGCCCGACGATGAGATCAGACGGCGAATGGCGCCGCTGCGTGATTGGAGCCTGTAGTCGAAATGGTTTTCGAGGAATGCCTGGGTTTCGTCTGCCACTTCCGTCAGCATCGTGGCGCCACGAATCCGACGGATGGCGTGCTCCGTCGGCACCTGTGCACCGTCCCAGTGGGCGGCTGGCCGCAGGTTGCGCGCGCCGGAGAGCTTCAGGATCACATTGTCCGGATCTTTCATTCGCAAGGTCGGTTCACCGAACTCTTCCACCGGCCCTTCCGGCCGGAGACCGAAACTCAAGGCGCGCGTCAGCCAGTAACCGATGCTGGTCGGATCGATCCCCAGCGCCACTTCGCTGATCTGGCCGAAGCCCGCCCGTCCCGGTGCGCCGTCTTCCCATACCAGGAAGGTCATCAGCGATCCGGGCGTAGCGGCGCCGTCGCCGTAGAAGAGATGCAACTGCGCTGCGTCCTCGAACCCGGCTGTCTGCTTGACCAGGCGCATTCCGAGGAAGCCCGCATAGAAATCAACGTTGGCCTGCACCTTGCGGGTAATCAGGGTGATGTGATGAATGCCATTGGCCATGGAAGCTAACTCGGGGTTCAGCGGCTTAAGAAGCAGTGCCAGGATGAAGAGCGAGGCTTTAATCATACCGCAACCGCTTCTAGCCTGGCAGGCCGCTCGACGCAAAGCCCCAATCCGTCCCCCATGGGGATCAGTTCCAGCCGGCCGATATCCCGAATGGTGCTCTGCAATTGCTGCAGCGTTGCCGGCTTGACCATATAAGCCCGCGCGCCGCGCGCCTTTGCGCGCTGGACGTCCGCCACGTCGCCCGAAGTGCTGAGCATGCAGACGGGAATGGTGCTCATCTTGCTGTCTGAAGCCAACGCATCGAGCAGCTCGAAACCATCCATGATGGGCATGTTTATGTCGAGCAGCATGAGATCGATGCCGGGATGACCCGTCTCAGAAATACGCCGCTGCACCAGTTGGAGCGCATCTTCGCCATTCGCCGCGACGTGCAGATTGAAATTCACCTTTTCCCGCTTCATCAGCTTGATCTTGAGAAGTTGGACATCGGCCGGGCAGTCATCAACAAGGAGAACGTCGGCGAGTCGACCGGGTTCCTGAGAAAAAACACCTGCTGTTTCTGGGCGCAGCACGGTTTGGACGTCCGCCTTTCCGGCAGATCGGGCTCCTGCGTCGGGGATCGCCACGACGAAAGTTGCCCCTTGGCCGGCGCGCGACTCGCACCAGATCGAACCACCATGAAGCTGCGCAATTCGCCGGCAGATGGCGAGACCGAGACCGGTGCCTTCGATTCCGCGTCCGACCAGGCGCTTGAACGGCTGAAAGATGACCTCGTGATGTTCCGGCGCGACACCAGGTCCGTTGTCGCTGACGATGAGATGCCAGAAGCCCGCATGCGCTTCCGCGCGAACATGGATTTCCGGCTGCCTGTCGCGACAATAGTGGATAGCGTTGGAGACGAGATTTTGCAGGAGCTGCGCGAGCATGGTCGCGTCGCCCCGAATCTCCGGTAACGCTCCCTGGTCGATGCGTGCTCCACGGCTTTCGATCTGTTGCAGCAGATTGGCTTTCACCTGCGTCAGCACCGTGTCGAGAAATACCGGCTTCATCTCCAGTTCGTTCGAGGCCTCAAGCCGCGTGAACCCGGAGACCTTGACGATCAACTCTTCCATGTGGTCGGCCGCACTCAGCATATAGTCAAGCAATTCCCGATCTTCCCTTGGCAGCGCAGCGGAACCATACAGAATCCTGCCGAAGGATTTGATGGTTCGTAGGGGTTCCTTGAGGTCATGCGCCATCGCGCGGGTGAAGATTTCCAGGGACTGGCGTTTTTGCTCGAGCTTGCGTTCGAGGCTGCCATGCATGATGGCGCTTTGTATGCAGCGATGTAGCGATTCCGGCGATATCACGTCCTTTGTCAGGTAATCGCGAGCGCCATTCTTCATTACCTCGACGGCGACTGTTTCGTTGCCCTGGCCGGTCAGCATGATGACGATCGCATCCGGATCGAGTTCTCGGATCTCGGCAAGGATGCCGATTCCATCCTGTCCCGGTAGCGAGTAATCGAGAAGGATGCAGTCCGGTCGCTTCTCTCTGGTGAGCGCAATGCCTTCCTCGCCGGTTTCCGCCTCCAGCACGGTGTAGCGCGTATTTTGCACCCTCTTCAGCGTCCGCCGGTAGGTCTCGCGGTCATCGGCATTGTCGTCAATGATCAGGAGCGTAGATTCGTCCGACATCTATTTTGCCTCTTCTCACTCCTCTACGGGCAGCACAGCGATTTCGAACCAGTATTCCTTGAGCCTCTGGATCGCGGCAAAGAGACCATCCAGATCGACCGGCTTCTGTACATAGGTATTGGCGCCGAGGGCGTAGCAGCCTTCGATATCGCGCTCGTCGTCGGAGGTCGTCAGGATGACGACCGGAATTTTGCGGAGCGACGGGTCCGACTTGATGATCTCAAGCGTTCTGCGGCCATCTAACCCTGGCATGTTCAGGTCGAGCAGGATCAGGCCCGGCTTCGCAGCGCTTCCGTTCAGCATGTCCAGCGCCTCTTGCCCGGACGAGGCCCAGCGGATCGGATTGCGCAGATTGGTCTTCTTGAAGGCACGCAGCGTCGCTTCGAAATCGTCTTCGCTATCCTCGACGATCAGTATGGCTTGCGTATCACGCGGCTGCATATTGCCCCTCCCGTCTCGGCCCCAGTGTGAAATAGAATGTCGTCCCGATACCTATCTTGGACTTCAGCCAGATCTTGCCCTGGTGTCGCGCGATGATTTTCCGGACGAAGGTCAGACCCGCGCCCGTTCCGTCATCCTTTTCCTGCGATTTTTCCAGGCGCTTGAAAATGCGGAAAATATCCTCGTGAAACTGCTTTGGGATTCCTTTGCCATTGTCGCGGACGTAGAAGACGTCACGTAGCACCGCGCCATCCTCGCTGTCCCAACGCTCGAGAAATCCAACCTGCACCAACGGTTCCGTCTTGTCGTTGTATTTCACTGCATTGGTAATCAGATTACGGAAGACTTCGGTGATACGGATGCTGTCGCAGGTCATTGTCGGCAAGATACCGTCGATCGAGACCTTGGCTCGCCGATCTTCCAGGAAATGCTCTATCGTTCGCACGACGTCCTTTACCACAAGATTCATGTCCGTCTGCTTGATCGCAAGCTGCTGTCGGCCTATCCGCGAGAAATAAAGCAGATCATTGACGAGTTTTTCCATCCGCTGGCTGAGATGAACGAGGCGTCTGAGGCGCCGTTTGCCGTCGTCATCGAGCCTATCGTCATAGTCTTCCATGAGAAAACGTGAGTGATTGTGAAGGCCGCGCAGCGGCTCCTTCAGATCATGTGAGGCGATATAGGCAAATTCGTCGAGGTCCTGGTTGCTGCGTTCGAGATCGGCGGCATAGGCTTCCATCCGCGCCAATGTCGACCGTAGCGCCTCCTCCTGGCGCACGCGTTCGCTTATATCGCGCACGATGCCGACGAAGGTCTGTTGGCTGCCCGACTGGACGGTGCTGACCGAAAGGTCCAAGGGGAAGACGATCCCGTTCTTGCGCCGCCCCGAAACCACGCGCGCAGTGCCGATGATCCGCGCCTCGCCCGTCTTTTTATATCGGGCCAGATAGCCGTCGTGCTCCGAATGATAGGGCTCGGGCATCAGCATCTTGACGTCGCGTCCGACGGTCTCCTGCGAATTATAGCCGAACATCGCTTCGGCAGCCGGATTGAAGCTCGAGATGATTCCGTTCGCATCCATGGTGATGACGGCATCCGGTGCGGTGCGAACCAGCGCGCTGAAGCGGATTCGTTCCGTTTCGAGGAAATGGCTGTTTCGCATGAAATAAAAGACCAGGGAGGCAACCAGCCAGAGCGTGGCGGTGGTGACACCGCGATTGACCAGATCGCGCCAATAGCCAGCTCCCTCATGATTAACGGCAAAGAACCCGAGCAGGATGAGCAGGGTACAGACAAGCGCGAAAGAGAATGGCGCATATCTATTGCCGAACCAAAGGGCGGTGAGGACGAGCGGGACATAGAGGATGCCGTTCGCCACTCCGAGCGGCGTATAGAGATCGACCAGCAATCCGGCAAAACAGATAGTCGCTGGAATCCAAAGCGGGATCTGCGCCCGGTTCGAGGGAAGCATCCACCACGCTCTTGCAAGGAGCGACGATCCGAAAATGACCACACCGGTGGCGGTGTGCAGCGCCATTGCGGCAAAGGATCCCCAGCGATAGCCGTTCTCCGCGTCGGTGACATATCCGGCGAGCGCGACCATGCCCAGAGTGATGATGACATAGCTCGTCACCTCCTGGCCGATTTGACCCATCCGCCGCGGCATGACGAGCGAGGCAATGAGCGACAGATTCCCGAGAGTAAATACGAGCGCCGTGTTCGGTCCCATGCCCCCGCCGACCTCTTGCCGGAATGCCTGATCCACGACGTAGGTCGAAAACAGGCGATCGACGAAATGGAAGCTCTGCCCGAGAGCGATGATTTCCATCAGTCTGACAACGGCAATGACGACAACTAGGCTGGAGAGCAAAACTGCCAGGCCGCGATACCTTTTTTCGGCGCGCGCGGAAGCGATGATAGCCATACCGGAAAGCAGAAATGCCAGGGCTGTATTGAAGGCCATTGCCGGGAATCCGGGCATGACGGAAATGATATGGTTCGACCCCACGAACCATCCGGCCAGCACGACGACACCGAGCGTCGACAGGACAATACCGCCTGCGACAACAAATCTGCGGTAGCGGCCCAGCCTCCTTTCCGGGTCTTTCGGGTCAGTGTATCCCATTGCCCACATAGTCTCGGCTTCTCTCCATTCTGTCCGCAGATCAGCCATTACCGTCATGCTGTCAATCACCAACGCTAACGTCAACCTTCGTGCCACCAAAATAGGTCGCGTAAAGGTTGCCCGTAGTCTCTAGTTCAGAATAGGGAAACAACTTTCGGCATGATATTGGGGTTGCAGTAGACTCGAAGCAACCGGATGGGATCGAACCGGATTGATGGGCAGCGACGACAGCACGTTCGAGATATTCTACGTGGACGACAGCAAAGACGATCTCTTCTATCTCGAATATGTGAGGAGAAGGGACAACATACCGGCCGCGCTCTCCTGCTATGCGGATGCCGACACGGCCTATGCCGCCTTGGAGACGCGGCTTTCGGAAGGCAGTCCGCTGCCTTCCGTGCTTGTCGCAGATCTCTATATGGCGCCTGTCGGCGGCGCGGATCTGATCCTGCGAATACGGGCGGACGGGAGATTGTCCAAGTTGAAGGCGGGAATATGCAGCGGTTCGGATGCGATAGGAGATCGCGAAGCTGCAGCCACCGCGGGAGCCGATTTCTACGTCGGAAAGCCGCTCGATATGGTCGCGCTCATGAACTCCTTCTCTCCTTGAGATGCGCTTTGACATGTCGGCCTCGCGCTTCTGGTTTCGGACATGAACACGAACGAATATTGACAAGGCAGAGGTCGAAAAGCAAAGTTCAACCAGCGGATGATTCTATACTTTTGAAAAGCTCGAGAGGGCCGGATACCGTTTCGCCGCCACGATCTTCAACACCCCATATCGAAGAAGGTAAACCGGCCCATCTCTCGCTTTATTACTGGCACCTACTGCATGTTTCCTTAGATCGCGATCGATTTACGGATAAACATGCAGTCATTCAAAGTGCTACAGCAACCTTTAAGCGTCTGAAAAGACGCACGGAGCTGTAGTATTTCCTGCCGCCCTGGATGAGGAACGGCAGGGCAATTAACGATGGACGGACAAAATACATGCCACCGGAATTGCCTATTGGTTCACTCACGTTCGAGACATTTGATGAGTTCCGCACCGTAGTCTTCGGAAAACCCCATCCCGAAGACCAACCATCAAAGTTCTCATCTTCTTATTAACTATTCCCATTTCTGCTTCATATCCCAAGATTTCGGGATAATGGGCAACGGATTACAAGGCCGGTCGGAGAGGAGAGGGGAGGATATGAACAAGGTCGCAGCGGTTCCCTTCCATACGGGTCCCGAGCTTGGTCGAGCGATCAACCGTACGGATTTTTTCCGTTTGCTGAAATCCGCGACGCAATATTATCGTTTTGAGCATTTTGCGCTGCTGCGCCTTTCCGACGCTGGCTCTCTTGGCGGCAGCGAGGATGGCCCAATCACGAACATCAGCGAAAAGCGCATCCCGCTCTTCGTGCAGACGATGAAACAGGTTCTGGCTCTTGCCAAGGCTAGAAACATGCAGCTCATGACCGCGCCCTTCTGCGGCAGGAGCGAGGAAGCCGAAGAATACCCGACGGATCTTGTTCTCAATGAATTTCGCGGGGGTTGCTTCCTGCTGATTCCGCTGTTCACCCCCGAAGGCAAGCGATACTTTTTCATGACGAGCGGGGCGAGGTCGACGCCCGATCAGGCGGAAATCGCCGAAGTGCTTCTCGATGTGATGCAGATATTCAACAAACTCTACGAGGAGATCCTCTCTGCGCAGGTTTCCGGCCGGCTGACCCAAAGAGAAATCGAGATCGTGAAATGGACCAGCGAGGGAAAGACCTCGGCGGACATCGCCGTCATCCTCGGCCTGTCCGAACACACGGTCAATTCCCATATCACCGCCGCCGCCCGGAAACTCGATGCGGTCAATCGCGTTCATATGGTGGCAATTGCGCTGAGGAAGGGCCTGGTATCGTGACAAGCAAGCGGGATAACGAAACTTCGGGCGTTCCGAAGGGCGCCATAAGGGTTCTCTTCATCGATGACGAGTTCATCGAATATCGGGCGATCAAGAAGAAGGTCCCCGAACTGCCCGACTTCGCGATCGAATTCGACTATTCCGGCTCGATTGAGGATGCGGTGGAGAAGCTCGGTCGCGGCAGGTTCGACCTCATACTCCTCGATAATCGTCTGCTTCCCCGATCGGATTTCCGCGAAACGGTGCCGGAATTGCGCGGCGCGGGATATACCGGCCCGATCGGTGTCGTCTCCACCGACATAAGCGGAGGATACTTCCAGCAATTCCCCGATTACGGCGTCGACTTCCGCATCGGCAAGGACGAGATCGATCCATCGGCCATCCAGCACATCATTCGCGAATACGTGGCCTACGAAACGCCGTCCTGTTGGAAGGAAGATTACAGCATCTAGTTTGGCCCATGCCAGCCGCTGCCATATTACAACGGTAATGCCATCACGCCATTCTGACATCTGACTGCAGCCGCAAACGCCTAAAAGCAGCCTCAGGAAGAGTGCAAAGCAGTTTGGGAATTACACGAAAACAAAGGATTAAAGCGTGTGTTCGTTAGAACGCATAGTGCTTTGCTGCGGGCAATCACCGAAAGTTATGGATACGGTATTCGCGGAGATGCAGCCATGTCTGTCTTGAGATCGTCCGTCTTGATAGCCGTTATCACCGGCGCAACGACCCTCAATTCGATAGCAGCCCCCGTTGGGACTGTTCGATGGCCGGACACGGTGCCGTCGAGACTGGAGGCGTTCGCGCTGATCCAATCCCTTCAGAACGATCTGCTGAGCAATGAGAGCGCAACGTTGACCTTGGATCGCTGGTGCGAAACGCATCATTTGGGCGATCCTCCGGAGATCATAGTCGAACGCATTCCGGATCAGGTTAAGCAGGCCGGTGACGAAGAGCGCAAGATTCTTGAAGTCGGCATATACGACGTCGTGAAATACCGACGCGTCAAGCTGCGCTGCGGTGACCGCGTTCTGTCGGAGGCGGATAATTGGTATGTACCCGATCGCCTCACGCCGGAGATGAATGAAAAGCTCGATCACAGCGATATGCCTTTCGGGCGGGTAGTTTGCGCGCTGAATTTTCATCGCAAGACGCTCCAGGCGAGGCTCCTATGGAATCCGCTGCCTTCAGACTGGGAACTGAAGGGCGCGTTACCATCTGACCGTTCCGGCTCCGGCTATCTTGATATACCGCCATATCTGTTCCAGCATCGGGCGGTGCTTACCCTAGCCGGCGGCGTGCCCTTCAGTTATGTCGTCGAGACTTATACGAACAGCGTGCTCGATTTTCCTGCCCCCTCCGACTGATGATTGCTGAGCTTCCTTGCGCGTTCGTCCGAACATGCGGCGCTCCAGAGCGCGATGGGAAAGTGCGCGCCGTTCCGCTCGATCACGTTTATGATTTAGCGGGTACCAACCGGGATCTTGATGGCAAAGGTGGTGCCTGAAGCGTCGGATTGGACAAGTGTCAATGTGCCGCGCATCGCCTCCATGAGCTCGCGCGCGATGGTGAGGCCGAGCCCCGCGCCGGGTGTTGAGCCGTTCCGGGGAAGCTTCCAGAACGGCTCGAATATGTGCTGCTGATAACGGGCATCGATGCCGGGGCCGTTATCCTTTACCAATATCAGCAAATGATCCTTTTCGTTGGAAGCAGAGACATCGATGCGTTGTGCGGTCGTTGCGCCATGTTCGATGGAATTGATCAGCAGATTGCGCAAGACCTTGCCGAGAAGCTGCGGATCGGCGTTGATCACCGGCAGCGCCTTATGGGTGAGGGTGGCGTTTGCCGCGGTGATTTGCTCTTCCAAGTCCCTGGCCACCGTGACCAACAGCGCCTCGAGATCGACCGGCGCAATTGCGACCTGCGGCGTTCCGGCGGCAAAGCTCATCAGAGCCTTGGTCATGTTTTGCAGGTGTTTCGCCCTTTCCACAATCATCCCGAGGCTGGCAAGATGATCGGCCTCGAGCCTGTCAGCAAGATCGTCGCAGAGGATATCGGCATGCATGGCGATATGTCTCAGCGGCGATTGCAGATCGTGCGATGCGGCGGCAAGGAAACGCTTCATGCGTTCTTCACGAAGCTGCAACTGCGCATTTGCGTCTCTGTCGTCAGCTTGTCCCTCTCGTGTGGCCATCACAGGCTCCCGAACCGAAGATATCTGGCGATCATAGGAAGAGGGCGCAGGGTAGGCAACCATCATCGAATGCGTGTGTAAAGTGTGGGCCGGCTCCTACTTCGCCGGCTTCAGGCAATCCGGCTGCACCCGATAGGCATAGATATGCCGGCCCCTCATATATCCGTCAGTCAATTGCCAGTCCCTGACACTTTCCACACCATGAGCCGGGCATTCGAACGGATCTGTGCTCACATAAAGCACCTGATCGGTTACGTCTGCCGGCAGTGAAAATTCCTGCTCATAGTAGTTCCGCGGAAATCCTCCCAAATTCCGGGCATAGATCCGATACGGCTCTTTGCGCAGCGTATAGAAGAGGTCGGCGAGGATCTCGCGCTTGTCGGCAACGATGATGTTGGTATTGGCCTGCTTTGCCACATCGGCAATCGTCCGGCTGAGGTCGCTGTGCCCGACATATCGCTTCATCACGAGCTCACCATTCGGAAGCCGCAGATCATGCGCAAAGATCGTCAGCAGGGGAATGAGGATTACCGGGATGCTGTTGATGATCAGTGACGTGCTGAGCCCACGCTCGGTCTTTCGATGAAGCAGCCAGACGGCAAGGATGGTTCCGGCCGCATAGGCGGTGACGCCCCAATTGGCGTAGGCCTTGGCAACCAGCGCCTGCAGCGTGATAAGCACGACGACCGGGACGGAAAGCCAGATCAGGTGCTTTTCCTTCTCGTCGCTTCGACCGCGCACCATCCGGTAGGTTGCCCATAAGATGGCGTAGAAGATGATCGGGCCGACGACGCCGAACTGAGCGAAAAAGAACTCGGCCGCCCCCGCGAGATCCAGCTGAAGTCCGCTCCAATGGGCGATCTCCTGCGTATGACGAACCGTGGTGATGTCATGGGCAAGGTTCCACCAGAGATTCGGTATGACGGTGGCCCCGGCGGCAAGGACGCTGATGATGAAGTCGCGCCATGCGACGCGCGCCGAAGGCAGAAGCACCAGGGCAATGAGGCCGCCCGGCACGAGGAAGAGAATTGCATATTTCGACATGAAGCCTAGGCCGAAGCTGATCCCCATGATCAGCGCCAGAACAACCGAGCGTCGCTCGGTCAGCCCGAAATAGGCCCATAGTGCGGTGGCAAGAAACAGGAAGAGGACAGTATCTGTCGAAAAGAGAACGGACGAGAGCGCTACGGCGGGCAGGGTGATGAAGGTGGCACCGACCCATGGTTCGATGTCGGGTCCGACGAACCGCCGCGCGACCCGCATCAGGACTATAGCTGTTGCCATGTGAAAAAGCGGCCCACCGATCCTGATCCAGAAAATCGAATCGGATCCTGAGAGCTCGGTGATCGCGCGGATGACCCAGGCGATCATCGGCGGCTTGGAATAATAGCCGAAGTCGAGATTTTGGCTCCAGAACCAATATTGCGCTTCATCGACGAAAAGATCGGTCGTATCGAAATGAAGCATGACGATACGCCACAACGTGACGATGAAAATGATTCCGAGACCAAGTCTGAGGGACATCAACCGGCTTCTTCTTCCTGGCGAATGATGCAAAGCAACGAAAGCGGATCACGATCTTTCCGCATTTCGGACGACCGGTCTTCCGACGCGGTGCGATACATCAATGTCGCTTGAATGCCAACCATGCTAGGCAAAAAGCGTGGGGCGCGACCGGCGCGCCATGGCATGATGGCACGGCAGAAGGACGACCCGCGTCCTTTGGCCTTAGAGAACTCTGGAAGGAAAATCGCTGCGCAACGCCGCGATCCGATCAAACAGCACCACTGCCGCCAAGGTTGCGGCCGCCGTTATTAAGGCACCCATGCAAAGAACAGTCATTGCTCTTTCCCACTGACATCATTGTCGTGACCGATGCACATATTAGGGCAACCTTGCGCGTGACTTGCACAGTCCTTGTGGCGCTTGCGCATTCAGACCCCTTTGAAAAGGCAAAATACTTCAAAAGCAGGCTGCGAGAGGGGTTATTAACCTTCAAGCAAGGAATTAACCATAAACATTGGGTTAGACGTCGGAATGGGAAGTTGCAGCTCGTTCCCACCTGGCATGAAGCCGCACCCGTCGTACCGGTCGATCCGGTATCATTTCTTCAATCAGCTCCGGGACAGACTTGCCGATCAAGCAGGTTTTCATCGTTGGCGATCGCCAGGAGAAACCCGCCTTGTCATCGCGCTGATCGGAATCATGTCAAAGGTTTTGCTGGGAAGTAGCGCCTGGCATTTGTGTGGGGACAGGCGTGGGGCAGGAAATGCCATCAGATCAGGCTCAACGGGCGCAGGCAGGCAGCCTTCGCGACCGTCTGCGCTTTGCCGGTCTGGACGCCGACCAGTGTGATGTTCTGCGCCGCCACCGGCCGATGCTGCAGGCGCATTTGAAGGCCGGCCTTCGCGATCTCTTTCACCGTTTTCAGTCCTTTCCCGATTCCGCGCGCAATTTCGACAGCGAGAATCAGATCGAAAGGCTCCATGATCTCCAGTCGTCCCACTGGAACGTGCTGACGGATGCCCGCTTCGACAGTCTCTATGCCGAGCGCGTGAAGGTCCTTTCCGATACCGAAAGCAAGATGGGGCTCGATCCTCGCTGGCACGTCGCCGGGCACGGCGTGATGCTCGAGCATCTCCTTGCCGGCATCGCGCAGGACCTTGCCGGACGTCCGCTGCTGCCGGGCGGCAAGCGTCGGGTGCGTGAACTCATCGAGCTGATGACCGCGATCATCAGGCTGGTCATGGTCGATGTGGAAATTGCCGTGTCGCTGCGCTTCAATGAATTGCGCCTTCAACAGCAGCGCGCCCTTGCCGAACAGCGCAGCGCGCATGAAGCCGAGGTCGCGCAGGTCTTTGGTGATGTAATCCGCGGTCTTTCCGCCCGTGACCTGACGGTCAGAGTTTCCCCCGATGTTCCGGAAGCCTATGGCGACCTCGTCCAAACGTTGAATGCCTCGCTCGACGATATTCAGGCGGAATTGGCCTCGCTCGCCGAACGCGCTCAAAACGCCGAAACGGCGGCTCGCTCGCTGTCGGATAATTCTGAGATCCTAGATCGCAATGCATCCGACCAATCGCGCCAATTGCTTTTGGCCGCAAAGGCTCTTGCCGGCATAGCCGAGGATGTGCGGGAGGGTGCTGCCAATACCCGTTCGGCTGAAAGGGCCGCAGCCTCAACCCGCATGGCCGCGGAGAAAAGCGGCATGGTTGTCGGCCAGGCCATCAGCGCCATGGCGGATATCGAAAGCTCCGCCGAAAAGATCGGTCAGATCATCGGCGTGATTGATGATATCGCCTTCCAGACGAACCTGCTGGCGTTGAATGCTGGGATCGAAGCGGCGCGTGCCGGCGAGACCGGACGCGGCTTTGCCGTCGTGGCACAGGAGGTGCGCGCGCTTGCGCAACGCTCCGCCGATGCGGCGCGTGAAATCAAGACGCTCGTCACGACCACCAAGAGGCAGGTCGATTCCGGCGTGCAGATGGTCGGTCGGACACAGGAGGCGATCGGCAGCATTGTCCGTCAGGTCACGGACATCAATGACGCCATATCGGGAATCGCCGGCCGTACCGACACCCAGGCGAAGGATCTCGAAGCTGTCACCGGAGAGGTAAGCGGCCTCGGCGGGCTTGTCGCGGAAAATTCCGCCTTCGCCCGGCGCTCCGGGGAGGAGGCCGATCATCTTCACACCGTCATCCTGGAGCTCGGCCAGACGATCCGTGAGTTTCGCATTGCACGGGCAGAAGGTCTTGCTGGTTCGGATGCCGTGCCGGCGCGGCTTGTCGCGCACACTCCGGAACAGCGCCAGCCACGGCGAGATCTCCATCACGATCCGCGCGGTGCCGTTGCGATTGCCGAAGATTTTTTGAAGCAAGAGGATTTTGAGGCTCCGTTTCACGCTGCCGGCATCGGACGTGAGCGGAATGTTTACTGACATGGCTGATAATTTGCGTGCGCCAGGCTTCCGGCGCGAGACCAAAGGACAAGGAATTCACTGATGGCGGCCAAGAAAGGCGAAAAAACCCTGAGCCTTGCGGCGGTGCTGGACCTCAACGAAGCGTCCGCCCTGCGCGGCAAGCTCGTGTCCATGCGCGGTAGCAACCTGAAGATCGACGCGTCGGGAGTCGAAAGAATGGGAACGCTCTGCGTTCAGGTTCTCATGTCTGCCGCCAAGACCTGGGATGAGGACAAGCTCTCCTTCACCTTCTCTAAGGTGTCGGATGCATTTCAGAAAACGATGCAGCTGATCGGCGTCAATATCGATCATCTGCTTGCCAAGGAGATCCGGCAATGAAGAAAAAAGTACTTACCGTGGATGATTCACGGACTATTCGTAACATGCTTCTCGTCACGCTGAACAATGCTGGCTTCGAGACCATCCAGGCCGAAGACGGCGTCGAGGGCCTCGAGGTTCTTGAGGAAGCAAATCCCGACGTGATCGTCACCGACATCAACATGCCCCGCCTCGACGGCTTCGGCTTCATCGAGGGCGTTCGCCGTAACGACAAGTACCGGGCAATTCCGATCCTGGTCCTGACCACGGAAAGCGATGCGGAAAAGAAGAACCGCGCGCGCCAGGCCGGAGCCACCGGCTGGATCGTGAAGCCCTTCGACCCCGCGAAACTGATCGATGCCATTGAGCGTGTAACCGCTTAAACAGGAATTGTTCCTATGGATATGAACGAAATCAAAGAGATCTTTTTCCAGGAATGCGAGGAGCAACTCGCCGAACTGGAATCGGGTCTTCTGAAAATGAATGACGGGGACCGCGATCCGGAAACAGTCAATGCTGTCTTCCGGGCCGTTCACTCGATCAAGGGCGGCGCCGGCGCCTTCGGTCTGGACGATCTGGTCTCCTTCGCGCATGTTTTTGAAACTACTCTTGATTGCGTTCGTTCCAACAAGCTTGAACCGACTCAGGATGTTCTGAAGGTCATGCTGAAAGCGGCCGACGTGCTGGCCGATCTGACGAATGCTGCCCGCGACGGCGGCAGCGTCGACGAAAGCAGAAGCCGCGGCCTCGTCAAGGAACTGGAGGCACTCGCCAATGGAGAGGTGCCGACGCCTTCCGCCGCGGCCGAAGTTGCCGCGCCCAAGCCGGTTGCATCCAAGCCGGCCGCACCTAAGGCCGCAGCCCCCCAGCCTACGGACGACAGCGGTTTTCAGCCGATTCCATTTTCCTTTGACGATTTTGGCGGTGAAGAAAAACCCATCGAAGCGCCGAAATACGAGGTGACCTTCAAACCTCGTTCCGATCTCTATTCGAAGGGTAATGACGCGACCCTTCTCCTGCGCGACCTGTCGCGTCTGGGCGAGATGAGCATTCACTGCAATATGGACGCGCTGCCGGGTCTGGGAGACCTGGATCCCGAGGCTGCCTATCTATCCTGGACGATCTCCATCAGGACGGAAAAGGGGGAGGATGCTATCCGCAGCGTATTCGAATTCGCCGAATGGGATTGCGAACTCGAAGTGAGGGCCGTGGACGAAGTCGACGATATCGGCAGCGACGAAGAGTTGCCGATGGTTCCCGTTCCTTTCGACCTTTCCATTCTCGACGACGACACCGCCGCACCCTCCGAGGAAACCGGCGAGGGGTCGCAGATCTCGGAAGAAGCCACCGCAGCTCTGGCAGCCGCGGAAACCGCAAGTAGCGTTGCCCAGATTGCCGCCGCCGCTGCGCGGGTCGAAAAGAAGGAATCGGCTGCGGCCGCCGCCGCTGCGGCGAGTGCGGCTGCTGCCGCCCAGAACAATGCCGCCTCCAGTGCAGGCCAGACGATCCGCGTCGATCTCGATCGCGTCGATCGCCTCATCAACCTCGTAGGCGAGCTGGTCATCAATCAGGCGATGCTCTCGCAGAGCGTCATCGAAAACGACAACAACGGCGCATCCTCCATCAACATGGGCCTCGAGGAGCTGCAACAGCTGACCCGCGAGATCCAGGACAGCGTCATGGCGATCCGCGCGCAACCGGTCAAACCGGTCTTCCAGCGCATGTCGCGCATCGTGCGCGAAATCGCCGACATGACCGGCAAGTCGATCCGACTGATCACGGAAGGTGAGAATACGGAAGTCGACAAGACGGTCATCGACAAGCTGGCGGAACCGCTGACCCATATGATCCGCAACGCCGTCGACCATGGCGTCGAAATGCCCGAAAAGCGCGCGGCACTGGGGAAGAACCCTGAGGGCACCGTTCGCCTGACGGCGAAGCATCGCTCCGGCCGCATCCTGATCGAGCTTGCCGATGACGGCGCCGGCATCAATCGCGAGAAGGTCCGTCAGAAGGCGATCGACAACGACCTGATACCGGCGGACGCCAATCTCTCGGACGAGGAGATCGATAACCTGATCTTCCTGCCGGGCTTTTCTACGGCCGACAAGATCTCCGACATCTCCGGCCGAGGGGTCGGCATGGATGTAGTCAAGCGCTCCATTCAGGCGCTGGGCGGTCGCATCAACATCAGCTCGAAGCCGGGACAGGGCTCCGTCTTCACCATGAGCCTGCCGCTGACGCTGGCGGTTCTCGACGGCATGGTGGTGACGGTCGCAGGCCAGACGCTCGTCGTGCCGCTGACGGCAATCGTCGAAACCCTGCAGCCGGAAGCCGCGGCCATCCATTCCTTCGGCGCCAACCATCGCCTGATCTCGATCCGCAACAGCTTCTGCCCGCTTGTCGATGTCGGCCGCATTCTGAACTTCCGCGCCACCCAGGCCAATCCGGTTGACGGCGTCGCTCTGCTCGTCGAATCGGAAGGCGGAGGGCAGCGGGCATTGATGGTGGACGCGATCCAGGGACAGCGCCAGGTTGTCATCAAGAGCCTTGAGGCGAACTACACCCATGTCCCGGGCATCGCCGCGGCAACCATTCTCGGCGATGGCCGCGTGGCCCTGATCCTGGACGTCGACGCGGTCGTGGCCGCATCGCGCGGACAGCCGCTCAAACCCGAAATGTCGCTGGCAGCCGTAGGATAAGCCATGTCGTACACCGCTAAAAATCTGACCCAGGGAGACCGCGAGCTCATCGCCTTCCGGATTGGTGATCAGGAGTTTTGCGTAAACATCATGTCGGTACGCGAAATTCGCGGCTGGACGCCTGCGACAGCCATGCCGCATGCGCCGTCCTACATGATGGGCGTCATAAACCTGCGTGGGGCTGTCCTTCCGATCATCGATCTTTCCGCGCGACTCGGCATGAAGGCTGCCGATCCGACAGCCCGCCATGTCATCATCGTCGCGCAGGTCAAGCGCAAGGTCGTTGGCCTCCTGGTCGATGCGGTTTCGGACATCCTGATCGTGACGGACGAAAATATACAGCCGACCCCGGAAATATCCTCCGATCTCGAACGCCAGTTTGCCCGCGGCATTCTTGCGATAGAAAATCGCATGATCTGCCTGATCGAGCTCGAGGCGTTGGTCCCGGATACCGAAAGCGAGGCGGCATGAATGCCTTAGGTGCAAAGGATCAGCTGCAGTCGGCAGGCGAGGTGCTCGCAAGCGGTGAATATCCGCTGACGCGTCGCGATTTGTCGGAAATCGCTGCCATGATCTATTCCGATGCAGGCATCTATCTGAACGAAACGAAGGCGTCGCTGGTCTATTCGCGCCTTTCCAAGCATATCCGCAATCTCGGGCTTTCGGGCTTCCGGGAATATTGTGCGCTTGTCTCCTCGCCGTCAGGTGCGCAGGCTCGGCGGGAAATGCTTTCGCACCTGACGACGAACTTTACACGCTTCTTCCGTGAGAACCACCATTTCGAACATCTGCGCGACGAAGTGCTGCCGGGGCTCCTGAGCCGTGCGAAGACCGGCGGCCGGGTCCGCATCTGGTCTGCAGCCTGCTCTGATGGGCAGGAGCCGTACTCGATCGCACTTACCGTCCTCTCCTTGCTGCCGAACGCCGCCGATTATGATTTCAAGATCCTGGCGACCGACATCGATCCAAAAATCTTGAACCTCGCCCGGGCCGGCGCCTATGACGAGGCCGCGCTCGAGACGGTCAATCCCACCATGCGCAAGCAGTGGTTCCAGGAGGTGCAAGTCCAGGGCCGTCGGAAATTCCAGGTCGATGATCGGGTCAAGCGTTTGATCACTTTCAACGAGCTGAATCTGATGGCGCAATGGCCATTCAAGGGCATGTTCGACGTCATTTTCTGTCGAAACGTCGTCATATATTTCGACGAGCCGACACAGATGAAGATCTGGTCAAGATTCGCGGAACTGCTACCGGTCGGTGGCCATCTGTACATCGGCCATTCCGAGCGTGTTTCCGGCGATGCCAAGCAGCTTTTCGACAATACCGGGATTACGACCTATCGCCATTTGGGTAAAGGTTCGGGGAGGAAGCTATGACGGCGCCTGCACGTGTCCTTGTCGTTGACGACTCGCCGACAATGCGCGGTCTGATCACGGCCGTCCTGAGTTCCGATCCCGGTGTTAGCGTTATTGGTCAGGCAGGCGATGCGCTTGAGGCTCGTGCTGCCATCAAGGAGCTCAACCCCGATGTGGTGACGCTTGATATCGAGATGCCGAACATGAACGGTCTCGATTTTCTGGAAAAGATCATGCGGCTGCGGCCGATGCCGGTCATCATGGTTTCAACGATGACGCATCGCGGCGCCGAGGCTACGCTCGCCGCCCTCGAGATCGGCGCCTTCGACTGCGTCGGCAAGCCCACACCCGGCGAACCCCGGCCCTTTGCGGACCTCGCTGAAAAGGTGAAGGCCGCCGCGCGCTCCCAGCGCCAGTACAAGCGACCGGGTGCCACGGCATCCGTTTCAGCCCCGCCTTCCGTCTCTGATTTCCGGGTCGGCCGGAAGATCGTGGCGATCGGCTCTTCAACGGGCGGCGTGGAAGCGCTGATTGCGGTGCTTCAAAAGTTTCCGGCGAACTGCCCGCCGACCGTAATTACGCAGCATATGCCGCCAACCTTCACGAAAAGCTTTGCCGATCGACTGGACCGAATCTGCGCGCCCGTCGTCCAGGAGGCGACCGACGGTGCGCGGCTCGAGATCGGCAAGGTCTATCTGGCGCCAGGCGGCGAGCGGCACCTGCAGGTGGTCAACGCTTCAGCGCCCTGTTGCCGCCTGCTGGAGAGTGCGCCTGTCAATGGTCACCGGCCATCAGTGGATGTGCTGTTCGATTCGGTCGCCGAATTGGCCGGCCGTAACGCCGTCGGTGCGATCCTGACCGGCATGGGTCGGGATGGGGCCGCCGGTTTGCTGAAGATGCGCCATGCGGGTGCGCGCACCATCGGCCAGAATGAGAAAACATGCGTCGTTTATGGAATGCCCCGGGTCGCCTATGAGCTCGGCGCCGTTGAGCAGCAACTACCCCTAAATGCCATCGGCGAGGAAATATTGAAAATGACTGCCGCCCGAAAGGAAGGAAGCGAGTAATGTCTATAGCGGAAAAAATCAAAGTCCTGATCGTCGACGACCAGGTAACCAGCCGCCTGCTGCTGAGTGACGCCTTGACCCAGCTGGGCTTTAAGCAGATCACGGCTGCCGGCGATGGCGAGCAGGGCATGAAGATCATGGCCCAGCAGCCGCATCACCTGGTGATCTCGGATTTCAACATGCCGAAGATGGATGGTCTCGGCCTGCTTCAGGCGGTGCGGACCAATCCCGCGACGAAGAAGGCGGCCTTCATCATCCTGACGGCGCAGGGCGATCGTGCCCTGGTGCAGAAGGCGGCACAGCTCGGCGCAAACAATGTTCTCGCCAAGCCGTTCACCATCGAAAAGATGAAAGCGGCAATCGAGGCCGTGTTTGGAGCATTGAAATGATCGCCGACAGTGCGGCCCGACGCGTGCACATCATTCAAGGCGAGTACAAAGTCATCAACGATCCCAATGTGGTGTTGACGACGATTCTCGGCTCGTGCGTGGCTGCATGTCTGCGTGATCCGGTAGCCGGCGTTGGAGGCATGAATCATTTCCTCCTGCCCGGAACCGCGTCTTCTCCGATGAGCGGCGGCGACGCCACCCGCTATGGCGTGCACCTCATGGAACTCCTGATCAATGGCCTTTTGAAGCAGGGCGCGCGCCGCGACCGGCTGGAAGCCAAGATATTCGGAGGTGCCAAGACGATCGCGACCTTCTCGAATGTGGGGGAGCAGAACGCGGCTTTCGCGATGCAGTTCCTCAAGGACGAAGGCATTCCCGTGGTCGGTTCGAGCACTGGCGGAGAACATGGACGCAAGGTGGAATATTGGCCCATCTCCGGCCGGGCGCGACAATATCCGCTGACCGGCGCCGAGACGCAGAAGACCGTGGCTCTCGAACAGCGTCCGCCGGTTACCCAGAAGCCTGCCGAAAATGCGATTGAGTTCTTTTAAATCCAGAGGATTTTATATGACTTTTGAACGCCCCCAGGAGCCGGCAGACGCGGAAGAAGCCCTGTCAGATATTCTGATGCGCATCGTTTCCGAACTGCATGATGTCGCCTATCTCATCGAACGCATCGAGCCGCAATTGCTGGAACTCGGTGGAGTGAGTATCCTTCAATCCCCTGACAGCTTAAAGGTCATGCAGGGCATCGACCTCGCCGTTCAGAAGACGCGGGGTCTGGCGGAATTCATCGACACCATCACCGGTGAGGTTCCCCAGGCGCTCAGCATCGATGTCACCACTGCGCTGAGCCTAGTCAAACTCACCGAGATGCAGAAGGCACTGGCCGGCGGCATGCGGCACGGTCATTCCCAGCCTCTTTCCAAGGCGGCGGGCGATTTCGATTTCTTCTGATACTTCCCGCATAAGCGGCAACCGATAGGATTGGTGCCGCTCAGATCCCGCACTGCAGGAAACGCTCGCACAAGCTTCGCTATTTATCTTGGCATGAGGCAATAAGCCTATTTTGTCGTTTGCGGACCGTGCGAGAACAGAATGAATCTGTTAAATCAATTAGTTCAGATTTTTAAGAACTTTGCCGATCTGGGAAGAAATCGCCTTCTGGCGTTGGCTGGCGTTGGCGTTGTTTCGATAGGGATTATTCTGGCTGCCGCATTCTTCGTGAATAAGCCGGCGCAGGAAACACTGTATGTCGGCCTCGATACGCCCGATTTGAATCAGATAAGCATGGCCTTGGCGGAGGCCAATATTGACTTCGAGGTTGGCGCGGACGGCTCGAGCGTCACCGTGCCGGCGGGCATGACGGGTAAGGCTCGTCTGCTGCTTGCCGAACGCGGACTGCCCAACAGCGCTAATGCCGGCTATGAACTCTTCGACAAGGTCGGCTCCCTCGGACTGACGTCGTTCATGCAGGAGGTGACGAGGGTTCGCGCGCTCGAAGGTGAAATCGCCCGGACCATCCAGTCGATTTCGGGCATATCGGCTGCGCGGGTACATATCGTCATGCCGGATGTCGGAAACTTCCGCAAAGCGGAGCAAAAGCCGACCGCGTCCGTTATGATCCGCGCAAACGTCGACACTGGGCGTAATGCCGCCTCGTCGATCCGGCATCTTGTCGCCTCGGCCGTCCCCGGCCTCAACGTCGACGATGTCACGATTCTCGATTCTGCCGGCCAGTTGCTGGCTTCGGGCGATGAGGCGAGCAACAGCACCCTCAACCGGTCTCTCAGCATCGTTCAGAACGTGCAGCAGGAAGTCGAATCGAACATCGACAAGGCCCTGGCGCCGTTTCTCGGCATGGACAACTTCCGCTCGAGCGTGACCGCGCAGCTCAACACCGACAGCCAGCAGATTCAGGAAACGATCTACGATCCGGATTCCAAGGTCGAACGTTCCGTACGCTCGACGAAAGAGGCGCAGCAGTCACAGCAGCGTCAATCCGACACGGCTGCAACGGTGGAACAGAATATTCCGCAGGCTGCACCGACACCCGGAGCCGGCGGACCGGAATCCCAGGACCAATCCGACAAGCGGGAAGAGCAGACCAATTACGAAATCAACAGCAAGACGGTTGCGACGACGAAGAACAGCTACAGAGTTGAAAAGCTCTCGGTCGCCGTCGTCGTCAACAAGGGCCGCATCGCCAAGATGGTTGGTGAACCTGTCGATCAGGCCAAGGTCGATGCCTACCTCGCCGAGATGCAGAAGATCGTTGCCTCTGCAGCCGGTGTGGATCCCAATCGCGGTGACGTCGTCACGCTGACGGCGATGGACTTCCTCGAAAATCAGCTTCTCGATGAGGGCACGACGGGACCACGTATCCTCGACATGCTGAGCCGCAATCTCGCTGGCATCATCAACTCGCTCGCTTTCGTCGTAGTGGCCTTCCTTGTGGTCTGGATGGGTCTTCGGCCTCTCGTCCGAACGGTCAATGGCAATGCGGTCGCCGGCGAAGCGGCGGGCGATGCGGCAAGCCTGGAACTGCCGGACTTCGCGCCGGCGGGCGGGGCAGCTGGCGGAGCGCTCATGGATGGCTTCGGATCCGACTTCGGCTTCGACAGCACAGACGATCTCCTCTCCATGGGCAGCGACGACGGCGGCTTCAATCGTCGCGTCAGGGAGGGGCCGGAGCGCAAGCTGTCACGAATGGTGGAAATCAGCGAAGAACGCGCCGCCAAGATCCTTCGCAAATGGGCGGTCGAAAGCGCCGCATAATGAAAGGCCGGTTTTCCCGGCCTTTTTCTTTATCTGCAGGTGCCCTGCACTTGCGACTAACACATATGGTTTAATATATGTAAGTTGGAGTAAAGTCATGGAATCGGAAGAATGGCTAATAAAAATAAGATCTACCTAAATTTTAATAAATTTTTATATAAATATATTGAGAGAATCGAAAATAGAAGGGAATGATACATTTGTTGAAGAAGGATTAGTCAGAATAAAATAAATTACTTCCGATGATAAGTTTGAAATAATTTAGAATAGTTCCGTAATCTTGTGATACGTATGAAGTAGTAAAGAAATATATATTCGAGCCAATGAGTTTTTAAAATATATTCGAGTCGATCGGCATTGATTATCTTCGTACTTTAGGTCTTCTTGTATTTGCTGAAGTTTCGATTTACGCGTGGCGTGTTGCTCAGGTCGCAGAATCAACTTAGAATCGGCATTATTGAAACAAGTTAAAGCTCGGCGAATCGCGGCACGAAAGCGGGTTAAAGTAAATCCCAAGAAACTTGGAGATGGAGATTTACAGTATAACGCTTAGGCTTTGGGTGATTCGTGTAGGCAATCGCAGCGGGTAAACCCAGGGTCTCGATCGGGATCGAGTTGGCACTGAATTCGCGTAAGGTTTGGTCGTTCAGCCGCGGGAAGTGCAAGAATGGACATGCAGATATCGCAGTCGAACAAAATCGGCAGGCCGTTGGTTTCCATTGCTTCCACGCATGGTCATGCCATCAATAGCTTTTCTCGCGAGCAGTTTCTCAACCGGCTGGGCGACATTGCAGGTGCCGATCACCTGCAGACCGGTCTGCGCGTCATGGCCGACTATGTCGGTGCGTCTCATTATCTCCTTGTCCGCTGCGATCTGATCCAAGAAGATGGCTTGGATTTCGTCGTCTCATCCAATTGGCCGTTCGATCTCGTTCGACGGCTTGCGAGCGAGCTGGCAGGCGGCTACCTGCGGGCAGCGGAGGTTGAAAGATGTTTATTCCTGCTGCAGCCGAGCTTTGCATCCCTGCCTGAGGATGTGGAGCTTCCTGAAGGCACGAGCCGGCAATATAGCGCGGTGATGTTCAATGTCGGGCGTTCGCGCTTCTCCCTGATGCTGCTTTCCCCCGAAGGATTTGTCGTATCGCCCGAAAGGCTGCGGGATGTCGGATTGCTTGCGGGTTATTTCGCCAGTTTTCTCGGCTATGGAGGCGGCAAGGCGGAGCGCGATTTCGAACTGACCGAGCGTGAGATTGAATGTCTTTTCTGGATCGCGGAAGGAAAGACGAGTGATGAGATCGCAGTGATTCTGGGTATCTCGCGCAATACGATCAACAACTACATCACCAGTGTCATGCGGAAGACGGCTACCAAGACACGGTCCGAGGCGATCGCCTTTGCCGTCAGGAATAACCTTGTTTGAGGGATAGTTATGGGACATCCGTCGGGTAAAGCGGCGTTTACTGCGGATGAAATACGCATGCTGCGTACTCAGAGAGTTTCCGGTCGATCGGATCTTTTTCCTCGGCTAGTGGCAATGCAGAAAATGATCGGTGCACAGCATTTCGCGGTGTACAGGGTGAGTGGTTTTGGGCTCCCGGCAAAGCAGCGGCTCACATGCGAGCTCGAAAATTGGGGCGCATCGAACCCTGGCTATAACAAGAGCTTTCTTGATGCCTATGGCGGTCTTCTCATCGAGCATATCGACAGGTCCGTTCTGCCGCTGACATGGCAGGGAACTGAGGATGATGACATCGGCCCGGCATCCGGTTGCAGCGCTTTTCTGCATTGTCTTGCTGGGCACGCTTTGCCCTTTTCCGGCATTGCATTTCCTGTGCGCCTTGGCGCGGTCGGAAACGGGTTCATCGTCTTCACTGCCGATCATATCGACCTCACGATCGAAATGGTCATCGAGCTTCACGGCCGCAGTTGCCAGATCATGATGGATCTCTTGTCATTGGACGAACGGCGGATGACCACCGCCGAAGCATTAAGCGAGCGCGAGATAGCGTGCCTGCAGCTTGCCGGCGATGGCCGCATCAGTGAAGAGATTGCCGACAAGCTTGGGCTTTCCGTTCATACGGTAAATGCCTATCTCGGATCGGCAACGATCAAGCTTGATTCCGTGAACCGTATCCAGGCGATCGCGAAGGCAATTCGGCTCGGCTATATCAGCTAAGCTAAAGCGGTTCAGCTTTTCATAGAATCGCAGAGCCGCCATAACCATTTGTTTTTTCGCAATCTCCAGAGCCGGATGATTATAGGTCGAATTGACCTGAAATCTGAATCCGTCTCCAAAAGCCTGGCGCGTGAAGGTAGGCTCACGCGACAGGCTTCAGCTTGTTGTTTTCATGCATGTCGTTGCCGCAAAAACCGCTGCACACTTTTGCGCGACATGCATTAAAGCGATAGAGCGCCCGAACGGCTCGTCGAATACCGGGCCTGCTGCAGGCCTCTTTCCAGAAGAGCCGTGTTTTCGTCCGGATCGTCGGACGCGTTCTGGAACGAGATATGATTGATCTCGATGCCCGCATGATGGCTCGCCAATGTGAGCTGGGCATAGATGGTCACGCCTTGCGGTTTGATTTCGAGATCAAGAACCACTTCCGGCTTGCCGTCCCAATCCAATCGATAATCTCCTCCGAGACCGAAATTGATCGTGCCGGGATGAAAATAGAGCTCGGCCGCCGATGCCACGAGATCGGAGAGATTGCCGTAATATTCAAAACGCAGCAGCGAGATCAGGTCGGCCGCGTCGAGAAGCCTGAGCTCCGATGCTACCGGATTGATTGCATCGGCAAGAATTTTTTCACGCTGGCTGGAGTGGGGGCATTTTTTCATTCGGCTTATCGGACCCGTTTCTTATTCGACTGCGCGGCATAGACCCGATGTATGAGCTCAGCCACAGCCTTGTAAAATACTGACGGTATGACACTATCGACCGAGACTTGCGCAAACATGGAGCGGGCAAGAGGCGGGTCCTCGAAAACGGGAATGCCGTTCTGCTCGGCAATCTCCCTGATCTTCAGTGCGATAAGATCCTGGCCCTTGGCCACGACGACAGGCGCATCGTTTTCCTCCCTGACATAACGCAGGGCGACCGCGTAGTGGGTCGGGTTGGCAATGACGAGCGTGGCACGCGGAACGCTGTTGATCATGCGGCGGCGGGCCCGGTCGCGGGCAATTGAGCGCTGGCGGGATTTGACGATCGGGTCACCCTGAGCCTGTTTCAGCTCTTCCTTGACCTCGTGCTTCGTCATCTTCAATTGCGTAAACCAGTGATATCGCGACCAGAAAAGATCGACGACCGCGATGACGGCCGTTGAAAGCAGAATGACGATGACGACTTTACGCAGGATCGCCAGCAATCTTACGAGGATTGTCTGCGGGTCCGAGAACATCGCATCGATGGACTGGAAATATTCCGATCGCAGCACGAAGAACATGATCAACGACACGACCATGATCTTGAACAGCGATTTGCCGAACTCGACGAGGCCCGGTCCGCTGAAGATCCGAGCAAATCCCTTGGTAGGAGAAAGGCGTGAAATTTGTGGGCGCACTCGTTCAAGAACCGGTGTGGGCAGGTTCTGGGCGACGGATGCGCCGACGCCAAAGACGACAAAGAGAATGAAAGCCGGCGCCAGCAGCGCCGCTGTCGCCCAACCCAGCCGGACGAAAAGTGAAATGACGTCCGGGCCTGTTTCGATTTTCCACTGATCCGGCTGCTCGAAAAGATCGCGCAATATCTCGCTTATTCGCCCGACGCCGCCAGGCGCAAAGAAGACGAGATAGATGAAAATGGCAGCCACCGAAGCAAAGATCGAAGCCTCTCTGGAATGGGGGACATTTCCCTTTTCCGCGGCATCGCGAATCTTTTTCTCGGTTGGGGATTCTGTTTTGCTGTCCTTGTCCTGATCGTCAGCCAAATCCGCGCGCCTTCCTCAAACAGGCGAGCATCGCGCAAATGCGCGATCCGCCCATCGTCAACGGTAGGCCCGCGCCGGGGCCCGATCAACCGGATGCTGGCGCAGGGTTGAGATTTTCAACAGCAGTCGTGTCTCACGCGGCCGCCGAGGATTTCTCCTCTTCGGTTTCCTTGAGCTGGATCTGCCCGGAATTGGCAAGCCGTATGGCTTCCTGGGCAACCGCGCGTCTTGCGATCGCCACTTCGCGGGGATTGATCGGCGCGCCGGTGACGGCGAGATCCGATTCGATCATGCGCCTTTGTCGAGGGCTGATGGCGGCAAGCACGGATTCGCGGATATCCATTGGCGCGCCGCGCAGTGCCACGGTGATAATGTCGGACGAAATGTCGTTGAGCAGCATGACGCGGCTGCGCTGCGGCATGTGCATGAGATCCTCGAAGAGGAAGATCTTCGGCCGAACCTTGTTGACGGCTTCCCTGCTGATCGATTCCAAGGAGGTAAGAAGCGTGTCGACCTGGGGTTTCTCCAGCTCGTTCATCAGTTCCGCCACCTTGTTCGAACCAGAGGAATTGCGTTCCGCCTCGATTTCGTTGAGCAGCATGACCACGCGATTTTCGATGATCTGCGCTGCTTTCGGACTGACGTCCTTCAGATTGACGGTTCGGTTCATGATGTCGGCGCGACGGCTGTCGGGGAGCTGCAGCAGCACTTTCGCGCCAAAGGATGACGGCATCATGGAAAGCGTATAGGCGATGGTCTGCGGATGTTCGCGAAGCAGGAACTTGCCGACGAATGCCGGGTCGGCCTCGCCGAGGCGGTCCCAGATGGAGGTCTCATAGGCCTCGAACGTGGCCCGGCGCCCGAGCAGGCTATCCACCTCGTCGGGTGTAAGCCCTTCCTCAAGAATGCTTTCGATGGCCTTGGCGTTGTCCATGAGACCGGCGCCCTCGGTGAAGAGGTCTTCGAACTCGGCAACAAGCTGGGCAAGCTCATCCGGCGGAATGGGGCGGAGCGATTGAGCCGAAGCGATGATGAGCTGCAGCTCGTTTTGCGTGAAATATTTCAGCAGCCGTCCCGCGACCTGTTTTCCCATCGCAAGAAGAACGGCTGCCGCTTTTTCAGCCTGGGTTAACGGTTTCTCGGCAAGGGCGCCGCCGAAATCGTCAAAGTCCATCATGGTCTTTCCCTCTCCGTCCCGCACAGGGATCAGGCTTTTTTCGTACTCAGAACTTCAATAAGCTTTACACCGAAATGCGTATCGTCATTTTCCAGAACCGTGATCTCGCCGCGGGCAATCTTGCGCCCGTTCACTGTGATCTCGACAGGTTCGCCGATCTTTTTGTCGAGCGCGATGATCGCCCCCTCATTGAGGTTCATCAGACCGGAAACCTGCATACGGCTGCTGCCGAGGACGATCTGAACATCGATGGGAATGTCCATGATCATTTCGAGGTTTGCGGTCAACGCGCTTCCCGGCGGCTGCATTGTGCCTGATTCACCGCCGGAGAAGGATGTGTCCGCGAAGGAGGAATCGGCCCCAAAACCGCCGGCATCGAAACCGGAAGTGTCACCGCCGAAATTGCCTCCGAAGGCCGAAAGCTCCAGCCCGTCGTTCTGGGCGTCGCCGACTGCGATATCGGAGCCGATGTCACCGCCGAAATCCGGCAGATCGCTGTCGGCGCCCTTTTTCAGCACGCCGCGGAGGTCATCGATCGCCTGCTCCAGCTCGGCGTCATTGCCGGGGAGCTGCAATGATTCGTCACTCGATTTTTGTGTTTTCTTCGTCGCCATGAAATCACTATTCCAGTTGAAACTTGCCTCAAGCTGCCTTGCAGCTTCAGCGCGAGAACACCGACTAATTCATTAGGTGCCTAATCAGTTCGTCATCTGAATTCACATTGTCCTTTACCCTGACGGTATAGTTGTCACCGGACCGCCCGAATTCGCATATGTACAGATCCCTGTTGTTGGCACTGACCTCGACACGAACATCGCCCTTTTCCTTGAACGGAATGACATCGCCGACGGCGAGCCGCGAAATCGTGCCGAGAGTAAGCGATTGCAATCTTATGCGCGCTTCGAGCGTGACCTGAGAGCGGCGAACCTGCTCGCTCATCTGTTCGGTCCATTCGTTGGATTTTGCTGCCTGGGTTTTGGCCTTGGGCGGCTTGATCGTCGTCTTCAACAGGGCCTTCTGCGGAACCACCAATGCGAATTCCGACGTGACCTCGCCGAGCGTGATGGCCATTTTCACCGTCGCCGCGAATTCGTCGACATAGTCATCCGCTGGCTTGGGACGGTCCTCGATATTGTAAGGCCGCTCGAGATAGGGTTCGAACCCGCCGGGAGCATCCACCGCCGACCGCATGACGTTGGCGATCTTGTCGAAAACCATGACGGCGAGATCGAGCTCGATGACCGACAGCGGACGAAGGACCGGTTCTTCGATCGTTTCCGGAAGCGCACCGAGCATATGCTCCATCAGCGTCATGACGAAGCCGTTACCGCAGGAAAGGACGACGTTCGGTGACCAGTTGCGGAGTGACGCATCGACCAGCGCGACGTTTTCGCCGAGATCTGCGATGAGGTCGGTCATGAAGCCGGCTTCGCATCCGAGATAGCTGGCGGTGACGTTCAGCCCCGTTTCGCTCTTGATGATATCGGGCAGGAACTCGCCATAGACCTGTCCGAAGGCGCTGCAGAGCTTTGCAACGGTCGCGGTATCACCGAGCGCACCTGTTAACCTGGCAAGAAGAGCGCGATCCATGACCGGTATGTTCGAGGTTTCTTTGCTCATGGATGATCAGGCCGCCTTGTTCTCACCACCGGGGTTCATCATTTCCTGTTCGACCGCGTCGATCGACGGGCGTTCGTAGGAGGAGATCGTCTTGCGTCCGTATTCCAGAGCCACCTGCGGAACGGAACCGTTCATGTAGGCCAGCAGCGTCTGCTTCACGATGACATAGAGGCGGTGCTGCTTGTTGCGGACGACCTTGATCTGGGAAACCAGCGGTGCACAGAGCGAGTAGGAAAGCAGAATGCCGAGGAAGGTGCCGACGAGTGCCGAGCCGATCAGATGGCCGAGAACTTCCGGAGAGTCGTTGATATGGCCCATGGCTTTGATGACGCCGAGCACTGCCGCGACGATACCGATGGCCGGGAAGGAGTCGCCCATGATGCTGATCGCGTGATACGGCTTCATCTTGTCGTGGAGGATCGTATTGATTTCCTCGTCCATCAGCGCCTCGATCTCGTGCGAACGGGCGTTTCCGATGATGATGAGCCGCACGTAATCGCAGATGAAAGCGGTCAGATCCTTGTTTTTGAGCACCGTTGGCGCGGACTGGAAGATCGAGGACTCTTCCGGATTGTCGATATGCGCCTCGATCTCGTTTCGGGATTTCGTGCGCAGATCGCGCATCAGCGAGTAGAGGACGCCGAGCACGTCGAGATAGTTGCGCTCCTTCGGCACCGCATGCTTGAAAGCCTCGCCGAGCGCCTTGCCCGAATCTTTCACGACCTTCATCGGATTGGCCATGATGAAACCGCCAAGACCGGCGCCGCCGATGATCAGAAATTCGAAGGGCTGAAACAGAACGTCGAGCTCACCGCCCATCGCCATGAAACTGCCGATGATGCAGCCGCAGGTCACTACAAATCCGATAATGATATTCATCGCCAGTCCACATCTGAACGTTGTTTTTCACCAAAACGGATATGGTTTCTGGCTTGCGTGAGGCTGATGGAAAGCCCCGTTTCCCGCATTTTCCGCTGTCAGCTTCGCGCAAGCCTTTGTCGCCACATTGAGGGAGACGAACGGGCGCATCCGTGCCCCGTGTATGAGATGACCAACTCAGCGAAGCGCAACCAGCAGAAGCGTCTTCGTTTGCTCAATGTCCGGTTCGGAGATTTGTAAGATGCAGTCTGGCCTTTATGTTTCCCTGTCTTCGCAAATGGCGCTCGAACGCCGGCTGACGACAATCGCCGACAATATGGCCAACGTGAATACGGTCGGCTTTCGCGCCACCGAGGTCAAGTTCGATCAGATGATGTCCAACACCGGGAACGATCTGAACGCAAAGGTGGCCTTCGTCTCCCAGGGCAACGATTACCTCTCGGCGGAAAACGGTGGGCTCGAGCATACCGGCAATCTCCTTGATTTCGCCGTCAAGGGCGATGCCTGGTTCGCACTCGATACGCCCAATGGCATGGTGCTGACACGCGACGGACGTTTCACCCTGACGGATGCGGGTGAGCTCGTCTCGATCAAGGGCTATCCGGTCCTCGACACCGGTGGTGCTCCCATTCAGGTCAACCGCACTGGCGGCGATCTCAAGGTCGGCGCGGACGGCATCATCTTCCAGGACGGACGCCAGGTTGCCTCTCTGGGATTGTATCAGGCCGACGTTACCCGCGGTTACCTGCGCGCCGACAACAGCGGCATCATCACGACACAGCAACCGCAGGCGGTCGTCGACCGGATCAACACCGGTGTCGCCCAGGGATATCTCGAAAATTCCAATGTCAATGCGATGCGCGAAATGACGCAGCTCATCGAGGTGAACCGTATGTTCGAAAGCATCAGTTCACTGATGCAGGATAGCGAATCCTCCTTCGGCGAGGCCATCAAGACCCTCGGCGGCAGCAAGTAATCACGGGTGACCGGCATGACGACTGAAATGCGGCCGGATAACGCGTTATCCTCGAAACTCACGCATCTTGGAGCACTTGCAAACCGCTACGCTTCGCCGGAGGCACTGGTGGCGCACGGGGGCCACGTTCAAACGATTGCGGCCGGTCACTACACGGTAGCCGGCCTTTCCCGTCACGTGCGCCTCGGCGATTTCGTCGCTCACCGGTCCGCGACGGGACTTCACCTCGGTGAGGTCGTGCGTGTCGAGCCGGATCTGACCTATGTCTGCCCGATCGAACCGGGTGAGCCGATCGGCATCCACGACACCGTGATCCGCAAGGGCGCCTTCCGCGTCGCACCCACGGATGCCTGGTGCGGCAGAACGATCAATTCGCTCGGTGAGTCCATTGATGGGCTTGGACCACTGCCGCAGGGAACGGTACGCCGTTCGATCTCCAACACGGCGCCGCCATCGATGACCCGCAGGCGTGTTGAACAGGGCTTCAAGACCGGCGTTCGCGCGATCGACATCTTCTCGCCTCTCTGCCTGGGGCAGCGTCTCGGCATTTTCGCCGGTTCCGGCGTCGGCAAGTCTACGCTTCTGTCTATGCTGGCGCGCGCTGGCGCCTTCGACAAGGTCGTGATCGCACTGGTCGGGGAGCGCGGTCGCGAAGTTCGCGAATTCATCGAAGACACGCTCGGCTCGCATATGAAGAAATCGATCGCGGTCGTCGCAACCAGCGACGAGAGCCCGATGCTGCGCAAGATGGCGCCCCTGACGGCAATCACGATTGCCGAGCATTTTCGCGATCAGGGCGACAACGTCCTTCTGATTATCGACAGCGTCACCCGTTTTGCCCATGCGATCCGCGAGGTCGCGACAGCCTCCGGCGAGCCGCCGATCGCACGCGGTTACCCGGCGTCCGTTTTTACCGAGCTGCCGCGTCTGCTCGAACGTGCAGGCCCCGGCATTGAGGGAACGGGAACCGTCACCGCCATCATCTCGATCCTGGTTGACGGCGATAACCACAACGATCCGATCGCCGATTCGACGCGCGGTATTCTCGACGGACATATCGTCCTGCAGCGCAGCCTAGCGGAAGAAGGCCGGTATCCCCCCGTCGATCCGCTCGCATCCATATCGCGTCTGGCGCGCAAGGCCTGGACCGTCGATCAGGAAAAACTCGTCGCTCGCCTGAAAACACTGGTCCACCGCTATGAGGAAACGCGCGATCTGCGCCTCATCGGTGGCTACCGCGCCGGCAGCGATCCCGATCTCGACATGGCCATCAAACAGGTGCCGATCATTTATGATGTCCTGAAGCAGAGCCCTGGCGATGGGCCTTCGCCCGATGCCTTCACCGATCTGGCGACGGCATTGAAGACCGGATCGGGGATCATCAATCAGCCGGCGCCCCCGGCGGTCAGGCAGAGAGGTTAGACGTGACTGATTCCGATGCAGATGAACCCGTTGCCCCGCTGAAACAACAATCCAAAGGGAAATCGCGCGCGACGGATCGGGCGCTGGCCGGCCTCGGTCTCGTTCTGGCGGGTCTTTCGGCATTTTTTCCCTGGTATGTCTTCTTCAACTCGGACAAGTTCGGCATCAGTGTGACGGAGGGAAATCGCACGCGCGAGCTTCCCGACTGGCCGGCGCGCAACGTCTTCAGCGTGTCGCCGCTTGCCATGATCAACAGGAACGAAACCAACAAAAAACTGAACGGAACAGTCGACCCACTGACAACGGCAACGGTCTCGAATATCGGCCGGGAAGACGACAAGGGGCCGGCAGCCGACGAAGACCAGCCATTTCCCGGGAAGGCCGGTTTCCGTCTCCTGCATGTCTCCAACGGGCGTGCGCTGATTGAAGATTCAACGGGCATGTATGTCGTGCGCATCGGATCGATCCTGCCGGACGAAAGCAAGCTCGCGGCGCTGGAGCAGCGCGATGGCAAATGGGTAATCGTCACCTCCAGGGGCGACGTCTACGGGAACAACTGATCGCTGGAGCGGGAAAAGTGTAAGCAGTTTCGCCCGCATTCCGCTCCAACCTACTAGAATTGAGCGGCATTGCAGGCGGCGGGTAATTTCCGGCCGCCTATTTTTGTTGTCCTCGAACAAGTGCTCTGCCTGACGGACGTTCTCCCTGAAAGCAATGATTCCGCCGGAAATCAGGATCGCAATCTTCCGTAAGTCCCACGCAAGATTACCGGCCTAGGGTCGGGGCAATCAGAACGGAGTATGCCCATGCAACCCATCCAACTCTTTGACCTGGCGTCACGACAGGCCGAATGGCTTTCCATTCGTCAGGAAGTTGTTGCTGGCAACATAGCAAATGCGAATACGCCGAAGTTCAAGGCCAAGGACATCACCCCTTTCGACGCGGTCCTGAATAACGAGAATATCGCAATGGCGAGAACCAATCCCGCGCATTTCTCCGGCAACGATTTCAGCTCGAACAACGATATCGACGTCAAGGAAGCCGCCCTCGACCAGGAAATCGGCGTCCAGGAATCCGGAAATACGGTCGGTCTCGCCGAAGAGCTGTCAAAGACCGGCGAAATTCAGCGCCAGTATCAGCTGAATACCTCGCTGGTGACTTCCTTTCATCGAATGATGTTGATGACCGTAAAGAAGTGATGTCATGGATCCACTTTCAGCAGCCTTGAAAATTGCAGGCTCCGGCCTTGAGGCGCAATCGACCCGGTTGCGCATCGTTTCCGAAAATATTGCCAACGCACGCTCCACCGGTGATACGCCGGGCGCCGATCCCTATCGCCGCAAGACGATCACTTTCGGCGCCGAGGTGGATCGTGCGAACAACCTGACGACCGTGGGCGTCAAGAGACTCGGCAATGACGAGTCCAAGTTCATCGAGGAATACGATCCGGACAATCCGGCTGCCGATAAACGTGGCATCGTCAAGCTGCCGAACGTCAACGTTCTCGTCGAGATGGCGGATATGCGCGAGGCGAACCGTTCCTACGACGCCAATCTGCAGACCATCAAGCAATCTCGCGACCTGATCTCGGCCACCATTGATCTTCTGAAGGCATCGCAATGATCGACAATGTTCAAAGTGTAAGTTCTCTATCGCTGACGCGCGGACTTGGCAGCGTTGCCACGGAAAAGTCCAGCGAGCTTTCTTCCACCCAGGGATCTGCTTCCGGCACGTCTTCTGGGTCGAGCTTTGCCTCGGTCATGAGCAATATGGCCACCGACATGGCCAACAATCTGAAGCAGGCGGAGAAAGCCTCCTTCGAAGGCATCAAGGGTACCGCGACGACCCGCGAGGTCGTGGACGCGGTCCTGCAGGCGGAACAGTCTCTCCAGACGGCGATCGCGCTGCGCGACAAGGTCGTTTCAGCCTTTCTCGACGTCACCAAAATGCAGATGTAACGGAGTGAGAACGAACATATGAGAGCGCTCGCCATTGCCGCGACGGGCATGAATGCCCAGCAGACGAACCTTGAAGTAATCGCGAACAACATCGCGAACATCAACACGACGGGCTTTAAGCGTGCCCGCGCCGAGTTTACCGACCTTCTCTACCAGACGGAGCGCGCGCAGGGCATTGCGAACCGCGCAAACCAGAACATCGTTCCCGAAGGCGCCAATATCGGTCTCGGTGTGCAAACCGCTGCCGTCCGCAACCTTCACATTCAGGGTGAACTGACGCAGACCGGCAATGACCTCGACATGGCAATCGTCGGCAAGGGCTGGTTTCAGATCGAGGCGCCCGACGGATCGACTCTTTACACACGCGCCGGCACCTTCAACAAGAGCGAAACCGGCCAGCTGGTCACGATCGATGGTTACGCGGTCATTCCAAACATCACCATTCCCACGAATGCACAGGACATCGAAATCAGCCGGTCGGGCGAGGTCAGTGCACGCCTCGGCACCGATACCAATGTCACGGTCCTCGGACAGTTGACCATGGCGAACTTCGTCAACGAGGCAGGGCTGCAACCGATGGGCGACAACCTCTTCGCCGAGACGGCTGCGTCCGGCCAGCCGGTCGTCAACGATCCGGATCAAGAGGGCATGGGCTACATCAAACAAGGATATCTGGAATCGTCCAACGTCGATCCGGTCAAGGAAATCACCGAGATGATATCGGCCCAACGCGCCTACGAAATGAACTCCAAGGTTATCACGACAGCCGACGAAATGGCTCAGATCGTCAGCAAAAACCTGAAATAAGGAAGGAAAGGCCGAACATGATGGTTCGCCGGAGAAAAATTGCAAGGGGACTGGTGCTCTCTGCGGCGACCGTCGTCGCCGTCCTGGCGCCGGTCGTGGCAAATGCCGGCATGGGTTATGCCGTCGTGCCGACCGAAGTCATTTATCCGGGCGAAACCGTCACCGGCGCCCGCGTCGAGGAAGTGGAAGTCACAAATCCCAATCTCGCCGGCGACTATGCCAAGTCGATCGATCAGGTGGTGGGGAGGGTGACGAAGCGGACATTGCTGCCAGGGCGGACCATTTCCGTTTCAGCGCTGCGCGAGGCGTACACGGTGACGCGCGGTTCCAAGGTTCGTCTCGTCTTCAATGTCGGCAATATGACCATCTCAGCGGCCGGAACGCCGCTGGAGGATGCCACGACCGGGCAGGTCATACGTGCCCGAAATATGGATTCGGGTATCATCGTCAGCGGGACCGTGCTTGCCGACGGGACAGTCCATGTGGTGGCGCGATGAAGAAACTGCGCAGTCTCCTGGCGGCTCTCCTGCTGCTGCCCGTCGGCCTTCTGCCACCGCAGCCCGCCTGGGCGATAACCTCCCGTATCAAGGACATCGCTTCTCTCCAGGCGGGTCGCGATAACCAGCTGATCGGTTATGGTCTTATCGTCGGTCTCCAGGGAACCGGCGACGGCCTGCGTGCTTCCCCCTTCACCGAGCAGTCGATGCGCGCCATGCTTCAGAATCTCGGCATCTCCACACAGGGCGGAGATTCGAACGCGAAGAATACTGCGGCAGTGATGGTGACTGCGAATCTTCCGCCGTTCGCAAGCCCCGGCAGCCGGATCGACGTGACGGTGAGCTCGCTTGGCGATGCCACGTCGCTGCGCGGCGGAACACTCATCATGACATCGCTTTCCGGCGCCGACGGACAGATCTATGCCGTCGCCCAGGGCTCCGTCATCGTTTCCGGCTTCAGCGCCCAGGGCCAGGCTGCAACCATCACCGAAGGGGTGACAACTGCGGGCCGTGTACCTGGTGGCGCCATCATCGAACGGGAACTGCCATCGCGCTTCAGCGATTCGATCAATCTGGTTCTGCAGCTTCGCAATCCCGACTTCTCGACAGCCGCCCGCATCGCCGATGTCGTGAACGGCTATGCGTCCCGGCGTTTTGGCACGCCGATCGCGCAGGCCAAGGATTCGCAGGAGGTCGTGGTCAGTAAGCCTAGCACAGCGGATCTGACCCGACTGATGGCGGATATCGAGAACCTGGAGGTGGCCACGGATACGCCCGCAAAGGTCGTCATCAACGAGCGGACCGGTACGATCGTCATCGGTGCCGACGTCAGGGTTTCGCCGGTGGCGGTCAGTTATGGTACTTTGACGGTTCAGGTCACCGAAACGCCGCAGATCATTCAGCCGGAGCCCTTCTCGCGCGGTGTGACGGCCGTCCAGCCGCAAACCGACATCTACGCCCAAAAGGACGGCGGCCGCGTGGCCATTCTCGACGGGCCGGACCTGCGCACTCTCGTCGCCGGTCTCAACAATATCGGCGTCAAGCCGGACGGCATTATTGCCATCCTGCAAGGCATCAAATCGGCGGGAGCCCTTCAGGCGGAGCTTGTGCTGCAATGACAACGATTGGTGTGACTTCGGCAATTCCGGGCTTCGCGCGTAAGATCGCCCTGCCGGCGATTGTCGCAATCCTTCTGTCCATTCCGGGGGCCTTCGCTCAGGAAGCGCCAAGACCCGCGGGAGAGCTGTCGACGGAAGAGGAAATCCGACAGTACTGCACGAACATCGCCGATTCCGCTCGGGATCAGCGTTATCTCCTGCAGAAGCAGGAGCTTGAAAAACTCCAGGCGGATGTCGACGAGCGCGTTGCCACCATGGAAAAGCGAAGGGCCGAATACGAGGATTGGCTGAAGCGTCGCAATGAATTTCTGCAGCAGGCGGAAGCCGGGCTCGTCGACATCTACAAGAACATGAAGCCGGACGCGGCGGCGCAGCAGCTCCAGGAAGTCAAGACCGAGGTTGCGGCAGCGGTGATCATGAAGCTGAATGCCCGTCAGTCCAGCCTCATCTTGAATGAAATGGACGCGAAGAAAGCGGCGGTCATCGCAAATATCATTGCCAGCGCGTCCGATCCCAATACCTCGAAGGATCCCTCATGAAAAAGCGTTTCTCGGCTGCGATAATGGCCGTCGTCCTTCTGTCGGGCTGCCAGAGCGCGGCAATCAAGGAAATCGGCAGGGCGCCGGCGATGAGTCCGATCGGCAGCGGCCTTGCCTACGGCCAGACGCCGCAGATGGCGCTTTATCCCAAAAGGCCGCATCAGGTTGCGCAGGGCTATTCGCTGTGGAGCGATTCCCAGGCGGCCCTCTTCAAGGACGCCCGTGCAATCAACGTCGGCGATATTCTGACGGTCAATATCCAGATCAACGACAAGGCGTCCTTCGACAACGAGACGAATCGCAGCCGTACGAATTCGAGCGGCATGAACTGGGACGTGAATGCGCAGGTTTTCGGTTGGACGCCGCAATCGAAGACCGATCTGACGTATGGGTCGGACACCAGCACGGACGGCAAGGGCAAGATCGAGCGCTCCGAAAAGCTGACACTGCTCGTCGCCGCCGTCGTGACCGGCATTCTGGAGAACGGCAACCTCGTGATCAGCGGCTCGCAGGAAGTGCGCGTCAATCAGGAAATGCGCATTCTCAACGTCGCTGGTATCGTCCGGCCGCAGGACGTCGATGCTGAAAACACCATTTCCTACGAGAAGATTGCTGAAGCCCGCATTTCCTACGGCGGCCGCGGCCGTCTGATGGAAGTGCAGCAGCCGCCGCGCGGTCAGCAGGCAATCGATCTTCTCTCACCGCTCTGAGGCGGGAGAGAAGGCGAGCCAACAGACGGATGGATGAAAAGCCATGGCAGAACCGGACGCCGGCGATAGCGGTGAAAAGAAAAAAAACCCGATGATCCTGACGATCGCCGGCCTCGCGATCCTGACCGTGCTTGGCGGCGGTGGCGGTTGGGCCGTCGGAACTATGATTGCTCCTAATATCAAGGGAGCGCAGGAGGCCCAGAAGGCCGAGGAAGAGAAAAAGGCCGAAGAGCAGGCGAAGGAAGGCGAACAGGGACTGCCCCATATTTCGACCGAAGCCAACGGCATCGTCCAGCTCGAGCCGATCACGTCGAACCTCGCTTATCCCTCCGAGAACTGGGTCCGACTCGAGGTCGCGCTGCTCTTCAAAGGGCCGCCGGACGTCAAGCTCGCCGAAGACATCCACCAGGATATCCTGGCCTACATCCGTACCGTCTCCCTTCAGCAGATCGAGGGCCCGCGCGGCTTTCAATATCTACGGGATGACATTCAGGAGCGTGTTGACCTTCGTTCGGAAGGCAAAGTATCGAAGGTTATCTTCCGAACCTTTGTGATCGAATGATTCGAGCTTTAAGTTTTCTTTTCGCCATGATGGCGATGCCCGGATTGGCGGCAGCGCAGCAGCTTCCGACGAATCTTCTGAATGTACCGGTCGACGGTTCCGTCGCGGCATGGATTATACGCACCTTCGGTCTCCTGACCGTTCTGTCCGTGGCGCCCGGCATTCTGATTATGGTGACAAGCTTTCCACGCTTCGTCATCGCATTTTCCATTTTGCGCTCCGGAATGGGTCTGGCGACGACGCCGCCGAACATGGTTCTGTTGAGCCTTGCGCTTTTCATGACCTTCTATGTCATGGCGCCGACTTTCGATCGTTCCTGGCAGGACGGCATCCAGCCGCTGCTGGCTAATCAGATCACCGAAGCCGACGCCGTTCAGCGCATCGCCGAACCGTTCCGCACGTTCATGAATGCCAATACGCGAGACAAGGATCTGCGCCTCTTCGTCGATCTGGCGCAGGAGCGGGGCCAGACCGTGGTGGTCGACGGCAAGGTCGATTATCGCGTTCTCATCCCTGCCTTCATGATCTCCGAAATCCGGCGCGGCTTCGAGATCGGCTTTCTGGTCGTCCTGCCATTCCTGGTCATCGACCTGATCGTCGCTACGATCACGATGGCGATGGGCATGATGATGCTCCCGCCCACTTCGATCTCGCTTCCCTTCAAGATTCTCTTCTTTGTGCTGATTGACGGCTGGAATCTTCTCGTTGGAAGCCTGGTGCGCTCTTTCAGCTAGAGCAATTCCAGGAAAAGTGCGAAGCGGTTTTCCGTCCGGAATTGCGTAAAAACAAAAGCTTAGAGCGGTTCTGCGCTTCCGTGAAAAGCTGAACCGCTTTAGAACGCGGCGCCGAAAAGTGTGCGGGGTTTTCGGGCCACATCCTGCTCCAACTTTTTGGTTGAGAGGGGATTCAGATTTCAGGCCGATTCGACCTGAAATCACCCGGCAGCAACAATGCGGGCCATGGCGCTCCTTGAAACAGAGAGCGTCGACGGCCGGCGCACCAATGTTGTCATCGTCAAATCGGCGAATGCAGGAATACTGGCATCGACGCGTTGTCTGCATTTCGGGCGAGGTAGAGCCGCGCCGTATCAAGTGCCTCGCGAATGGTCACGTCCATATCGAGATAGCGATAGGTTCCGAGCCGCCCGACAAAGGTGATCGATGTTTCGAGCCTTGCGCGTTGCACATATTGGGCGAGTTGCTCTTTGTCTTTGACGAGGCGGATTGGATAGTAGGGGATGTCGTCATGGCCGCAGGCACGGGAGAATTCCCGATAGCAGACTGATCCGCTATGCTCTTCCCAGGGCGAGAAATGCTTATGCTCCGTAATGCGCGTATAGGGCACGGACACATCGCCGTAATTCATGACCGCACAGCCTTGGTAATCGCCGTCATGGTCAAAACGCTCGAAGTCGAGGGTTCGATAACCCAACGGACCGAATTCGTGATCCAGATAGCCGTCGAGTGGCCCCGAGTAGAAAACATGCGAAAAATCCTGCTTCTGCGCCCGGGAAAAATGGGTCTTGAGGTTTACGCTGATGTTGGAATGGTCCAGAATCCGGCTGATCATGTCCGTGTAGCCGTTCTCGGGCATTCCCTGATATTTGTGGGAGAAGTAGTTGTCGTTGTAGTTAAAACGTACTGGAAGCCGTTTCAGGATGGACGCCGGCAATTCCGTCGGCGAGCAGCCCCACTGCTTCTCGGTATATCCCTTGAAGAAGGCCTCGTAGAGGTCCTTGCCCACAAAGCGCAGCGCTTGCTCTTCGAACGTTTGCGGGTCCCCGATTGTCTTGTCTGCCAGTGCTTCTATGAATATGCGGGCATCAAGCGGCCCGAGGGTTTTCCCGAAGAACTGGTTGATGGTGTGCAGATTGACGGGCAGGGAATAGACTTGGCCCTTCGACGTCGTCTTGACGCGGTTTACATAAGGCTTGAAGCTCTGGAAGCTGTTGACATAGTCCCAGACTTCTTGGTCGTCCGTATGGAAGATATGCGGTCCATAGACATGGACCATCACCCCAGTATCCGCGTCGCGTTCCGTATGGCAGTTTCCGGCGATATGGTCGCGTGCCTCAAAGATCTCGACTTGATGGCCTGCCTGCGCCAGCTCCCGACCGATGACCGCCCCCGACAATCCCGCACCCACTATGCCTATTCTTCCACTCGCGCGCATTCCAGCTCCGTTTTTTATTGAGAATACTTCCAGGTGAAAAAGACGAGCCTGCTACGCCGCGATCGAGTTGCGCATCAGTTCATCATAGGCCTGGATCAAGCGATCCAAAGCCAGGCCTTTCTCCTGGGGGCCGAAGCTGAGGTGGCTGACAGTAAAATCCGAATAGATCGCCGTGGGCCGCTCGAGCAGCATTGGAAGATCAACTGTCAGCGCCCGCTCGTCATCGCCTTTCGGCAAGGCCATATGCACAAGGTCTCTGCCCAGCCATGCAATGAAGTTGATCGATTGGCGTTCAGTCCACTCGATCACCTGGCTCGGCAAAGGCAGATGCTTATTGTCTGTTTGCAGAAAATAGTCGTGCAGCTCGTTGGCACGCTCCGCGCTCAGCCAGAGACTTCCGCCAAATCCGCCCGGCGGGTATTCAAAGTGGCCAACGCGTTCGGGAATAGAGCCCGCCACTTGCTGCCAGTGGGCACAAACTCCGTTGTTCACCACATTGGCGGAGACAACGAGATATTTGGGATTGGTACGCCTGAATTCGATGAAATCGCTGAGCTTTTCAAGATTCATATAAACGATGTCGTCATCGCATTTCAAAAATATCGAGTCGGAGAAGATCTTCAGCCGCCTCGCATAGAAATCATAGGCCTGCCAATAGGGCATGTCCTCATTCGGGTTGCCGACGAAACGCTGTATCCGCGACCGTGTGTCATCCAATTCCAGACCGGCACCCCACCCGCCACGGACCATGACGGACGCACCCGCTGATAGATCCAGTTCAGTCCAGCGCCCGATCGCCACGTTGTTGACGTGGAGCGACGGAACACCGGCCGCATCGATGTTGAGGACGATCTGGTTTGGCGTGCCCGGCGACAGGATGCCCGGAGTGGGTTTGCTCCATATGGCCGGTACGTCGTTACGATTGAAACTCTTGAGCTCGCTGCGTGGCAGTTTCCGCAAGACAGAGTGCGAATTGCTCCAGCCGCCGACAACCAGTTCGAAGTAGTCGTCACCGCTGTCATGCGGAACGATGGCGATATGAAGATCGTTCGTGATCGTTGCGCTGAAGCGCAGCGGTTGGTTGAGTCCCGCCGATCTTACGAACTGATAGGGCGCGGCCGATCCCATATAGCGGACCGGGCCAAATTCGGCCGTCACCCATTCATGATCCTGCTGCGAGCGGGTGAAATCCCAGACATGCCATTCGTCTATGATCCCGGCATCCAGGGCGGAGTGAATATACCGGGTCAGGATTTCCATTCTCTTCTGTCTGCCCGCAAATGTGACAAGTATAACTGGAGCCATATTATCCTCGGTGTTTTGGGTCGGTGCCACTTGTCACGCGTTAGCTGTCGCCGCCGTCCACAAGCGGTTGTCGTGCGGGATTGGTGAAAAGGCGTGCCACTGCGCCAGCTTCTCGATATACCGCTGCCGGAAGGTCACATTGCTGCTGAACTCTACGTTTTCCGTCATCAGCTCCGCTCCGACCTCATAATAGACGTCGAGATTGCTGAGATCGGGCACGGGCGTTTCGCCGCGCTCGCACTCGCCTTGCATCTGCCAGAACAACTGCTCAAGACGCCGGACGAGGGCCGGAATGTCGCGCAAGACGCTGGCTTCACGCCGGCCCTCCAGGGCCTGTCTGACGGTGGCGAGACTTTGACGGTCCCGCGCAAATCCAACGGCTTTCTGGACGAAATCGTCCGGCCCGTCGCAGATCAGTTCCGGCACGCCTGCCGCGGCGACAATGCTGGAGCAGAACCGTGATGCAAAACCGTTGCCCGGGAATGTCAGGACGGGCAGACCCATCGTAATCGCGTCGGCAGCGGTGGAGTGCGCACCATAGGGAAAGGTGTCGAGAAAGAGATCGGCCAATCCAATGCGCGCGAGGTGCTTTGGGTTCGGAGCCTTCGGAGCGAAAATCAGGCGCTCAGGCGCCACTCCGAGTTGCTCGGCTGCCTGCCTGAGGCGCTGATCGACGTCCTCGCCGCCGCCGAGCAGCCAGAGAACGCTGCCGGGGGTTGCGGAGAGAATAGCCATCCAGCGGCCGAAGCAAGCGTCGGTGATCTTTTGCATGCCATTGAAGCAGGCGAATATGAAGGCATCCTCGGGCAGCCCCGCTTCGGCTCGGCTCGGCCGCTGCGCGATCTGCCGCTTGCGGTCGACAGGCTGGTTGCAAGGTATCCGCAGCACCTTTTCCGAATAGTAGATCTCGTGTTCCGGCGGGATGATATGCTCATCCGCAATGATGTACTGGTGAAACGGACTGCCCATGGTGCCGGGATAGCCGCAGAAACTGACAATCACCGGCGCCGGGCGATAGGCGAAGATCTTGGTCCGCGCATGCTTCGTGTAGCCGTTGACATCGACGAGAATGTCGATTTCATCGGCGATGATTTGCTTTGCTGCATCGCTGTCGCTGACCGTCGAAATATCGCGCCAGCGGTCGATAGCGCTCATCATCCGTGTCTGCGTAGCGTCGCCGGTCCGCGCTTCGCCGCAATAATATGCGTAGATCTCGACGCTGCTCTTGTCGTGCGTCTCGAAGACTTCGCTGAGTGCAAAGCCAACCGCATGGTCGCGCAGGTCGGATGACACATAGCCGATGCGCAACCGTTGCCCGGTATTAGATTTCTGGCGCGGCGCGATAGGCTTGAAGCCGCTCAGATCGGGTCGGCCCACGAGTGACTTGCAGTAGCGATAGGCCTTGGCCAGCTGAAAGACGGGGTCGTCCGCGTAACAGGCAAGGGTCAGCGGAGACAATGCATCCACAAGTTGCCGATGCGAGACATGCTCCGATGAGACCAAAGTCGGCCACTTGCATTGGCGTTGGCGGAGCGCGGTCCAGTGCTGGCCAGCCTGCGTCTTGTCGGGCCGTAGTTCGATTGCCTTCCAGAGGGCGTTCTCCGCCTCCTCCATAAGGCCGGCATTCTCCAACACTCGACCGGTATGCTCGAGAACCATCAGACGATGGGCAATGCGCTCCGGCGTGATCTCGGCCGTCATCTCCGCAAAGGCCTGCCATTGCTGGATCGCCTGTCCGGTCAGGCCGGCATCTTCCAGAGCGCGGCCGAGATTGATATGCCCCTGACCGAACTGCGGTTTGACCTTCAGGCAAGCGCGCAGGGAATGGATGGAACCGGCGAGGTCGCCCATTTGCCGCAGAGTGACCGAATAATTGAAATGAACGAGATGAAGCAGGGGATTGGAGTCGTTATAGGCAATCCAGCATTTATAAAGTTCGGCCGCCTGTTCTCTCTGCCCAGCCAAATTGAAGTTTTCCGCAAGCTGAAACAATTCCGTCAGGGAGAGCCGCTGTTGTCGCGCCCGTTCGAGCAAACCAGCGAGTGGCGAAGCAGGATCTGAGGCGAGATGCGTGTTGATGGTCATGGAAATCCCACTGAAAGGCGACCTGGCGGTCGACGCGGAGAACGAGTTGGAGCCTATTTAAGCAAATAGTCGGGCAAGCTTGCTTTGGGCTTGCGCTCTCGTCGTGCAGGCGCCTGCGCCTCCTCGATTCCGTATCGAATGGGCATTATTCCATTCCCGCCTCCAAGGCGGGGGCGACTTCTCTTACTCCTGCCAAGGTGCTGACGCAGTCTATCGATGCGCGAGGCGGCGCGAATCCGAATTGATCTTGAGTTGTTGCTAACTTTTTCAGTACTGCTGTTCGGCGGTATTGCCGACAGTCGATTCGACGTATAGTCAATCCTTAAGGTTAGCCTATGCTTAAATTTTCTTGCTCAGGTAAACGTGTGGTCGAATGTGAGGACAATTTGTACTTCAAGCTGTCCCGTTAACTAAAAATTTAAGACTAGGACTTAATCGTGATAACGAAGTGTCGTAGTTCGCATTCGCTGGGATGAAACTGCGACAAAAATGAATGAACCGATCTTTTGCCAGGATCAGCGGCTTCATTCGTGGGCGTAGGAATCAGGACGGTCTGTGTCCTGTCTGCATGATGCTTCCGAACGCTAAGGCTCCCGCGAGCCATGTCCCTCAATACATAACTCCGCATATCAGGACGCTTTGAAGATCGATGCTGTTCTTCGCGTCCGGGTGAGCGGTTCCGCTTATGGCACGTGCATCACGCGCTCTGGGCCTCACGTAGGGGCTCGGCGCTTGTCGTGCCATCGGCGGTAATGGGTTGATTTTCACAACAATTAACATTGAAGGCTCGCGCTCATGACTTCCATCATTCCTTCTCTGACTGTTAACCAGATCAAGTCCCTTTCGACCGCTGTAATTGCCTCTCTGACGACAAACGACGTCGCGGCGATGACGACCACCCAGGTCAAGGCTCTCTCCTCCGCCCAAATTGCCGCGCTTGACACCGAAGATGTCGCGATTTTCAGCACCGCACAGCTGAGCGCCATTGCTGCAACCTCGGTTGCTGGCTTGAGCCTGGACCAGTTGGCGGCTCTCGACACGAGCAAGATTGGAAGCCTGGGCACGGCCCAGATAGCGGCACTGAATACGACACAGCTCGCTGGACTGAGTTCAGATCAGGTCGAAGCTTTGAGCTCTTCGCAGGTTGGCGTCCTGACCTCGACGCAGATTTCGGCTCTGAGCTCTGAAGATATTGTGACCTTCTCGACGGCCGACATCGCGGCGATTACAGTCAACGCCCTGTCCGGTCTCTCCACGGGCAATGTCGCGGCGCTGTCCACCGATCAGACCGCAGCACTGAAGACCACCCAGATCGCCGCACTGAAGACCAACCAGATCGCAGCCCTCACCACCGACCAGGTCGGTGCCCTGACCTCGTCGCAGATCGGCGCCCTGAACTCCACGCAGTTGAAGACGCTCAGCACGGACAACATCGCCGCGCTCTCCACCGATCAGGTCGCAGCCCTCAGCACCAAGGTTATAGCGTCTCTGACGACCGCTCAGATCGGCGCCCTGAGCTCCGCTCAGGCTGAAGCGCTGAGCTCGACGCAGGTGGCGGCACTCACCTCGACGCAAATTTCTGCTTTTGCCTCTGAAGATATCGCTGCCTTCTCGACCGCCGACATCGCGGCGATCACAGCCACCGCCCTGTCGGGTCTCTCCTCGGCCAATGTCGCTGCCCTGTCCACCGATCAGACCGCCGCACTGAAGACCACTCAGGTCGCCGCGCTGAAGACCAACCAGGTCGCTGCCCTCAGCACCGCCCAGGTCGGCGCCCTGAGCTCGTCCCAGGTGGCAGTCCTGACCTCCGCACAGATCTCGGCGCTCAGCACGGACAACGTCGCCGCACTCTCCACCGACCAGATCGCAGCCCTCAACTCGAAGACGGTTGCAGCTCTTACTTCGGCCCAGTTTGGCGCCCTGAGCTCCACCCAGGTCGAGGCGCTGTCCGCCAACCAGATCGCCGCGCTGGACTCGGCCGACATTGCGGCTCTGTCTTCTGAAGACATTGCAACTTTCTCGACTTCGGAGATCGCAGCGATCACGGCGACGGCTCTGTCGGGTCTCTCCACGGCCAATATCGCTGCCCTCTCTACCGATCAGACCGTAGCACTGAAGACCGCCCAGGTTGCAGCGCTGAAGTCCGACCAGATCGCAGCCCTCACCACCGACCAGATCGGTGCCCTGAGCTCGTCCCAGATCGGCGCCCTGACCTCCACGCAGTTGAAGACGCTCAGCACGGACAACATCGCAGCACTCTCCACCGACCAGGTCGCAGCCCTCAGCACGAAGATCGTGTCGTCCCTGACGACCGACCAGATCGGTGCTCTGAGCTCCGCTCAGGCTGAAGCGCTGAGTTCGGCGCAGGTGGCGGCACTCACCTCGACGCAAATTGGCGCTTTTGCCTCTGAAGATATCGCGGCCTTCTCGACGGCCGACATCGCGGCGATCACAGCCACCGCCCTGTCGGGTCTCTCCACGGGTAATGTCGCGGCGCTCTCCACCGATCAGACCGCAGCACTGAAGACCGCCCAGGTTGCAGCGCTGAAGTCCG